>JAAYFY010000093.1 GCA_012728015.1 Clostridiaceae bacterium | reverse complement strand
TTCATCATAGACAGGCTTGGGCTTACCCGTGAACAGCGCTTCTTTAAGCGAGCCTTTGATATTGTTCTGTCGCTTATAGGGCTAATCATCAGTTCACCCATCATGCTGATAAGTGCCATATTGATTAAGGCCACATCACCCGGACCCGTCATATTCAGCCAGGAGCGGGTAACCGAGGGTAACCGTGTGTTTAAGATCTACAAGTTCCGCACCATGGTGAACGATGCCGAAAAAACTACAGGCCCTGTCATTTCATCGCTGGACGACCCCAGGGTGACGCCAATTGGCTCTGTTTTAAGAAAACTTAAGATTGACGAACTTCCACAGCTTTTCAACATACTGAAAGGTGATATGAGCTTTGTGGGACCCAGGCCGGAGCGCCCGGTTTTTGCCGACAGGTTCAATGCCGAGATACCTACATACAAGTACAGGACCCTTGTTAAAGCAGGGCTTACAGGCTATGCGCAGGTTTATGGCAAGTATGACACGTCGGCCGAGGATAAGCTGCGGTATGATTTGCTCTATATCAGAAGCTATTCGATTCTCCTGGACATAAAGCTTCTGCTGAATACGGTGTTCGCCTTATTCAGGGGAAAGAGAAACTATCAAAGGAATGGCAGACTGGAAGCTGCACCACCCGGGAGAAAAGCGGTATAATATAAAATGTCATTGCAGGTAATGCGCAGCACGCTCAGATTGCTTTGCCGTTTTGCTTCTTGCAATGACACAGGAATAGATGTTACCCGCAAAAATGGGAAAACATAAGAGATTGCCTCGCCGCTATCCCTTCACAATGCCCCCCTTTATCATTGTGAAAGGATCCAAGTTAAGCGAGGCAATCTCTTTAATGTGCATATAAGCTTCTGCCGGTAACCTGTAAGCTTCACTTGTTCTTCTTCAACAGGTCGTTCAGTACCAGGTTGGTAATCTCAAGTTCCAGCTTGGTCAGGTCCTCTTCGCCGAGCATCCTGACTTTATCAGCAGAAAGGTTGCAGTAGGATATCTCAAGCTTTGGCTGCTTCCTGACTATCCTGGCCATACCACTGATTACCGTATTCCCCGAACGATAGATGAACTCAGCAATGTAGTCGGGGTCATCACCTTCTATGATCCTGCCCTTAAAGCTCATAGCATCCCCGCCTCAATGTAAATTCTATCGTATTAATACAAATATTTCCGTAACTTTATCACCATAGTCCCAAACCAAACGAAAGAGCCAGGGCATAAACAGGCCATGGCTCTATTACTCAGATAATAAAACCTATGGCAGCCCGGCTATCATGACCGTAAGGTTTTAGACCCGCGGCTTTGCGTCCCTGTCTTTCGGCAGGTTTGCCCTTAGCATAAGTTGCTACGCTATTCAAATATAAGCTTCAGGTTGCCTGGCCAGCAACAATTTATAATTTTTAAGAGATTGTCAAACAATTGTCAATATATAAAATCACATTTTTTCACATTTCATGTATCGACTCTTTCATTTAATTTATCGGTATGATCGGTTCAATAATATACATCGCCTGTGAAACAGGCAGGATAATATTGTATTTTGCCGTTGAATAATGGACATAATCCAGAACAGGTGGTTCAGAGATGTTTGGAAGGATCAGGGAAAGGTACAGAGAAGCAAAGCATAAGTTCGCAAACGTTCGTGTCGATGCCAGTTCATACGGGCCGATTCCGGGAAAAATCAAAGCAGTTCAAGCCAGGCTTGACGAAATTTTTTCCCAATGCAACGACCTTGTTATCAAGGAGATCTCATGCGGGAAAGACGGCCGGATAAAGATCCTGGTTGTGCACATTGAAGGCATTGTTGACAGGAGGTTGTTGAACCAGGACGTGATCCATCCGATACTTGATTATCTGCCAAGTGTGCAGTCCGAGGATAGCAGCAGTATATACCAGCAGCTTTCGAAATGCATAGTCATCAGCAGCGATATCAAGGAAGTCCATGAAATGTGGCAGGCCGTTAACTTCATCGTATCCGGGGATGCCGTTATATTCATAGACGGAGAAGACCGGGCCCTGGTGGTCGGAGTAAAAAGTCCCGAGGGGCGGCAGGTGGAAGAACCGGATACAGAGACCTCCATCAGGGGTTCAAGGGAAGGTTTTGTTGAGAACCTGCCTACAAATATGGTCCTTATTCGGAAAAGGATAAAGAACCCTGACCTGAAGATGGAGATCATGCAACTGGGAGAGAGGACAAAAACAGATATCTGCATCTGTTATATCAAAGGCCTTGCAAACGAGGAGATTGTCAGGGAAGTGAAGGAGAGGCTCGGGAAAATCAATACCGATGCCATCCTTGATACCGGCATTATCGAGCAGTACATTGCCGACAACCGCTTAACCCTTTTCCCCCTGGTGGGAAACAGCGAAAAGTGCGATAAACTGGCCGGGAAGCTGCTGGAAGGGCGTGTAGCCATAATATGCGATGGCACACCATATGTATTGACTGTTCCGTATTTATTCATCGAATCCATACAGGCAACCGATGATTACTTCGACCATGCCTTTTTTGCCTCTTTTATGCGCCTGCTCCGCCTGTTGGCGCTTTTGACATCGAATTTGCTCCCTGCCCTCTATGTGGCGCTGGTGGTATTCCATCATACGGTAATCCCGTTCAAGCTGATGATCACGCTTGCAGCCTCACAGCAGGGAATACCGTTTCCTCCTTTCATTGAAGCGCTGTTAATGATAATAGCCTTTGAACTGCTGCGGGAGGCAGGTGTGCGTATGCCCAGGCCTATCGGCCAGGCGCTTAGCATTGTGGGAGCAATTGTGCTTGGCGAGGCCTCGGTGGCGGCGGGAATTGCCAGTAACCTTATGGTGATCATCGTAGCCATCACAGCAGTTTGCAGCTTCGTTGTTCCGCCGCTTATCCGCGCGACCATGCTGATAAGGTTTGTTTTCCTGGCCGCGGCGAATTTCTTGGGGTTCCTTGGAATTATGGTTGCAGTCGTTGCTGTTTTTACACACCTTTGCACGCTGCGATCCTTCGGAATTCCATACCTGGCGCCGTTCTCCCCCCTTACTGCTCATGATCTGAAGGATTCCCTGATCATGGTTCCCATCTGGGCTATGATAACAAGACCCAAGATACTCAGGCAGCAGGAAAATGTAAGAGGTGTTAAAGGTTCAAAACGCCAGGAGGTGGATAAGGGACGTGACAGTCAAAAAGGATAAAGGGCGCAAAGCCCTGTTAATCCTCCTTCTTATCTTCCCCTTGCTTCTGGCCGGATGCTGGAATAACAGGCCGCTGACTGAAATCAATATTGTGGCGGGTATGGGACTTGAACGGACCGAAGATGGCAAAATCCTGGTAACGGTGCAGGTGGCGGAGCCGGGCGCGATCCAGCCAGCGTCTGCGGGAGGCGGAAGCGGTGGCGAGAAGTCAAAGCCCGTGTTTGTCGCATCCAATGAAGGTGAAACGGTTTTCGAGGCTTTAAGGGGTATGTTGGCAGTTGTTGATAAGAAACTGTTTTTAAGCACAGCCCAGGTTCTGATCATAGGTGAAAAACTCGCACAGGAGGGCATAGGGGAGATCCTGGACTTCTTTGAAAGGGATCATGAGGTGAGTTACCTGGTGGATGTCATTGTGGCGAAGGATGCAACCCCCGACGAACTCCTCAGGATAGAAAGCGATATGGATACAATACCTGCCGTGTATATTAGGGGTACTGTGGAAAATACCGCTGCCCGGGGCACGGTGAAAAAGACCTTACTAATTGACCTGTTCAAGGATATGGACTGCAAGGGAAGACAGCCTACCGCCGGCCAGATAACAAAATCCAGTGATAAAGAAGTGAGGACCGAAGGCCTTGCGGTTTTCAGGGACGGAAAGCTTGCAGGATGGCTCAATCCGTATGAAACCAGGGGATTCCTGTTTGCGGATAACGAATTGAAAGGAGGTATTGTCAATGTACCTGTTGATAATGGTAAGGCGGCATTTGAGATTATAAGGTCGAAAGGGTCTGTCAGTGTGGAGGTGGAAGACGGCAAGCCGTCAATGCTCATCATAAGGGTGAATGCCGAAGCGAATGTGGGGGAATACGGGAGCGGAGGGAGATTAGACTCGCTGGAAACCCTTTATATGCTGGAGGAAAAACTTGGAGAGGAAATAGGGAAAGAGATTGAAATGGCGCTGGAGAAGTGCCAGAAGGAGTTTGCCAGCGACATATTCGGTTTTGGCATCTATTTGCATAAATACTATCCAAAATGTTGGAAAGAGGTAGAGAATGACTGGCATAACATCTTCAGCAAGCTTCCGGCGGACATCCGGGTGGATGCAAAAATAATGCGCGTAGGCCTTGTGATAAACCCGGTGGGGAAAGGTGAATAGCATTTTGCTGGCAATAATAGCGGTTTTTATTATCCTGATCCTGTATGACATGCGGATATTCATACGGAACAAAGAACCTGCAAAGGTTTACGTGCTGTATTTTTTCCTCATGGGTGCAGGCCTGATAGTCAGTTTGCTTCTGGCAGCGGGGATAAGGCCTGTTGCTCCTTCACGGCTGATAGAAGCTGTATTTAAGATGATTGGAATTGCAAAGTGATGGGAAAGACAAGGATATCAGGTTTACAACTGTTTATGCTTTTATCGGGATTCCTGTTTGGAAGCACCGTGATACTGGCTCCCGCATTGGGAGCAAAAAACGATGCATGGCTTGCCATAATCATCGGCGGAACAGGCGGCGCTTTGCTGATGTTGATTTATGCGGCCATTTCGTTACTGAACCCTTCAAAAACCCTGGTGGAAATATTGAAGGAAAAGATGGGAAAGGTCCTGGGCAGTATTATTGCGGTCCTGTATATATGGTACTTCATTCACCTGGCTTCGCTGGTATTCAGGGATTTTGGCGAGTTTATCTGTACAGTGACCTTTCCGGAAACGCCCATGACTGTACTAATAAGCATATTTGCACTTGGTGTGGTATATGGGGTCAATGGCGGCGTAGAGGTAATGGGAAGAATGGGCGAGCTTTTGGTGCCGATAATTCCCACGTTCATCCTCATTGTCAGTGTGTCACTGATCACGGTCAATGATTTCACGGCTTTCCTGCCTGTCCTGGAAAACGGGATGGGACCCGTACTGAAAGCAGCCCTTAGTTATATAACCTTTCCCTTTGGGGAAACCGTCGCGTTCCTTATGCTGTTTCCGAATTTGAACAGAAAGGAAAAGCTGAAGAAGATCGTGTTTGTTTCGGCGGCACTATCAGCATTGATAAGCATCGTAATCTTCTTCAGGGATATATCTGTCCTGGGAAGCGATCTGATGAGCCGTGTCACATTTGTTCCCCATTCGACAACACTGCTTTTTCCGGAGGCTAATGTGGACCCACTTGTAGATATAAACCTGATGATCGGAGGAGGAGCAAAGATTGGGGTTTGCATTTATGCGGCGACAAAAGCTATAAGTCAGGTTGCGGGAATTGAAAACTATACTAATCTCACAAGGGCAGTCGGCGCCTTTTGCGTCGTGCTTTCCGTATGGGATTTTGAAAACGTGCTGGATTTGTTCAGTTGGACTGAAAGGATATATTCCTACTATGCCATTACCTTTCAGGTTATAATCCCGCTGATACTGCTTGTACTGTCATTAATAAAAAGAAGCAAGCCTGCGGAAGGAAGCGACGCTGATAATGAGGGTGTCATTGCGAGCAAGTGACGAGGAGCGTGAGATTCCTTCGTCACTTCGTTCTTCACAATGATACCCAAAAAGGGAATAAAACAGGAGCTGCAAGTTTGCAGAACAGGCAGCTCCCCTGTGGCGGAGGGTTAGGGATTCGAACCCTAGATACCAAAAATGGTATACTGGTTTTCGAGACCAGCTCCTTCGACCACTCGGACAACCCTCCAGGTTTAACTCTTAAGTGAATCGCTTTTTTATTATAAGGCATCCATGCCGTTTCCGCAACACTACTTTCTGTCAGCTCAAACGAAGATTAAACAAGGGTACTATTGCAAGTGGAACGCAGTAATTTGCGAGATTGCTTCGTCACGTCCGTTCCTCGCAATGAAACCTGAATAAAGGCTCCTCGCAATGACATACCCGAACTGTCATTGCGAGTAAAGCGCGGCAACCTCTTAGAAGCCTCTATATATCGACATTTTCGTATCTTACCTCAATGGCTTGAAAAAATCTGTGAGCAGCTTTCTGCATTGGCTTTCCATGATACCCTCGTAAATCTCCGGGGTATGGTTGAAAGCGCGCATGCGCAGAAGATCCACAACCGAACCCACGGCTCCGGCCTTCGGGTCGGCTGCGCCGAAATAGAGGCGCCTGATGCGCGCGTTGATGATAGCCCCGGCGCACATGGGACATGGCTCAAGCGTTACATACAGGTCGCAATCGTCCAGACGCCAGCGGCCGAGAATTCTGCAGGCCTCATCGATGGCCAGGATTTCGGCATGGGCTGTCGCGCTGCCCATTTTCTCCCTGAGATTATGGGCCCGGCTGATGACGATGTTGCCTTTCACTATAACAGCTCCAACCGGGATTTCGCCCTCTTCGGCAGCCATTCTGGCTTCCTGGATGGCTATTTCCATGTAGGGGTTGGTCATGGTTTCCTCCCAAATAGAGGTGAAAAGCGAGATGTTGGAAGTAAGATTGCATCAGGATGGGTTCCGCAGCCGTTACTTCATTCCAACTTCCAACCTCACACCTCCCGCCTCTGTATTGTGCGCTTGCTTCGTCGCTTCACTCCTTGCAATAACAAGGCCTGTACACTTCATATTATACAGGATTAATATTGGCATTGCTCATCCTTCTGCTTCATAAACATTACTATGGTTAAAAAAGGATATCGCCTCAAAGCTGAAGATATTGTGCTCCTTTTGCTTCCGCTGGTCTTCCTGTTGCTTTTTCTGATCAGGCCCCAGAACCGGGAAATCAGTAATCTGCCGGCGCCAGAAGAAGGGCAGCGGGAACCCGCGATCACACTCACGGTATACAACCCCGGTGAAAGCCTCATTGTTGAGGCAAAGCTGGAGGAGTACATAGTGGGTGTGGTTGCCGCTGAAATGCCTCCGTATTTTGACCTGGAAGCCCTGAAGGCCCAGGCTGTAGCGGCCCGTACATATGCGCTTGGAAGGGTGGAAGGCTATTACGGTTCTACCGCGAGCCATTTTGGAGCCGATATATGCACCGATCCGGGACACTGCCAGGCCTGGATATCAAAGGAACGGTTCATTGAGGTATATGGCGACGAGGCGGACTGGGCCAGGATTGAAAAAGCGGTGAATGATACCCGGAACATCGTCATCACATACGGGGATGTGCTTATAAACCCGCTGTTCCATTCAAACAGCGGCGGTGCCACCGAGGATGCCCGGGAGGTTTGGGCCATCTCAGAAAGCGTGCCATATCTTAAAAGCGTTTTTGGTCCTGACGAAAGCGGCTATCCGGATTATGAAAAAATACAGCTGTATTCCTGGGATGAAATAACGAGAAAAGTAAAGACTAAATACCCGGATGCAAAGCTTTCTCAAAACGTGGATATGGAGATTGAAGCCTACACCGTCAGTGGGCGCGTTGATTTCATCAGGATAGGAAGCGTTTCCATGTCGGGAACCGAGTTCAGAGAGCTGTTCGGGCTGCGTTCCACCAAAATCAGTCTGAGCTTTCCGTCTGATAAATCAGTTGAAATCACGACCTTTGGCTATGGCCACGGTGTGGGGATGAGCCAGTGCGGGGCCGATGCCCTTGCCAGGGAAGGCTACGGTTATGAGGATATTCTGAAATTCTATTATTCCGGGACAGAAGTGGAAGAAATAGCACAATAGAGTATAAATCCATCTCCGCTGGCAATAATACATGGTGGAGGTGGATACTGTGAACAACAAGGGAAGTTTTAGAAATCAGGGGTCTGTTGGCAAAAGGATCTTGAGCTTTTTCAGGGAGAGCGGTTTTTATATAGCTATCGTGGTTGGTTTGTGCGCTCTGGCCGCAGGGGCCGTGTATTTCTCAACCAGCCAGATACTTACCGATCCGGAGCCAGAGCCTCCAGATAACCGATTGAGCATGGACGACAAAGAATTCAGTCTGATTGACGATTCTCCTGTAATACCGAGAACCGATCAAAGCTCCATCAATGACGGCAATGGAACCGACTTTGCTGATGAAGGTCCCGATGATGGATTGATCGCATATGATCCTGGTGATGAGGCAGTCCTGGAAAACGAGCCTGATGAAGAAAGCGAGGATATATCCGGTCAGAAGGAGGTTTCGGAACAGGCTGCTGATCAGGAGGACAGTACCCAGACAACATCGGGAGGCGTAATGGAAGACGGCACGGCCCCAGTGGACAATGTGGTGCTGGCCATTGTGAAACCGAACTTTTCGGTGCCTGTGGAAGGAAAGATCCAGGCCGGCTATTCCATGGACAGGCTTGTTTTCTCTCCTACATTTAATGAATGGCGTACTCACAGCGGTGTGGACATATCAGCGCCCCGGGGCGAAGTGGTGCGCGCCATAGGGAATGGCGTCATCCACGAGATAAAGAATGATCCCAGGTATGGATTCACCGTCGTAATCGATCACAAGAACGGCTACAAATCGCTGTATGCCAATCTTGCCAGCGACAATACATTGACCGTCGGCAAGGAAGTAAAGATGGGAGATGCCATAGGATCTGTAGGCGCCACAGCGATCTTTGAAAGCGCGGAACCCACCCATCTTCATTTTGAACTGTATAAAGAGGACAAGTTGGTAGACCCGGAAGCCTATATCGATTTTCCTAAGTAGGGTTTATGTCATTACGATGAGCGAAGCGACGAAGAAATCCATGCCCAATTTCGCTGCGAAATGACAATCCTGGAGGCGAGAGGTGAGAGGTTGGAGTATAAGAATGGCTGAAAAGCCGCGCCAAAGAAGTCTAGCCTCTAACCTCCCGCCTCGCGCTTCCAATTTAAGAGATTGCCGCGCCCGGCTTTGCCGGGCTAGCAATGACACACCCAAATGTCATTGCGAGTAACGAAGTGACGAAGCAATCTCGCAAAATCCCCTCAGGAAGGGATTGCCACGCTTTGATCGCGGTGACACCACCTTCCTTTTGCCACTCACCCGCAAATGTGATGCGTGTCGATAATATGCCATAGGGGCATATCAGTTGAAGTATTTTTCTATTACTTCTTTGTAGATAGTAAGTGATCTTCAAATCAGGCTCTCCATCTTCGGAATCACTTTCAGAATCACTTTCAGATGTATCAGAGCCGGGCATAAGAAAAGTTCACCGTAAAACGCGGCGGTCTTTTCTCATGCGCATAAACAAGGACAACACAATAATTGAGTTTTGGGGTATAGCGTACTAGCCATGCACATATAGATAGTATCGGGACATTTAAGCCGTGGTATCGGCGCGTGCGGGAGGCAGGCGCATGAGACATTACATAGAAGAACGCGCCCTGGAGCTTGGAAGCTTCATCATTGAAAACAGGACTACGGTCCGAGCGGCTGCACAGAATTTCGGAATCAGCAAAAGCACGGTGCACAAGGATGTAACAGAAAGGCTCGCAAAACTTGACCCATTAATGGCAGGGCAGGTAAAAAGGATACTGGATGAGAACAAAGCGGAAAGGCATATCCGCGGAGGCGAAGCGACCAGGATGAAATATGGCAGGGAAGGCAGAAAAGTCGGGTAACACCGGCTTTTTGCACAGATTGCCGTAATACAGCCGGACAAATCTCCCAAATCATTTCCTGAACATCATTTGACCATTAACCCAAAATACGGTATAATAAGCTACGGCGATACAACATATAACTGTATAGCCTATGAAGTGCTGAATTCCTGTTTTCTATAATCTTGGAACAGGATACGGGGGAACCAATCTGTGGGGTGAATCCGGAAATACTCCGGTAGGGCTAAGCCCTTTCGGCCCGAATCCGTCAGCTAACCTCGGAAGCTTTGAAGGGAGAACGGGATATTTTTGCCTTTAAAGCGATTTGCACTCTGTGGTTAGTGTCAATCGCTTTTGTTTTTTAATATACGAAGGGAGGTTGAAAATGAACAACGCTATGAAAACAGGCCAAAAGACCGATTATGACAGGTTTGACGAACTAAGGCGCAGTATCGGGGATTATGAAAGCCTCAAACACACTATAAAAACCGGCTTACAGGACAGGGAAAAGGTCGCGCGGCAAAAGGAAAGAATAATGAAGCAGCTCGGCGCTTCCGAAGAACAATGGAACGACTATAAATGGCAGTTAAGGAACCGCTTTACACGGGTTGAGGATATTTGTGACGCTATTGGGCTGTCCGAGGATGAAACCCAAAAGATCAGGAAGGTTACCGAGAAATACCGGTTTGGAATATCCCCGTATTATCTGTCGGTCATTGATCCCGATGACCCGGACTGCGGGGTAAAGAGGCAGGCCATACCATGCTTTGAGGAGCTTAATGAGCAGGGGGAACTCGATCCCATGGACGAGGAGGGCTGGACTCCCGAGGAGCTTATCACCAGGAGGTATCCCGACAGGCTGATTATCAAGGTTACAAATATATGCGGCATGTATTGCAGGTTCTGCCAGCGAAGGAGACTTATCGGCGAGAACGACACCCACGTTTCCCGGGATAAGCTGAAAAAGGCCATAGATTATGTGCGGAACAACAAAGAGATAAGGGATGTGCTAATCACCGGCGGTGATGCCTTCATGCTCGACGATGCCACCATAGAATGGATGCTTAAAGAGCTGAGAGGTATTGAGCATGTGGAAATAATCAGGTTTGGCACCAGAACGCCTGTTACACTGCCCCAGAGGATTACCGACAACCTGGCCAACATGCTGAAAAAGTATCATCCCATATATGTAAATACCCATTTCAACCACCCCAGGGAGATCACCGAGGAGGCTAAAGCCGCCTGCGAAAAGCTGGCCAACGCCGGTATACCTCTTGGAAACCAGATGGTGCTGCTAAACGGCGTCAATAATGATAAGTTTGTGGTCCGGAAGCTGAACCAGGCGCTTCTTACCATCCGGGTGAAGCCCTATTACATCTTCCATCCCAAGACGGTCAAGGGCACGTCCCATTTCTGGGTACGGGTAGAAGAAGGGCTCGAGATCATGGAATCCTTAAGGGGAAGGACATCGGGAATGGCCATTCCCACCTATATTGTCAACGGCCCGAAAGGGCTCGGGAAAACGCCAATTCTCCCTAATTACATTCTTTATATCGGAAAAGACAAGGCGGAGTTCAGGAACTGGCAGGGCAAGAAATTTGTAATACAAAACGAAATACGGTGAACGGAGGGCGCTTATGAACGTAAAATTCAATAGGAAAAGCAGGATGATGGAAATAGAGTTCCAGTTCAGAGATGTGAAGGACCCGAACCTATTTCGCAATATTTTTCCCTATAATGAAGTTCCAAGGCTGGTTTTCAACCACAGGACCGTTCCCATGAACATTCCTGAAAGGCTTTACATCACCGATACTACCTTCAGGGACGGCCAGCAGGCGCGTTCTCCCTATACTGTGGATGAGATCAGCAAGCTCTTTGATCTTCTCCACAAGCTGGACAATGGAAGCGGTATCATAAAGCAGAGCGAGTTCTTCCTGTACTCCAAGGTGGACAGGGAAGCCGTGGCAAAATGCATGGAAAAAGGCTACGACTATCCCCAGATCACTTCATGGATACGTGCCAAAAAGGAAGATTTCCAGCTGGCCAAGGATATGGGGATCAAGGAAACGGGAATCCTGGTTTCCTGCTCTGATTACCACATATTCAAGAAGCTGAAGATGAACAGGACCCAGGCGATGGAACAGTATTTGGGTATTGTTTCGTCGGCGCTGGAGGCTGGAATCATTCCCCGGTGCCACCTCGAGGACATCACCCGGTCGGATTTCTACGGCTTCGTGCTGCCCTTCGTAAACAAGCTCATGGGGCTGTCGAAGCAGGCAAATATGCCTGTGAAGATCCGTGCCTGCGATACCATGGGACTGGGGGTAAGCATACCCGGCGTGGCGATGCCAAGAAGCGTGCCCCAGATCATATACGGCCTGGTCAACTATGCGGAAGTGCCCTCCGAGTGGCTTGAATGGCATGGCCACAACGATTTCTACCGGGCAGTGACCAACTCCACCACCGCATGGCTGTATGGCGCCGCCAACGTGAACACCTCCCTTTTGGGCATCGGTGAGAGAACAGGAAACACCCCGCTGGAATCCATGGTCATGGAATATGTCCAGCTCAGGGGCGATTCGGGAGGTATGGACCTTAGGGTAATCACCGAGATTGCCGAGTTCTTTGAAAACAAGCTGAATTACGAAATTCCGCCAAGGACCCCCTTTGTGGGCCGGGCTTTCAATGCCACGCGGGCAGGCATACATGCCGACGGCCTTTTGAAGGACGAGGAGATCTACAACATATTCGACACTACCAAGATCCTGGGAAGGCCTCCCGTTGTAGTGGTTGATAAGCACTCCGGGCTTGCCGGCGTGGCGGCATGGCTCAATAACTATTTCATGCTCAAGGGTGACAAGGCCATCGATAAAAAGAACCAAAAGGTGGCAAAAATCAAAGCGCGGATTGACAACGAGTATGAAAACGGCAGGACCACTGTAATGAGCGATGCCGAAATGGAGCAGCTGGCCAAGGAATACTTCCCCGAGCTGCTTTCCCTCAGGCAGAGCAGGGTGGAATAGATTATAATGCGGTAATAATGACGAAAGACCGGGTAAAACCGGTCTTTTTGTTTAAGCCTTTTCCCGCGGTGTCCGAATCATGCTGAAAGGCTTGATATTGCTCAAATTCACACTTGTAATCATACCCGGATATTGTTAAGATGTTAAGTGTACCGGTTATGATATGTGAGCAAAGGGGTTGTAGACTTTGGGCCTTGGATTGGATATAGGATTGGATTTGGGAACCGCTTCGGTGCTCATCTATGTCAAGGGCAAGGGTATCATCCTTCGTGAGCCCTCTGTTGTTGCAATCGACAAAAATACAGACAAGATTTTGGCTGTGGGCGAGGAAGCGCGTCGAATGCTGGGCAGAACGCCGGGCAACATCATAGCCTGCCGTCCTCTTCGCGATGGCGTTATTTCGGATTACCATGTGACCGAGAGAATGCTTAAGTACTTTCTTAACAGGGTAACATTATCCAGCATTTTCAGGCTCTTTAAGCCCCGTGTCATGATCTGCGTGCCCTCCGGCGTCACAGAGGTAGAAAAAAGAGCGGTTGAGGACGCCGCCATCCAGGCGGGGGCCAGGAAGACCTATCTTATAGAGGAACCTATTGCCGCGGCCATCGGCGCCGGGCTTGACATCACCAAGGCCTGCGGGAGCATGGTGGTGGATGTTGGCGGCGGAACCACCGATATAGCTGTCATCTCCCTGGGCGGTACGGTTGTGAGCACATCCATCAAGGTGGCAGGCGATAAGTTTGACGAAGCCATTGTAAGATATATGAGGAAAAAGCATAACCTGATGATCGGCGAGAGGACCGCCGAGGAGCTCAAGATAAGCATAGGTACGGTATTCCCGAGGCCCGAGGAGGTTTCCATGGACATCAGGGGAAGGAACCTTATTTCCGGGCTTCCCAAAACCATAACGGTAACGTCCACCGAATTGATGGATGCCCTGGACGAACCGGTATCCAGCGTTGTTGAGGCTGTCCATTCTGTATTGGAGAGAACCCCTCCCGAACTTGCCGCGGATATCAGCGACAGGGGAATTGTCATGACCGGCGGAGGAAGCCTGGTTTATGGCCTGGACAAGCTGCTGGAGCACAAGACGGGCATCAAGGTAATCATTGCCGATGATGCCGTCTCGGCCGTGGCAGTTGGTACCGGAAAGGCGCTTGACAATCTGGATATGCTTCGCAGCAACGAATATGCCAGGGGTGCTGGATACAGCTATTAATAATCGGTGGCTGGCGAGAGTTAAGGACTAATATACACGGTTGACTATAAAGGCCATTTGAAATGGAAAAGGCGGGGCAGTTCTGAAATCAGGGTTGCCCCGTTCTTGCCCCTTGTTCTTGCGGGAATAGGGGATTTTATATTATGAACTTTTCCGGCTGAGCATGATACAATTAAAAACTGGCCGGTAATGATAAAAGCCGCTGCTTTTTTGATATAGCAGTTGAATACTCAACGGAAAGGAATGGATTATCATGTCGACCATTGAAAAAATAAACTACGACACGTTTGAAGCCTCGCTGGCAAGGAGCAAACAACTGGAAAAAGATATACAGGAAAATCCAGGGAAGTATAAGGTACTCACAGGGGACAGGCCTACCGGAAGGCTGCATATCGGTCATCTTTTCGGGTCGCTTCAAAACAGGGTGCGGCTCCATAAGCTGGGCGTTCCCACTTTTATAGTAATTGCCGATTACCAGGTGCTGACAGACAGGGACACTTTTGAGAATATTGCCGAGAACGTTATTCAGCTGACTATCGACTATATTGCCGCGGGGATAGATCCTTCCGACGGCAGGACTTTCATTTTCCCTCACAGCCATGTGCCTGAACTGAATCAGCTCCTTCTGCCATTTTTGACCCTTGTAACAAATGCCGAGCTGGACCGGAATCCTACGGTAAAGGAAGAGATAACCGCTTCGGGGCAGAAACGGATCAACGCGGGTATGTATACCTATCCCGTCCATCAGGCTGCCGATATCCTTTTCTGCAAAGCCACGGTAGTTCCTGTCGGCAAGGACCAGCTGCCTCATCTTGAGCTGACCAGGACCATAGCCAGGAGATTCAATACGAGGTTTGCAAGCAATAAACCTGTTTTCCCCGAACCTCAGCCTCTGTTGAGCGAAGCTCCCATTATTCTTGGGCTGGACGGTTCCCAGAAGATGAGCAAGAGCAGGAATAACGCCATAATGCTAAGCGCCGATGAGGATGAAACGGCCCTGTTGATAAAAAAGGCCAAGACCGATTCCGACAGAAGGATAACATATGATCCCGCAAACAGGCCTGAGGTATCAAACCTTTTGATGCTCGCCTCTTTGACGACCGGAAGAAAGCCGGAAGAAATAGCCGAAGAAATCGGAGACGCCGGTTCTGGCCAATTGAAGAGGCTCCTCACCGAGTCGCTCAACGAGTACCTTCGTCCCCTGAGAACCCGGAGAAAGGAACTGGAACAGAACCTGGACTATGTGCGCGGGGTGCTTCGTTCAGGCATTGCGGCCGCAAGGGAAGAGGCCATTAAAACCCTTGAGGAAGTAAGAGAAGTCATGAACATGAAAATATAGGGGGCTAACTGTAAAAAACCTTTAGAAAAAACACCTAAAATACTCTTAGAAGGAGTCATTCATGAAAACAGCGGGAATCTGTGTCGGCGCGTCTACTGTAACCGTTGCAGAGATAAGCCTCAACCATTGCGATATAGAAATAATAAAAACAAGGTCCATTCCCCACGGCGGGAATCCCAGGAAGATACTTTCCCAACTGTTCGCCGGGGGTTTTGCCCAAACCCCGGACAGGGTAGTTGTTACCGGGCGCAAGCTCAGGCACCTGGTAAATGCCACCGGGATTCCCGAGCCTGAAGCCCTGGAGGCGGCTTACAGCTGGTGGTCCCGAACAACCGGGAAAAAGGCCGGTACGCTTATAAGCGCGGGCGGGGAGACCTTAATGGTTTACAGGCTGGACAATGAGGGCCGGATAATCGAAGTCCGAAGCGGAAACAAATGCGCCTCGGGCACGGGTGAATTCTTCCTCCAGCAGATCAAGCGCATGGACCTTTCTGTAGAAGAAGCCATGAACATAGCCGATGCCGAAAACCCCTACAAGGTGGCCGGCCGGTGCAGCGTGTTTTGCAAGAGCGACTGCACCCACGCCCTCAACAAGGGAGCGCCCAAATCCCGTGTTGTTTCCGGGCTCTGCAAGATGATGGCAGGGAAGATCACCGAACTTTTAAAGGGCGAGGAGCCGGGTACTGTCCTCCTGGTCGGCGGAAGCGCTTCAAACCATATCATGGTAAAGTTTTTAGAGGAAGAGGCGCTCCATGTGGTCATCCCTGAACACAGCCGCTGCTTCGAGGCGCTGGGAGCGGCGATATGGGCCCTTTCCCATGAAACAAAACCCACGCCGCAGGCTGATAATCTGTTTACTGAAGGGGAGCATGTTTTTTCCAGGCACCCGCCCCTGGGGGATGCCCTATCCCGAGTCAGGTTTATGGAGCCCATACGGGGTCATGCCAGGGCGGGCGACGACTGTGTTCTGGGACTTGATGTGGGATCAACCACCACAAAGGCAGTATTGGTACGGCGCGGTGATAATGCCATCCTGGCGGGTATTTATCTTAGAACCAACGGCGATCCGGTGGGCGCGTCCCGGAAATGCTATGCAGGTATTGCTTCTAAAATAGACGTTCCCGTAAACATAACGGGTCTTGGGGTGACCGGCTCGGGCCGGCAGATTGCCGGGCTTCATGCCCTGACCCCCGCCGTTATAAACGAGATCATCGCCCATGCCAGGGCAGCGGCCTATTTTGATCCCGAAGTAGACACCATTTTCGAGATTGGGGGCCAGGATGCCAAATATACATACCTGACCAGCGGCGTTGCCTCGGATTATGCCATGAATGAGGCTTGTTCGGCTGGAACGGGGTCTTTTCTGGAGGAGTCGGCCCTGGAATCACTGGATTTGAGGGTTGAGGAAATCGGAGACCTGGCCATGAAGGGAGTTGCCCCGCCAAACTTCAGCGACCAGTGCGCGGCATTTATAGGAAGCGATATCAAAACCGCTATCCACAGCGGCATATCCAGGGCGGATATAGCCGCCGGGCTTGTCTATTCCATATGCATGAACTACCTCAACAGGGTTAAGGGAAACCGTCCGGTGGGCGCGAAGGTTTTCATGCAGGGCGGTGTCTGCTACAACAAAGCCGTGCCTGTGGCCATGGCATCACTAACCGGGCGGGAGATCGTGGTGCCTCCCGAACCGGGGCTGATGGGCGCCTATGGCGTGGCGCTGGAAACCATGTCGCAGCAGGAGCTTGGGCAGGTACCCGTCCAGAGCTTCGACCTGAAAGCATTGGCGGGCCGCGAAGTAATATATGAGGAGCCGTTCGTCTGTGCCGGGGGAAAGGAAAAATGCGACCGGAAATGCACCATCAGCCGTATCCGGCTGGATGGCAGAATATACCCCTTCGGCGGAGCCTGCAACAAGTATTACAACATAATAAACCGCCATAATGACGTGGATGTGGCCTTGCTGGACCTTGTGGCCTTAAGGGAAAAGCTGCTCTTTGAGACCGCCGGCATGTTTGTGCCCGAAGATACCAAACCCAATGGAAAGAGCATAGGGATAAATCTTTCTCTTATGACCCACACCCTTCTGCCGCTATATGAGGGCTTTTTCAGGACCCTGGGCTATAAAGTGGTCCTGCCCGACAGGATCGACGCCGAAGGATGCCTGATGGAAGGGGCGGCCTTCTGCTGGCCCGTGGAGCAGGCCCATGGCACGCTGAAATCGCTTTTGGACAAGAAACCCGATGTGGTATTCTTGCCCCATATCAAGGCCCTCCCTGTTCCCGGCGGCGATGAAGTCAGTGTGTCATGCCCTTTTGTCCAGTCTGAGCCCTATACGCTCAAGGCCGCGTTTCCCCGGTTGTCAGAGACCGAGGTTCTAAGCCCCGTTCTGGACATGACCAGGGGGTATGAAGCCGCGGAAGCCGATTTTATGGAGATGGGCCGCAGGCTTGGGCACAGCGCCAGGGAAATCAGGCTGGCTTTTGAGGTGGGGCGAAAAGCGCAAAAGGCCTTCCATAAAAAGTGCAGGGAAGCCGGGGAAAAGGCCCTGGAGGAGATAGAAGCCTCCCCGGAGGGATTTTCGGTGGTCCTCTTCGGGCGTCCGTACAATGCCTTTTCCAGCATGGGGAATATGGGGATACCCAAAAAATTCGCGTCCAGGGGTTACCGGGTTATACCCCAGGATTTCCTGCCTTTAGAACACGAAAGCTCCCAGGATAATATGTATTGGGCGTCGGGTCAATGGATCCTTAAAGCCGCCAGGTATGTGAAAAAGCATGACAGGCTTTTCGCTGCCTATATCACCAATTTCAGCTGCGGCCCCGATTCATTCCTGATCAATTACTTCAGGGATGTTATGGGACAAAAGCCGTCGCTCACCCTGGAGCTTGACTCCCATACCGCCGATGCGGGCGTGGATACCCGTATAGAGGCTTTCATCGACGTGGTGAAAAGATATAACGATATGGTCCGCCGGGGCGTTGAGGTTGCTGCCGGGATGGAACCATTCCAAACCGCCCGCCTTGAAACTGCAGCCGGGAAAATGATGGTGGTGCTTCCCGACGGTTCCAGGTACCCGCTTACCCATCCCAGGGTAAAGGTGCTCATGCCCTCCATGGGCGAGATCGGCGCGAGGATGCTGGCCGCCACCATGGAATATGTGGGGGTCAGGACCGTATCGCTTCCGCCCGCCGGCGAAAAGGAGCTTACCTTGGGCAGGACTGTTGCCTCTTGCAAGGAATGCCTGCCGCTGCTCCTTACAGCCGGAAGCCTCTTGCGTTATGTGGAGGAGGAATGGAACGGCGAAGACATCCTGGTGAATTTCATGCCCGAAACCTCGGGCCCATGCCGGTTCGGCCAGTACAATATCATGATGCGGGAGATAGTGAGGAAAAAGAAGCTGGACAGAGTAACCATGCTATCCCTGACCTCCGAAAACTCATACGCGGGATTCGGGGTTAAATTTGCCCTCAGGGCATGGCACTCCATCGTCCTGTCCGATGTTCTGGACGACATATACAGCGCTATTCTGGCCATAGCCAGGGATCCTGATCACGCCGTAGAGGTTTTCAGGGAGGTATCCGAAATCCTCATAGAAAGCATTGCCCGCGATCGGTGGAAGGTCTTGAAGAAGAAGATCGGGCAGGCGGCCAGGATTCTATCGGAGCTGCCAAGAAAATGCGACCTTGGCGATATTCCTTCCATAGCCCTCATCGGGGAGATATATGTGCGGCGCGACGGGTTTTCGCGGCAGTACCTGGTAGAGCGGATCAGCAAACAGGGCTTCTGGGTAAGAACCGCCCCTGTCTCGGAATGGATAAAATACTGCGATTACATTGTCCAGCACAGGCTTGTGGCTAAGTCCAGGTGGGGTGACCGGCTGAAAAATAAGATTACATGCATGGTCAAGAACCCCTTTGAGGTCGAGATCCGGGGCATGTTTGCCGATTGCGGTTTTTACAGTGTATTTGATAATGATGTGGAACACCTGGTAGAAGCGGCCCGTGATCTGATATCCCCGCGGCTTACGGGTGAGGCCATACTGACGGTTGGGGCAGCCATGGCCGAAATAGTGGAGAGCGTGGACGGCGTGCTGTCCCTTGGGCCTTTCGGATGTATGCCTTCACGCATCGCCGAAGCCCTGGCGACCAACAAACTTAACTCCCACAAGCCCAGGATAGCCCGTGATGCGGATCTCGTGGCAAAGGTGATGGAGGTCTGGCCGTCATTGCCTTTCCTCTCGGTGGAAACCGATGGCAACGCCTTTCCCCAGCTTATCGAGTCACGTCTTGAAGCTTTCCTGCTGCAGGTTTCACGCCTGTTTGAGACAACCAGGGAGTATAGAAAAAATGTCATTGCGAGTGAGTGACAACGAGCGCGGCAATCTCGCAAATGGATGTAAGAGGTTGGATGTAAATAAATGTTCTTTACTTTCCACTTCCAAATCATTAACCCTTCCTCCCAAAAACCCGATATATATCACAGAACCCGTATCTTCTTAAATCGGTAAAGGGGAAGGTAAATCCATGATAAGAGGCCTTTATACGTCCGGTTATGGCATGCTGACACTCAACAGGAAGATGGACGTTTTGTCCAACAACCTGGCAAACGTGAACACCAACGGCTTTAAAAAGGATGGCGTTGTGTTCAGGGAATTCTCCGAAGTCCTTGCCAAGCGCCTTTACGATTATGCCAACCGGTCTCCCAACGGTATTCGGGACATAGGCTACATGGCTTTATACAACGATATCGCCGAGGTCTATACCGATTATACCCAGGGCTCCCTTGAAAACACCAACCTCAATACCGATTTTGCCATCAACGGCGACGACGGGGCCTTTTTCGCTGTGGCCGTCCAGGATGCCGAGGGCAACTACCGGGAGTTTTACACCCGGGATGGAACTTTTAAGCTGGACGACCAGGGACGGCTTGTCACCCGGAGCGGCTATGTGGTGATGGGTGAGAACGGGGCCATATTCCTTGAGGGCGCCGATTTCACTGTTAACAGCAACGGGGATATCTACCAGGACGAAATGTATGTTGATACCTTAAGGATCAGGAAGTTTGAAAACCTGGAAACCCTCAGGAAATTTGGCATGAACCTTGTTACGGTAACCGGGGACACCGTTGAGGGCGAGTTTACCGGCACTGTGCTCCAGGGATATGTCGAGCGCTCCAATGTGGACTCCATAAAAGAGATGGTGGACATGATCACCATACTAAGGTCCTATGAAGCCAACCAGAGGATGATACAATACCAGGACTCAACGCTGGACAAGGC
Source organism: Clostridiaceae bacterium (assembly GCA_012728015.1). GTDB lineage: Bacteria > Bacillota > Clostridia > DSM-8532 > DSM-8532 > Thermoclostridium_A. The sequence goes on along the minus strand of JAAYFY010000093.1, from coordinate 52,312 downwards.
TGTAAATGATGTCGGCAGGGTTTATTAACGATTTTCCGGCCGGATGCCAAATCCCGGCCCGGCCATTTGATATAAGCCAGGTTCTACAGGATGTGTAGTTGGATACGGATGTCCACAAGAAGGAAAGGTGACCTGATATGATGAGATCACTCTGGACCGCAGCATCGGGGATGAAGGCCATGCAGTTCAGTGTGGACACCATAGCCAATAATCTCGCCAATGTTTCCACCACAGCATATAAGAAAGAAAAACCCGAGTTCGAGGATCTGCTCTATGTTACAATGCAGCAGGCTTACTCCGACGGGGAAGACGTCAGGCCCGTCAACCTGCAGGTTGGGCATGGAGTGGTGGCCCGCGCGAATGTCCGCGACTTCTCCATGGGCAATATAGAGCAAACAGGAAACAAGCTGGATATGGCCATCCAGGGGGACGGATTCTTTATAGTAAGGGGTCCGGACGGAAATCCGTACTACACCCGGGACGGCAGCTTCAAGATATCCATGACCGATATGGGAAAAATGCTGGCCACGTCAAAAGGTTATCCGGTTTTGGACAGGGACGGCATAGAGATCTATATTGACGGCGAACTCGATGACCTTCAAATACAATCCACCGGCGAGATAACATACAGGGACCCGGAAACCGGGATCATGATGCCTACCGGGCAATTCATCGGCCTGTTCCAGTTTGAGAATGTCCAGGGGCTTGAGGCGGTGGGCGGCAACCTGTTCGTGAACAATTCCGCTTCGGGAGAGCCCATCCCCGACTATGAAACAAATAATCCCAGCATCATCAGGACCGAGTTCCTGGAAGCCTCAAACGTCCAGGTGGTTGAGGAGATGGTGAGGCTGATTACCGCCCAGCGCGCTTATGAGCTTAACTCAAAAGCCATAACCACATCGGACGAAATGCTCCAGACCGCCAACAACCTGAGAAGATAATACAACCCCTTTATGGAAGGGCCTGATTTAGGGTATAATTAACCCGGCGGATATTAAGGAAGGAACAGGACGTTATGAAGATAGACGGTCTTGCGCAGCACCACATGAATAATATCCTGAGCACCGGACAGGTATCGGATGATACCGGGTTTGAAGCCGCGCTGAAAAAGGCTTACGATGAGTGCGACAGGGAGAAGCTGAAACAAGCCTGTATCCAGTTTGAAAGCATCCTGCTCCAAAACCTTTATAAGCAGATGAAAGCCACCATACCCAAGGGCGGGCTGCTTGAGGAGAGCAATGCCAGAAGCATATTCCAGGATATGTATGATGAGGAATTGATGAAACAATGCGGCACAAGGGGTGTGGGCATAGCCGAAATGATGTATAAGCAGCTTAGCGCCCAGATGGACAGAACCTTTACCACGTCCGGGACAGATGACAGGACCAGTGAGGAAGAAAGTCAATCTACGATCGGGGCTGAAATGATTGATGAAACGATGGACTAAACTTGCCGGCATGATGGTCTTGACACTGGTTGTACTTTGGTTTAGCTGCCCTTTCGAAGGTTCAGAAAACGGACCTGAGGAGGGGCATTTATTATCGCCGCCGCCAACACCCGGGGTATCTTCCTCTCCCGTTCCAACGGCTTTACCGGAAACCGGGGAAACACACGGGGAGCATGAGCCCCCGTTCCTCTACGAAAAACAGGTGAAAGAGACGGCTCATGGCCCTGTTGTCATGCACTTTCTGGAGATTGACATGAGAAGCGATAAGGCGGGTGTCAAGCCGGTTACTTCCCACAGGACCTTGTTTGGTTATGAATACCTCAGCGTCATGGCGAAAAACTCTAATGCCCTTGCCGCTGTAAACGGAGGTTTTTCGCATCCCAACGGGCTTCCGGGGGGTATGCTCTACTCAAACAAGACCCTGAAAACACCTGCCACCGGAAACTTCCCTGTACTGTTCCTCCTTGAGGATAAGGCTGTAATCGCCGATGCCACGCAGAAGATCTGGCTGCAATCAAAGGAAAGGGCATCCGACCCGGTGTTCTTTAACCGCTATTCCGACTATGAAGGCATCTATGTCTTTACTCCCATTTACGGCTCCAGCGACAGGATCGAAAAGCCCCACCTGTGCGCTGTGGTGAGGAATGGAAAGGTTACCGATATGGTATCGGCCAATGAGCCGGTTTCCATTCCGTCCGACGGGTTTCTGGTCAGCGCGGTGGGGGCTGATGCCGAAAGGCGTCTTAAGGGTTTTATCGCCGTCGGCCAGGAGGTTGAAATAAAGACCGAGTTGAAAACATCCGCGCCCCTGGATGGGGAGTATGTTTCAGCATATGAATGCGGAAGCTGGATCGTAAAGGATGGTATCAACGTCTGCCCGGATTCCGATGGATGGGTGGGCACCCTTCTGACCCGCGCGCCAAGGACCGCTGTGGGCATCAAATCCGACGGCACCCTGGTATTCGTTGTGGTGGACGGGAGGAACAAGGACATCAGCATCGGTGTAAGCGGCCCGGAGCTGGCCGGCCTGATGATTGAAAGGGGCGTTATGCAGGCGGCCATGCTGGACGGTGGCGCCTCAAGCGAGATGATCATCGGCGATACTATAGTAAATAATCCGTCTGCGGGCAGGGAACGGCTGATATCATCCTGTTTTGTAATTTTTAAGAAGTAGCGCTAATCACGATTCTTGGGTTACCGGCGCCTAAAACAGTGGTAGAATTAATGTTACGGTGCTGCGCCTATTTTGAAGAAAAGGTGACCGGCGCTGATTCCTTTATGGGAGGTTGGAATGGCTGATCTGTTCATTTGCCTTGATATCGGCGGAAGCAAGATATTGGGCGCCGTGATGAATGAAAAGGATGAGATCCTCTTAAGGGTCAAAAAGAAGACCAAACCGGAATTGGGGCGGGAAGCAGTCGACGACAGGATCAAGAGTGTCATCCATGAGCTCATTTCTACATACGGCGTGGGCAAAAACGACCTGAAAGCTATAGGAGCCGGTGCCCCCGGGGTTATAGACACAAAAAACCGAAATGTCCGCTATGCTCCGAACCTGCCCTGGAAGGACCATGCCCTCGGAAGGATCATGGAAGAAGAATTCAAGGTGCCCTTTGTGATGGGAAATGACGTGAACGTGGGCGTTCTGGGAGAATGGAAGTATGGAGCGGCCAGGGGATACTCCCATGTGATCGGCATATTTGTGGGAACAGGCATTGGCGGGGGAATCATCATAGACGGCAAGCTGTTTACCGGCTCCGGGTTTGCCGGCGCAGAGATCGGCCATATGACCATTAACACCGAAGGGCCTTTGTGTAACTGCGGACAAAGGGGCTGTCTTGAGGCTTATTCCAGCAAGATAGCCATCACCCGGGAGCTCAGGGCCGGTATTGACATGGGTATGCCGACAGTGCTTGCGGATATCCTGGCTGAGGAAAAAGGCGTGATAGAAAGCAGCGACCTTAAAAAGGCTGTCCTCCAGGGTGACCGGCTTGCCATATCCACGCTCCAGCGCGCGGCGTATTATCTTACGGCAGGCATTGGCAACCTGATAAATATATTCAACCCCGAGATAGTTATTCTTGGGGGCGGTGTCGTTGAAGCCCTCGAAGAAGAGGTCCTGTCCCTTGTAAAAAGCAATATCGGCCGTTTCGCCTGGCCCCATATGCTGAGCCGGACCCGGATCAGGGCTGCCGAGCTTAAGGATGACGCCGTTCTGTACGGGGCGAGGGCGTTGATTTCTGAAATCCTGGGTTATTGAATATAATAAAGAGCATGATATAATTATTCCAGCGAAAGGTAAGGAGAGAAACATTTATGGCAAAACGCGGATTCCCTATGGGCATGGGAGGAAATATCAGTAACCTGATGAAACAAGCCCAGAAGATGCAGCAGGAAATGGCCAAGGCCCAGGAGGAGCTGGCCGAGAAGACCGTGGAGGCAACTGTGGGCGGCGGCGCTGTCACTGTGGTGGCGACCGGCCATAAGGAAATCAGGGAGATAAAGATATCAAAAGACGCAGTAGATCCGGACGACGTGGAAACCCTGGAAGACCTTGTGCTGGCGGCTGTGAACGAAGCTTTAAGGCAGGCGGACGAGCTGGCCAAAAACGTGATGGGAGGCATAACCGGCGGTCTCGGCAATCTGCCGGGCATGTTCTGATATGCATTACTACGCAGCTCCCGTACAACATTTGATCGAAGAGTTTGAAAAACTGCCGGGCATTGGGCACAAAACCGCCCAACGCCTGGCTTTTCATGTCCTGAACCTGCCCGAGGACAGGGTTATGTCCTTTTCGAAGGCGCTGGTGGATGCCAAGCGAAAAACGGGCTTTTGTTCGGTTTGCGGAAATATCACAGATGTTGACCCATGCCGGATCTGTTCCTCGGAAAAAAGGGACAAATCCCTTATCTGTGTGGTCCAATCTCCCAGGGACGTGGTGGCCATGGAGAGGATACGGGAATTCAACGGGCTGTACCATGTCCTCAACGGGTTGATTTCGCCCATGGAGGGGATCGGGCCGGACGATATCAATATAAAACCTCTCTTGAAACGGGTTTCCCAGGGCGGCATTCAGGAAGTGATCCTTGCCACCAATCCCACTGTGGAGGGCGAGGCTACGGCTATGTATATTTCAAAGCTTATCAAGCCCATGGGTGTAAAGACCACGCGCATTGCCCACGGACTGCCGGTGGGCGGAGACCTGGAGTACGCCGATGAGGTGACCCTGGCCAAGTCCCTGGAAGGCCGCCGGGAGATTTGATTTATATTTCCCGCCTTTTATTTCCCAACCCCCAATTTTCATTCCCCTTCTCATCAATAAAGTTATGGCTTAAATAATTGCTCGCATTTGCAAGAAATTTGTGAGTTGAATGGTTGTTTATGGGTATTAATATAGTAAGGATCCGAATATCTCTGTTCAGTTAGATGTCAATGGGTTTTTGTTTAAGGGGGTATAAAAATGGCAGAGGCAGGTATATTGGCAAAAAAAACAAAAGATAAACAAAACTGCGAAAAACAAAAGCGTCTTCCCCAGGAAATAGAGAGATTAAAAAAGGAGTTGAACAAAAGAGTCGCCCAGGGAGGCAACAGGCTGGACAACGAAGAAACCCTGAAACTGAGCCAAAGATTGGATGAACTGCTTGTGGAGCATTTATTGGAAGAGCTCGGTTAAACGGTAAAGGTGTCAAAAAAAGGAGTCGATCCAGGGCGGATGACTCCTTTATTTTTATGCTCGGTTAATCCTTATCGAACAATACGGTGTACCTGCGGTCCTCAAACATGATGTGGGTGCTCACCCACCGGGACAGGAAGTCTGTGATTTCCTGAAGGGTTTGCTCCTGCTCTTCGTCAATATCCCTTGAAAGAAGAATGCTTTTAACCTTTGCCACAAAGTAATTGTGCTCCTTGGCGTGGCGGGGCAGGTGCTCGAAATTGTGTTTCTCCATGAAGGATTCTTCATACTTAAAATGGTACTGGGCGTAATCCGCCAGCTCCTGGAGAACCTCCAAGATATCATCATAGCGGTCATAGGCGTCGTCCAGGCGTGTGAGCTCATATGCCCGGGCGCCTATTTCAAACAGTTTCATGTGCTGCTTGTCCACTTCTTCATTGCCCAGCTTGTATCTTTCTTTCCATTCAAAAGCCATACCGAACCTCCTCGCATTCATAGCTATTTGGTATGATATTTACCACTTTACCGGGAGTTTTAACATCGGTATGCCGCGGGAACCCCCGCTGCTTGTCCCGGAAACGGCAGGCTCGGCGGTGATCCTGCTCAGATTCCCCCGGGAATCCGGAATTATGGTATAATAATACTGCCTTGTGCGGATTTGTTATCAAAAAGCAAGAGGGAGTTATGATTATGAAGGTAAGGAAGGCCATAATCCCTGCAGCCGGCCTGGGTACCCGTTTCCTTCCGGCTACCAAGGCGCAGCCCAAGGAAATGCTGCCCATAGTGGATAAACCCACAATCCAGTACATCATCGAAGAAGCCGTCGCATCCGGCATTGAGGATATACTTATCATAACAGGCCGCGGTAAGCGAGCCATCGAAGACCATTTCGACCGGTCATTCGAGTTGGAGGAAATGCTGAAAAACAAGAACAAGGAAGAACTCCTGCAGCAGGTCAGGGATATAGCAAACCTCGTTGATATTCATTATATCAGGCAGAAGGAGCCAAAAGGACTGGGGCATGCCATCCATTGCGCCAAGGCATTTATCGGCGACGAGCCCTTCGCCGTTATGCTGGGCGACGATATTGTGGATTCCGAAACCCCCTGCCTGAAGCAGCTCATCGATGTCTATGATGAATATAAAACTACCATCCTGGGTGTCCAGCATGTGGATCCCAAAGAAGTTGACAAGTATGGCATTGTGGTAGGAAAGCAGGTGGATGACCAGGTGTACAAGGTTAAGGACCTGGTGGAAAAGCCCGATATAGACGCGGCCCCGTCGGACATAGCCATACTGGGCAGATATATTATTTCCCCCGCCATCTTCCGGTTTCTGGAGAACGCAAAGCCCGGCAAAGGCGGCGAAATACAGCTCACAGACGCGCTGAAGGAGCTCTCCAGGTTTGAAGCCATGTATGCCTTTGTCTTTGAAGGACGCAGGTACGATGTGGGAAACAAGCTCGGCTTTTTGGAGGCGACTGTAGAATTTGCGCTCAGAAGGGAAGATTTGTGCGACGAATTTAAGGCCTATTTGAGGAGAGTTGTTGAAAGGGAGTGTTAGCCCTTAAGATCCGCAAAAAAGGCCACGGCGTTTTCTGCAACCAGCTTCTTGCCATACTCGTTGAGATAGCCTTCCAGGAAGTCTACACTCTGCATTTTGTCAGCGTACTCGCTAAGGATGCTGTCAAACTGTTTGCGGTTGGTCACATTGCCTTCGATGCCGCTGAATACCAGGTAATAAGTTGAATCCAGCACATATGCCCTGCTCCTTCCCGCATACAGCGGGCTAATCAGGCCGCAGAGACGGCAGAGATTGTCAAAGCCTTCCACAGCGTAAATCAGCAGGGTTGAACAGATCTTCTGGCTCCTCTTCTTGAGGGACAGATCCTTCCTGCGGTACCTGTTCTTTATGAACTTCTGTATAGACTCAAACTCGGCTTCTTCTTCAATCCTCGTAATGGTAATGATAAAGCCGTGATCGGTATCGGAAACAGCTTCAATGCAAAGCTGGGATTCCTGGGCATCAAAGCCCAGTTCGATCTCGGCCTGCTCCATCAGATCCCAAAAAAGCTCCTGGGTTTCGGGAGAGTTGTAGTTGAAAGCCTCAAGATCGATATCCCTTTCTTCCAGATCATCATATGATACGAAAATCCGTATTTTGTTTTCGCCTATTCTTTCAATCCTCATGTCATTAATCCTTCTCAATAATTCTGGACATACTTATACTATATTATACTTATTGTATCGGCAAAAGAGAAGTAACAAATTATGACTCGCCTGGCCGTAGTTCCTGCAGGATGCTTTATTAATACCCACTTCGGGTTTCGGCAAAACGCCCGGTCTGGAAATAAAACGACCTTATTCTTACAGAGGCGTTTTGTTCTGAGATTTTCCTGTATTCCAATAAGTCCTGGCAAAGTGTATAATGATATGGAGTGTTTCATCCATGAAAAACCAGTACAGCAGCGAGGAGAGTGTAAATATGCCTAAACTCATTCTGGCATCTGCATCGCCCAGACGCAAAGCCTTGTTGAAGCAGATCGGACTGGAGTTTGAGGCATACCCTGCGGACATTGATGAAAACTCCCTGGGGTATATGGATGCCGGGAAATACGCCGAGGAAATGTCGAGGCGGAAGGCGCTTCTGGTGGCAAAGGATTTTTACAGCGCTTCGGACGAGGAATACCTGGTTCTGGGGGCAGACACCACGGTTGAGATAGACCGAACAATACTTGGCAAGCCGGAAGGCTACGACGATGCCTATAGGATGCTGGAAGCCATCCAGGGGAAATGGCACAGGGTCATCACAGGGATTACGCTGGTAAACGCGAAAACCCGTGAAATCATCACAGACAGCGAATTGACCAGTGTGAAGATACGGAGCATGACGCCCGGAATGATCCATGCCTATCTCAAGACAGGCGAATACCGGGACAAGGCCGGAGCTTACGGGGCCCAGGGGTTTGGGAGCATTATAGTGGAAAGGGTGGAGGGCTGCTTCTTCAACGTGATAGGGCTTCCCATATACAGGCTTTCCAGGCTTTTGGAGAAGCAGGGTTTTGAAATGCTCTCCTGGTACAGGGGACAGGTTTAAAAAAATCAACAGGTGAAAAAATACCCAGGGGCAGAGGCAAAATGCCGAAACCGGGCTCATGGGCAATTTGAAAGAACAGAAGAAGGTGAATTAGTAAATGTCGTTGTTTTCAAAGGAAATAGGAATTGATCTGGGAACAGCCAATACACTGGTTTATATGAAAGGCAAGGGCATAATACTCAGGGAGCCTTCGGTGGTGGCCATCAACAACAACACCGAAGAGGTCCTTGCCGTTGGTCTTGAGGCCAAGCAGATGATCGGCAGGACGCCGGGCAATATAACGGCAATAAGGCCGCTGAAGGACGGTGTCATCGCCGACTTTGAAACCACCCATGGCATGCTTAAATATTTCATCAGAAAAGCAGTGGGCAGCAATCCTCTAAAGAAGCCGAGGATTATAATATGCGTACCCTCAGGGGTTACCGAGGTTGAAAAGAGGGCGGTGGTGGATTCTGCCATGTCTGCCGGAGCCAAGGAGGCTTTTCTGATCGAGGAGCCCATGGCATCGGCCATTGGCGCCGGCCTGCCCGTAGCCGAGCCCTCCGGGAGCATGGTGGTGGATATCGGAGGGGGAACCAGCGAGGTTGCGGTTATCTCTTTGGGAGGCATTGTGGTAAGCCGTTCACTGAGGGTTGCCGGAGATGAGTTTGACGACGCCATCATCAACTATATAAAGAAAGAGTATAACCTGATGGTTGGTGAGAGGACATCAGAAGCCATTAAGCTCAAGATAGGCTCGGCATATCCGCTGGAAAAGGAGGAGTCCTACACCATCAGCGGGCGTGATCTTGTTACGGGCCTTCCGAAGGATCGGAAAATATCTTCTGTGGAAATCAGGGAAGCCCTAAAGGAACCGGTTAACGCGGTGGTGGATTCCATAAGGTTTACCCTTGAAAAGACACCGCCGGAGCTGGCCGCGGATATCATGGAAAGGGGTATCATGCTCACTGGCGGAGGCGGCCTGTTAAGGGGACTGGACAAGCTGATCATCAAAGAAACAGGCATCCCCGTATTCGTTGCCGAAAACCCCATCGACTGTGTGGTGCTGGGAACCGGTAAAGTTTTGGAAGAGATAGATACATTGAGAAGCGTGCTAATATCGTCCAGGAAGGTCAGATGAGATAACACTTTGAGGGGGTATTCCGAGAATTGCGCAGATTGCTGAAAAGCAAGCTCTTCATTGTTGCGCTTGTTGTTGTTATCATCCTGGCCCTGGCCGCGGTTTCCGCAAGGGAGGGAAGCGGCATCAGGGTTATAGGAAATATCATAAGTGTACCCATTGCGCCTCTTCAAAGCGTTATTTCCTTCATGGCAGAAAAAATCGGCGGTGTATTCGAGTATTTCAGGGACGTAAAGGTGACAAAGGCTGAAAATGAGGAACTGCTGCGCAGGATAACCGAGCTGGAAAAGGAGAACCGCGAACTGGAGCGCCTTGAGAGGGAGAACAAGGAACTTCGGGACGCGCTGAATTTCCTGGACCAGATGGAATCCTTCGAGCCCATCGGCTGCACCATAATCGCCAAGGATCCGGGGAATTGGTTCGAGGTTTTTACCATCAACAGGGGGAGTAAGGACGGTATCGAGATCAACTCGCCCGTGGTCACAGCCTACGGCCTGGTGGGAAGGGTTTCGCAGGTAGACCTTTTCACCTCCAAGGTGACTTCGATAATAGATATGGACAGTACTGTGGCAGCCCGCGTATCAAGATCCCGTGACATCCTGATCGTACGTGGTGACGCGGCCCTGAGAAACAGCGGCCTTTGCCGGATGGATTACATATCGCCTGATGTGGATATAATGCCGGGAGACATCATCGAAACCTCAGGCCTTGGGGGTATTTACCCGAAAGGAATCATTATAGGCCAGGTTAAAGACGTCATCAGGAACGAAGGCCAGTTCGATTCCTACGCCATTATCGCTCCCGTAGTGGATTTCAAAAGGCTTGAAGAAGTAATTGTACTAAAGGAGAAACCGTAGAAATGCGATACAGGGTTCTGGCGGCGGCATTTCTGGTCCTGTCTGCCGCCGCGCTTCAAAGCACGGTCATGGGCCATTTTGAGGTGTTTTCGGTCAGGCCCAATATCCTCATAACCCTGGCGGTGGTCATCGCCCTGCTGAGGGGTTCTGTGGAGAGCGGCATCATGGGGGTCACCCTTGGACTGACCATGGACATCCTTATGGGAAAGGTACTTGGCTGGTATGCCCTGCTTTTGCTCATGCTGTCCATTGTTATATCCCTGGTCAACGAGAAGCTCTATCGCGACAAACTGCTGGTGCTTATGAGTTTTGGCTTTCTGTCCACTGTGGCGGTTGAAACCCTTTATATACTCATCATTTTCCTCTTCCGTGGGTACAGGTATATCCCATTGATCTTCTCAACGGTTGTGCTGCCCGAGGCTGTATTGAACAGTATACTGATATTGCCTCTTTTTAAGCCCGTAGGCAAAGTATATAATATACTTGATACGCTGGATAGAAAGAGGAACCGGTTAGCGTCATGAGTAACGAGGAAAAGAAACACAAAGGCCTTGATCGTTACATAGTGCTGGCTGTGATAATATTGGCCATCTCGGCCATTATTATCTATAATCTTGCCACCATTCAGCTGATCAATGGGGCTTACTATATGGAGCAATCCAAAAGCCGCATATCCACCCAGGGCTATATCTACCCCAAACGCGGCGACATCTTTGACAGGAACGGCATCCCCATAGCGGGAAGCCGTATGGGGTACTGCGTCCAGTATGTCGATGTGGATATGTCCCACGAGCAAAAGAACGCGATGTTCTTTGAATTCATATCGCTTCTGGAGAAAAACGGGAAAGGGTTCAAGAGCAGGCTCACTGATTATATAGATATCAATCCCGTACGTTTTAAGACCGACAATACCGAAAACTTTATCAAGGGGATCGTGGTAGACAAGAATGACGCCCAGTACCTTATTACGGCCGACCAGGTCTTCCGGTACCTGAGGGAAAAAACCTTCCAGATAGATCCTTCCTATACCGATGAGCAAGCCTTTAAAATCATGAAGCTAAGGTACGAAGTGCTGGTAAACCAGCCCAGCATCCAGAACCCCTTAATAATCGCGGACGACATACCGGCCCTGGCAATGGCCGAGATAGAGGAAAGAAGCAGCTATTTCAGGGGCTTTTCCACCTATGTAAAGCCCTACAGGGTGTATTACAATCCCCGGCTGGTATCCCATGTCCTCGGTTATGTGGGGTATATTTCCGAGGAGCAGTATGGAAGGCTTTCAAAAGAGTATCCGGATAAACACTATACCAAGTCCGATATTGTAGGCATTATGGGAATTGAGAGCGCGGCCGAACCCCTGCTCAGGGGTGTGAGCGGCCTTATATCCAAGGAAGTGGATGAAAACAACAGGACCACCGCTTTTACCATTGAGCGCCCCCCTGTTCCCGGGAACAAGGTGTATCTCACCATCGACCTGGAACTTCAAAAAGTGGCGCTGGAATCCCTGAAGCGCAACATGGAGGAAATACGCGGGAAGGAGCACAAGAAGAATTTTGGCGATGCCGATGCCGGGGCTGTTGTGGTCATGGACGTGAAAACCGGCGAGATCCTGGCCATGGTGAGTTACCCCGATTATGACCCTTCGGTGTTCCTGAGCGATGATAACGAGGCCAAGGCCACGATACTGAACCAGGCCGGCAACCCCATGTGGAACAGGGCAGCGCAGGAGATCTATGCGCCCGGGTCCACGTATAAGCCCCTGGTGGCCGTGGCGGCGCTGGAAAGCGGCACCATAACGCCCACAACCCTGATCAACTGCCCTTACAGGGAAGAGGTCGGCGGGCTTATGATGACCAACCTTGAAGGGAACCAGGGCAAAATAGCCCTGACCAAGGCCCTGGCAACCTCCAGCAACATGTTCTTCTACAAGGTGGGGGTCATGACCGGCATAGACAATATTGTAAAGTGGGGCAAGGAATTCGGCCTGGCACAGCCCACGGGCATAGAGATTACCGAATCGGTGGGAAGGATAGCATCAAGGGAATTTAAAAAGACTTACTTCGGAGAGGACTGGTATCCTGCCAATACGGCCATGGCCGCCATCGGACAGCTGTATAACGCGTTTACCCCTGTCCAGATCACCAATTATATAAGCTCCATCGCCAACGGTGGCAAGCGTTATACACCCCATCTGATCAAGATGGCGGTATCACCCGAGGGAGAAATTGTCTACGAGGCTCCCAATGACTACTATGAGATGCCTGTGAAGGAATCCACCATCGAAGCCGTACAGGCCGGTATGGTGGCGGTTACCCACAGGAATGACGGTACGGCGGCCAACGTGTTCAGGGACTTTCCGTTTACAGTGGCCGGTAAAACCGGGACATCGGAGACCGGCAGGGAGGATACCGAGTCATCCAATGGCCTTTTTATCTGCTATGCGCCTTATGATGATCCTCAGATCGCTATTACGGTGGTGGTGGAGCATGGAGTGTGGGGTTCATGGACAGCGCCCATAGCCAAGGATATTATGATGGCCTACTTCAGGCTGAATGAAGCCGAGGAAGAGGTTTCTTCCCATACCGTTGAAATAATATGGTAGAAGCGGGATGTCATTGCGAGCGGAACGAGGTGGAGCGCGGCAATCTCGTTAAAGCCGCCTGGCAGCACGGCTTGCAACAACCGGCGGGGTATGGAGGAGATTGCTTTTTATCTTATATACAAGCGAGGTAGACAAAGATGGAGGAATCAAGAGGCATTGTTTTCAAGGGGAATTCAGAGGGACTTATAATCGTCATCCCCGAGGGATATACTCCCGACCGGATCATGAATGAAATGGAAGCCAAGGTAAGCGCCGCCTCGCGTTTTTTCAAGGGAGCAAGGATCAAGGTGGCATACAGGGGCGCGCAGCTCTCGGAAGAGGACGAGGCCAGGCTAAGGGCCATCCTGGACGAGAAGAGCGGGGCCGTAGTAGAAAGCTTTTCAAGGGAGGAGGAAGGCGGACAACCGCCCAAAACCGCCGACGAGCCCACCGCCCCTGGCGCAGGCATTCGCAGGTTTTTCTCGGGTGATGCCAACGAGGACAGCTGTAAGTTTATAAGAAGCACCATCAGGGGAGGAACACGGATTGAATACGACGGAAGCATCGTTGTCATGGGCGATGTAAATCCCGGCGGTGAGATCATAGCCTCGGGAAATGTGATAGTCCTCGGAACGCTCAGGGGGATGGTCCATGCCGGGGCAGGCGGGAATAAGGATGCTTTTGTTTACGCGCTGTCTTTGAAACCCACCCAGATCCGGATCGCAGAGGCCATTGCCAGACGTCCCGACGACCTGGAGGACCATGTACTTTCCCCGGAAATAGCCACTGCCAGGGACGGGCTTATAATTGTGGAACCGGCATAGCCTATCGTTGACTTTTAGTATAAAAACAGATACCATAAAAAGAGAATTATCAGCACGAAACATATTGCCGGTGCTCGGTTTGCAGCCGCGGAAGGTACGCAAAGATAAGATCTTTATAAAGACTGAAGGAGTGTACATATGGGTGAAGTTATTGTAATCACTTCCGGCAAAGGCGGAGTGGGAAAAACCACGACCGCAGCCAATATAGGTGCCGGGCTTGCCCTTCTTGGAAAGAAGGTAGTCCTGATCGACACCGACATCGGCCTTCGCAACCTCGATGTTGTAATGGGGCTGGAAAACAGGATAGTCTACGATATAGTTGATGTTGTGGAAGGCACATGCCGCCTGAAGCAAGCTCTCATAAAGGACAAGCGTTATGATGGGCTGTATTTGCTGCCAGCGGCCCAGACCCGCGACAAGAACGCAATAAGTCCCTCTCAGATGATCAAACTCTGTGAAGAACTCAAGAGCGAATATGATTTTATACTGATAGATTGCCCCGCAGGAATTGAACAGGGATTCAAGAATGCCATTGCCGGCGCGGACAGGGCCTTTGTTGTCACCACCCCTGAAGTATCGGCGGTCCGTGACGCAGACCGTATCATAGGGCTCCTGGAAGCCAACGAAATACGCGATCCAAAGCTTCTTATCAACCGCGTAAGGCAGGATATGGTCAAGCGCGGAGATATGATGTCCATTGAGGATATAATCGATATTCTGGCCATCGATCTGGTCGGTGTTGTTCCTGATGATGAAAACATAATTATATCAACAAACAAAGGAGAACCAGCAGTTACAGATAACAAATCCCAGGCAGGTCAGGCTTATCGCAACATTACCAAACGTGTTTTGGGAGAATCGGTTCCCTTAATGGATTTAAACGGTTCGGGGGGATTTCTCAGTAAAATGAAGAAGCTGTTTGGTATAAAACCTGCTTGAGGGAGGGAAATCTTATGGTGGATTTGTTAAAACTGCTGGGGCTTAGAAAAGAAACCCCCGGTAAAGTGGCAAAAGAACGGCTGAAGCTGGTCCTGATTCACGATCGTTCCAATGTATCGCCCCAGTTTTTGGAGATGGTAAAAAGTGAGATCATCAGGGTGATCCAGAACTATATGGAGATTGACGAGGATGCCCTTGATATAAAACTTACCAAAACCAACAGCGATGACGGTGAGAGAGTGGTTCCGGCGCTGGTTGCCAATATCCCCATTAAAGGCATGAAAAATGCCGGCCGATAAACAGGTTTTCCGGGGCTTTTTGTGGAGGATGGTATGAATATAGCCCTCATAGCACATGACAACAAGAAAGAGCTTATGGAAGCTTTCTGCATAGCCTACAAGAATGTTTTGTCAAAGCATTCCCTGTATGCTACAGGCCGCACCGGGGCTATTGTTTCCGAGGCTGCCAACCTCGACGTTTTCACGCTGGATTTCGGCAAACTCGGGGAACAGCAGATTATCGCGAGGATCGCCTATAATGAGATGGATCTGGTGATATATTTTGCCGATCCCGATGAAATGAAAAACAGTGATACCCTCGTGGAGCTATGGTTTTTCTGTGACCGGAACAATATCCCCATCGCCACCAATCTGGCGACGGCCGAGGTTTTGATCAACGGGCTCCAGCGAGGCGATTTCGCCTGGAGGGAGCTTGTTGATAAAAAATAAACGCGGAATGTGACAAGGCTGCCTGAGAAGGCAGCTTTTTATGTGTATTACAGGTTTCAGGCCGTGCTGATACTGGCATATCCTCCGGTGGCATGTCATATGATTCATAAGATAATCAATGCCGAGGGGGAGAGTCGGGCCATGACTGACACCGGGTCCGCGGAACTGAAATACCGCAGATATATCCAGAAAAAGCGGATTACGCCTCCGGCCGAAGAGAAGGCCATAGGGGAACCTGAAGAAGACAGCAAAAATGTCTTTAAGCCCGAACCTGAAACCCGGAGTTTCCCCCGGGCTCCCTGGCCGGAAAAGGAAACAGGCTCCCTTCCTTACAAGGGAGAGCTGACCAGGCCTGTTTTGGAATGCAAAAAACCGGCTCATGACTTCAGGGAGAGGGTTATCCTTTCAGATACATTAACCGCTCTTAGGAAACAGGACCATTCCCTTTACAGGAAGCTATACACACGGCAGAAATACAAGGCGCCGGCATACCCTTCGGGCAAGAGCTATACAAGCCAGCGTACCCAGATTGAAGACAACAGGGCGACCCTTATGGCTATCAAGGTCATCAAGCAAGCCCTGGCCTGTTTTGCCATACTGGGTATCATAGTCCTGATGCAGGGCCGGGAGGATATGCAGGATGCCCTGGCAGCCATACGGAAACATGTTGTTGAAACCCATATCGATCCTCAGAACCTGATTGATGGCGTAAAGTCAGTCTTCAGCCAGTTGGTCCGGACCCTGGGAGGGTCCCCCTGACCGAATCTGTCCGCACATCCTTGTGCTTCTTTTCACGGCCCCATCCATATATACCCCACGGTTTCCCGGTTGCCCGGCAAAAGTAACCATTCCCCGCGGGCGGGTTTCCTTATGATGCGGTATTTCCAATAAAAACACCGACAGGTTATGTGAGCGACAATTGATTAAGCTTTAGGGGGTATGGTAGAATAAAACGTGGAAACACACAAGGAAGATGGTTTCCGGGAGGTACGGCAAATGGATGTATTTATAGAAAAGATCGTCAGGCGTAAAAAAACACCCCTTGATATAACATATATGGTCATGCTGTTTATAGCCGCCCTGCTGGCGAGCTATTTCACCTTCCTTTTCCTGGGGGCTTTTGCTCCCATGGTTATAGCGGGCCTTTTTTATTTGGCCTATTACCTGTCTTCAATGCGGAATATCGAGTATGAGTATATTGTTACCAATGGTGACCTCGATATAGACATGATCATTAACCAGAGAAAAAGGAAAAGGGTCTTTACCGCAAACTGCAAGGAATTTGAAGTGGTAGCCAGGGTGGACTCGGATCAGTACACCTCTCATATCCGGCAGGCCAAAACCGTGCTGGACTATTCATCCAACGACCCAAAAGCGGAAAAATGGTTTATTTTCCTGGCCCACGAAGGCGATCCCAGGATGATCCTCTTTGAACCTGAAGAAAGGATGATAGACAACCTCAGGATCTTCATACCCAGAAAGGTGTTTAAATAGAACAGTAAACCGGGCTGCCCGGCGACAGGAACACACAGGTAATGGTCAATTGATCTGATATGTTATCTCGGGGGAATATCCATGCGAAAAAGACTCATCGCTATGCTGTCCATTTATATGGTAATAATCTTATGCCTGATTATAGGCTATTATTTCTGGCTAAAGGCCAGGGAGCCCAACACCCAGGTTGTCGGCTTCTTTGACGATATCCCCGAAACCCGTCTTGTCATCGGTTCCCAGGTTATTACTGAGAAAGACCCGCCCCTGGTCAGGGAAGGCAGGGTCCTTCTGCCCTTTGACACCGTGAAAAAACACATCGATCGGTATATTTGGTGGGATGAAGCCCAGCATAAAGTGATTGTCACCACAAAAGACCGGGTCATCCGGATGGAAACCGGGAAGCTTGAAGCCCTGGTAAATGAAGAGCCCATGGATCTCCAGTTCCCTCCCGTGGAAGAGAACGGGGTCCTGTATATTCCCATTGATTTTTTGAAAGATTTTTACCTGATCAATCTAAGATACATACCCGACCAGGACGTGGTGATTATAGACCACAGGAACAGCATATACCGCATAGGTGAGCCCTTGAGCGCCGAGGCTGTAATCAGGAAGGGCATGAGTATCAAAGAACCCATTGTCAGGCGCTACAGCGAGTCGGAGCTGGGAACCAGGGCCGCCGAGCTAATTATTTTTGAGGAATACGAATCCTGGTACAGGGTGCGTACCTATGACGGCATCTTTGGGTACATACCCAAAGCAGACACGGTGGTGCGGGACATCATCATAACAAGGGAGGATCCTGACCGGCGCAGCGCATCTGCGCCGCGTCTTCCATCAGGGAAGATCAACCTGGTGTGGGATATGACCTACAGTAAAAAATACATGGAGTTCAGCAGGGATAATTCGCCCGGCATTGATATCATGTCCCCAACCTGGTTTGAGATCATAGACCATGAAGGCACCATCAAAAACCGTGCGAACCCGGAATACATAGAATGGGCCCACAGCAACGGCTGGCAGGTATGGGGGCTTTTCGCCAACGCCTTCAATGACATCGAGGGGACAAGCATAATACTGAACAGTACTGAGCTGCGGCATAAAGTGATAAAACAGATACTGGCTTATGCGGCCCTGTACGGCCTGGATGGCATCAACCTTGATTTTGAGAATATTTACCTTAAGGATAAGGACGCCTATACCCAGTTTGTCAGGGAAATCGCCCCGCTCCTGAGGGAGCAGGGGCTTGTGGTTTCAGTGGCTGTGGGCATACCCGGCGGCAGTGAAACCTGGTCCCTTTCCCATGACAGGAAAGCACTGGCTGAAACCGTGGATTATGTCTGCCTTATGACCTACGACCAGCACTGGCCGGCGCCAGGTTCCAGCGCGGAGCTCCAGTGGGTGGAGGATCGGCTGATGGCTACCCTGGAGGAGGTGCCCCCGGATAAGCTCCTTTTGGGTATCCCGCTCTACACCAGGCTATGGGCAGAGGAAGAGGTGGACGGAAAGATCAAGACCTCATATGTCGCCGCGCTCACCATAGACGGAGCCTGGAAAAGGGTTGAAGAGAATGACGCCACAGTTGTCTGGAACCCGGACACCGGCCAGTACCACGCCACCTACGAGAAGGATGGGCAAACCATAAAGATGTGGATAGAGGACGCGGACGCGGTTAATGCCAAGACCTCGCTGGTACATAAGTACAACCTGGCGGGAGCCTGCGTTTGGGCGGCAAATTTCGCCAATGAAAGCGTGTGGCCCGTTTTTGAGAGAAACCTGAAGAGAATCTCACATTATGAGGAATGGAAGACGCTGGATATTGAATAGTTGCCCCCTCATATGTTAGAATGGGATACGAAAATCTGCATGTCCTGCCATGCAGATTTTGACAATAATTATATAAAGAGAGATACTGGTTCTATGGAGAAGGTTACCCAGATTCCGTCCAGCCCGTGGGATTTTTTTCTGTTGCCGGTCTGGCTACACAGAAGGATATCCATAAGATTTCCGGGATTGTTGCTTGCCTTTATATTTGTCGGCTGCTTCGATTTGTTATTCTATGAAAACCTTTTTGAGCAACCGGTATTTGTCGGCGGTCCCGCAGGCATGCTGCTGCGCTTTTTCCTGTTTTTAGCCTTGTCTTTTCTGATTGGGGCGGCAGATGTAATTATCACCGTCTGGCCCGTGGGCGATTTTCTGCAGATGATCGGGAGGCGAAGCGACAAATATGTCCATAAGAGGATTTCGGTGATCCTGATGAAATCCTATGCCCTGTCCCATATCCTTTTTCTCATACCTTGCGCCCTTGCTGTTTATTCAGGGATAGACTGGACGCAGGTGGGGCCGGTTTCAACCAGCCGGGTCCGGATGCTCTATGCCGTCCTGGCCACAGTGATGCCCATTCTTCCCATCTTGCAGCTGGGTATCCTCTACCGCACCATCAGCGTCAGGACGCGAATCCAGGCCTTCGGCAAATTGATTGCCGTATTGGCCGCATATTTCTGGATGCAGATCAGCGGAACCGCCATAATCCATCTGAGAGACATGGCCTACTCATTTCTGCGGCCGGGCTGAGCAGGAGTAAGCCTTATTAGCCTTACCATGCCACAGACCTTCGGGGGAATGGGCGTGGGGCTATTGAAATAATGCCTGTTCTGGCGTATAATAGACCATGCGGTGGACGGCAGTACATGTCCCGTTGGTCTAATGGATAAGACAATGGATTCCGGATCCATTAATGCGGGTTCGATTCCTGCACGGGATGCCAAACAGCAAAACATCGCACATCTTAAGTTTTTTGGAGTACAGGTTTGGCTAGCCTGTACTCTTTTGCTAACTGCCTGCTTGACAGGGGCAGCGGCCCTGGAGGTGTCCAATGGGGGTTCTGGCAGGTATCGACATAGTGGAGATTGAGCGTATAAGGCGCGCCATGGATAAGAGCGGCGATGCCTTCATCCGCCGCGTCTACACGCCCGGCGAGATAGAGTATTGCGAATCAAGGGGCACGGCCAGGGTCAGCAGCTACGCGGCCCGGTTCTCGGCCAAGGAAGCTGTGTCCAAGGCGCTCGGTACAGGCATTTCACAGGGCGTTTCGTTCCAGGATATCGAAGTGGTAAATGACGCAAACGGCAAGCCCCGTGTAATACTGTATGGGGAAGCTCAGAAGCGTTTCCGCTCACTTAACGGGGTGTCCATGGATATCAGCCTGACCCACAGCAGAAAGTACGCGGCGGCATACGCGGTGATTCAGACAGAGAAAGGATGATGCCCATGACCAGGGACAGGATCAGGTTCCTGCATTGTGCTGACATTCATTTGGACGCGCCCTTTGGGGGGCGTGGCCATAAGGACTATTCCGAAATGCGGCGAAACGATGTATGGGCAACCTTCGAATCCATCATAAGGCTGGCGGAGAAAGAAAGGTCGGACTTCATCCTGGTCTGCGGCGACCTTTACGAGCATGACTATGCCTCAAAAGCTACCATTCAAAGGGTGGCAAGCCTCTTTGAACGCCTGACCATCCCGGTTGTGGTACTCCCCGGAAATCACGACCCGTATGCGGCCAACTCGTGGTACAAAACCTGGAACTGGCCCGATAATGTGGTTATTCTCAACCATGAAAAACCGTCGGTCAGGTTTGACAGCCTGTGCGCCTTTATCCATGGCGTGGGTTTTTCAGCTTTCAGGCAGGATGCCCCTGACCTTTCCATGGTATCAAGGCCTGGCGGTGACCGCTTCAATATCTTCATGCTGCACGGGACACTGGATATGAACTTCAGCAACAGTCCGTTCAACCCGGTTTCTTCCGAAGAACTGGCCGGGCTGGGCTATGACTATTATGCCCTTGGGCATTTCCATAACCGCAAAACCGATTTCCAGCTGAAAAACGCGGCGAACCCGGGAAGCCCGGAACCCCTGGGATTTGATGAAACAGGCGACCACGGTGTTTTTCTGGTGACGCTGGAAAAGGACGAGTCCGGACGAAAGGCATTGGATATCCGGGAAGTCAACCTGGCCCAAAAAAGGTATGTATGGCTTGACCTTGACATGGAAAATGCGACCAGCCAGGAGGAGGCCAGCGCCAGGCTCGGGGAACTGCTTAAAAGCCTGGATCCCGGCAGGGATCTGCCCAGGGTGGTGCTTTTTGGGCGCACCTCGCTGGCCGTGGAATGCGAGGCTTTGAAAAAGCCATGGCTGGATGATTTCCCGTGGCTTCAGATCCTGGACGAAACCCGGGATTGCTATGACTATGAAGCCATCTCCAGGGAGGAAAACCTAAAAGGGGCTTTTACCCGCGAGATGCTCCAGCGGCTGGAAGAATGCGGGGAAAGCGGCGACGATGAGCAAGCCATGATCCTCAGCGCCGCCCTGGACCTCGGCATTGAAGCCTTGGAAAAAGGGCGGATAGACGCGCGTATTGACGGCGGCCTGTTCAGGGGGCCCCGGACAGGGGAGGGCTGCTGATATGAGGATAAGGCTGATTGACATAAAGGGTTTTGGTAAGTTCAGCGACAAGCGCATTGCGCCTTCCGACGGCTTCAACCTGGTCGTGGGTCCCAATGAAGCCGGGAAATCAACGTTGATGGATTTTGTTACGGCAATGCTTTATGGCATGGCGAAGCGCACGAGAAGGGCGTCAGGGTCCGAGAAGAATTATAAACCCTGGGACGGGAGCCAGTTTGCGGGTGTAATGGAATATGTGCTGGACGATGGCTCCACATACAGGGTGGACCGTAATTTTGACAAGGGTCTGGCCCATGTGCACGACGGCATGCTAAGGGATATCACGTCCGACTTTCCCACAAGCAGGGAAACCGGTCCGCGCTTTGCGGAAGAGCACCTGGGTATGCCTGAGTCGGTATTCTCAAGGAGCGCCCGGATTCGACAGATGCAAACCGCCATGGATCCTGAGGGGGCACGCATGGTAATGGAGAAACTGGCCAACCTCTCGGCCACGGGAAGCGAGGATCTCTCCCTCAGCAGGGCCCTGGAAGCCCTCGACGCCGCCCTGCTGGAAAAGGTGGGCACAGGAAGATCCACCACAAGGCCGCTGGACAGGGTGAATGCACGCCTTGCCCAACTGGAGGACTTGAAAGCCAGGATGCTGGAAGAGCACGAAACCTACCTTGACACATGGTCCAGCCTGAAGGAGGAGGAAGAACGCCTCCTGGAACTGGGTCAAAAACGTAATGACCTGGTAAAGCGTCTAAACGCCCGCCGGGCAGGCCGTCTCAACGACCTGGCCGACGAGTGCGACGAAATGGTAGAATCGGTTAACAGGATGGAGACTGAGCTAATCCGCCTGGAAACGAGGGTGAAGGAATCGGAAGCATATGGCGAGATCACCGAGGGGACAGTGGAAGCCCTGAACAAGTCCTGGTACGAATACCAGGAAACCCGAAGGCAAATGGATGAATGTCAAAATGACATAAGTGACCTGGAACAGAAAAAGGCCGAACTGGACCGCAGGCTTGAGCAACTCCGGCCATTGAGGGAAAGAGTGGACAGGATGGGAGGGCTCCTGAAGGAACAGGAGCGGGAAGCCGCGGCAGCAAAGGATATGGGCAGGAAGCCCGGGCCTGCCATCCCGCTTTTTGTTCCCATGTTGTTCTTTATAGCAGCGGTCCTTGTGCTGGTTGTGCCGGGGCTCCTCGGCCATAATATCGGAATTCCCCTGCTGGCCGCCGCAGTCGTCTCAGCCCTGGCAGGAGTTATTACTGTGCTACTCCGGGGCATGAAGAAGAAACATATTCCTGTAAGCCAGGCCGAAATACAGCTTGCAATGCTGCGCGAGGAGGGCTTCTCAGGGCTTAGCGACTATCTTTCGCAAAAAGAACAGATCCGGGACGCTCTTTCGGAATTTGACGCATGCAGCCGTAAGCTGGATGACGCGGGTAAAAGGATGTCCGGCCTGTCTGATAAGAATAGCGCGCTGCTTGGGACCCTTGGATCATACCTGGCCGGATTCGGGCCTGTTGCGGACGATCCGGACATGATCGGGAAGGCCATGGAAACCTTCAGGGAGGGACTTGCCCGGTTCAGGGAAGACGTCAGGTGCGCGCAGGACCTTAGGCAGCGAATTGAGGATGCGAAAGAAAAAATTGGCCTGCTCCTCAGGCAGGCAGCCGAGCTGGCCGACAGGGATATTAAGACCCCTGTAGATCTCAGTACCACCGCCTTGGAGATGTCAGCCCTGTATCCGAAATCTGGTCTTTTGGACCGGGATGATGTGACCGAGAGCGAGATACATGAGATCCAGGAAGCGATAAAGAACTGTGAAATCAGTATCGAAAGGCTAAAGACGAGGCTGGAGGACGCGCCTTCCCAGGAGGACCTTGCCGATGTCGAGGATGAGATCAGCCGGCTTATGGAGGAAAAGCGACGGCTGGAACTGGCCGGCAGGAGTATCCGGACCGCGCGGGAAATACTGGAGGAGGTAGGTTCCCGTATCCAGATGAACTATACAACCCGCCTCAACGAGGAAATGAGCCGGTTCATCTCCATGATTACCAATGGCAGGTACCGGAGTATCAGGTCCGACCAGGAAGGGCAGTTGTTCCTGGAGGTTCCTGAATGCGAGGAGCTTATGCCGGTGGGCAGGCTCAGTTCGGGAACAATAGACCAGGTATATTTTTCTATGAGGCTTGCCGCCCTTGCCCTTATGGAAAAGGAAAAGCAGACTGTCCCCCTGTTTCTGGACGAGCCCTTCCTGCAGTATGACGAGGAAAGGACACTCCAGGCCTTCAGGCTGCTGAAGGAAGCATCAACCCACAGGCAGGTGTTCTTCATGACCAGCCGGCGCCGGGAGGTCGAACTTGCCCGGGAGGTCTGGGTCGATGAACTGAACGTGATAGAGTTGTAGGACACATTGTCATTGCGAGCCCGGCGAAACTGGCCGCGAGATTGCTTCGTCGCTTTGCTCCTCGCAATGACACCGAAAGGCACCTCGCAATGGCACGTGAGAAACGCAGGGACGGATATATTCCGCATCAAACGGGAAATATCCGTCCCTCTTGTATCTTCAGCTTTTTTGGCATAATACCGGTTTTAGCATGAAAGAATAGCAAAGAGGTGAAGTGGTAATGGGATTTAAAAGATTCATCATCATCTTTGTTCTCTTTGTTGTATTCTTCGCGGCGATTTACCCGGGCCAGGCCCAAAACTCCGCCGGCAGGGCCAGCGATGTGCAGCTTCTTGCCCGTGCCATTAACGGTGAGGCGCGTGGTGAACCGTACGAAGGGCAGGTGGCGGTCGGAGCTGTCATCCTCAATCGAGTCAAGGATTCCAGGTTCCCCAACTCCATAGCCGGTGTGATCTACCAGCCCGGAGCCTTTACGGCGGTCAGCGACGGCCAGATCAACGTGCCCATCGATCCCAACAGCACGGTGGTAAAAGCGGCGCAAGATGCCCTAAACGGCTGGGACCCCACATATGGCTGCCTGTACTACTGGAATCCGGCCACGGCGACCAGTAAATGGATCTGGTCAAGGCAGGTCGTGACAAAAATCGGCAAGCACTATTTCGGCAAATAAATAAAGAATGGAGAGGAGATAGACCATGGAATATGACGAGAAGGAATACATTATGGAAAATCACGCAAGACGGCGTGGTTCGGTCCGCGGGACCGAAACGGGAGAACCGGGCTACCATGCCAGGAACAAGGCAAAGAACGTGGTAATAGCCATACTGGCCCTGACCACCCTTTTCGGAGCCTGGCAGCACCACAGGGCCGTTTTGCTCCGCCGTCAGCTGGATGCCCAGTACAACCGGGCTTTTTACGAAATGACAGGGTATATCCAGGACATGGAGGTTCTGCTGTCAAAGGCCATGCTTACTTCTTCTCCCCAAAAGGCCGCCGATATCCTCAAGGATATCTGGCATCGCGCTGAACTGGTTTCAACAAACCTGGGTCAGCTTCCGGTGGAGCAGGGTACCCTGGTTAATACCCAGAAATTCATAAGCCAGGTAGGGGACTACGCCAAGACACTGAACGGGCAGAACGTGAAAGGGCAGGTCATGAGCAAGGACCAGATGGACACGATTAAGAACCTGCACCAGTTTGCGGTTTCCCTTAACGAAAACCTGGACAAGTTCCATGGGGAGCTTTCGGCGGGAACCATGAAGTGGGAGAACCTGGCCGGAGACGGCGCCAGGCTTTTCTCAAAGACTGATGTGAAAGTGCCCCAGAGCATTTCAAATATTGACGGGACATTTGAAGAGATGCCGACCCTGATCTATGACGGTCCTTTCTCGGAGCATATGACCAACCAGAAGGCCCTTGGGCTCTCCGGTGAAAACATTTCGGAGGACCAAGCCATAGAAAAACTGGGCAGCCTGTTTGGAAAGGAGAATATACGGAACATACAGAAGGTTTCCGACAACAAAAACGGCGTCATCGACACCTACAATTTCAGGTTTGAGCTCGAGGGCAAGAAGGAAGAAAGCGTAGCCGAGGCCGATGTTTCGGTGGTCGGCGGCAAGGTGGTCTGGTTCCTGTACAACCGCGATGTGGGAGACGTGGAACTGGATATCGACAAGGCCAAGGAAATCGGTAAGCAGTTCCTTGAAAAAAGCGGCTTTAAAAGCATGAAGGATACCTATTACACCGAGCAGCAGGGGGTTGCCACCATCAACTATGCCTATATGCAGGACGGGGTTATAGTATACCCGGACCTGGTCAAGGTGAAGATTGCCCTTGATAACGGTGAGGTGGTGGGCTTTGAGAGCAAGGGCTACCTCATGAGCCATCAGGAAAGGAGTATACCTGAACCCGCAATCACCGAGGCCGAAGCCCTGCAAAGGGTCGCGAGGAAAGAGAACATCGTATCCTCCGGGCTTGCCATCATTCCCACCGATTATGGCAAGGAACTGTTCTGCTATGAATTCAAGGGGAAGCTTGACGATCAGGACTTCCTGGTCTATATCAACGCAATGACGGGAGAAGAGGAGGATATACTGCTTATTATCAACTCCGAAGAGGGGATACTCACCATGTAGCCGCCCCGGTCTTCATCGGTATTTTTTCAGTATGCGGATATCCTCGCCGAAGAACTTGAAGGTATCGAACTCCCCCAGGACCCTTGACGCGATGCGCTCATTATAGGCCTGGTATAACTGCTTCGGATCCAGGTTGGAGGAAATTATCGTGCGTGCGATAAAACGGCTGGCCCTGGTCTTCCGTGCCTCCAGGAGTGTTAAAAGCTCCGCGTACCGGGCATCGCTTGCAGGCTCGGTTCCCAGGTCGTCCAGGATTAAAAGCTGGGTTTCAACAAGGTCCCGGTATGTGGCGTCCAGCTCATCATCGTCGTAGGAAAAACGCGCCCTCCGGATCACTTCAAAAAGGGTGGGAGCTGAAAGGTAAAGGACGGTATATCCCCTTTTGATCAGGTCAAGGCCTGTGGACTTGGCCATGAAGGTCTTGCCGGTACCGGCGGAACCAAAAAAATAGAAGTTGGCCGGGGCCGGGTCTGTAAAGTTATCAATAAAAGACACGCACCGGTCCTTTATGGCCAGGATCTGCTCCCTTGGCGAAATATCTGAACCATATCGTTTTGGGTCGGGCTTGTCGGCGTACAGGGTTTCATCAAAAAACTCGAAACCCGTATTGCCGTCATCCAGGATGTTTGAAACCTGGTAGAGCTTTTCCAGGTAGAGCTGGCGATAGCAGACGCAGGATGTTGTTTCGAGGGAATCCTGATGGGTGACCTGGCCGGTATCCCCGCAAACCGGGCAGGTGAACCGGGGTTCCAGGAAATCGGGCGGGTAACCGTTTTGGGCCAGCAGGTTTTCCTTCTCCTTTTTCAAAGTGGTTATCCGTCCGGCAAGGGCCTCAGTATCGGCCTCGCCGGAAGCATTATGAATCAGCGTCCGGGCATGGCGGATACCCTCCAGCGTTATTTCCTGGTCCAGGGCCGCAAGTTCCGGGATCCTGGCCCAGACTTCGGCCTTCCTTCGGTCCAGGTCGGCCATTGCCCTCTCACGCCTTGCCTCAAGGATTGATTTGATCTCTCTATTTATCCTTATCATGGTCTTTATCCTTTCCTACCACTGATGCCTTATCAAGCATATCGAAGAATGCATCATCATAGGAACGTTGCATAAAGCTATCTCTTCGTGGCGGGGTGTCTCCGGGTTTTTTCCTGTCCTTTGTTGTCGCTGCCTGGGAGACGGCCAGTATATGCTCTTTTGTCCTCAGCCCGTCATTATACCATCCCTTAAGTACGCCATGAATATATCTGAAGTTTGGGTTGGTCTTTCCTGTGGTCTTTTCCAGCGCCAGGTCGATTATGTCAATATCAAACCCGTATTCGCTGACCCATGTTTCCAGGTAGCGCTCTTCATAGGAGGTGAGTTTCCTGCTCAGCCTGAGCTTCCTTGCGATCTGCCGTCCAAGCTCGTTTACCTTTTCCATCATCTCCATGTATTTTTCCAGTTCCCAATGGTTTGTAATCCCGCGCGACGACCAGGTGGCGCCAACTTTTTCTATGTACTTGGGATTGAGGGCATTGCGGTCATAGCAGTACTTGAACAGCGAAACCATGACATCCTCATCAAATTTATAGGTTCCAAACCAGTGGTCGATGGAGGTATACCAGCTCGGCGCCATAAGCCCCTGGAAGAACATCTTGTTGATAGAATCCAAACACTGGTTACGCCTGATGTTCATGGATGTGCGGGAAACAGCCTCGGTTGCGTCGGAGGAGGTCTTTTTGCGATAGAGCCTGCTTATCTCCCGCTCCTTTAGGTCAATGACCGAGATGACTTCGGGGGTACTGATGATGAGGCCCTCCTTTTCCAGTATGGCAAAGACGGCGTGGATTGATTCCACCGACATCCCCAGCTTGGCGGCCAGGTCCTCCGGACGCGCTTCTTTTCTGTATTTGCTCAGAAAAATACAGTAAAGGTAAACCTTTACGGCATCTGACGGGAGGTTGGGCATTATGTCACTGATAAAGATGTCCGGCACCGGTGTATCCGATAAAAGGATGTCCTTAACCGTTTCGAACCGCATAGCGCACCCCTTTGATCAAACAGTAAATTCATTATAGCATAACATGCGCCCTGCAGGTAGGACTTCCTGGCGCGGCAAAAAACGGCGAAAATCTTCTTTTTAAGCATTCATTCCGGCATTTATGCTGTAATTAGCCGGGCCGGTTATTCCGATAAAATAATAGAAGGGTTGATTAACCCTTTTTTCGCCATTGAAAAGATGTGCTGAGGAGAGTTTTTATGAAAAGTAAAGTGATTGACAGGTTCATCTCCTGGTTATTGGCCTTTATCCTTGTTATATCGGCCATGTCTTCAGTCAGTCTGACATATTCAAACGCGCAGCTGGACCTGGAGGTTAAGGTAACCTATAATGCTTCCCTGCGGGTGTATGAAATCTCGTTCCCTATCGATATATGGCCGGAAAAGGTAATCATGAGCTGGCATGATCCCGACGGCCAGGCCAGAAGTCTTGAAAGCTTCACTTATGACTCCATGAGTAAAACAGTCAGGCTTACAACGGCATTGGAAAAAGACCATATTTATGACATTAACATCCAGGCCTTTGCGAGAGAGGATGATCCGATGCCCTTTGCGTCCGGGTTCTTCTACTATCTCCCGGGTATAACCTTTACCGGGGAATCCTTCAGCGTGATGGCCGAAAGCAACAGCATTATCGACAGGGAAAGGTTCGCAGAAAACCAATCCATTGTAAGCGGCCGCAATCCCAAGATAAAGCTTACCTGGAATGTGCCTACAATTTACGCTAATGCGACTCTCGGGTCGGTATCGATAACTGAAATCCTTGGAGGTAATACCCTTGGCAATATGTTTGGGACCGAAATAGACGAGGTTCGGTTCCATATTGATATGAATGTGGGCCGCGGCTCCACTAACAGATATCCCTGCGGCGTAATAATCGACAGCAGCCATAACTTCGGCTGGATCGGGGAAGGCACTTCCCCCCTGGACATGGACTATTCTCCTGTGACGGCAGGCAGCGGTAAATATAAGTTTTCCATCGTCCTGGACAGGGAGAAAAACAATATCCAGCCGGGAACCGAATATGAGGATGTCAGGATAAGAATTGCCTTCAAAAGGGCTGCCGATCCGGATGAAATGCTGACCCCTTCAATCCTGAAGACAGGCGGCAGCCATTTTCAGGTCCAGAACGAAGACATCAGGAAACTGGGTATCCAGTTTGACAGGTCGACCTCCATCTATACCCCCATTGAGTTCAGCATAAAAAAGGTTGATGAAACCATGATCATGGTGGAATTCAACGAGATAAGAAACGGAAACTATCCTGAGCTTTTCTACCAGATACAGCATGAAACAGACCCCAACAAAATATATCACGAGATGGGAATGTGGCCCAGGATAAAATGGATTGATCCCTATGCTGAAAAGATAAGGGAGATAATCCCTTACAGGGCGGGGGACTATATCGCGGTGGTGTTTTTCCCAAACAAGGACTCCAACCGCCCGTTGGGCGCGTCTTTGAGCCTGAGGTCCAATTTCCTTGATGAGATCGAAATGGAGGCGCCTCCACCCCTTCCCAAGAGCATAGAGGTTTCTGCCGTGGAAACTGGTGAGAAGGAGATAACCATTATTGATACTGGCGGCGCGCAGGAAACCGACAAGATCCTTATAAGCGATCTGGATATGTCTTTTGAGGCGCCCCTGGCCTGGAAGCAGCTGCGTAACAGCGGAGAGTGGGAGGCTTTTAAAAACGGGGATTATGGAAATTACGGGGATGATATAGAGTATACATACCATGTTTTAGTGAGCGCCTACCGTCCCGATGCCGAAGTTGAGGATGGGGAAACCAGGGAAATAGGCGGAAAGAAATTGGAAGTATATATGCCCGTAAAACAGAAAAGGGTGCTGGTTATCGGAAAGAAACAGCTGGCTTGGGATCCCAGGAACCCCGACCGGCTGGTGGTGGATATGGATCCGGCCAGGGAGGGCTTCCAGCCCATACCCGGCGACAAGCTCTTCTGGGATTATACCGCGGATTCCGGCATTCCCTTTGAGAATGACGCCGATATCAATGAAGACAGCGTTGCGGGTGATTACCCCGGTTTTCTAGTGCCCAATACAATTTACTATATGCAGGTCTTCACATCCCGTTATAAGGATAATGAGTCAATTAACCAGGACAAGTGGGCGGACGGGATTTCGGATAGCCTGAGGATCAGGCTGTCCTATCTTTCGCCTGTCTATAGTTTCACCACATATCCTCATGTAAGGAAAGCGGTTCCCGTGCCTATTATAGAGAGGGTATTCGACATAACCCAGGAGGTTGACGGGCAGCTTGAGATAATGGGAATCCAGGCAGAACTGGACCACCTGTTTACAAAAACGGACTGGCAGCGCTATACCGATAAGCTGACCGGCCTGAGGCTGGAGTATGAGTTCCTGATCAGCAAATCCCCTTCCTTCGAGGCAAGTGAAACTGATACGGTTTATAAGGAACATACCAGCTATTATGTTGATACGGTACCGGTAATAATCATGATAACGACCACAGACACAGATATTATAAGACCGAATACTGTTTACTACGTCAAGGTAAGGGCCAACCTGTACGATGATCCTGGCGGGTCTGCCATTGAGTGGTCCGACTTTTCTCCCATCAAGGCTTTTACCACACCCAAGATCGAACCCAAAGACATCGACGATACCGGCAGAAAGCCGAGCGCGCCTGCCGACTTTGCCATAGCGAAGGATGAGAACGGAGAAGAACGGGTAACCGATGCCAGGGTAGACCTGACATGGAGGCACAGGGAAGAGGATGTATTGTATGAGCTTATCTGCACCACCGATGGCGATACCGAAGACTTCATCAATGATGATTACAACAGGCTGTTCATCGACATATACAATAAAATCGCGGACCCCGACGCCAACGCGGTGATCATCGACCCTGACGATCCTGACGGCATACTTCAGGGCTACGGCTTTAGCATTGATGAGAACAACCAGATTATAATGCCCATAGGTGAAGGTTTCTTAAAACCCAACAGGATTTACTATTTCAGCCTGCGGGCCGTGCGGAAGGATGGAGAGGGAGAGCCAAGCGACTGGGTGACGCTTCCTGTCACCACCAGGATGGTAAAGGCGCCGGAATACTTCGAGGCGGTCAGGGACCTGGAAGTGGGCTTTAATGTTGAATGCGGTATCCTGGGAACTGATGCCGATTCCATGGAAGTGTACATGAAAAAGCACGGACAGCGCGACTCGGCATACAAAAAGCTCCTTCGCTCACAATACACGGTGGTGAAGGACGGGACAAGATACTATTACAGGATATACAACCTGGAGTCCGACACCATGTACAACTTCAGGCTGTACAACAGGACCGGAAAACTATGGTATGTATACGACAGATACGGTGGTTTTTGGGATGACGATCCGGGCGAACCCATCCCGGCCAAAACAAGGGATACCTTCAGTGAGATTGAGGTACGCTGGGTGGGTGAAGACCTTTACAGGTATTTCCTTGAAATCCGCAGCGAGCATGAAACTGTTTACAGGGAGCTGAGCAGTCAGACACATTACTGGTACGATACGCCTGAGGGCTTACGGATTGATTTGTACAAAGAAAAGACCAGCGCGTTTGTGAGAGAAAAAGCTGTAAATAAATATGTCTACTACGCCCGTATCACCAGAAGGCCTGTTACCGACGCAATGGGACTGGTAAGCCATATGCCCCTTGATACAAACACCCTTTATTACATAAGGCTATGGGCAGAGAACATCGCGGCGGACCAGGAAGGAGAATCCCTGAGGGTCGGTCCCGTCAGCATCCGCACTGATTTCAGCCAGGAAGACTATGACAAGGACAGGAGAAAGGACGATCTGCAAGATATATACAACATGGAAGCCGATCAGCTTCTGAGGAAGATGTATTGGCTGGTGGACTCGAGGAGCCCTGTAAAACTGCGGGCATTGATTAAGGGGGACATGGTATCGGGCTTGCTGCAGGCTTCGCCGGGTATGACCGTAACCATCGATTTTTCAGGCGAGCTTGCCAACGCGGAAAGCTACGATATCCTGGTACCCCAAAAGGTGCTGGAAACCATTGAAAGCAACGATTCACGGTTGAACCTTAAACTGTCCGGCGCCGAGCTGACCTTAAGCAGGGGAAGCGTGGATATAAACGATTTGAAGCGTCAGGCGCTTGGCAGCGGGGCGAAAGAGGCCATGCTGTGCCTGCGCGTCCAGAGGCTGGCAAAATCCGATGAAGCTCTTCCCGACAAAGCAAAGCTGATTTCCATGGTATACGACCTGAGCGTATATGCGGTGGGTTCCAGGCACACCTATTCGGAAATGGCAGCCATGATCCATGATATACTGGAAAATCCGGATGCCTCGGGTCCTTTCAAGTACGGTATTTTTGACAGGGAAATGTCCAGGGTGCTTAAGCAGCTGGAACAGTACAGTTATCGTTCCCATACCGAACTTTTGGACCTGATCGGCTCAGTTATAAAGAGCATAGAAACCGAATTGTCCTGGTACCTCAAGGATATCCTGGACGGCGGCAGCGAACTTAAAGCCGGTATCTTTGTAATCAAAGCCATTCATGCTTTTCCGGGCAGGATAGGAATCAAGATTGAATATATGCCCACTGCAGGGATCATTGTTCCGTATGTCAATTATCACGCGTCAAAAGGTTGGGACGAGGTTCGGGGAGCCAGGGGCTATGTCTTGCAATATGTCCTGTTCCGGGCAGATGCTCCCGGAGAGTACGCGGTATTGGCCGGACCAAGTGTTTCGGTAAGCCCGGGCAGTTCCTATGAGGGCATAATCGATGTTCTTGGAAGAAAATATGACCTTACGAAGGTTTTCGGGAATACAACCATCTATCCCGGTAATCCCATTACAGGACAGCAGGCGGTTATGCTTTATGCTGTATTGACCGGACGGGAGAGTGAACTTAACGGGCTTACGCCGAACCAGAAAGTGTTTGTCCTTGGCATTGGTGAGATTATTGGGGTGAGGGAACTGACGGGCTACATGGAAAACCAGGGCTCGGTATCCCTGGCGGTCCTTCTCTACTGCGAGAAGACGGGGATTCCGCCGTCCATGCTGTGGCCTTCCAGGACCTTCGTTATATCCAACGCGGATCAGATCAACAAGAGATTATACAACTATGTGGTTCTCGGGATAGACCTTGGACTTGCCTCCCTGGATAATAACAGGTTTGACGCGGCTGGCAGGAGCACCATAGGACAGGTGTTGGACATGGTAGCGAAGGTGCTCGAAAAGGCCGGCGAGATATAGGCGGCACCCCGCGCTTGACCCAGGATATGGAATGGAGCTGAATGGGTATGAGAAAACAGTCTGCATTTATCAAGCATATTTCAAAGTTCATGGCTTTGGTCATGCTCCTGGCCCTGGTTGCCGGGAATACGGCCTTTGGCCAGACTGAACTGGTCGGTACCCCCAGAAACTATAAAGTGGACGCTATCGGCTATGACGATAACGAGGAATGGTACGCAACCCTTTCCTGGCAGCATGATGGCTTTCCCGCGGGGGCGTACGAAGAGCAAATAACCGCCAGTTTCCATGAGATAGAATATGGAACCGGAAGGCGTATCTCAAATACCATACTGATTCCAATGGCCGGAAGCCAAAAGAGCCTGGTGGTAAATGACAGGTATGACCCGGAAACCAGCCCGAACGCGTTAAAGCCCGGGCATATCTATGAGTCGCACCTGTCGGCTTCCTGCATGGTCCCCGATATGGGCAATCGCCTTGTATCCCAAAGGTCAAACTTTACAAGATTCCTCACCGGCGTCCGTGCTGAGGCCAAACTGGTGCCCGGGACCAACCATATCAAGATTATATGGGACGATGTATGGGGCCCGGACGGGCGCATTGATTATGAGATACTGATTTCTGATATAAGCGGGGATGCCATCGGAAGCATTTCCCATACCGAACGTATCATAGGGTCAAGGATCGGAGAGCCGGGATCTCCGCCAGTTACCGTAAACACTACCGAGAAGAAACTGGAGTTTACCTATACGGGGGCCCATCCCGGAAGGAGGTATTCCATCAAGGTCATACCCGTTCCGGGCAGTGATGTTGCGGCAGCACCCCCTGACAGTATACCCGTAATCCGTGTGAACACCAGTATTCTGCTCAGGGTAACCCGGATCGGCTATACCCCTGAAGGTGATGCGATCTGGGACCTTTCGTGGGATCCTATTGTCCTTGATGAGGATGAGTTCGTGATTGACAGGGTAGACTATATCCTTTACCGATACAGCCATGAAACCGACGACAACCCTGCCCAGTACATACTGCCCAACACAACCAGTTACCGGGTAATCATACCCAAGGGCGACACCACCCCATACAAATTCAGTGTTGTGGCCTACGCGCGCTCTGCTGACCCTGCAAAGGGAGATATCTATTTTGATTCAAGCACCAGGGTGGAACTTAAGGAAATAGTTCCCGTGACACCTCAGGCCCCTGAAATTACAGACAGCTTCCCCGAAGCCGAGCTGTATTATGATGAGCTGCTGACTTCCCACGGCGCTACGGTCATGTGGAAGGTACCCTACAACGGTGAAGGGGTGGGGGATGATTTCATCGACCGGGATATCGTTTATGATATCTACCTGGTGGACGACATCCGTTATGTGGAGTCACCCCCGGAAGAGTTTAAGATAGCCTCGGATATAAGCATGGGCGGGGCCAACGAAATAAAATCGAAAAACCCGGTCCCCGGGCTTTCGGTTCTCGGGTACAGATATGATCTGACGGGCCTTAGATCCCGCTCCATCTATTATTTTGTAATCCGGGCCAAGAAGTATTACCTGGTGGAAGAGAGGAGAGGGGGGCTTATAGTTTCCACGCCCAAGGCCTTTGTTTCAAAGGATTCTGTCAAGGTTATCATCACAAAGCCTGACGCCGGAACCGACAGGGTTCCTGAAGCGCCTTCGTCTCCGCCATTCGGGGTGGACAAGGAAAGCATCACCGAAAACAGCGCCACGCTTATCCTGAAAAAGCGCTGGGAGGCATATTTTGAAAACAACCGCTGGTTCGACATATCACTATTTGAAGGAACCGATGAGGAGTTCCAGCAACTGGAGAAGAAGACCATAAACTACGAGCCCGGATGGAGAGTAATTCCCCATCTGATAAGGTACCAATATGCCGTGGAGATCCTCGGCCACCAAAATATAAGTTACAGCGATTTAAGCGGGGCGCTCAGGGATTTTGCCACAACCCTGCCCGGCTCCGCCATTCCGAACATACCTGAGAACCAGGACCAGACCTTCAGGTTAGGGATCACGGGGCTTATGGAGAATACTGCATATATTGTCTGGGTGACTATTGAAAACAATGACGGGATCTCTTCATATCCTTCCGATCCCATCATCATAAACACAAAATCGCCGGAGATCGTCAATCCCGTCACCCCAACCGCTCCCGAACGCATCAGCTGGATAGTCGGGACCAACTTTGTTGACCTGTTCTGGGACGTAATCCCCGGCATGGATTATGAGATACGCTGCGGGACCGAGGAAAACCTGGAGGCTGCCGATATCTCAGTAACCGTGACCTGGGAGGAGCTTGCGGAAGCTTCATATTACAGGCTTACCGGCCTTCGGCCCGATACCCAGTACTGCATATGGATTAAGACCATAAATCCTGCGACAGGTAAAGAATCAGTGTTCTCAAATCCCATAATCATAAGGACAGAGGCCTACAGCCCGCCTCCGCCGCCCACCGGGTTCGGGGTCAGCTCCGCGCCGGACGGTGTTACCGAAAACAGCATCACCTATGTCTGGGTATCCAGGCCGGGATATACCTACATCCTTGAGTTCGCCGACAACAGCGGCTTTACCGGCGCCAGGCGATTTGAAACGGGCGGGGATTCGTATACCGTTTCTTCACTTATATCCAACAGGCGCTATTATGCAAGGCTTTATGCCCGGGACAATGAAACCACGCTTGTATCCGAGCCCACCAGGACCATCATGGTGGTTACCAGCAAGAGCAGGGATGATTATGACTCGAGTTACGACCTTGAGGACGTGCCGACAGGCGAGGTCCTGGTAATATCTCCCAGGGTTGTTGACGGGGTATGGACGGCAAGTTCCACTGGAATAAACGCCCACAGGATGGCTGAGCAGGTAAGGGCCATGCATGGCTACACCGTAAAGATTGACCTGTCCGGACCGCCTGCCCGGGCACAGATCATCAGGCTGGAACTGGGGGCTGTCTTGATCGATACGCTATCGGAGCTGAAAAAGGAGCTTTATATACAGTTCCCGTCCAACGATATGCTTATCCTGCCGCAAACCCTGCAGACCGACGAGTATTTCAGAATGAAAGCAATAGACAGCAATTTCACCCTGAGGCTGGAAGTGTTGTCGCCTGCAACAGGGTATACGCCGCCACCCAACCTGGACCTTGTGGCTCCGATAACCGAATTTATGATAGGCCCGGCAGCCACCGGACGCTCATTTGCCAGCCTTGTGCGGCCTATCCGGGTAGATTTTCCGGTAAAAAACCTGGCCAACTACATGACAGGCGAGATCGGGACATATCTCTATGACTTAAGGAGCAGGGCCTGGATTGGACAGAAGACGGCTGCCGACTATGCCAAAGGCAAGGTTTCAGGCGAAATAACAAGACCCGGCGCTATAGCCGCCGCAACACGCGGCGTAGTCCAGGCGGGCGCTATCCCGCGGGATGTGGACGAAAGCCTTAAGGCGATCCTGGCTGTACACAGGCTGCCTTCAATTGAGAATAAGCCTTTCCGCCATTCTGACCCGGTAAAACAGACAGATATGGTCAAACTGCTTCTGGATCTGGCGGGCGCGTCCTATGATGACAACAGTTTCCTTACCATGGCCGTAAGGAGCGGCATGATCCAAAGCCAGGGTGATATCACCGGTGGCTATGCCCGGAAGGACCAGGCGATAAGTCTTTTGGTTTCTTATTACCGGTTCAGGACCAAGCTGCCGGCCAATCCTGAAAACCCATCAGCCTGGTCGCATTACCGAGACCTGAACAGGGTATCGTCCGGCTATCTCAATGCGGTAAGATTCGCCATTGAAAACGGCGTGGTACAGGACCAGGCCAATTACCTCAATCCGGACAAAAACATAACATACGGCGAATTGATTAAAATGCTCGAAAGGCTTTTGATAATCTGCGGCGATTTGTAATGGCATGCCAACATGCTTTTACCACGTATGAATTAATCCTGCGATCGGATAATAAAACTGTGGCTGATCAATTGAACACCCGGCGTGTACATATTGGAAAGCCGGCTTGAATAAAGCCGGCTTTCAGAATGGAAGGTAGCGATATGGGAGCATTCTTGATTAAGGGCGGAAAGTCACTTTCCGGGACAGTTCAGATCAGCAGTTCAAAAAACGCAATACTTCCGATTATCTCGGCCTGCCTGCTTACGGCGGACCAATGTGTCATCAAGGATATTCCCGGACTTGATGATGTTTTTGTCATGTGCGATCTGATCTCCGGCCTGGGCGCCATGGTGGAAGCCAATATTCGCAAAAGGGAGCTGTATATCAGCACACCGGAGATCACCGGCCATACTGCTCCTTATGACCTGGTAAGTAAAATGCGGGCGTCCTTTTTAGTTCTGGGGCCCCTGCTGGCGCGAGCCGGCAAGGCGAAGGTGGCGCTGCCCGGGGGCTGTCCCATAGGCACCCGGCCTGTGGACCTGCATTTGAAGGGCTTTGAGGCCATGGACGCCAGTATTGAATACGGGAACGGCTATATAGAGGCTGCGGCGCGGACCGGCAGGCTCAAGGGTTCCAGGGTATACCTGGACTTCCCCAGCGTGGGGGCTACTGAAAACCTGCTGATTGGCGCTGTTTTGGCCGAAGGCTGTACCTCGATTGAGAATGCGGCTTCGGAGCCCGAAATCGTTGATCTGGCCAGCTTTCTCAGCAAGATGGGGGCCAGGATCAGCGGGGCGGGTACCGATACCATCACCATTGAGGGGGTCGACCATGTCCATGGCGCCGAACATGCCATCATGCCGGACAGGATCGAGGCAGGGACTTTGATGGCGGCCGCTGCCATAACCGGCGGCGAGATTACGCTCCAAAATGTTGTACCCGAGCACCTCAAGCCTGTAACCGCAAAGCTGATGGAAGCCGGCATGGAGATCTCGGAGTCGCTTTCCGAGATCAGGATAAAGGGTATGCCAAGGCCTTTGCCTCTGAACATTAAGACCCATCCTTTCCCTGGCTTTCCCACCGATATGCAGGCCCAGTTCCTGGCCCTGATGGCAAGGGCCCAAGGGACCAGCGTTATAGTTGAAACTATTTTTGAAAACCGATTTATGCATGTGAATGAGCTCAGGAGGATGGGAGCCCAGATCCGCCTCGACGGCAGGACTGCGGTTATTGAAGGATCTGAAGGCCTCCAGGGCGCCCAGGTCCGGGCTACCGACCTTCGGGCCGGAGCGGCGCTGATCCTGGCCGGGCTGGCTGCCCGGGGAACCACCGAGGTACAGGACATCCATCATATTGACAGGGGTTATGAATTCATAGAAAATAAGTTGCAGAGGCTTGGAGCCGATATTAAACGCGTGTGAGGAGAATTATCATGGAACATGGCAAGGGCAAACAGCAGTACAGCTTCTATGCTTTTTTATCGCGGATGAAGCACATCTATCGCTGGAGTCTTATGCGCAACGTGAGCCAGGAGAACATCCAGGAGCACAGCCTCCAGGTGGCGATTATCGCCCATGCCCTCGCGCTGATAAAAAACCGGTATTATGGAGGGACAGTAAACCCGGAGAGGGTTGCCCTCATTGCCATATACCACGACTGTAATGAAACAATAACTGGGGATCTCCCCACACCCATCAAGTACTACAATCCGGAAATCAGCCAGGCCTACCGCAACCTGGAGATGGTATCAAGGGAAAAGCTTCTTTCCATGCTCCCCGATGACCTGGCGGCCTTGTACAGGCCTATCCTGTTCTATGACGAGGATTCCGAAGAAGGCAGACTTGTGAAGATGGCCGACAGGCTGTGCGCCTATATAAAATGCATAGAGGAGATAAAGGCGGGGAACGGGGAGTTTGAAAAGGCAAAGATCGCCGTACATAATAGACTCATGGAGATGGATTACCCCGAGTTAAAGCATTTTATGGACCATTTCATCCATAATTTCAACCTCACCCTGGACGAACTCAATTAATTGTCATTGTGAGCGCAGCGGCCGGGCTTTACGGGATTCCTGCAAACATTTTGATTCCATATTTTCGTACAGTCTGCCGTCCCCTGTGTATCATTGCGGGCAAAGCGCGGCAATCTCTATTACGTTTCCTGAGTTAATGCGTCTTGCAGCCGTGCTGTTCTGTCTCTCCTTCAGTCCTCGTCGCAGGAAGTTGTGCATGCTCATGCTTGATCTCGCAGGGCCGCCGGCAACGTCGCATCCGTGCGACTGCCGGCTAAAAACAACATCCGGTTGTTTTCCCCCGCTCGATTCTTCGCATTTCGCATACAACTTCATCTGCTCCTGCGGAGTCATTCGAGACAGAAACAGCACGTCTTATTCACGGATTTGCAGACATTAAACGCTCTTGGTTCGCCGATATGATGAGATTGCTTCGTCGGCTTCGCCTTCTCGCAATGACAAACAAAGTGGGGCCTTCCCGCAATGACAGAAGGGAAAATAAATAGGCGAACCGGTTTCTCACTTATTAACCGATCCGCCTAACCTGCCCCTTGGTTCACGCATGATGGGCAGGGTTTCATAAAGTAATGCATTTAGAGTTTCACCCTCGTTTTTTGATAGTTTTTGACTGACTATTTAGGTGGAATCACCCCTTTACTATAGTATTCTGCTATGTAATACCTGTTCCTTTATTATCAACCCCCAATCCCTGATGTCCCTCTCGCTTATTATTTACCAACAACCGAGGAAAAATAACATAAAAACCTGTTTAATAGTACTTCTTTTTACTGTGTGCCTTCAATTCAATATTATGAACGGGGACGACTTACTCATGACACCGGTTAAGCCTGCGGCTTATCCATTTTTCCGCAAATTCCGAGCGATACTTGAAAACTTTAGTCTATAAGGAAGATGCCTGGAAAACCGGTTCCCGATCCGGCGTTTTGGACCATTTTAAGCCACGATTCAGGGTAAAAAAATTTGGATACCGTAAATAAACCAATTCCTCAATCATTTAACAGAAGAAAATCCTGAAAGGATGTGCTATAATTGAGTACGTATCGATTTTTCCTGGATATGAGCAATTGAATATTGAATAAATGTTTATGGAAACACAGCAAGGGTAGAAATGAAGTGTTTTAATAAGGAGAGAATGACATGAACTACCTAATCAGAGAAAAAGACGGATTTACTATTGTATCAGTAGAAGGCCAGGTATGTGTCTCCACCCAGGACGATTTTATGGTGCGCCTGAACGATCTTTGTGACGCGATGGCTTGCCAGACCGTTCTGCTGGACATGGGGAAGGTATCCTATTTGAACAGTGCCGGTTTAGGCATGATTATTGAATCGTTCAGGAAATTCCGCGACAAAGGCGGCCAACTGGTCCTTTGCGGCCTGAATCCGGACATAAACAGGTTGTTTGCGGCAACCAGGCTGAATCGTTTTATACAAATCTACCCCGGCGTAAACGAGGCGTTGCATACACTCAAACGCTCGGCCGATGCCGCGGAAGGGGACGCGATTATGCGGCAAGAGGTGGTTTGATGGAAATCAAACAGTTCAAAGTAGGCGACACGGTGGAAATGAAAAAGCCGCATCCATGCGGCAGTAAACTCTGGAAGGTGCTGAGGACAGGAGCCGATGTCCGGATCGAATGCCTGGGCTGCAAGCATTCTGTAATGATTTCCAGGGTAAAGTTTGAAAAAAGCATGAAGCGCGTCGTAGAGCCCGGCAACGGCTGAGATGGTCATTTGTTCAGCAATTCAATAAGCTCGTCATAGGAGTTGAAATCTTTATACAGCCTGAAGCAGGTGATGGAGGCATTGGCCTCATCGGCAATGCCCTCCAGCGCTTGGCGGCTGCGGTCAAACTCATCTTGGATTACCACGAAAGTATGGTCGTAGGATACGGCATATGCATTCCGGAATTGCTCAGATGCCATGCGGGACGCATTGCTACCGGCAAAAGGCGTGGCATCCTCGTCCACTATGCGGATGATCTCCAGATCGGAATTATACTCCAGGCATTCCTCTATCCGGGCTTTGAGTTCGGTGGTGAACTGCTTTTTCACGTCCGGAACATATTCCTGCTTTTGCCTGTCCAGATTGATATAGCCATCCAGCAACGGGGCCATATGGTTTGCGATGGCCTCAAAGATCAGAGTGTTCTCCTCTTCACTCAGAAGGCTGCTGCGGAGTTTAAATATCAGGATGGCGCCTATAAGGCGGATCTCATATAGTTCATAATGCTCAAGGGCTATGGGGATGGCCAGAAGTCCAGCCTTATCCCCCAGCTCGTCATTGATATCATCTCCTATGTATTCCGAAACCAGGGTAGCGTCTGGTTCGAATATGATCTTGCCCTGTAATAATGGTTCAAGCCCGGAAGATAGCGGTATCGCGCGCCCAATCAGAGAATCGCCGGCAGCCGCGCTGACCAGCAGGCTCCGGTCCTCGGGCTGGTATAGGGCGATCATACAGCTTTCCACCCCAAATGAAACAGTGAGGGTTTCAAAGGCCAGGTCTATCATCTGCTGGCTGGTCTGTGCGCTGTTGATGTTTTTGATCAGGGTGTTCATCATAATCAGCCTGTCCAGTTTCATTTCCAGGAGCTTTTTTTGATCGTTGATCACCTTGAGCAGCATAGCGTTGTCCAATGCGATATAGGTATAGGAAGCCAGGCTGTCCACCAGTTCAAAGGTGCTTTTTTTATAGTCTGTCCCCGATATGGTATCCTCGAGAGTTACGAACCCAAGAATCTCGGTGTCCTTGCCGAATATGAAAATGATATACTTTGCCTTTAGAACCTCCAGCGGTTCCATACCTTCCTCAAACAGGGAAGCAAAATATCCGGTGTCATCTTTGTCGGCGGTATTCACTATCTGCCTGGTAACAACCGGCTTGGCATCCTGCCTTAGTGTAAGATTGACCGATGGGGTTCCAGCTTCCGGATGGAATACGTCCCTGTATGCTTTGAGCGCATATTTCTCTGATTTCGTATCGTACAGGAAGAAGGCGGTGTTGGCGCTGAGGGTAAGCTCAGAAAAGACATCCACCGCAAGA
The DNA here is from genome assembly GCA_012728015.1 of Clostridiaceae bacterium. GTDB lineage: Bacteria > Bacillota > Clostridia > DSM-8532 > DSM-8532 > Thermoclostridium_A. Next base: position 10,315 of record JAAYFY010000093.1, on the reverse strand, counting down.
CGGTTAAGCTCCTCCAGCCGGTGCTCAGTGAGCATGGCCTTGGCCGACTGGTTGATGGCGAACAGGCTGAAAACCCTTTCATCCAGTTCCTTGTTGGCTCTCTGGAGTTCCACAAGCCTGCAGTTGCTTTCAAGGGCGTTATTGAAGAGATTCATCAGGGTTCGAAGCTCTCCAACTGCGCGTTTCGCGGGATGGTATCGGGAGCATGGGACAGGTTTCTGCTGTTGACCTTCTTGTATTGATCATCCTTCAGGAGGTAGAGTGCCGACTTGTGTACCGTGAGAAGCTCGTTGACGAAATCGAAGGCGGCATGGATTATCTGATCATAAGTCAGCCTGTTGGTGAAAAAGCTGATGGCCTCCAGTATTCCGTTGTAACGATAAAGGTTTGTACTAAGGTCGTTGTTCTCTTCCTGCTGAATCTTAGCCAGTATGTCCTGGTAATCCAAAATTGTCACCCCTATTTGGTCTTGATGGCGTTGTCCTTATAATAGAAAGTCGTCATGAATTGTTCTTTGGTTATCTCCTCGCCCAAGCCCTTTATCTCTACTCTTACCCTTGGATAGATCCTGTTTCGAACGATAACTGCCCCTTCACCCGGTGTCTTCAGATCATCTACAAGGTTTTTTATCTCATATTCCAACTCTTTAATCTCATCCTTCAGATCGGCGTATTGGTTCTTCAGTTTTTCATAACTGTTTCGCTGCGCTTCTGAAAGGTCAGATGAGCATGAGTAGACCCGGATATGCTGCCGAAGCTCGGTTATCTTTCTTCTTGTGTCCTTAAGCCTGGCCACTTTCTCGTCCAGTTCTATTTTGAGCTTGTTCCGGTCAAAACCCCTGACCCGGATAACGGTACGGTTCTCGGCCACGTTTCCTATATCGGCGGACGACACACGGACATCCGCATCTATTGTTCCGCCTATGATCCTGCCGCGGGGAGCCTCAACAACGACCTGACGGGCCCTTATATTGGTGTTCATGCAATAGAACCCCACATAGACATTGCCTTCACACTCCACAGTGATGTCGGATAAAAACTTGACATAGAGGTTCTTCTTGCAACGGAGCACGGTTTTGCCCTTGCCGGCTATGCCGCCCTTGATATATACATTGCCGTCCTTGCTGCCGATTTCGGCCGCGGCGCCAACTCCGTATTCACCGAGAATCTCCATGTCTTTGGCGGAAAAGACGCTGAAGTTGTCCTCAACCGTTCCTTTAACCGAAAGATAGCCGTCAAAATCAACATTGCCGGTTGAAAAATCAATATCCCCTTTAATCTCCAAAAAATCGTAAACGCCTATTGTATCTCCCCTGTAATACACAGCCCCTGTCTTTTTGGCATAAAGGTATGTCACTCCATCCTTGTGCTCCTCATAGACCGATGTGCGGTCATACAGAAGCGGGAGCAGTCTTCCTGGAATCGGAGGGATGATATTCCCCCTTACGCTCTTGCCGGGGGTGCCAGGGGTGGGATCCTTTCTCTCCCCCAGCCAGTCGCCTTTTTCCACGTGATGTATGAGGTTCAGTTCATAATGGTTGACCTTTCCGGAATCGTAGACCTTTGGTTTGGGAGCCTCTATCTCATAAAGCTTAACTTCGGAATCGGTTCCATTAACTGCCGGTATCCCTTCGGCTATCAGGTATTCCACACCTGACATAAGGTTACCTTCCAGGATATCGGTCTTAATTCCGTATACAACGCCGGCATTGTTCAAGGCTTCCACGATTTCCTTAACCAGTTCAATACGGTTTTCAGGCGCCAATTCATTATCGGGAACATACAGTGTCATGAAGGCCCGCAGTTCGTCGGAAGATACGGTGACCACAATACGTTCCCGTTCCTGACCGAAAACCACGGGACCATACGGCGCTTTCGTGATGACATCTCTAATAGCCGTAATGTTGGTTATTTTTACATGGGGGAAAGAATCTTGCAGTATTCTGCTTAGCGATTCCAAAGGATAACCTTTATTGGTGGATCTTATATAGAAATACCCACCGTCACGGGAAATCTCTATGTATTCGTTCTTAAACAACAGTAAGGCCATTTTGTGTACCCCTTGTATAACAATCCCTCTGAAGTATATTGAACGTACTATCCTTACGGTTCATTTGCGTAAAAATGTTAAAATATTTATAATTTACGATATTCATATTATACTATAATAAACGTGATACAAACAAGAAGTCTTTTTTTAAGCGGCTTTACAGATCAGTAGCGTTATTGTGATGTTAAATAATAGAATAATTTATAAATAATAACGCAATTGAGAAGGGTGTTTATGGAATGGTATTTTTATAAAAATCGGGTAATATTACGGGACGTGGAGAGCTTTGATCTTGAGCAGACCTTTGAATGCGGACAATGCTTCAGATGGAGAAGGCTTGAGAGCGGAAACTGGCTGGGGATCGTAAGAGGGTTGGTGGTAGAAGCCGAAAAAAAAGGCGACGATATTATCTTCCATAACATGAGCCCCACTGATTTTACCGAGGTATGGCATGACTACTTTGATCTTGGCCGCGACTATGGAACTTTGCAGCGAAAGCTTGCCGAGAATGATCCGATTATGGAAAAGGCCATTGAATTCGCGCCCGGATTAAGGCTCCTGAGACAGGATTTTTATGAAACTCTCATATCTTTTATCGTCTCGCAGAACAATAACATACCGCGGATCAGGAGGATTATTGAGTGCCTGGCTGAGAATTACGGAAAGCCGGTGGAATACAAGGGACAGATCCTGTATTCCTTCCCGGAATCAAATGTCCTCAGTGTCCTTTCTGAAAAATCCTTTGAATGCATAAGGGCAGGTTACAGGGCCAAATACATCATCCGCGCCTCCCAACAGGCACTGGAGCTTGATATCAGTGCCCTGGAGGGCATGGATTCCGCCGGTGTGCGGCAGGAACTTCTAAGGTTTTATGGTGTGGGGGGGAAGGTGGCGGACTGTATTGGTCTTTTCAGCGGACTTATGCCCGACGCCTTCCCGGTGGACAGGTGGGTAAGGCGCGTGATGACCACCCTGTACCCGGGCAGCGGTACAAGCAATGAAGAGATCGCGGCCTTTGCGCGCAGAGAATTCGGGGAGCTTGCCGGCATAGCCCAGCAATACCTGTTTTACTACGCAAGGGAAAACCGAATCGGCATGGACGGGCAGGAAGATCAATGAAATAAATATCCTTTTACATTGCATGGAATTATGCTATTACATAGTAGTAATGCATGAAAAAGGCTGTATATTGATATTTAAATAAAGACCTGGCAGAAGGAGTAGGGTATGATGGAGAAAAGGAAATTTAAGGTTTCTTTAACCCTGTTAACAATCTTTATGATTGCTGCCCTTGCGATTACCGGATGCGGAAGGAGAATCATCGAGGCGGGGGAAGGTGATGAACCTGCAAATTTAGTGACGGATACCCCAAAGGCAGACGAAACCCCTGTCCCCGGCGAAACTCCAGCCCCTTCGCCTTCTCCTGCTATCAGCGCAGGGATGAGCGAGGACCTGGTGAGGAAGTTCATGGGCGAGAAGCATAAGGATGAAAACATGCTGGAGTGCTTCATCGAGGATTTCGACAGGGACGGCTTTGATGAGGCGGTAGTTTCGGTTGGCAGCTCAATAGATGATTTGTCGGGCTTCTACGTCCTCCGGTACAGGGATGGCACGATTGAGCAGGTGGCCGGCCTGTCGGGAAATGATACCGGGTATTCGATAATGGGCATAAAACCGGTGCGCTTTGATGGCACTGATCTGACCTATATCTGCGTTGAGCTGACCAACTGGGCGTCGCTGCGCGGGTTTGCCATCTACGAGGTTTACGGGGAAGGAGTCGTAGAGCTGTTCATCTCCGCCTCGGCCACCGGCGCCGGGGAAGACGCGCTTCTCGACCTGGATGGTGACGGGGTTTATGACGGTTTCTATCAAAGAAGGTGGAGCTATGACGTTTTCTATTATCCCATATACAGGCAGTTTCTCTGGATTGACGGCCTGATGTACCCGGACATCTGCGATATAGAGCTTCCCGAGTACCCCGACACCATTGAAGGTGTCATAACCGAATACCTTATCCTGAGCGCCCTGGCCCTTGAATACTGCCCGGCGGCCGATGAGCGCCTGGCCATGCTTTGTCCCGAAACTCCCGATGAAAGGGTGGCAGACTACCTGAGGGATCTGTACAATGCGCTTCAGAACGAAGTCCTCGAGCTTGAGGGCGGTTTGGATTTCGAAATCAGCCAGAAAGGTGATTCCGCGCCGGTATTGGTGTCCGGCCCCGATTACTACGGGCAAGTACACGAGTTTAATTTCGACGTGGTCAGGAAGGATTACGGCTGGTGCATCAAGAGCATTGCATACATCGGTGCGCCATGATATAATCCCCAATTACATAAACCCGTCAGAAACAATAAAAGAGGCTGTCTTGCAGGACAGCCTCTTTTTTGGTGACCCCAAGGGGATTCGAACCCCTGTTACGGCCTTGAAAGGGCCGTGTCTTAACCACTTGACCATGGGGCCTCGCTGGTAGCGGCGGTCGGATTTGAACCAACGACACTGCGGGTATGAACCGCATGCTCTAGCCAACTGAGCTACGCCGCCATGATTCCCGCGAGTTAACGCGCTTTTATAGTATAGCAAAGTCACTAAACGCCGTCAAGCTTTTTTTATACCATTTCAAGCCGTTTCGGGCGGGTTGTGGCGGCAGTTTCACGGGATGTCCCGACCTGTTGTATGACCTTCATTATGCCCGGCCCTTTGGGGCGGAAGGCTGGGGCAGGTCTGCCGATTCGGCCGCTCGGCCGGTGGCTCTACAATATGGTTATGATCAGGTTTCAGCCTAATATAATTAGAGTAAGAGAAAGATTTTATAGATCATGGCGGAGGCGGCTGTTTTGAAAATAAAGATCTTTTCCGGGGATGATGTCAGAATCCTGGAGACCATGGTGAATCGTTTTATCAGTAAAAAGCAGGTAATCGCGCTGAAGCAGTCCGAATCGGTGGACAGGAACAACCAGTGGAGGCTGACTATTACTGTTTTTTATGACGATTGCTACAGTTATGATTATATAGATGAAAACTTCTTTAACAACCCGTCGGTATAAACGAATCCTTCCGGGGTTTCCCCGCGGCGGGCCGCCTGCTTGTCCTGAACTATTTACCGCGCAGCTGCGTATCATGATTATGTGTACAACCTATGACGCCATTTCGGGGGATGATATGAAAGTTCTTATACTGTGCGGCGGCCGGGGCATGAGAATGCATGAGCTTACCAGGGATATGCCCAAACCGCTTGTTCCCATAGCCGGGATGCCGATGCTCTGGCATATTATGAAGCTTTACAAGCATTATGGTTTTGACGATTTTATACTGCTGCTGGGATACAGGGGAGACAGGATCAAGGAGTACTTCATGGATTATCCCTGGAAAAACCACAGCTTTATTCTTGACACCGAAAACAGTCGCATCACACTTTTGGAGAAGGCCGAAAACTGGAAGATCACGTTTCTGGACACGGGCCTGGATACCTTAACAGGGGACCGGATCAGAAAAGCGAAGGATTTTGTGGGAAACGAGACCTTTATGGCCACCTATGGGGACGGCCTTTCGGATATCAATTTTCACAGCCTTTTGGCCTTTCATAAAGAGAAAGGCCTGATTGCCACCGTTACCGGAATCAACAAGAAAAGCCAGTATGGTACCATGACGGTCCGGGAGGGGGTCGCCGATTCCTTCGCGGAAAAGGAAAGCAGGGAAAGCGTTATTAATGGTGGTTTTTTTGTTTTTGAGCCCGCTGTGTTCGACTATCTCGACGCTGCTGTGCCAAACAGCCTTGAAAGGAACGCGCTGGCGGACCTTTCAAGGGACGGGCAGCTGGCCGTCTATATGCATGACGGGTTTTGGTACGCCTGCGACACCTACTATGACATCATGACCATGAATAAGATGGCCGAGGACGGCATGGACCTTTGGAGGGTATGGAGATGAGCGGTTTTTGGAATGGCAGACCGGTTTTTATTACGGGGTGCAAGGGTTTTTTGGGAAGCCATTTGTCAAAAACACTAAGGGACCGGGGAGCGGCTGTGACAGGCCTGGTGCGCGACAGGACGGCATACTCCGGCTTCTTTGGCGATGATAAGGGCATAAACCTTGTCCATGGCTGCCTGGAGGATTATTCCCTCCTGGAACGGGCTATGAACGAATATGAGATTGATACGGTGTTCCATGTGGGAGCGCAGGCCATAGTGGGGACGGCCAACCGCAACCCCCTGTCCACCTTTGAGGCTAATGTCCGTGGGACCTGGCATGTGCTTGAGGCATGCAGGAGAAGCCCCAGGGTGCGCAGGATAATTGTTGCCTCCAGCGACAAGGCCTATGGCCAACAGGAGGTTCTTCCCTACCACGAGGATATGCCTCTTCAGGGCAGGCATCCCTATGACGTGTCAAAAAGCTGCGCGGACCTGATCACGCAGGCATATTACGCCACATATGGGCTTCCGGTCTGCATAACCCGCTGCGGAAACCTTTTCGGCGAGGGGGATACCAACTTCAGCAGGATAATTCCCCAGACCATCCGAAGCATAATCAGGGGGGAAGCGCCAGTCATCCGAAGTGACGGAACATATATAAGGGATTATTTTTATGTGGGGGACGCGGTAAGCGCCTATATGCTCCTGGCCGAAAAGATGGAAAGCAAAGGGCTCTTCGGTGAGGCCTTCAACTTCAGCAATGGGATCCAAGTAACGGTGCTGGAACTGGTCCGAAGGATTCTTAAGATTATGGGTTCGGACCTGGAGCCGGTTATCCTGAACCAGGCAGGTAATGAGATCAGGCACCAGTACCTTGACGCGTCCAAGGCCAGAAGGCTTTTGGAGTGGGTTCCCAAATACAGCCTTGATGAAGGGCTTAAGAGGACTGTTGAATGGTACCGGACCTATTTTGGGAAAAACAGCCGCCATGACGCTGCGGGGAGTGACAGGGTATGAAGGAACAGGTCTTTTGCACTGTGATTTCCAGGTTCAGGCTTTACCAGGCTATTGCCCTGTTCTGCTCGCTTAATGAGGTCATAAAGGACCATATAACCTATGTACTGTGCGTGGATGACGAAACCCACCGGTTAATCAGCAAAATGGGCTGGAGGCGCATAAGGCTGCTGCATATATGCGAACTCAACGAATCCCTGAACAAGCTTAAGAAAAACCGCAGGATAAACGAGTATTGCTGGACGCTTAAGCCACTTCTGATCGAGGCGGTGTTTTCACGGGACCCCGGCATCTACAGGGTGACCTATGTGGACGCCGATCTCTTTTTCTTTTCTGATCCGTCGGTTATATTCAAAAACCAGCCCAGCTGCTCGGTGCTGTTATCCCGCGGGGATATAGTTATCCCTTCCCTTGAGCCTGAAAACAAAAAGAAGCTCCAGGCCCTTTTGGGCAAATACAATTCGGGATTTATCAGCTTCAAGCGGGATGAAACCGGCCTGAACTGCCTGAGATGGTGGAAGAAGCGCTGTCTGGAATCCTGTGTCAGCAAGCCGGAGGCTGGCCTTTTCGGTGACCAGAAGTACCTGGATGAGATGCCCTCAAAATTCTCCAGTGTTTGTGAGATCCATACTCCGGGCGTCAATATCGGCCACTGGAACCGGGCCCTGTATCATTACTCGATTTCCGACGGGAAGATACTGGCCGGCGGGAACAGGCTGATCTGCTATCATTTCAGCGGTTTTCGCGTTCTTCGGAGCAACAGGATCATCATGATCCATGAGCAAAAATCAGTGGATCCCCCGTTTTTCTACTATATTTACCTTCGCATCCTGCAGGATGTAATACGAAATATAAGCCTGATAGATCCTGGATTCGACGGCTATTCCGATGCCCAGGACCTGGCGCGGAGGGAGAGTGAGAAGAGTTGAGAGCGAGCATCATCATACCCTCCTGGAACGCCAGGGAAAGGCTTTATCTGAACCTTGCGGCGCTGAACAACCAGGATTACCAGGGCGATGACGTGGAGATCATCGTGGTGGATAACGGGTCCCATGACCGCACCATGGATATGTTGAATGATTTTAAATCAAGGTTCCCCATGAGGGTTATCCGACTGGAAAAAAACCGGGGCATCGCCCGCGGGCGCAACCAGGGCATTCTGGAAGCCCAGGGCGGCATACTCATATTCCACGACAGCGACATGATCGCCTCGAGAGACTTTGTAAGCAAACATATCCAGGCCCATGAGAAGGAAGATGGCCTGGTGGTTTGCGGCTTGTTCTGGAAGCGTATCTTTTCATATTTCTATAAGAGGTTCAGCCTTGAGCAGATGGCAAGGTTTGAGCGAATAGCCGGGAACCGACCGGAGCCCGGAAATCCGCCCCAGGACCGGACACCCCTCATATCTGAAGCCGATGTGCTGGACGAAAGCTACCTGAAATACAGCTTTGATCTGGACCTTCCCTTTATCGTGGACCTGAAGCAGGTACTGAAAAAATACGGCAGCTCCCTTGAGGGGTATAATCTGCCCTGGCGGTTCTTCATAACCAACAACCTTTCGGTGCCCAGGGACAGGGTCATGGGCGTGGGTATGTTTGATGAAGGTATTGTCCGGTACGGCTACGAGGATTACGATCTGGGCATCAGGCTTTTCAAGGACGGATGCCGGTTTGTCGTGGCCGAGGATATCATGAGCTGCCACCAGGAGCACCCGGCTAACTTCACCTGGATTGATGTGGTGGAGAATGTGACTTATATCTGCGAGAAATATAACCATATCTATTACCTGGATATGCAGATGGTCTGCCTCCAGGAGGTATTAAAGGCCGATTCCGGCAAGATCAACCTTGTGGCGGGTGACATAAACAGGCTGCTGCCCGAAAAGGGGAGCCACCAGGTTCTCCGGGTATTTCTTGAACTGCTTAACATCATCCGGAAGAGCCGTTACAAGCCCTATAAAGGGCCGACGGCGGATGTCATATTGAGCATTGCCGACAATATTCCGCTCATCATCCGGCAGACAAGGGAATGGGTTGATGCGGGCAAAGCGATCCATTTTGTCGGGATGCTCCGGGATTTGCTGAGAATGGCCCTCAACATCGAGCTGGGACCCAAAATAGGCCTTAATATATAGACAGGGAGTTTTGCGTATGGATACCTTCCATTTTACCACCGTGGTTTCCAGGGATCACCTGTACAAATTTCTTGCCATGAATTCCTCGCTCATGGAGAATGCCGGAGATTACAAGCTGTATGTGCTGTGCGCCGACAATGAGGTCTATGATGTGCTAAGGACGATACCGTTTAAGAACATTGTTTTGTTGCGTTTGGAGGATATTGAGGACGAAGCCCTTCTCCAGGCCCGGGCAAACCGGCTGTTCCATGCCTATTGCTGGACCCTGAAGCCCGTGTTTCTGAGCCATGTCCTGCAATTTTACCCCGACGCGCAGTATTTTGCCCATCTTGATGCGGACCTTTTCTTTTTCTCGGACCCCGCGGCCCTGTTTGCCGAAAAGCCTGATGCCTCGCTGTACCTGACCCACCACAGGAACGCCAGGGATTTTGAACACTTCTACTCCATCACTGGGGTCTATAATACCGGGTTCGTGGGCTGCAGGAGGGATAGCACAAGTATTGCCGCCATAAGTGAGTGGGCGAAAAAATGCGTTGAATACTGTCCAATCAAGGAAGAGCCCCAGCGCGGGCTGTTCGGCGATCAGAGATATGTTGAGGGCTGGCCGGATAAGTATGAAAACGTGCATATTGTAACATCCATCGGGGCCAATGCAGCCCTGTGGAATATCTCCAATTACAGGGTAAGCCGCAAAGGGGGCCAGGTCCTTCTTAACAATGTCCCCCTGATCTTCTACCATTTTTCGGGGCTCTCCATCATAAGCCGGTACGAGTTCAACCTGTGCTGGTATTACCATATCAATGATGAGAAGGTGGTATCGCTGATCTACCATCCCTATCTTGAACGGCTCTCGGCTGCCATCGGCGGGGTGCAGGAATTCTTCCCCTGGTTTAAGTGGGGCTTCTCTGACCGAAAGTCGGTGCCGAATACGCATTATTACGTATTGGATTCCGGATATGGGATTGGGAAGTGAAAAACCACCAATATAATTGTGATCCAGTAAATCCCAATGTGTCATTGCGAGCCCGGCAAAGCCGGGCGCGGCAATCTCTGCTTCGTTTCATAAGAGATTGCGTGTGTAGCCGTGCTGTTCAGTCTCTCCTTCAGTCCTCGTCGCAGGAAGTTGTACATGCTCATGCTTGATCTCGCAGGGCCGCCGGCAACGCCGCGTCCGTGCGACTGCCGGCTAAAAACAACATCCGGTTGTTTT
>JAAYFY010000003.1 GCA_012728015.1 Clostridiaceae bacterium | reverse complement strand
TACAGCTGGAGTTCCCCGGTGGCATTCCGGGCAAACGATGGAAAGACCTACGCTGTTTTCTGCGACTATAACGGCGATATGCACCTTTTCGATCCCAGGACCGGGAAGGACCTTGATGTCATCAGCCTTGGGAGGAACATAGAATCTTCCCCGGCGGTTTATAACGATATGATCGTCGTGGGGTCATACACGCCGAAAATATACGGGGTCCGGATCAAGTAAAGAAGTTGCCTGACCCCCGTTATTCACATCAGCTTTAGGAGGTATTACATGAGGCGGAGAAGATACCGCAGAAGCGGAAATTATACAGTTTTGATCGCGGTGCTGGCGGTCAGCCTGATTGTGTTGATTGCCCTGTTTATTTTTAAGGACAGGCTTCCCTGGGTTGATAACAGCAACAACGGCGTAACGCCAACCCCGGGCGCGACTCCGGGAGCAACCGGGCCAGCGCCGACCCCCACACCGACGCCAACACCCACTCCCACTCCCGAGCCGACACCGACACCAGAGGTGACAGACCCAGAAGCACTGCTGCTGGACTGGCAGGAACCGCCCTCTTTCGTAAGCAAGACCGAGGGGAGTAATCATACTTTCACCAAGAAATATGCCGACGGTGCTACCATCCAGTACCAGGTCTTCCAGAACGGGAAGCCCGTGGCGTATGTCCCTGACTACACCCTGGCCTTTGCCTCGGACAAATCCTATTCCCAGCTTGAAGGCATCACCGCTTTTCGCGGAAACAACTACCGCAATTCCGCCTCATGGGGAACAGCCGATGTGGTAGAAAAGAAGCTTGAGATAGTGTGGAGCCAGGATACAGGCGCAATAGCCGCCGCCAACAGCTTCTGGCCCGGCACCGGCTGGACGGGACAGCCGCTTTTGGTCCATTGGCCCGAGGAAACCAGGAATCTGATGAACATTGATCCCGATATGAAGGAAAAGGACCTGGTGGAAGTGATCTATCCGGCCCTTGACGGCAACATATATTTCCTGGATCTTGAAACCGGCAAACCAACCCGTGAGAAGATAAAGATCGGCTTTCCCATAAAGGGAACCGGCATGATCGACCCGAGAGGATATCCCCTGCTTTACACGGGCATGGGGGTTAACGAAAACAACGGGCGGTACACCGAGTTTAAGTTCCGGGTCATAAGCCTCATAGACCAGACCGAGATATTCACCTTCCCAGGCAAGAACCCCAACGCGTACCGCACCTGGGGTGCCATGGATTCATCGCCCATGCTGAACTGGCAGACCGATACCCTTATTCAGCCCATGGAGAATGGTATGGTTTACAAGATAAGAATGAACACCAGCTATGATCCCGCAGCAGCAACTCTTACGGTGGATCCTGAAATAACCCATTACCGCTATAAATCCTCGTACGGCCCCAACAGCTCGGACCAGGGCATCGAAGGCTCGGCGGCCTATTACCGGAACCTGATGTATTTCTCCGATAACGGCGGGACCATCCAGTGCCTGGATATAAACTCCCTTGAGCCGGTATGGATATTCGACGCCGAGGATGATACCGACAGCACCATAGTAATCGAGGAAGAGGAGGACGGCGTCTTTATTTACACCGCCAACGAGGTGGATAAGCGCTGCGCCAACACCAGCAGGGCCACTGCTCCGGCCAGCATAAGAAAGATTAATGCCCTGACCGGGGAACTGGTATGGCAGAAGGATTACACCTGTTATTACCGCTATTATATAAACGGCGGCGTACTGTCAACGCCCTTAATCGGAAAGAACGATATTGAAAACCTGATCATTTACCCCGTATGCTTTACCGGGTCTTCCATGGACGGAAAGCTGGTGGCGCTGGACAAGAAGACCGGTGAAGAGGTGTGGGTCCGGGACCTGCAGTTCTATAGCTGGAGCTCGCCCGTCGATTTTGTGGGCTCCGACGGCAAGACCTATGCCCTGTTTTGCGATTCCAACGGCGATATGCATCTGTTCGATCCGAAAACAGGACAGGATTATGATGTTGTATCACTGGGCGCCAATATCGAATCCTCGCCGGCTGTATACGGCAACATGGCCGTCGTGGGCTCCTACGCCCAAAAGATATTCGGCGTGCGCATAAAATAACTGTCTTAAAAATAGAAGTTAAGAAGTTAGATGTAAGAGGTTGGATACTGTTAGCCTGGCATCAGGGCATTCCAACCTCCAGGCTTTGACTTCTATCCTCAAGTATGTCATCGCAAGGAGCAACGCGACGAAGCAATCTCGCAAAACCCGCTCAGGAAGAGATTGCCACGCTCCACTTCGCTCCGCTCGCAATGACAGTTTTGGGGATTACCGCGCTCTGCAGACCTTCCCCTGCTTGCCTATCGTTTCAGCGCTTCCTCGGCCAGAAAGAGCCCGATATATTTAACCTTTTCCCAGACCAGTGAATCAAACTCGGTGTCATCATGGGGCTCATCGGTACCATCTTCCGGGGTCAGCTCGATACAGAAGGCGGGCCTTAAGAACTCCTGCCTGAACCAATTCTCAAAACCGGCTCCGAAAGCCGAAGGCTTTTCGGACACTGGCATCAATTCATACCCGGTAAGCTCACCCATTCGCACGGCAATGTCCTTTGCCCCGTTAATGGCGTTTACTGTCCCGCTGTCGGCCCAGAAAATCACTTCTCCCTTTGTATGGAAGGACGCAGACAGAACAAAATCATCGGATCGGGCAAGGGCCATCATTGCTTGCACTTCGGGTTCGGTGGCGCTGGCGGACCCTTTGTAGTTTTGGGAAGCCGGCCTTTTCACATCATCGTATTTCTCCTCCCAGTATGCGGGGTACTGCCTGTTCAGGTCCACTCCGTTGATATTGGCCTTCCACGCCCGGTAGCCCGATCCAACCATGGTCATCGCCTCAACCTCTTCCTGGCTGCTTACCGCCTTAAACCCGTTGTTTACCAGGTTAACCCCGTCCGTGTTTACCATGGGGACCACCACCAGCGTCACCCTGCCCAGGAGTTCCGCCGGTCTAAAGTCTCCGAAAGGCTGGCCTTTGGAAGCCTTTTCGGCATAGGCTTCCACCATCTTCATCAGGAAGCTGCTGGTTATATATTCCCTGGCATGGTGGGCCCCGCAAAGCAGTATCCTCCTGTCCCCCGTTCCCAGGCTTATGACCAGTAGGTCCCTTCCCTCCACCGACTTGCCGGCCGAAGACAACTCAATAAACTCCGGATATGCATCCCGGAGCATTTGCGCCTCGGCCATCATTTGGTCCCAGGTATAATGGGTATAGGGATCGACAATGCTCTCGGGAACCGGATCATGGGAAGAAGCAGGCCCAGGTGCGGGGCAGGGCGGAGTTTTTTCCCCAGGCTGCGTCGAAGAACCGGGAGAAGGCACGGCTGATGAGGCCTTGCCAGGGGACTGGACTTGTGGGATATCTGGTTGGTGATGGGTTGTTTCAGATTCTTCAGAAGCCTTAATAACTGGAGGATTACTCATATTCCGGCCCATGCAGGAAGAGAACAGGCCTGCCATTGCCGCCAGCATGACAAGGCATAGGGCAATGCACGCCTGTTCCCTCGTAGCTCTGATTAAGTTTTTTCTTGGTCTATACATATGCCTCATAAAACATCCAATATTCCGGTATCAGAGGAAGTATTCCACTCCGGCCTCAAATATCCTCTGATTTCTTTCACCGGGAACATTTATGAAAGTGTTGGAAGCATACCTCTCATCATGGCCCATTTTACCAAATATCCGCCCATCCCTGCTGGTGATGCCTTCTATGGCCATAACCGAACCATTGGGGTTATAAGGTGTTTCCATGGTTGGGTTACCATCCGGACCCACATATTGGGTGGCAATCTGTCCGTAAAGCTCCATTTCCTTAAGAAGGCCGGGGCTGGCCGCGAAACGTCCTTCGCCATGGGATACGGCCACTGTGTATATTTCCCCGACCTTTACCTTTGCCAGCCAGGGAGAAAGGTTGGAAGCCACCCTCGTGGCCACCAGGCGGGATACATGCCGGCCAATGGTATTGAAGGTAATTGCGGGGCTGTTGTCGTCCGGTTCCCTGAATTCGCCATATGGCAGAAGCCCCAGCTTCACAAGGGCCTGGAAACCGCCGCCTATGCCAAGGATCAGGCCGTCCCGCTTTGCGGTCAGGTTCATGATTGCTTCGGCCAGCAAAGGATTCTTAAATACCGTGGCAATGAATTTTCCTGAGCCTTCGGGTCCATTGCCCATGTTATAGCCGCCGGGTATCACCAGGACCTGGCACTCGTCAATTCTCTTCTTCAGTTCCTGGACAGATTCGTCAACCTCTTTTGCTGTCAGGTTTTTGAATATGAAGAGATCAACAAGGGCATTGGCCTCCTCAAACCTCATTCTTACATCATACTCGTTATTGGTACCGGGCAGTACCGGTATTAGCACCCTGGGCCTTGCGATGGAGGTCTTCGGCCTGACCCGGGCTTTGCCCCGAAATGCGTAAGCAGGTATGCTATTAGCTTTCTCTTCGGCCCTGGTGGGGAATATGGGCTCCAGGGTTTCTTCCCAGGTCTCCAGCATTTTATCCAGGGACAACTCTTTCCCATTGAATAGGATGGCGGACTCAGGGATGGTTTCGCCTATAACCTCATATTTCAGTTCGCCGAAGGCTTCTTCAGTATCCACCCAATCAGGAATCTCCAGCAGGATGGAGCCATAGTCCAGCATGAACAGCTTGTCAAACGGCATTTCCTTCAGCCTGGCGCCTATGCGGTTGCCAAACGCCATTTTTGAAACCGACTCCGCCAATCCGCCGGACTTAAGAGCCGAAGCCGCAAGGATACCGCCTTTCTGCGCCAGGGAGGCTATGGCGGCATAAGCCCTGCCAGCCTGTTGGAGGTCAGGCAGACCCAGTTCATCCTTGTCTATTGAAACCAATACAAGACGGCTGCCCGGCTGTTTGAACTCCTGGGAAACGACGTTCCTGACATCGACGGGCGCTACGGCAAAGGCCACCAGCGTCGGGGGTACATGCCGGTCAATAAAGGTCCCGGACATGCTGTCTTTACCGCCTGCCGCGGCCACCCCCAGGGACAGCTGGGCATGCAGGGCACCAAGCAGCGCGCTGAAAGGCTTCCCCCAGCGGCTGGGATCTTTGCCCAGCTTCTCAAAGTATTCCTGCAACGTGAGGTAGGACTCTCTGTAATCCCCGCCCATGGCCGTCAGCCTGGCCAGGGATTCCAGAACCGCGTATACGGCGCCATGGAACGGACTCCATTTTGAAATATGCGGGTTGAAACCATAGGTCATCAGGGTTCCTGTGGTGGTATCACCGCATTGAACAGGCAGCTTGGCTGCCATCCCGTCCGCGGGAGTGAGCTGATACTTGCCTCCAATGGGCATGAGTACCGTACCGGAGCCCACAGTGCTGTCAAAACGCTCGACCAGGCCCCTCTGGCTGCAAACATTCAGCCTTTTCAGGTTTTCAAGCCAGGCGGTGGCCGGATCATGCCTCAGGGCCTCCAGCTCTTCGGGCAGGCGTGTCAGTGGGTTGTCCTGTTTATCCGGACTGGTTACCTGTACCGATGTCTTTTGCCTTACTCCATTTGTATCGATGAAATCACGGCTGAGGTCGACAATGGTCCGGCCTCTCCAGCTCATCCTCAACCTGTTGGTATTGGTTACAACGGCCACCTTGGCGGCCTCCAGGTTCTCTTCCCGGGCTTCCCTTATAAACGCGTCGGCGTCCTCCGGCGACACGACAACGGCCATACGTTCCTGGGACTCGGATATGGCAAGCTCGGTACCGTCAAGACCTTCGTACTTTTTGGGGACAGCGTCAAGGTTTATATCCAGCCCGTCGGCCAGTTCGCCTATGGCTACCGCAACGCCTCCCGCGCCAAAGTCGTTGCACCTCTTTATCATCCTGCAGACTTCGGGCTTTCTGAAAAGCCTCATGATGTTTCTCTCGGTGACCGGGTTACCCTTTTGCACATCTGCTCCGCAGGCGTTAAGGGACTCTTCGGTATGCTCCTTGGATGATCCGGTCGCCGCGCCGCAGCCGTCACGCCCGGTACGCCCGCCCAGCAGGATTACGATGTCGCCTGCTTCCGGCTTCATCCTCACAACACTGCTTTTGGGAGCAGCGGCCACAAGAGCTCCTATCTCCATCCGTTTGGCTACATAGTCGTCGTGGTATATCTCTGCCACAACCCCGGCAGGAACTCCCACCTGGTTGCCATAAGAGCTGTATCCTTCGGCGGCGGTGGTGGTAATAACCCGCTGGGGCAGCTTGCCATGCAGCGTTTCAGAGAAAGGGGTGCGCGGGTCGCCGCATCCCGTTACCCTCATGGCCTGATAAACATAGGATCTGCCCGACATGGGGTCTCGTATGCCGCCTCCCAGGCAGGTGGCCGCGCCTCCGAAAGGCTCTATCTCTGTTGGATGGTTATGGGTTTCGTTTTTAAACATAACGAGCCAGTCTTCCAGCCGGCCGTCCATTTCAGCCTGCACCACTATGCTGCATGCGTTAACCTCGTCCGACTCATCCAGGTTTTCCAGTCTGCCTGTATTCTTCAGGTGTTTCATGGCAAGAGTCGCGACATCCATGAGACAAACCGGCTTGCTGCCGTTCCCCTCAATACCGGCTCTCACATCCAGGTATTGTTCATAAACCGATTTGATCTTTTGGGGAACAGGGCCGTCATCAAAACCGACCGATTGGATCTCGGTCAAAAAAGTGCTGTGCCTGCAATGATCCGACCAATAGGTATCCAGCATTCTCAGTTCGGTAACAGTGGGGTCCCGCTTTTCTGTTTCCCTGAAATAGGTCTGACAGAACCTGAGATCAGCGGGGGTCATGGCAAATCCCATGTCATCCAGCAATTGTTTCAGCTGGTCATCTGTCATGTCCACGAACCCGGCGACCTCAGACACGTCCTGGGGCGCGGGATAAACTGTTTTAAGCGTATCCGGCTTTTCAAGTGAGGCCTCTCGGGTTTCAACGGGATTGATCAGATAGCTTTTGATGGTTTGGTAATCCTCTTCGGTGAGATCACCCTTAAGGAGGATGATCTTCGCCACACGGACATCCGGGCGTTCCCCCTGGGTCATGATCTGGACGCACTGTGCGGCTGAGTCTGCCCGCTGGTCATACTGCCCCGGCAGAAATTCAATCGCGATAAGCCTTTCATCATCACAAGGCTCGATAACCTCATCATAGACCCTGTCCACGGGCGGATCAGAAAACGCGACAGTCTTTACTTTTTCGAAATCCTCATCTGATATGCCTTCGCAGTCATAGCGCATGAGTACCCTGACACCCTCAAGGCTTTTTACCAGGAGAAAATCCCTGATTTCCCCCAGGAGCCTTTGGGCTTCAGCATCAAATCCTGGTTTCTTTTCAACAAAAACTCTTTTAACAGCCATAGATTCTTACCTCTGAAGATCAGATTTGTGCCAAACTCTCGGTTTGACTGTCTTATTATAAAGTATAGCTATTTGTTTTTAAAACAGCAAATACAGATATTTTGGCCGACTGCCGGCCCTCATTAATTGGATAGTATTCCAAAAAAACCGTAAGGAAGCGCCGCGGTTTCATCAGTCTTCGGCATCCTTTCCGGGAATATCAGCAGGAATCAGGATCTTTATAGAAAAAGTGCCGTTTTCCATATCGATCTTCACATTACCGCCATTCTGCTCCACGGTCCTCTCGATGCTCTGAAGCCCCAATCCATGGAACTGGGGCGAGGATTTCCATGTCTTGAAATGTTTCCCCTGCCTTTGAGGTGCTATTTCAAAAGTATTGACAAGTTCCATAACCAGATAGCCGTTCTTATACGTCAGGTTAAGGCGGATCATTTTTTCAATCCCTGGGTTCTTTATCCGATTGCAGGCTTCAATGGCATTATCCAACGAGTTCCCGAGTATGGCGCAGATATCCGCCGGCGGTATCTCAAGCCGCGGCGGTATGACCAGTTCCATCTCAAACCGGATCCCCATCTGCCTGGCAATGGACTGCTTGTTGCTTAGAAGGGCATCAATTACTGGATTCCCGGTATCCAGGACATTTGCCCTCTCCTCATAGCAGGACAGGTTCCTTATATACTCCCCGAGGGATTCCATATCGCCCTTGTCATTAAGTATCCTTATGCACTGCACATGGTTTCTGAAGTCGTGCCATATCTCCTGGATACGGCTCCGGCTTTCAGCCAGCTGTTTGTAATGATCCAACTGCAGATCCAGCTGTTTTTCCATAAGCATATACCGGTATTCCTTGTTCACCTGTCTCATGAAGCCTTCAAAAACAGTAAAAATCATTACATTGACATACAGCAGGCATAACAGGCCGGTAACGGGCAGGCTCACATCTTCCTTTCCCGGGTGCATGATCAGGTCCAGTATTACATAGATGAGCACCAGGCTTATGGCTGGTACAACCAGTATCATCAGTTGATAGCTGGTCTTGATGCTGCCTGAAAAAGACCGCCTGAAATATGTGACAGTCTTTACGGCTATTAATCCCAGCAGGTTTTTCGCAAAAATGATGATGAGCTTGACCCATGGATTTGAATTCACGTCATGAAGTTCGATATCGTAGGCTGATACCGCCAGTATGGTTGATATAAGTTCCAGAGCCACCATGAACGCCACAACCAGAAGGGGTGAGAACAGCCTGGTCATCAAGCTGCCCGAGTAAAGGGAAAAGCAGATAAAAACGGCGACAAGCGTGGAACTTATCAGCATTATGAGCTGTTCATCATAGAACCATGTCCCGACGACAAACTGCATGGCAAAAGCGATGACAAGAACAAGAATCTCCCTGATCCGCGGCGTGTCCCTCTTGGTTAGAAAACCATTGAAGAAAATAAAGAATAAAATGACCTCAAACAAGGACGTTCCGGCTTCTGCCACTATCCAAACCAAATCTTTCATGACAAAGAGCTCCTTGCCAGGTAATCTGTATATAAGTCATATATAGCCTTGTAACGACGTTCGCTTACAGGCAGACGCTGACCGTCCTTGAGGGTCAGCCAGCTGCGGTTGATCTGTTTTATATAATGGGGATTGACCAGGTAGCTCTTATGGATTCGGATAAAATCATATTTTGAGAGCTTTTTTTCCTCTTCGTTTATGCCGGCATAAAAGAAATAATCACCGTCCGCGGCATGCAGCCTGATCCGGCGGGAAATGCTTTCCAGGTATATAATGTTTCCGATACTGAGCTTTGTGGTTCCATCGGTCCTGGTGCTGAAAGCATATTCGGCGCGGTTGGCGGACATATACTCGGCAACAGCCTTCATGAACACATTTTTGAAACTCTTCCGGGTCACAGGCTTGATCAGGTACCAGAATGGCTTGTATTCAAAGCATTTCATCACACAATGGGCCAGGGAAGTGACGAAGATGATGATTACCCGGTTATCAACCATCCGGATCTGACGGGCAGTTTCAAAGCCATTTAGCCCTTTCATTTTCAAATCAATAAACAGGATGTCAAAGGTTTTGCCCCGGCGGTATGATTCCAGAAGTTTCTCGCCTGAAGACATGCACTCCGCATCAACCTGTTCATCTTGATCGACAAAAGGCAGGCACTCTCTGCAGTATACGGCCAGGAGCTCCAGGAAAACCCTGTCATCATCGCAAAACCCTATTCGCATGTTTCCCCCGCAAGATCTTACATATTACCATAAAAAATGGTATGTGATGATTCATTATATCAAATTCTTCATCTTTTTTTCAACCAAACAAATAAATGGCTGTCGAGGGGTTCTTCCGGGCGGCAGGAAAAATGAAAAGCACCGTGAGGGTGTACACGATGCTTTTCGGATAATTATGTCCGAGCATGCTGCCTGCTGGAACCGCGCGCTTGTCCCGTGCGGGGGGGGTCAGGGATAGGAGGCGGATTCCGGCCGAACATAATTATCTGTTGCTTCAGCCCGATTGGTTGGTACAGCGTGTTGGGCTGATAACCTTACGTATGATTTATTATGCTGCCTGCTCCTTTCAATGTTCTGACCTTCTGAGGCATCTTAGGCTGATAAACGATAATCAGACAGCTTGTAAAGCGACTGGCAAGAGCGGCAAAAGCTGCGAGCACGGCGAGAAGCTTACCAAGCGACAATGCGATTCCCTTTAAAAACACAATTACTCACCCCTTAATCCAAGCTTTCCGGCTAATATAAGAACTACTGTAACTCCCAGCATAGCCAGGGATATACAATAGGCCAGATTCCCATATCCGGTGAATGCGGTCCCAAAAATGACCAATAAGGTTTCCAAACCGGCAACGGCCCGGCTTGCCACCTTGAAAACCCGGTACTCGTTATCCTGGAACGGCCTGTTCGGATGCTCAATGGGAGCCAGTGCGAACACAGAAGCAAGTGATACCAGGGCAAGGCAGATTGCCGCCGGCATCACGAGCATATCCGGGGTATAGTGCTGCAATGCCATTCCCGCAAGATATATGATGATGAATGTTGCCGTACATCCTAACCGGGTCCTGGCATGGTAACCTCCCGCAAAAACTCTCAGAGAGGCAAAGGATACAAGGAACACTACGGTCTGCACGAACTGTCCCAGCAAGAGCCCCAGAACGATTATGACGACAAGATTTGCCAAGGTGGACAACAGCGCGTCCAGCCCATAAACAATGATCTCCTTGTCTTCTTCCCTGATGACGCGGTGTTCGCTCAATACCCCGGCCAGTCTGGACCCGCACTTGTCGAACATATCATCACCATCCGCCAATATAGTCACAAGTATAGCATGGAAATACAGTATTTTTGACGAAATGTAACAAACGCCTGTTTAAATGTAACGAACGCAAAAGCCGGCTGAAGAATTTCAGCCGGCCTGTATTTACGTCCAGGTTATATCATGCTTTTATCCGTCGCCCTGGTCCTCGTCAAGGGTAACCGAGAATGTTTTATAGACCCCATCCGAGGGCTTTCCCTTTTCAGGCATTCTGTAAACTTCTATTTCAACGGTATCCCCGGCTTTGTATTTGTTCTTTTCGGCTTCAAGCTCATAATAGTCTGTTACGGTTACACCGTTGAACTTGGTTATGATATCTCCGGGCCTGATGCCCGCCCTGTAGGCAGCGCTCAGCGGGGATACATCCCAGACCATGGCGCCATAGGGAACACCATTTCTCCTGGCAATCTCCTCCGAGAATCTCGGATCTATCTTAACCCCAATCTGCGGCCTGCCTTTGACATAACCGCTTTCTATCAGTGAATCGGCTACCTCACGGGCTATGTTCACGGGAATGGCAAACCCGATCCCTTCATATCCACCGGAATAGATCTTGGCCGAATTCACACCGATGACCTGACCTTTTGCATTCAGCAGCGCGCCGCCGCTGTTTCCGGGGTTGATAGCCGCATCGGTCTGGATAAGCTTCATGCTTCTTCCGTCATCAAATGTGATGGAGCGATTAAGGCCGCTTATATACCCCACGGTTACTGAACCCATGAACTCCAGCCCGGCAGGGTTGCCAATAGCCACAGCCATTTCGCCCACCTTCAGCGAGTCTGAATCACCAAACTCGGCAGCGGGCAGATCTGTCGCGTCTATCCTGAGTACGGCGATGTCGGTTCTTGGGTCTCTGCCTATAACAACAGCATCATAAGGTTCATCAATACGGTTGGGGAGAATAACCTGTATGGAAGCGCCTTTGGCAATCTTGTTCTTGCTGCCCCCATCCATGGCGGCTTCAATGACATGGTTGTTGGTGACGATGTAACCGTCGCTCCTGTAAACTATGCCTGAACCCTGGCCGCTCCTTTCATGCTGTCCGAACCACAGGTCGCTGTATACATACTTGACATCAATACCAACAATGGAAGGGCTTGCTTTCTCAGCAACCGCAACCACGGGGGATTCGGTGGTATTAATTATTTCCACCTGTTTGATGCCTGTGCCCTCAGCTATTATATTGCTATTGCCAGTCTTGTCCTGCCGGGCATCAGAAGCATTCGCCGAAGGCGTGACAAAGACAAAATAGGAGGCTACCAGTCCGCCTGTAAGCAGGGAGCTTATCAGGGCCACCATGAGCAAGGGGGTCAGCAATCCTTTAAGCCTCCCTCTGCCCGGCTTTTTGTACCCCTCATTATAGAATGATGACGTTTTCAGGTCGTCATACTTATCTTCCAATGGCTGGTCAACAGGATTCACCTCATACCTGTATCGGGCTTTAAAGGATCTGTCCTCTTCCGCGGGATCCCCATGGTAATTGTTTGGTCCATGATCTCCAAAACCATTCATCCTGACATCTCCTTTCTCTTTTTGTCGATTTCATTATAGGGGTAATATATGTATTGCGTATGAATAAACTGTAAACATTATCTGAGAACCGTCCTGTTATTAATATTCGTCCGGTCCATCCGCGCCGGGCAGCGTAAATATGAACCTGGAACCTTTGCCCTCCTGGCTCTCAACCCGGATGGTTTCATTATGGGAAAGGATGATGTTCCTGGCGATAGCCAGTCCCAGGCCGACCCCTGTCTTGTCCAGACCGCGGGATTTGTCAGCCTTGTAAAAGCGGTCAAAGATATGGGGCAATTCCTCTTCTGGTATACCGGGCCCGTTGTCCTCAACTTCCACATAAACTTTGTTCTTCGCATACGTCCGGACAGTTATCTTCCCACCTTCGGGCGTAAACTTGACGGCATTGTGAAGAAGGTTAAGCAAAACCCTCTGAATGGCATCAGTGTCGGCCCTGACAAAAAGGCGCTCGGTCTCGAAGTCTGCCATGAGCTCCAGGTTTTTATTGACGATCATATGCTGCAGGCTGATGACACAGCGCCTTATATTTTCGTTGATGTCAAATACCGTTATATTGAGCCTGGTTTCCCCCGCCTGGAATCTTGCCAGGTCCATGATGTCATTAACCAGCTTCTCCATCCTTTTAACCTCGTCCCTGACGAGGGAAAGATATGCGTTCTGGTCTTCAGACGTGATAACACCATCAAGTATGCCGTCTATAAAACCCTTGATGGTGGTCATGGGGGTTCTGAGCTCGTGGGAAATATTGCTCAAAAACTCACGCCGCGTATTCTCAAGGTTCTCCAGCGCGTCCACCATGTAGTTGAAGCTCCTGGAAAGCTCTGCGATTTCATCTTCGCCGCGTATGGCAATACGTTTGTTGAAATCACCTGACGCGATCCTGCCAGCAGCCTGTTTCATCTCGGCCAGGGGCCTGACAAGACGGCGCGTCAATACAAATACCAGCAGCAGAGCCGCTAAAGAGCCTATACCCCCCGATATAAGAAAGATTCTGGGGACCGAATATTTTGTGTTCCTCATGGTGGGAAGCTTTGAATGGACCAGGATTATGCCTTCGGCTGTTATGCCGAAAGGAGGCACATCCGGCATGCTGAAGTACTTGGACACAGTAACCCATTCCTCTCCCGTACCCCGGAACAGACCGTAAAAATCACCGCTTTGCCTGCTGTAGCCCCGCTTGAGGGGCTCATCCTGCCATTCGTCGGGAAGGCTGTACCATCCTTCATCATTTTTCTCAAGGCTGTCTATAACCGATTTTGGAGTAGATGAGTAGAAGAGAAGGGACCCATCGGTCCTGGCCACCCAGATAATGGAACCTGAGTTCTCTGCGACGGACTCCAGATAATTGGTAAAAAGTATACTGTCCGAAAAGCCGTTCAACTGTTTCAGAAAATATTCCAAAGCCTGTTCGGTCTTTTCAGCCACCATTTGAAGCTGTTCAGCCTTCTGGTCGGCAGAGAGCCTGTTAAGGCCAACGCCCAGCAGGACTCCGGTAACCGAAAAGCTGACCGTCAGCACTGCCACCAGGATGGTTAATATCTTTCCAAACAGGGATTTTCCCATTACTTCACCTCGAATTTGTAGCCCACGCCCCAAACGGTCTTTATGGACCACCTGTTCTCATTGGGCTCAAATTTCTCCCGGAGTCTTTTTATATGCACATCCACTGTCCGCGTGTCGCCATAGAAATCAAAGCCCCATACATTCTCGAGAAGCTGCTCCCTGGTAAAAACCTTGTTGGGGTTTGATGCGAGGAAGTAAAGAAGCTCCAGCTCCTTGGGAGGCATCTCAACATCCTTCCCGTTTATTTTAACCGTGTATGTGGACTTGTTGATCATAAGGCCGGGATAAATAACCTGATCCGGCGTGTCCTCATGCCGCTCAAACCGTCTTAATACCGCGCGGATCCTGGCCACCAGCTCTTTCGGCTCGAAGGGTTTTACCATATAGTCGTCGGCGCCCAGTTCCAGCCCTAAGACCTTGTTGAAGGTTTCGTCCTTGGCTGAAAGCATTATGATGGGAATATCGCTCAAGCGCCGGATTTCCCGGCATACCTGCCAGCCGTCCATTCCGGGGAGCATAATGTCCAGAATCACGATGTCCGGAGTCTCATTCCTGAACAACTCAATGGCTTTCCGGCCATCATAGCACACCGTCACCTGAAAGCCTTCCTTCTCCAGGTAGATCCTGATAAGTTCACAGATATTAATATCGTCATCCACAACAAGAACCCTGGTCATGACATTCATGTCCGCACCCGCCCCATTCACGTTTTTCGGCAAAGATGCCCGGATCAGTTATTATTATAGGCCATGACGCTGCCATCATCAAAGTATGGGCTGCCATGATTATTTTACAACAAACTTTTGAAAAATCGATGAACAATCTATTAATAATTTCCTTTTCCTGGCTTGCTTCGGATTTTTATAGCCTGGACTGATCCATAATGGACCTGCCTGCCATACAGAAAAGGGCCGCCCCAACGGGCGGCCCCTGCTGGTGTCGTTTATTCAGGAATGCTCATCAAAGCTGCAATACACCGGTAAGAATATAGTTGATGATAAACAGTATGGTAACCACATACATGACAGGATGGACTTCCTTGAACTTGCCCCTGACCACCTTTGTAAGAACATAGAAGATAAAGCCGACCGAAATACCTACCGAAATGCTGTAAGCAAGAGGCATGGAAACAGCGGTAAGGAACGCCGGCAGGGCTTCTTCAAATTCACCCCAGTTTATCTTGCCCAGTGAATCCATCATGAGGATACCCACGATGATCAGCGCCGGAGCTGTTGCCTCGGCGGGAACAACGCCGGCTATCGGGGCAAACACGAGGCATATGAGGAAGAATATGGCTGTAAATACCGAGGTCAATCCGGTTTTACCGCCAGCGCTGATACCGGCCGCGCTCTCTACATAGGTGGTGGTATTGGAGGTCCCGAGCAATGCGCCTATGGATGTGGCGGTAGCATCGGCAAACAGGGCCTTGTCCATCTTTGACTTAAAGCCCCTGCTGCTGAACAGGGCAGCCTCATCCTTATCGTCAAAGATACCGCTCTTGCGTCCGGTTCCGATAAAGGTTCCGATGGTATCGAACGTGTCGGTGAGGCTGAAGGCCAGGATGGTTACAAGGATAATACCTATTTTTTCAGGGCTTGAGAAAAGACCGGCAAAATCAAGCTTGAATGCGGTATCCGCGATATCGGAAACCTGGTAGGGATTGGAAAGGCTTGTATCGGTAACGCCCATGGGAATACCGATTATGGTGGTGGCGATAATACCAATCAGGATGGCGCCCTTAACCTTCAATATCATCAGAATAGCGGTGATAGCCAGACCGATGAGCGCCAGCTGAGCCCCGGCGCTGGAGAAATTGACCAGTGCGGGTACAACATTGGCACCATGACCGACGGTGGTGAATTCATCGGCATAGATATATGGCGCTTCAGTGGTGAATTTCAGGAATCCGGCGCTCTTAAAGCCGATATAGGCAATAAAAAGTCCAATACCGCCGCCGATGGCGTATTGGAGCGATTTTGGAATAGACTTTATTATTGCTTTCCTTACCTGGGTAACCGTAATGATGATGTTGATAATACCGCATACAAAGACCATTGCCAGAGCCTGCTGCCAGGTGAATCCAAGGCCCATGCTTACTGTAAAGGTAAAGAAGGCATTAAGGCCCATTCCCGGAGCCTGGGCATAGGGTACATTGGCAACCAGGCCCATGATCAGGGTAGCCACAGCAGCCGCAAGAATGGTGGCTACATAAATCCCGCCCTTTGAAAATGGATTGTCAGGTGTGCCGGCCAACCCAAGAATGTTGGGATTTACAAAGATAATGTAGGCCATGGTGAAGAAAGTTGTCAGGCCGGCAATGAACTCGGTTCTGACATTTGTGCCGTTCTCCCTGAGTTTGAACTTGTTTTCAAGTAGGCTCATTTTGTTTCCCTCCTGTTTTTTATGCTTCCTTATATGCCTTTTCTGAATATACAGAAATGCCTTTCCGACAGGAGCATTCCCATATAATAAGAATAACCGCTGCCCGCGGAAAAACCAAAGGTCCCATCCTCATAATGAACCGGCATATTCTGCTTTATTCAGATAAAACAGCCATAAAAAACATTGATACAATATGTCGAATTTTTATACAGGAATATTCTATCATAACAACATTCATAATCAAGGGTCCAAATAAAGAAACTGACAGGGGAACTAAAGGCGCTGTCTCTGTAAAGACAGCCGTCAAGGTACTGTTCCCCTGCCACTTCTTCATTAATCGCGGCTTTTCGATATTGGCAAGCCTTAGCATAAACCAATTATTTCTGATTCATATCTTCCATGGCCTTTAATGTGAACGAGTTGTCAACAATCTTATCGTGGGGTGCCGGACGCTTAAGCTCGCCCGCTTCCTGCATGACTTCCTGAAGCAGGTTCAGTGATTCTTCGGTCATAACGGGATCACTGCACCAGGCGTCGATATCCTTGTATCGCTTTGCCACCGCCTCAAGGGTTTCCATATCGGTATCCGGGAAAGATGGCCTGATGGCCCTGGCAATCTCCTCCGGTGTATGCTGGTCAACCCACTGCTGCCCTTTATAAATGGCATTGGTGAATTTCTGGATTATATCCCCGTTCTTCTGGATGTAGCTTTTCGTGGCAAAATATGCGGTATAGGGGATCTCGCCGCTCTCAGCGCCCACTGATGCCAGGACATAACCTTTTCCTTCCTTCTCAAGCATGGTGGCCGTAGGCTCAAACAGGGTGACATAATCTCCCTCACCGCCTGTGAAAGCACCTGCCATGGCCGCAAACTGGATGCTTGTGTCCACTATGAGATCCTGGTTGGGTATGAGGCCATGTTTTTTCAGGACATACTCCAGGGTCATCACGGGTACTCCGCCCTTTCGTCCGCCGATAATGGCCTTCTCCCTGAGGTTTTCCCATTTGAAATCCGGCTCCGGGTTCCTTCCCACCAGGAAGGATCCATCCCTCTTGGTCAGCTGGGCGAATACCACCGCATGGTCTTCCCTGCCTTCGTTATAGACATAGATTGTTGCCTCAGGGCCGGCGAAACCTATATCAACCTGGCCCGACAATACGGCCGTCATAACCTTGTCCGCGCCCTGGCCGTTGATCAGTTCCACCTCCAAACCCTGTTCCTCAAAAAATCCCATGTTGATTGCTGCATATTGCGGCGCGTAGAAAACCGAATGGGTCACTTCGCTGAGTAAGATCCTTATTTTGTCCTGTGTACCGCATGCCGCAAACAGCGTTGATACCAATATTACAAGTACCAATATCATGGCTGCCTTTTTCATGATAAACCCTCCCCAATTCCTAGATTTCCGGTATCGGCCGTTACATCCGCCCGTAAACTTGCGGGTTCTTCATCAGTTTCTTTTCCAGCCAGACCACGCCCTGGTACATGAGAGCCGCCGCCGCGGCCAGTATGATGACACTGGTCATGACAAGATCCAGTTGAAAGACCTGCCCGCCATAAACGATAAGATATCCAAGGCCTGCCCTGGACACCAGAAACTCCCCCACTATAACACCGACCCAGGATAATCCCACGTTTATTTTAAGGGCATTAATGATCGAGTTTATGTTGGAGGGCAGCACCACTTTACTGAAGACCTGCAGGCGATTGGCCCCGAAGGTCTGCACCAGCCTGACCTTTTCGGGATCTGCCGAAAGGAACCCGTTGAGCACCTCCAGAATTGTAACGATCAGCGATATCGCCAGGGCCATGACAATTATTGCCCCGGGACCCGGACCGATCCATATGATGAAAATTGGTCCCAGCGCGATCTTGGGAAGGCTGTTTAGCACCACCAGGTAAGGTTCCAGGACCCTCGAGATAAAATCGGACCACCACAGAATGATGGCGATGCCCGTTCCCAGGATGGTGCCCGTCAGAAAGCCGGCTACAGTTTCCAGGCAGGTGATGCCGATGTGCCTGAAGAGGCCCCCTTCCAGGTAAAGGTTGCTCAGCGTTCTGATAATCCTTGAGGGCTGGCTGGTCAAGAAGGGATCAATCAGCCTGAGATTCCCGGCAATCTCCCAAACCACGAAAACCGATACGAGGATCAGTATCCTGGCAGCAAGGATGGCATGCTTGCGGATCTTCAGCTTTCTTAAGTATTCGGCCCTTTCCGCGGACAGGGTAGGCTCCTGCCTGTCAGACATGAATATCCAGCTCCCTCCATATCATATTGAAGTATCCCGGGAATTCCCGGGTTTCCCTGCATGCCAGCGGTGTACGTTCCTTCAGGTTAAACTCTATATCGTAGATTGCCACAACAGCGGCTGGCCTTTTCGAGAGTACTATGACCCGGTCGGACATGCTGATACTTTCTGCGATATCATGGGTAACCATGATAACAGTTTTTTGTTCCCTCTTAATGATGCTGTAAATATCATCAGTAACGGCGATGCGCATCTGATAGTCCAGGGCCGAAAACGCTTCGTCCAAAAGCAGGATCTCAGGGTCGACAGCAAGGGTCCTGATCAGCGCCGCCCTCTGGCGCATACCTCCCGAAAGCTGGTTGGGGTATTTGTCCTTAAAATCATAAAGACCGTAGGTTTTGAGCAGGCCCAGGGCCCGTTCCCTGCTTTCCCTGTTCAGGGCGCCCCGCACCTCAAGGCCCAGCAGGACATTCTGGTATATGGTTCTCCAGTCAAACAGGTGGTCTTTCTGGAGCATATAGCCCACCTTCCTTGAGGCGCCGCGAACCCATTCGCCGCCAATCTGTACCGATCCTGACGTCGGCCTTAGCAGACCGGAAATAATGGACAGGATAGTGGATTTGCCGCAGCCGCTGGGCCCAACCAGGCTTACAAACTCACCCTTTTTGACCTTGAAGGATACATCCCTTACAGCCTCGATCTCACCGTTGGGACTCTGGTATTTCATGCCCAGGTTCCTGACTTCAACCAGTTCCTCTGCCATTTCAACCTCCGAAA
Organism: Clostridiaceae bacterium; assembly: GCA_012728015.1. Lineage (GTDB taxonomy): Bacteria > Bacillota > Clostridia > DSM-8532 > DSM-8532 > Thermoclostridium_A. The sequence goes on along the minus strand of JAAYFY010000003.1, from coordinate 11,666 downwards.
CGCGGACAGCCTTTTGTGAAGCCGGTTTTACATTTACATAATATTACCGGCGCTCTAAAAGGTGAAAAATGGACATGTCCGGTCATCCGATCGGACACAGGATGAAAATATCGCGGTTGAAACAGCCTATTCTATATAATCCTGCAGATAAATACGGCAGCGAGCATTCCCGCATAGGAAGAGATAAGGGATGCCGCTATGGCATGACGGGTATTCTTAACGTTTGCCGCTCCGAAATATACGGCAAGGGTATAGAGGACGGTTTCGCTTGAGCCCATGATGGTGGACAGGGCACGCCCTAAAAATGTGTCGGGTCCAACCTTTTCGATCTGCTCTGCAAACAATCCCAATGACGCGCTGCCTGAAAAGGGGCGTATCAGAAGAAGGGGAAGCGCCTCCCGGGGAACGCCCGCGGCTTCTGTCGGCTTTTGCAGCAAGCCGGTCATGATATCAATAAGCCCTGAACCGTTCAGCATGGCAACGCCCGCCAGTATTCCCACCATCACCGGGAGGATATTGAGCGCGGTACGCGCCCCTTCCCTCGCCCCCTCGACGAAGGTATCAAAGACGGGTACACCCCTGATAAAGGCTGTAACTGTTATGAATAAAAAAACTGCCGGTATGGCAGCATTCGAAAGCAACTCTGCCATTGTCTGCCCAACCCTCTTAACAGGATTCAGACGAGATGCCGTAGGGCCTTTTCGGCTTTGCTGCCGGGAACCCTTGATACCCGCTCAAGAGCCTTGGCGGAAACAATTCCCGTAATGGCCGAAACAAGCGAGGCTATCCACACACAGGGGATGATGCTGCTTGGATGCGCCGATCCCGCCTGCTGGCGAATGATAAGTATGGTAGAAGGTATGAGCTGAATACACGCTGCATTGATGACGCCGAACATAACCATGGCATTGCTGGCAACAGGCGAGTTGCCGTTAATGCCGGATAACTCCTTCATGGCAAGGATGCCCAGCGGCGTGGCGGCGTTTCCCAATCCAAGCAAATCAGCGCTCAGGCTCATGGCTATGGCTCCATTGGCCGGATGGCCTTGTGGTATTCCCGGAAACAGAAACCTGAATATGCCTTTCAAGAGCCTTGCCAGCGCATCCACAATACCCGCTTTCTCTGCCACCTTCATAAGGCCGGACCAGAGGCACATAGCCCCAAGCATGACTATGGTGAGGTTCACCGCCTGGCTGCAACTTGCCAGGATGGCATCCGAAACCTCCTTAGTCCTTCCGGTTAACAAACTTGTGACAATACCCGAAAACATCATTATTACCCAGATGGCATTCAGCATGGACCTGCTCCGGCTTTTCCCGTCCCATATATATTATTGGATCGGGCGCCATTTATTCTTGATTTTTAATGTGTGAAAGGTTACAATGCACATGTCAAAGCCATTTTCATATTCCATTTAATAACATTAATATGAATTTTTAGACCAGATTTATATTGACTATAAATGTAACTAATGGTATGATGTGAATGGTACAGTCAAATTTAATATAGACGGGGGGGAAATTTCTGTGAAATCAACCGGTATTGTAAGAAAAGTTGATGAGCTCGGAAGGGTTGTACTGCCCATAGAGCTCAGAAGAACGCTTGATATCGCGGAAAAGGATGCGCTGGAAATCTATGTTGACGGCGCAACCATCATTCTGAAGAAATATGAACCGGCTTGTATCTTTTGCGACAACGCCAAGGATATAACGGTTTATAAGGGAAAGAATATATGTTCAGAATGTCTTGAAAGCTTAAAGGGTGAGTAATCCGGAAAGCATGGCTGTCGCCTGAAAAGGCGGCAGCCGTTTTTATACCCGGCCGCTCTGGAAACCTGTGGACACCCCGGGTTACGGCGGCCGGCAGAAGGGAATAAAAAGGGCTGCCTTCGGTCGGTTTGAGATCTGAAGGCGCCCTTATCGTTTATTATCTATGAAATAAGTGCATATTTCAGAAGTTCGCGAAGACCTTGACAAACTTTTCCGCCGCCTCTTCCATCTGTTCCCTGGTATGGGTTGCCGTATAACTTGTCCGGATCATGCTCTGTCCCTGAGGAACAGCGGGAGATATGACAGGATTGACGTAGACTCCCTCTTTCAGGAGTTCCCTACATATTACGAAGGTCCTTATATCATCGTAGGCCATGACGGGAATAATGGGTGTTTGGCTTTCTTTCAGCGGAATATTTCTTTCCCGCAGCAGTTTCCTCATGTAATCGGCAATCTCATTAAGCCTCTTTACCCTCTCAGGCTCTTCTTTCAATACGTTAAGCGCGGCTAATGCTGCGGCGGCGTTGGCAGGAGGGATGGACGCGCTGAATATGAACGGCCTTGAATTGTGCTTTACATATGTGACAACTTCTTCGGAAGCCGCCATATACCCGCCCAGGCTGGCCAGGGATTTGCTGAAGGTTCCCATTATAATGTCCACTTCGTCCTCCAGGCCGAAATACTCGGCGGTGCCTCTTCCCCTCTCGCCTAAGACACCCAGCGCATGGGCATCGTCCACCATTACCCGGGCCCCGTATTTCCTGGCCAGTTCAACAATCTTCGGGAGATTGCAGATTTCGCCCCCCATGCTGAATACGCCATCGGTCACTATAAGCTTCCCCTTCTTGCCGGGAATCTCGCTGAGTACCCGCTCCAGGTCTTCCATGTCATCATGCTTGTAACGCACCATTGTGGCAAAGCTCAGACGACATGCGTCATAAATGCTGGCATGGTTTTCCTTATCGCAGATTATGTAGTCATTTCGCCCCGCTATGGCTGAAATAATCCCCAGGTTGGTCTGGAAGCCCGTACTGAATGTTATGCATGACTCTTTGTTCAGAAACTCAGCAAGCTGTCTTTCCAGTTCAATGTGCAAATCCAGCGTGCCGTTGAGAAACCTGGAACCGGAGCAGCCCGTCCCGTACTTTTCCAGGGCTTTTCTGGCGGCTTCCTTTACCCTTGGATCAGATGTCAGACCTAAATAGTTGTTGGAGCCGATCATGATGGTTCTGCGCCCTTCCATGACCACCTCGGTATCCTGTCCGGATTCCAGGGCATGGAAATAAGGATAGATGCCGGCAGCAATGGCTTCTTTCACTGCTGTATAGTCATGGCATTTTTGAAACAGGTCCATCGTAACATCTCCTTGTCGGTGATTCTGATTATTTTATGACCTAGTGCTAGTACCAGATAGATACGTTAATCCCATTGTATCACAAAACCATAAAATATCCACTAGAATTTTAGAACCATCGGGAAAGGCGATCGGCGGTCTGTATAAAGCCCAGGTTCGGCCGCGGAAAAGCGGCTCCTGCAATTGGTATCGGGGACAGAAATAATAAGTTATTGTATAATATTTTTAATAAAATCCGGTCCATTGGGCGGATCCATGAAAGGAATGGGGTTTATGTCGGGAAATAATAACCAGGTTGTCCTGCTGACAGGGGCTTCTTCGGGAATTGGCAAGGCCACGGCAGAGTGGCTTATGGAAAGAGGGTTCCGTGTTTACGGCACATCCAGGAAAGCCGCTGGCATCATGGACGGCAAGCCTTATAAAACCAGCGCCTCAGGCGGTTTTATTGAAATGATCCCCCTTGATGTAAACTCAGAGTCATCGGCCGAAAATGCCGTAAGGACAGTGCTGGAAAGAGAAGGGTCCATCGATGTCCTCATAAGCAACGCAGGCATGGGAATCGCCGGCTCCATCGAGGACACCTCCATCCGGGAAGCCGAAAAACAATTTGACGTTAATTTTTTCGGCACCTTGCGAATGATAAGGCATGTGCTGCCGGCCATGCGCAAGCAGGGCCGGGGCAGAATTATTGTCATCAGCTCGGTTGCCGGCCTGATATCCATTCCTTACCAGTCCATGTACAGCGCCAGCAAGTATGCGCTGGAAGCTTTAGTTGAAGCCCTCAGGCACGAGGTTGCCCCATTCGGTATAAAGGCTTGCCTGGTGGAGCCTGGGGATACCAGGACCGGGTTTACCTCAAGCCGCGTCATCGCCGAAGCAGCCGGGGAGGCTTCCCCCTATTACAGCAGGTTCAGGAAGTCCCTGGACAGGATGGAGCAGGATGAGCAAAACGGCGTTTCGCCTGAAAAGGTGGCCAGGGTGATCCATGGCATGATCAAAAGGAGAAATCCGCCCATACGCAGGGCCGTCGGCCTGGGGTACAAAGCCATACTCTTTTTGAAACGGCTGCTGCCCTCATGGCTGGTTGAAAAGCTGGTGGGCATGCTCTACGCATAACTGAAGGAGATGACTGCGGGATCAGGCAGACAGATGAAAAACTGTATTGGAAGGCCATAAGGCTTCAAATGGCCTTACAGGGATCCCGTAAAACCCGGCCGCTGTGCTGCGCGGCTGGGAAACATTAACCACTAGAAACAAGGGGCGGCTGAACCCGTTTCGTTCAAACAGAAGCCGCCCTTTTCCTGTTCTCGTGGGATGTTTCGGCGCCTTATCGCAAGGCGACCTTAGTCTTATGGGATCCCTCCCATTATGCGCCTGATATTCTACCAACCATAGTCCTCCGAAATGCCGGAGTTGTTCTCCAGGATCGGGATTTCCTCCATAACCGGCCCTTCTTCGGGAACAGAACCTTCTTCGATGACAGCCCCCTCATCGCTTACAGCTGCTTCACCGGAATCGTATTCATCTTCCGAGGGGCCCTCATAGAACACGTCTTCTCCCTGGAATCCATCTTCCGACGGGTTGCTTCCGGGGGCCGGATTGTTTTCCGGCGGGGATGTATTGTCAGGCGCAGGAGGACTATCAGTGGGCTGAACATTTTCAGGAACCGCGGGCTTTTCCGGGCAGGAGCAGAACATTCCCGCCCACCTTTTTACCAGCATGCCTATCATAAGGCCAAAGCTGCATCGCCTCGACTCTCCGGCTGCCGTGATGGGAATGGATGCCATCCGGTTCCCATCGAGTTCCACGTTGAGAACGCCCACAACCTGGCCGATCGTCACGGGGGCGCTTATATTCTCGGGTATTTCGGCCTTCTCCACAAGCTTGTTTTTCTTTCCCTTCTTGACAAGGATAACCACATTCTCGCCATATTCCAGCGGGATTTCCGAGACTTCCCCTTTCCTGACCCGGACACTGCCGGCAGGCTGTCCCTTCTTCTCTATCCTGGCCGTTTCCCAGTTGGCAAAACCAAAGTCCAGCAGCTTCGCCGATTCCGCAAACCGCAGTTCATTGCTTTCTGAGCCAAGCACCACCGATATGAAGTGGGTTCCATCCCTCTCCGCCGAGGCCGCCAGGCAGAATCCCGCTTTACTGGTAAAGCCGGTCTTCAGTCCAGTAACTCCGCTATACCTCTTAACCAGCTTGTTGGTATTGTCAAGGTCGAACTTCCCGCCCCGGAAACTGTCGTGCCAGATGGTTGTGTAGTATACGATCTTCGGGTGCTTCGACAAAAGCTCCCTGGACATGATGGCGATATCGTGGGCCGTGCTGTAGTGCCCTTCATCGGTCAGCCCTGTCGCATCCAAAAAATTAGTGTTGTTCATCTTCAGCTCCCTTGCCTTCTCGTTCATCAGATGAACAAAGGCTTCCTCGCTTCCAGAAACCTTTTCGGCAAGGGCTACCGAGGCATCATTGGCAGAATGCACCGCCACAGCCTTAAGCAGTTCTTCCACGGTGAACACCTCGCCTTCCTCCAGATAGACCTGTGACCCGCCCATCCTGCAGGCATTGGCAGAGATGGTGACGGGTTCCTTGAGGCTCAGCTTGCCGTTGTCCACCGCTTCCATGACCAGAAGCATAGTCATTATCTTGGTTATGCTGGCAATGGGAAGCTTTTCATGCTCGTTCATGGCGAACACCACTTCCCCTGTCCCTGCCTCAATGAGTATGGCAGACTTGGCATTGATCTTGAACTGGGGCTGGGGATTCGGGCTGGTTTCGCCCGCCCGTGCTTCTTCGGTTACGGTTTCGGTTATTTCCGCAGTGTCACCGTCCGCCGCGATAATAGTGGTTATCATGCAGAATATGAGCAGCAGAACAGCAAAAAACCTGCATTTGGCTTTCATGGAACCATCACTCCAAAGACTTTTCCATAAAAACTATATGCAGGCTTATTCGCGTTATTCGAGGAATGCATTGCTTACCGAACAAAACCCATGCCCGCCGGCGAGCTCTATGTCTGGCCATTCACGGTTCTATTTCAAAACCTGCCGGAGAAAACTCTCCCCATCAACATCTGCGTCCAGGTCAAGGTAATCGGCGATGGTGGCGGCTATATCCGAGAACCCTCTGCGGGTACCCAGGTTGATCCCCGGCCTGACCCTGTCACCGTACACAATAAGAGGAGTATACTCCCTGGAATGGTCAGTGCTTTCGGTGGAGGGATCGCAGCCGTGATCGGCCGTGATAAACAGTATGTCACCATCCTTCATCGCGTCAAGTACCTCGGGCAGTCTTCGGTCCAGTTCGGCAAGGGCCCTGCCGTATCCCTCAATGTTGTTCCTGTGCCCGTACAGCATATCAAAATCCACAAGGTTTACAAACAGGATTCCGGCAAAGTCTTCTTTTATCCAGGCAATGGTATGGTCCACACCATCCATGTTGTCCCCGGTATGGGCAGAGTGGGTTATTCCCCTTCTATTGAATATATCCTCAATCTTTCCCACGGCCCGTACCTGGTATCCCCGTTCCGCCGCATAATCCAGGACCGTTTTCCTGATAGGGCTCAGCGAAAAATCCCTTCGGTTTTCGGTACGCCTGAATGCTCCGGGAGAACCTACAAACGGCCTGGCTATGACCCTGCCCACCGCGTGCTCGCCCGTAAGGATCTGCCTTGCTTTTTCGCACATATCATAAAGCGTTTTAAGGGGTATCACTTCTTCATGGGCAGCAATCTGGAACACGCTGTCGGCTGAGGTATAAACGATGGGGAAGCCGGTTTCCATATGCCTGGGACCTAAATCCTCAATGATCCGGGTCCCCGACGCGGGATAATTGCCAAGCGTTCTTCGCCCGATGGCCTCCTCAAAAGCCTCCATGATTTCTGGCGGGAACCCTTCCGGGTATACCGGAAAAGGCTTATCCAGGATAATCCCGGCTATTTCCCAGTGGCCGGTGGTGGTATCCTTGCCCTTTGACATTTCCATCATCCTGGCGAAGGATCCCATGGGCGGATGGCTCCTGTCAAGGTAATCAACTCCATCGATATGCCCCAGTCCCAGCCGTTCAAGGTTGGAAAGGCTGAACCATGCTTCATTTTTCAGTTCCCGGTGGATATGTCCGAGGGTATTGCTTCCCTCATCCCCATAAAGCCCGGCATCGGGCTGGGCTCCTATTCCAACGCTGTCCAGCACCATAATAATCGCGCGTTTCATAAATACCTCCGAAGCCATCCTGGTATAAGCCGGCAGGAAAGTGTCCGGAAAGGCTCCATCCTCCCGTCATACCCATGGCATACCTATATTCTATACTTATTTACCCAATTTATGTGCCCAGCTTGTTGGACAGACATAACTATGCTAAGCTTTGTTAAGTAGGGTGATGCCATGATATATTATGTCCTGGCGGCGGTTTCGCTGTTTTTTGCCTGGATGCTCATCGAGGCAGGCCGACTCAAGCCCGAGTTTCTGAAGTTCGGTAAATCAGGATTGGGGCTTCGCATAGCGTTGCTTTCCGATATTCATATAGGCCTTTTGATGGTCTCCGCAAGGCGGTTGAAAAGCGTCATAAAGAACGCCGATCCTGATATGCTGGTTATTGCCGGTGACCTGATGGACAGGTCTTCCGACATGGACAAGCTTCTTAAATGGCTCAGGGCGCTGGAACTTGAGATCCCTGTTTATGCGGTCCTTGGCAACCATGATTATTTATGTTTTAGAAAAAATCCCATGATAAAGGACTTGCTCCTGTTCAACCTCAGGAGCATGGGTATTCATGTCCTGGTCAACCAGTGCGCGCTGTTTGAGAAGGACGGGGTCAGGGTTGCCATATCCGGGCTGGACGATTACAGGCATGGTTCCAGGGATTTTGACGCAGCCTTCAACTGTTGCGCCGGGGCCGATTTCAGGCTTTTGGCAGCCCATAATCCTGAAACCGCCCTTCTCATGCGCCGTGATAAAACCGACCTTATGCTCTGCGGGCATTTTCACGGCGGCCAGATATGGATGCCCTTCCACCTGGAGTACCGCATCCTCAGGAACGAAACCACCTGCAGGATGGGATACAGGAAGGGCCTTAACATCATCAATGATATACCGGTCTATATAAGCAGGGGTTTGGGCAATGTGCTGATTCCCTTCCGTCTGGGCTCCAGGCCCGAAGTCACGTTTATAGATATCTGATATCCAGCCGGTCTGCCTATATTCTTACCTGCTGTCATCTGCCGCCGGTAATCTGGCGGATGGCCATTGCGGCATACTCCATCTCCTGTACGGCGTTGAAGTATCCCGGGCTTATGCGGACCAGCCCGGTTTTCATGGTGCCTAACGCCTCATGGGCCAGCGGAGCGCAGTGGAATCCCGATCGTACGGCTATCCCGTATTTCTTGTCCAGTATATTGCCTATATCCGAAGAGTCCATGCCAGGGATGATAAGGGATATAATCCCGCTGTTTTTCCCCGCATCCCTTTCAGAATAGATCCTTACCGAAGGTATATGATCCATCGCCCCAAAGAAGGACTCCAGCAGGAGTTTTTTCTTTTCCCTTATCCTTTCAAGGCCGACATCCATAAGCCATTGGACACCGGCGCCCAGGCCGGCGATTCCCGGTGAGTTCAAAGTGCCCGCCTCCACCACGTCGGGCATGAATTCGGGATGTATTGTCTCAAATGACCGGCTCCCGGTGCCGCCGAAGAGAACCGGGCGCATCTCCACTCCTGGAGCAACGTAGAGGCCGCCGGTTCCCTGGGGTCCCATGAGCCCTTTATGCCCTGGAAACGCCAGCAGGGATATATTCATTGCCTGGACGTCAAAATTCAGAACCCCGGAGCCCTGGGCGGCATCCACCAGAAACAGTATCCCTTTCTCCGCCGCAATCTCCCCGACCTCTTTATAGGGAAGGATGGTACCAGTCACATTGGAGGCTGATGACAGGACTATCAGCCTTGTGTTCGGACGGATAGCCCCGGCGATGGAACCTGGGCTTACATTGCCGCAACTGTCGTAGGGCATAACAATGCTGTAGTCGATAAGTCCTTTGTGCTTGAGATGCCAGAGGGGCCTTAGCACCGAATTATGCTCCATTACCGTGGTGACAACATGGTCACCCTGCCTTAACACCCCCTGGATAGCCATATTGAGCGCATGGGTGGCATTGGCTGTAAAGGCAATGTCGAGGGGGTTCGGAATATTGAACAAGCTTGCCAGGGCTTCACGGGTTTTCATGATGATATTTGAAGAGACTCGCGCCATCTGATGGGCTGAGCGCCCGGGATTGGCGCAGCAGGTTTTCATAAAACGGTTAACAGAACTGTAAACCGCTTCGGGCTTTGGCCATGATGTCGCGGCATTGTCCAGATATACCATGAACGAATACTCCAAAAGGGGTCATATCCTTATCATATGCCGCAGACACAGAAGGGTTTATGGATTTGTCCCGTGTATCTGCCAGAGGTTTTCAGCCTGCATCCTGGTCCGTACCTTTTTCAGATCCTGAAAGAAGTCCACCTTCTTTCCCGGGTCCCTGAGGACCGCCGAAGGATGATAGGTTGCAAGGATGGAAAAAAAACCGGGCTTTTCTATCCAGGTCCCTCTTTCCTGGGTGATCCTGAATTTTTTATCAATGATATGTTTTGCGGCAGTGGACCCGAGGCACACGATAATGGACGGCCTAATATATTTTACCTGGAAACGGAGCCATGGCAGGCATGCCTGGGCCTCGGCCTCTGAAGGAATGCGGTTGCCGGGCGGCCTGCATTTAACGATATTTGCTATGTAGTAATGGCATGGCTCGAACATGAGGGCCTCAAGGGCAAGGTCCAGGAGCTTTCCCGCCCTCCCCACAAAGGCATATCCCTCAATATCCTCCTGCTCGCCGGGGCCTTCCCCAATGAACATGAGGGGCGCCTTAAGATTGGCACCCCTGCCAACCACCACATTGGTCCTGGTTTCACACAGGGGGCATTTCCTGCATTCCAGGCACGCTTCCACGAAACTTTCCCAGGTATCCACCACATCACCTCATCTCGATATACATTTTACATGAAGACGTCCGCAAAATAAAACCCGTGTTTTCCTGCGGATCCGGTCCGGCTCATTTCATCCGCCCGTTGTGCCGATAATACTAATACAACCTATTCACGGATGATTTTTCTTGCAGGGAGGCGAAACAGATGAAAATCGCAGATTCCAACGTCAGGTTGGCATCTCAGAGCTCTTATGCCCGGCGGGTTTCGGTAAACGAGAATTTGGTGCTCTGGGATAACCGCTCTCATTCTCCGCTTTCTACAGAAGAAAACATCCAGGTTGATATTTCAGACAGCGGCAAGGCCATGCTGGAAGGCCAGGCTGTCCGTAAAGCCGAAGATACTGAAGAAAACGTACTGGAATTACCTGAGAAGGAAAAAGAGAAAATACGGCTGATCGAGGATTTCATCTATGTCCTTACAGGGAAACGGATCAGGCTTCTCGTTCCAAAAAGAATTACAAAAGGCCAGTTGATAAAAATACAGGAGTTGCAGGACCGGCAAGCCGGGCAGGGAACTCCCCGGCAGGTTGGCTGGGGTATGGACTACACCTGGGAAAGACGTGTGAAGGAACAGGAGAGGATGAATTTTTCCTCCTCAGGCACTGTAACCACTGAGGACGGGCGGATAATCAACTTCAGCCTGAATTTTTCGGTAAGCAGGGAATTCATGAGCTATGAAAAGGTCCGCATACAGGCCGGAGACAAGCTTCTTGACCCCCTGGTTATCAATTTCCGCAACAGTACCGCGAATCTTGGGGACCGCAACTACTTATTCGACATCGATATGGACGGCAAACCCGAGGAGATTGCCTTTACGGCCGAAGGCAGCGGTTTCCTTGTATGGGACAGGAATGGAAACGGTCTTATCGATGACGGAAGCGAGATGTTCGGCCCTTCGTCAGGCAACGGCTTCCAGGAACTGTCCATGCATGACGCTGACGGGAATAACTGGATTGACGAAAACGACCCCATCTATGAGAAACTGCGCATATGGACGGTTGATGAGAAAGGAAACAAGCAACTGATTGCCCTGGGCCAGGCAGGTGTCGGCGCCATTTATCTTGGCAGCGTAAGCTCGCCCTTCTCCCTGAAGGATGCGGGCAACAATTCACTCGGCGAGATCTCCAGGACCGGCGTATTTCTTAACGAGGACGGCACCGCTGGCACCATACAGCATGTTGACCTGGTGATTTAGGAAGGACGGGAATATCATCAATCGGGGATGATACCTTAAAATACCCGCGTCACAAAGACGTGGGTATTTTTTACCCATGACCCATTTGGCTGTCATTATGAACCGAGCGAGGCGATCTCATCCTGAGCGGCTTCGAAGAGATTGCCGCGCTTTGCCCGCAATGATACACAGGGGACGGCAGACTGTACGAAAATATGGAATCAAAATGTTTGCAGGAATCCCGTAAAGCCCGGCCGCTGTGCTGCACGGCTGCGAAACATCAACCACTCGAATGAGGGTCGGCTGAACTCGCTTCGCTCAAACAGCAGCCGCCCTTTTCTCATT
>JAAYFY010000017.1 GCA_012728015.1 Clostridiaceae bacterium | reverse complement strand
TCCTTTTCCTATGAAGCAGCAGAAAAGCTCTTCCCCACCTCAGCCATGGTGGGGCTCGAGCGGTTTGAGGATGTATGCGAGGCGGTATCCCTGGGGAAAGCAGAAGCAGGTGTGCTTCCTGTTGAAAACACGCTGGCCGGAAAGGTTACAGAAGCAACAGAGCTCATCGAACACTATGGCCTGGAGATAGTAGATCAGCTGCAGCTAAAAATCCGCATGAACCTGGTTGCTCCTTCCGGTACCGACATAAAGAGCATAAGAAAGATCTATTCAAAGGACAAGGCATTGGAGCAATGCAAGAAATTCCTTAATGACCATCCCGAATACAGAATCATTCCCTTTTCCACCACATCGGCAGCGGCTCAGGCTGTGAGCGCCCTTGACGACAAGTGCTCGGCCGCCATCGCCAGCGCTTCGGCGGCAAAGCTCAACAGGCTGGAGATCCTCGTTTCCGACATCCAGGACAGTGATGAAAACTACACAGAGTTCGTGGTGGTAAAAACAAAATAAGTTGCTTTCAGGAATGCAGGTATAAGGATGCAACCGGATAAAGAGAAGCATCTTATGAATGCACACCGCTTCAAGAGGGAAAATGAAAAAAGCCTCTGCGATTTGCAGAGGCAATTTTTTCTGACCCGGATTCGGGCATTGGGGAGAGTAAAGCTGTGAAGGCTGATGAAGGACCGTTACTCACCGAATTCCGTAAGTCAGACGCACGACACAATACAAACAGGAGTGACAGGCGCTTTTTCTTTGTTCCTTGATGCCGGGGACATGCCCCTACTCTATCTTTATGCAGCCGGACAACTTTTTGACACAGGACATCCTGTTTCTTGAATATGGTAAATCTCTATGGTATTATGGCTCTATAAACGCGGTTTCGCACACTTATATCAAGACTTTCCTATTACCGGAGGTGCTCCCATGGTAAAAGAGGTTGTATCCAGAAAGGTTTCAGTCACTCCCGCCAACCTGGCAAGAAAGCTGTTCCCCGGACAGGTTTCAGAAAAAGATGTTATCGACGCCGTATTCAACGACAGTTCCTGCAGCGGTGTCATAGCCGTCTCGGGCCTTAAATACAAGGCTCCGGCAGTCCTTGAGATCCTTAAGAACAGGGAAGCCGCAGGTGCAATCAACCAGCTTGCTGAGAAAGGATACTCGGTCCTCATCAGGCTGGAGACCAGCGGCATCCGCCTGTATAAAGCCATGGGAAGCGATGTTTCCGGGGCTGATCTTCCGCAGGTTCTTCAACAAACGCTGTTTGAAACCCTGAAGGACGCCGACAAGTGGGCAGGCTATCTCAATGAGGAAGGGGAACATGTGATAGACCTTCTATCCCCCGCGCCCGGCCCGCATTTTTATGTAAACCTCCTGCTGGGCAACCGGGTTGGATTTCCCAGCGCCCTGCAGACAACCCCGAAAAGCGTGGTGGACCGTTTCGGCGGCGGAAGCTTCAGGTCCCATGCCGCATCCCAGGTACTCGCCACCCGGTGGGACATGCGGCAGGAAGAGAACGGTTTTCCGGCCAACAGGCAATTCTACCTGGTGGAGGACGGACAAAAGATCTTCTATTCGGCCGAACCCACCAACCCCAACGTCGCAGAGGCCAAATGCATACATTCCAGGAACCATACCAGGATAATATACAGGACAAAATGCGGTCTTGAGATCCGCCGGCTCATATTCATCCTTCCCCAGTACAAGGGCTTGCCGCTGGCGGCCGAGGCACAGAGGATCGAGATCATAAACCATTCGGGCAGGGACAGGAAGCTCCGACTGGTTTACACGGGCATGTTCGGCAACTTCAACCCCATGGGCCAATGGGAAGATGTGCTCTATACCAACGTAATCATGCAGGGCAGGGTGCTCATGAACGAGGACGGCTCCATTATGGCTGTCGGGCCCGATTACTATCCCCCTTACACCCATTCAGACCAACGCTTCCATGTCATGATGGTCCGTGAGGAAAACATCGTATCTTATCCCACCGAGTTCTGCACCAACTACAACGAGTTCGTGGGCGTGGGGAGCCTCCAGGACCCGCAGGGATTGCTGCGCCTTTCCAATAGCCTGAACAGGAAGGGCCCTGGATTCTTCGCGCTTGCCGCCTCGTTTAAGGTCGGCACGGGAGAAACCCGGACAGTCGATAATTTCACGGGCATGGTCTCGGACAAGACCAACCCGGATTACAGCTATCACGAAAGCTTTGTAAATGAGGTCAGGCTGCTGTGCGATACCTTTACCGCTCCCGGCGTGCTGGAGCAGGCCTTTGAAAGCAACATGAAGTTTCTTGACGAGTACAGCAGCTTTATACAGCTTAGGTCCTCCAATGAGACGCTGAACACATACTTCAACAGGAACCTTCCCTTCCAGGTGCTGTACCAGACCTTTGTATCCCGCTCCTTCGGCCAGACACAGAAGGGTTACAGGGAAATCGGGTTCCGCGAGATCCAGGACATCTTCGCCTCCATGTACTACTTTGTCGCCATGGGCCTTGCCGACTTTGTAAAGCAGCTCCTGAAGGAATGGTGCAGCATGGTTTTCGAGTTCGGCTATGCCTACCACAACTTCTTCTGGGAAGGCAAGGAGCCGGGCAAATGGTCCGATGACGCCCTCTGGTTCATACAGGCGGTCTACCGGTACATAAACCTTACAGGGGACATCGGTTTCCTGGACGAAACGGTAACCATTGCGGGCACCGACGGCAGGAAGCGGTCTGTATATGAAACCATCAAGGCCATTATTAACTATTCCCTTCGCATATCCATCGGAAAGAATGGCCTTCCTCTCATAGACAGGGCCGACTGGAACGACACGCTGCAGGTGGACCCCGATTACATCGACGGCATCACCAAGGAAAAGCTGTATAAGGAACAGATCGAAAAGAGCGGAAATCCGGATGAGCCGTTTAAGAGCGACTTTTCCGAAAGCGTCATGAACGCCTTCCTGCTAAAGCTCGCCCTGGACGAGGCCGCCATACTGGCGGAAGACAAGGGCGACGCGCAGGGCAGGGCAGAGTTTGAGAAGGCAAGCCGTGAACTGTATGGCCTGATTCAGACCCATGCCTGGAAGGAAGACTACTTTGCCCGCGTGCTCATAAACCGCTACGCCGACGGGAAGTACACCTACCTGGGCGCAAAAGGCGATTCTTTCTCCATTGACCCCAACATCGACGGGGTATTCTTCCTCAACTCCTTTAGTTGGTCCATACTCAGCGACACCGCAACAGACGAGCAGATATCGGCCATGCTTGATGTGATTGACAGGACGCTTAAAACACCCTACGGATTCAAACTGGTCTCCCCGTCCGACCTGGGACCCATCACCAACATCAGCGCCACCGACCACTACTTCACGGGTGACAGGGAAAACGGGGGTGTATTCAAGCATGCCTGCATGATGGCCACCAGCGCCATGTTCAAGGCCGCAAAGCGGGTTAAGGACCCAGCCCTGGCAAGGAGGCTCGCAGAAGAGGCCTGGTGGATGGTAGACATCACTGTGCCCTACAGGACCATGGAAAACCCCTTTGAGATCTGTGGCAATCCCAGGTTCTGCACCCAGTACAACAACAGCGATACCGGCGAGAATATCGGACCCATGCTCAGCGGCACCTCAACCTGGCTGATACTTACGCTCATGAGCGCCTTCGGCGTTGAGTACACAAGCCAGGGTATCCTGTTTGAACCCATCCTCAGGCCCGATGAAGAAGAGCTGCGCTATACCCTGAACACAGGCAGGGCGCGCTACAATGTCACCATTACCAAGGGCAAAGGGTTTAAACGCATCAGCGATGCATCCGAGGTATATTTCGACGGGCAGAAGCTGTCCTCCAGCCTTGTTCCCGTCATGACCGACGGCAAGGAGCATACCGTAACAATAACCCTGTAAGTTTGCCAGGGGACAGGGAATGGAATTTCCCTGTCCCCCTTTTTTTTATCCTTCTTGACTTCCTTACCATAAACTATTGACTGAACGAGACGGGGTTTAATACTATGGAGTTAAGAAATTTTTTCTATTAATTAGTTTTTTATGCCGCAGAGGTGATCCATGGAAAGCGGGTACTATTACGATTTCTGTATTCTCGCCATCAACTCCGGCTTTGACCCCGTGGCAGCCGAAGCCCTTAAGAAAGAGGTTGAAAGCTTCAGGCTCCCAAAGGGTATGGAACATGGTCTTAGCTACCATCGCGCGACCACCCTCCTGCTTTCCGGAAACAGCAATGAGGTCATCTCGGATGAGATAAAAGGCATCATTTGCCGGTCCAGGTGGCTTGTAATAGTCTGTTCGGAGAAAACCAGGGCCTCACCGGCCATGTCGCAGCTAATCCTTTACTTTTCGGGGCTGGGGCGAAAGGCCAATATCCTGCCCCTTCTTGTCGAGGGAGAGCCATCCCGCTCCTTTCCCGAACCCTTGTTTGAAAAGCGCGTCTTAAGCTGGATAGACGAGGACGGCCAGGAAAGGCGCATTACCGAAACAGTGGAACCCCTCGCTGTGGATATACGCGCTGAGGGCCCGAAAATCTCGCTAAGGCTCCTTCGCCATCTCAGGGTTAAAGTGGTTGCCGCGCTGATAGGTGTTCCTTACGACACGCTGGAAAGAAGGCATTTTAAAAGGACACGGCGCAGGCTGTTGACAACCGCCGCCGTCCTGGTATCGGTATTGGTCCTGGCAGGCTCCTTTTTCGCCTATATGTGGCTGAACACCGAACGCCAGTTGTATATAGCCGTGCAAAAGGCCCAGATCTCAAAGGACCTCTTAACAGAAATATGCTCCGAGTACCCTGGAAGGTTCTCCCACATCCCTGACGCTGTTCCCGTGATAGAGGATATCCTGCTGGATAGCCTTGAGCAGTTGAAAGTTGCCGGAAGTGTCATTTTCGAAAAACTTGACCTGGATGATCTGCTTCTTCCCGATGCGGGAGACGATGCCCGTTCGCTCCTGGTCAAGGGTATGCTGTTAAGGTACACAGGAAAGAGCAGGGATGCCGAACCGCTCTATGAACAGGCTTGCATGGCAGCATCCTACGGACAGGCATACCTGGATTCAGCCCTATTGTTCCTCCGCCATACATCTCCTGAAGCCTGGCCCAGCGGCCTGTGCATCCTCTCCATCCATGAGGACCAGGCGCGGGAGTATGGGCTCTCGCCCGGGGATATCATCGTAGCCATTGAAGGCTATAAATTCAGGAGCATGGAACAGTTCTGCATCTTAAGGGATTCTCTGGACCCGTCAAAGACCATTGGGATTACCGTACTGCGTCCCGCCGGGGATGGGCTTAAGGAGAAACAATTCAAGATTAAGGCAGGAGATCTGGACTTTGAGATGGCCGAAATGTAACCGAGAGGGGTTATCCCATGAATAACAGCATGGGCCAGGAGTATCTTTACGATGTCTTTCTGAGCTACCGGCACAAGCCGCTGGACAGCAGGATATGCAAGAAGCTGCATACCTTGCTTGAAACCTACAAACCAGCGCGGCGCTTCAGGCATGGGCGCACCGGCAGGGTCTTCCGCGACGACGAGGAACTTCCCGCCGCCGGTATCCTGAGCGACTCCATAGCCAGGGCCCTGGTTTCAGCAAAATGCCTGGTGGTCATATGCTCGCCCCATACCCCTGAATCTGAATGGGTCGACCGGGAGGTACGCACCATGACAAGGCCATGGGCTATTACAGGAAAGGAGTGTCCCTGGGAAAGAAGCTGTCAGAGCGGGATCCCGATGCCGGAATAAAAAGTCAGACCGCACTGAACCTGAGAGGTCTGGGTGATTGCTACGCTGCCATGGGACAATTCGAGGATGCAGTATCCTGTTATGACGACAGCCTGGAAATCTATACTTGGCTGGTGTCTTCAGGCCATTTCAGCGAAATCGAGATGGTGGGCGTTTACAATAATATGGCATCAACCATGCATGACGCGGAGCTTTACGACCAGGCGCTGAAGTATTACCAGCAGGAGATGGCCTGCTTTCAGGGCCTGTTGGAATCCGGAGCATTATCCGATGATACCCTCCTTATGGATTTGGCGCTGTGCTATGCCAACCAGGGCCTTGTACTTTTGAACCTGGGGGATAACCGGCAGGCTTTAGACATACTGGAGAAGGCTTCTGAGATCTTCAGTTCGGCCCCGTCAGGTCCTGAGACCGATTACTATCAAGCAACCGTTCTCTCCTCCATGGGCCGGGCCTGGCAGAACATGGGGGATTACCAAAAGGCCCGAACATACCTTGCCAGGTCTGTCTCCATATTGGAACAATACGCGGGAGATACCGGCAATCATCAGGTCATGCGCGCCTTGGCTGATAATTACCGTTATATGGGCATTAGCGAAAAATCCATGGCGCAGGCAGAAAAAGCAATGGTCTGGTACTCAAAGGCCATTGAGCTGTATGATCTTCTGGCTGACAGCCAGGATGACCCATCCCTGCTTTGGAAGCTGGCAACAGCGTTGCATGAACTGGGAGCGGTTTACATGGACGCGGGCGATTACGATACGGCCAGACCTCTGTTCTCCAGGGCAAAGGACGCGTTCGCCTCCCACGGCGGATCGACAGGCTCGGCTGACGCAAGGGACAATGTGGCCATATGCGACAACAATATAGGTCTTAGCTTCTATAACCAGGGGGATTATGACAGCGCAATACCGTACCTGTCGGACGCCGCAGGGTATTACTGGTCCAAGCCGGAAGATTCCGGCCCGAACTGGAAAAGGATTTATGCCGATTGCTGCGGCTTTTTGGGAAGGTGTTACGCCTTCCTGGGTGAGTATGAGAAAGCAAAGGGCTGGCACCAGGAGTCCGCGCTGGTATTTGAAGCGCTATCAAAGGAGCAGCCCGGCTACCTCCACAGCTATGCCCTCTCCCTCTACTGGGCAGCCATGGACCGCGTCCTTTTGGGAGACAGCCAGGCAGAGAATTATTATATCCTTTGCCTTGACCGGTATGACAAGTGCCTGGAAAACGGGGACAAGTCACTAATGCCGAACTACCTTGCCCTCTACGCCTTTTACTACCTGGTGTTCGATAATGATTACGGGCAGGCGCTTGAGATCTCTCGTCAGGCGTGGCAGGCAAACCCGGAGGATGTGTACGTAAAAAAAGTGTATGCCCATAGCCTCCTGTTCTCGGGATACGTCGAGGAATCCCTGGCGATATTGTCCGGACTTGTCGCGGGTATTCCCACCGACATTTCGTTCGTCCGCCTGGACCTGGAGGTTTTCAGGACCGTAGGCTATTCCGGCAGTCAGCTTGATCCGATATCACGCCTGTTCGATAAGTAGTCCCTGGAAGTTTCATCCGCGTCATTCCGGTGACATAATTGGCAATCGTGTAAATATCCTTTTAAGTGAAAGGTAAGGGTTTTGCACGAGGGTGATGTTTTGCTGATTGTCATTAGAAAAAGAACGCTGCTCCGTTATGCCGCGGCAGGTCTTGTTCTTGTTCTGTTCGCCGTCTTCGCGGGAGGCTTGACAGACGGTCCGGCATCGCTATATGCCATAAATGAGGAAAGCGAAAAACAATATATCAAATGGGTGGACTTCACCGTACCCTACTCTGTGCTCAAGGAAACACTTTATCTCGATATCAAGTCCTACGGGAAAGAGGTAAAGCTGAACTGGATTGAGCTTTTGGCCTATCTTGCCGCGAAGTACGGCGGCAATTTCAAAAGATACAGAAAATCCGATCTGGACGCAGTGGTTAAAAAGCTGAACGAGGGCCAGGCCATGGAACAGATAGCGGATGGCATGAAGTATTACGATTACTACCTGGAAGCCTATACCGCCGTGTTGGGCGGCTTTGTCGGCGAATTTGAGATAGAGGCAGAGGATCCCGACAATCCGGGCAGGAAGAAATATGTAAAGAAGTATGGACTGAAAGCCTTTTCGCCCATCGCCAAGGGATACAGCTTCGGCCATTATGACGATTTCGGCGACAGCCGCTCCTATGGCTTCAGAAGAAGGCACCTTGGCAATGATTTGCTGGGCTCGGTGGGGACGCCCATTATAGCCGTGGAAACCGGAAAAATTGAGGCTATGGGCTGGAACCGGTACGGCGGCTGGCGCATCGGGATAAGAAGCCTTGACGGCAAAAGGTATTACTACTACGCCCATCTTCGGAAGAACCATCCCTTCAACAACAGCCTGGCAGAAGGCGATATCGTCACTGCCGGTGATGTTATCGGCTACATGGGAATGACAGGATACAGCACAAAAGAGAATGTGAATAATATAAAAACGCCGCACCTTCATTTCGGGATGCAGCTCATCTTCGACGAGAGCCAGAAGGATGGCGTAAACCAGATCTGGATAGATGTCTACCACATCGTCAAACTGCTCCAGCTGAATAAATCCGCGGTGAGGAAGGACCCTGAACGCAACGATTATTTCAGGGTATACAACATGATTGACCCCATCGTCCCCGACTGATCATCGGTTTCTTTGGGGTCTTGAGGCTCTTATGCTTTAAGGGCAGGTTCCAAATCCATAACATTTTTCTTCGGCAGAGGTCTTTTTTTACTCCTCTCCTCTGCCCGCCTTCCTGAGCCTGGCTGCATATAACTCCTCAAGAACCCGAGGCCTTTCAGTCGGTTTTTTCATCCGATCTCCCCTGTGCCCCGACTTGGGCGCTCTCCTTTTTACGCTTTTTGATATATTATTGATGCTCCTTTTAGCTCTCCTCTGCCATTTTCCGAACAGTGACCCTAAGCTCTCACGGGACAGGCCAAGCCCGGAGGCCTCTTTGCTGGCTGAGTCGCCAGGACATGCTAACTTTTTGAACTCATTTATCTGGGCTATGGTACCAAAGACCAGGAGCCTGTCTTTCTCACGAAAACGTTCATTCAGGCCTGGATTCACCTGGATTTCATCGCCCCTTATCATACAGAGTATTGTTGCTCCTGTTTTTGATAGCATGTTGGAGCTTTTCTGCGGTCTATCTACAAGACAACTGCCTTGTTCCAACTCTATTTCAATAACAGATCCCGAAATGCCTTCTTCTGCTCTTCCGTCTATATCAAAAAAACTGGTGACAGTGGGATGTACGGCCGCTGCTGCTATCCTTCTGCCGGTTACCTCGCTTACAGGTATGATGGTATCTGTTCCGAAGCGCTTA
>JAAYFY010000092.1 GCA_012728015.1 Clostridiaceae bacterium | reverse complement strand
TTCATGTCCTTGTGGATTTTGGTCATAACTGCGTTCCAGATTACCTGCGCGCCAAAATTCTCATCACTGGTCAATTGAACCGCTTTGTCATAACCATACCAGGTTGCCCCTACATAATAGGGTGTAAACCCGATATACCACTTGTCCTTGGTTTCGTCGGAGGTCCCGGTCTTGCCGGCGGTGGGGAATACCACGGTGCGTTCCTTTTCTTTGCCGTTCTGATCTGTATAGGTCTCGGTAAACTTGACTTTGCCGTAGGTGGCGGCGGTGCCTCCGGGACCTGTAACATCCTGCAATATGGTGTCCATGATGAATATCGTCTGCTCGGAATAAACCTGCCGCCTTTCAGGGACTGCGGTCATTATGACCTGGCCGTTGGAATCCCTTATCTCTGTAAAGAAGATGGGCGCCGTGTAAACCCCCTTGTTGGCAAATACCGTAAAGGCGCTTGCCATATCGAGAGTGGTCATACCCATGTTGAATCCGCCCATGGCAACCGACAGGTATTGTTCTTCCCTCCTGTCAATACCCACCTTTTCCAGGTATTCCAGGCCTGTATTTACACCTACAAAGTCCTTGAGTAAAAGCGCCGCAACTACGTTTCTTGATTTGAAAAGCCCGTCCCGTGCGGTGGTAAGACCGAAGTTCTTCTTTTCAATATTATTCGGCCACATCTTTTCCGGCTCCTTGTTATTCAGATACTGGGGAACGTCATCAACAACCGTTGCGGCAGTAATGCTGCGGGTTTCTATGCCCGGAGCGTAGACCAGTATGGGCTTTATGGAAGATCCCGGAGATCTTAAGGCCTGGGTGGCACGGTTGAATACACTGCCTTCCTTTTCGCCCCTGCCCCCGTAAAGGCCGCGCACGTAACCGGTAGTGGGTTCTATGACCACCATCGATGCCTGGGGAGGCGCTTCAGCCCGCGGGTTTTCGGCGCTGAAATACTCGGGATTGGTGAAAACCTCGTCCAGCGCGGCCTGAACCTTGGGCTGCATGGTGGAATAGATGTGGATGCCGCCGTTGTATATGATATCCAGGGCAGCCTGCTCGTTATAGTTGTACTTCTTCATGAGTTCGTTTTTGACAGCCTTGATGACCTCGTCCACAAAATAGGACTGGTTGCTTGTCTCCATTACCTTGCCTGCCTCGGGATTGTAATTGAACTGCATATGTTCGGTCTCAGCCATGGCCTCCTCGTATTCCGCCTGGCTTATCTTTTCCTGCTCCAGCATAAGCCCGAGTATCATCCTGGTCCTTTCAAGATTCTTCTTGATATTGCTTTCGGTGGTGGGCATGTATTCGCTGGGCCAATTGGTGATGCCTGCAAGGCTGGCGCATTCGGCCAGGGACAGTTCACGCACGTCCTTGCCGTAATAGCCCTTGGCAGCTGTTTCAATACCAATAAAGTTGCCGCCCATAGGGACATTGTTCAGATAGTAGGTAAGGATCTCTTCCTTGGTCAGGCCTTTTTCCAGCTGGACCGCCTGCCATTGCTCCTGTATCTTTCTCTTGATGGTAACCTCCTGGTTCTTGGTCAGGTTTTTGATAAGCTGCTGGGTGATGGTGCTGCCGCCCTCAATCTTCACTTCAGGGTTGAGGAAGTGCCGGGCATACGAAAGAACTGCGCTGCCTATTCGCATTAAGTCGATACCGTTATGATCAAAGAAACGTTTGTCCTCAACCGCGACATATGCGGCAATAAGCTTTTTGGGTATCTCTTCATAATCTATCCAGACACGGTTCTCTTCCCGCTTGAGCTCAGCGATGATATTTCCCTCTGAGTCATAGATGAATGAATTCAGTCCGGAAGGCTTGAGAATGCTGGGCTCCAGGAGCGGTGTCGATCTTATAAGGCCGTATACGCTGCCCCCGAGAAGGCCGGCAAGGGCGCTTCCTGCCATAAAGATCAGCATGAAAACAAAAATAACCACGGCCAGAACGACTTTGAGGATTATGGATACTGGTGTTGCCTTCTTTTTTTTATCATTGAGAGGTCTGACCCTGCCTATAGGCACATCCGAGTTACCAAGGCCTTTCAGGCTTGACCTTTTATTTCTGTCCATCATTATTCCTCCAGGCTACCTTCTATATATACATCATAATGGAACTGAATAAATGTAATTATTCCATAATATCTACAATATTATAGCACAAAACGCAGTGCTGTAATACCTCTTTTCTTTGCCATCAGGGAGAGCCCCCTTTCTTTTTTTCTTCCGGTTTGGTAGAATCCTGACATGAGCATTAAGCATTCCGGGCAGAAAAATGCCTGATGATATTTTCAGTTAAACGCGGACAGCCTGTTATCAGAGCGGCAAACAATTTGAAAGGAAGAAGAAGCATGGACAACACAAGAACCAATGTTTTTGATACCCTTATGGAACGCGGCTTCATCGCGCAGACCACAAACCAGGAAAAGATCCGGGAACTTTTGGGAAGCGGCAGCGTCACCTTTTATATAGGCTTTGATCCGACAGCCGACAGCCTCCATGTGGGCCATCTGCTCCAGTTGATCGCCATGTCCCATATGCAGAGAGCGGGGCATAAGCCTATTGCCCTCATCGGCGGCGGGACTGCCATGGTGGGTGATCCCACGGGAAAGACTGACATGAGGAGGATGATGACCCGCGAAGAGATACAGCATAACGGCGAAAGGTTCAGGATCCAGATGAGGAACCTTGTTGATTTCACCGGTGGCCGCGCCATCATGGTGGATAATGCCGACTGGCTTCTGGAACTGAATTATGTCAGTTTCCTGCGGGAAATCGGGGTTCACTTCACAGTTAACAGGATGCTTGCCGCCGAGTGCTTCAAAAGCAGGTTTGAGAAAGGCCTTTCATTCATTGAGTTTAACTATATGCTTATGCAAAGCTATGATTTTCTGCGTCTCTGCCGGGAGTACGGCTGTATAATGCAGCTTGGCGGTGATGACCAATGGTCCAATATCCTGGGCGGCGTAGACCTGATCCGTCGTGTTGAAGGCAAGGAGGTTTACGGGATGACTTTCCAGCTTCTTACCACAAGCGACGGAAAGAAGATGGGGAAAACCGAAAAGGGCGCCGTGTGGCTGGATCCGCAAAAAACCAGCCCCTATGAATTCTACCAGTACTGGAGAAACGTACAGGACGCTGACGTTATCAATTGCCTCAAGCTGCTTACCTTTGTGCCCATGGACCGGATCAGGGAGATGGAAACCTGGAAGGACGCGCGGATTAATGAGGCTAAAAAGGTTCTTGCTTATGAGGTAACCGCTATAGTCCACGGCAGGGAGGAGGCCGATAAGGTCCACAGGGCGGCCGAGGCCATTTTCTCCAAGGGCGAGGATTCGGCCAACATGCCTTCGGCGACCATTGGCAGGAGTGAGCTAAAAGAAGGGATCAACATCCTGGACCTGCTGGTCCGTACGGGCTTCATTCCCTCAAAGGGCGAAGGCCGCCGGCTGATACAGCAGGGCGGACTGTACCTGAACAACGCGCGTGTGGAGACTATTGACAGGATAGTGGATGAATCCGATCTTAAGGATTCACGGATGATTGTCCGGAAGGGCAAGAAATCATATTATAGAATCGTGGCGGAGTAGAGGATTAACCGGAAACGGGGGAATAGCAGGTGGAGATAAAGGTTGGGGAGATAATCAAGGCGAAACGGGAGGAAAAAGGCTGGAGCCTGGCGGAATTCGCAACGCGGATAGGCATATCGACCGGCTATCTGTCCCAGATTGAAAACGGCAGAAAAACCAATCCCAGGCTGGATATCGTCCTTCGGATCATCCATGAGTTGGATATTGATATCCGGATGCTTCTCGGCATTGAGAACGGTGAAGAAAACTACCTTTCACGAATCCCGTCCCTCCTGAAGCTGACCCTTGCAAGGGAGCGAAATCTGAAAACGCTCTCAGACAAAGATGTCTTAAGAAGGTTTAATGGTATAATCAACAGGCTGTGCGATGCGCGCTATATCCTTGAAAACCAGGACCTCTACCATATGTTCCTCGATGACAGCGCCAATCAGATTGATAGTATCCTCAAACGCTATATGGCCCTTCAGATCCTTCTCAATAAATAAATGGCCGGTGCCACCCCGGACCATCATATCCCATTGAAAAACTCACTTTCCCTTTCGTTATAGGAAAACTAAATTCCACCCTTGCGCTCGCAGGGGTGGAACTCAGCCTTTCAAAT
>JAAYFY010000016.1 GCA_012728015.1 Clostridiaceae bacterium | reverse complement strand
TATACAGAAGGGGTCAACAACAAGATTAAAGTGATAAAGCGAAACGCTTATGGGATAAGAAACTTTGAAAGATTCAGAAACAGAATACTGCATGTTATGGCTTAAATCTGTACATAAAACTGGCAGACAACCAAACATGATCATCTGCCAGTCACACATACACTATTTCATTTTACTTGGTTCCACCCCAACATTTGACGTAGAACCAAAAGAGAGCCTGCGGCTCTCCTTCAGAATCCTGTTGTGTTATACCCGTTCAAGGTATTCTCCCGTTCTCGTGTCGATGCGAATCTTGTCGCCCGTATTCACGAACAGGGGCACCTTTACCTGGGCTCCGGTTTCAACGGTAGCCGGCTTGGTGGCGCCGGTGGCCGTATCACCCTTAAATCCAGGCTCGGTATGGGTGACCTCCAGTTCAACAAACATGGGAGGCTCTATGCCAAATACGTTTCCTTTGTATGAGAGAATCTTGCAGACCATGTTCTCCTTAACGAACGTAAGGGCATCCTTTATCTGGGAGAGGTTCAGGGGCAACTGCTCATAGGTTTCGACGTCCATAAAGTATGCGAGATCTCCGTCGTTATAGAGGTATTCCATGTCACGTCTTTCAATCTGGGCCCGCTCAAATCTGTCTGTGGGGCTGAAGGAGCGTTCTATCACTCCGCCTGAAATCACGTTCTTGATCTTCGTCCTTACAAAGGCAGCGCCTTTTCCCGGCTTGACGTGCTGGAACTCCACCACCTGCCATACCTGCCCGTCCATCTCAAATGTAATACCGTTTTTAAAATCACCTGCAACTATCATGTTCTGAAACCTTCCTCTCGTGATTTTCCATTTTATATTAAAACAAAAGTATGGGATAATGCAAGTCTTATTAAAGTATAATCATTTCCTTCGTGCTGCGAGTCAGGTTCCTGGGCTTTCCGCCGGTAAGCGCCACCATATCCTCGATGCGCACTCCACCAAGGCCTTCAACGTAGATTCCCGGCTCCACTGAGAAAACCATGCCGTCAAGCAGGACATCCTCCGATTTTCCGGCTAGTCTGGGCTCCTCATGTATCTCGATACCTACGCCATGCCCCAGGCTGTGCCCGAAATGGGCACCGTAACCCTCCAGGGCGATGATGTCCCTCGCAACCTTATCCGCGTCCCGGGCCTTCATGCCTGAGCTGAGGCATTCAAGCGCAGCCAGTTGGGCCTCGCTCACAATCCGGTATATCTTTTTCATCTCCTCGCTCGGATCCCCAATAAATATTGTTCTCGTCATATCAGAGCAATAATTGCGGTAAATAACCCCAAAATCAAGAATCAACGCGTCTCCGGGCTTTATCCTGTTAGTGGATGCCGCCGCATGGCACATGGCCGAGCGCTCACCCGAAGCCACTATTGTGGCAAAGGACGGGCCGGCGGCACCCAGCCTCCTCATCTGGTATTCGATTTCTGCGGCAAGTTCCAGCTCTGTAATCCCGGGTCTTATTGTTTTCAGGATCCGGTCAAAAACCTGGTCCCCGATTCCGACGGCCTGGGCGATGGTTTCAATCTCACCTTCATCCTTTCTGATCCTTAACATGTCAATCTCATCGCCTATGCTTTCGAGTTTTCGGGCATGGGGCAGCCTGGCCTTGAAACGCTCATATTCGGAATAGGTAAGGTCATTCCCCTCAAAACCTATGGAATCCATGCCTTCATCGGCAATGATCCCGTCCAGGGTGTCCAGGAAGGTATCGCCGTGCTCCACCACCTCAATGTCCGCACATACCTGTTCCCTGGCCTGGATGGTGTAGCGGAAATCAACAACGAGCCATGTTCTGTGCATGCCGATTAAGAGGTAGGATGACGACCCGGTAAAGCCCGAAAGGTAAAAGGTGTTGGCGCGCTCGGTAACAATCAGGCCATCCAGAGCTTTTCCCGCTATGATCTTCCTGACCTTGCCAATTCTCTCGTTCATGAAATACCTTCTTTCTTAAATACGGCCTTCCGGTCAGCCTTCACGGCTGCCACCCGCTCGGGCTTCCTTCAGCTTTTTTACCAGGGCAAAAAGGGCTGCCGAATATGAAACTGCTCCCAGACCGCTTACCTGTCCCAGGCAAACAGGCGCTATGACAGATTTTTCGCGGAAGTCTTCCCTGGAATGTATATTGGACAGATGGACCTCCACCGTTGGGATCCCCGTCGCGGCAATGGCATCCCTTATGGCATAGCTGTAATGGGTATAAGCTCCCGGATTCAGGATCAGCCCATCACAGCCCGTATTTGCGGCCTCGTGGATGCAGTCTGTGATAGCCCCTTCATGGTTGGATTGGAAGAATTCGATCTTTACACCGTACTCCCCGGCTTCGCGCCTCAATATGTTTTCTATGCTCTCAAGGGTTGTATTCCCATAAACCTGTGGTTCCCTGGTTCCGAGAAGATTCAGGTTGGGTCCGTTGATCACTCTTATCTTTAACATAATAGAACCCCCTTGCCAAAAAGAGCATGATTACCCCATCATTTTATATTATTTGTCTTTTACGGGCAAGGAAATGCGTAAGGTCCGGCACATGGCCAATGGCGGCAACCTGCCGTGTGATTGCTAATTCTTAGGGCGACAGGAAATGATATAATTAATAATGGCCCTTTTCAGAAATCTTCAAATTGGGGAGGTTTGCTATGAGGGCATTCTTAAAGCTGGTTGAGATACAGACGAAGATCGCCAGTGTAACCCCTTTTATATGGAGCATTATTTTCACAGGCTATTATTTTGGCAGCCTGCGGCTTGACCTTCTATTGATTTTCTTTGCTTCCATGCTCGCCTTCGATATGTTTACCACGGCTCTCAACAACTACCTGGACAAACGGGCAAAGAAAAGGCATGGATATAATTACGAAGAGCACAACGCTATTGTGCGCTACGGTATGAGTGAGAAAAAAGTCCTGCTGATTATAGCCGTCCTCTTTATTGCCGCTGCAGCCTTCGGGCTTCTCCTTTTCTCACGCACCGATGCCATAGTGCTGCTCCTGGGGGCGGCCTGTTTCATAACGGGCATCCTTTATTCCGCAGGACCTGTTCCCATATCAAGGACCCCTCTCGGTGAAATCTTTTCAGGCTTTATCATGGGGTACCTCCTGCCCTTCATAGTCATCTACTTTTCGATTTCCGCCCAAAAACCTGTCATTTTAGTACTGAACGCTGAATACATTTCAATTCTGATAAACTGGAAGGCACTGATCCCCATAACCCTGGCCCTTATCCCCACAACTCTGCTCATCGCAGGGATAATGCTGGCCAACAATATCTGTGATATTGAGGATGACATAGCAAATAAACGCTATACCCTCCCGATATATATCGGGAAAAAGCCGGCCCTTGTCATTTTCAACCTGCTCTGCATCCTGTGTTACCTGGATATTCTTGTCGGCATAATCCTGGGATATCTGCCGGCCCTGTCGCTTATAACCCTTGTTCCTGCCATCAGGGTCTTCAGGAACCTAAGGGAATTTGGAAAGGTCCAGACCAAAAAGGACACATTCAAATACGCTGTGGACAACCTGATCCTTGTGATGGCGCCACTTAGCCTGAGCGTTCTTATGGCATGGCTATTACGATAATGCAACAATAGGGACAGTTGTTGAGTTTAACAAGAAGGGACAGTTTATTAACCCATGTGCGTTGAATGGGATAATACCTGTTAAAAAGCGCGACTATCCGCGACAGATTCATAGATTCTTTTCATGGTGAGGGCATCCTCAGCCATCATACCCCTGGACTCGCTGATGATTACAGGCTCAATACCAAGCTCCAGGATGGCTTCGGCCAGCGGAACAAATTCGGGGCCGTACTGGGTATCCGCAAGGGTCCAGTGCTTCTTTTCTCCTTCCTTTCCCACTTCAATCCTGCTGAAATGGATATGGACCTCCCTCATCCGTTCCTGCCCGAGTTTTTGCCCCACAAACCGTAATATATCCAGGTATTCCTTCTTTGCTTTCAAACCACCCTTTGTGAGGGCATGGACATGGCCGAAATCGATGCATGGGACCAGTCCCTCATTGACACTGCAGAGTTCTGCTATTTCAAGGATGTTCCCCAATTGGCTTCGCTTGCCCAATACCTCGGGGCATATGGTGATATGGTCCAGCCTTTCAGCCTGCGCTTGGGAAATGGCTTTCATCAGGGTGTCCTTTGCGATCTCAAGAGCTGTATCCCTGCTTAAGCCAGATACATACCCGGGATGCATGATGATTCGTCCGGCGCCCATGGCATTCGCGATGCGAAGGGTTTCAAGTATATAGCCGACAGACCTCTCCCTTTTCTTTTCCTCGGGACTGGACAGGTTGATATAATACGGGGCATGGATACTTACGCGTATACCGTTCTCCCTGCATTCCATCCCTATCCGCGCCGCTGTTTCTTCCTTCAGAAGAATACCCTTGCCGCACTGGTACTCATAGGCATTAAGCCCCATCTCCCTGAGCCATCGCGGCATTTCCCATGAGTGCTTGTAGCCTTGTTCATAAAAGCTTTTCGAATTGCCTGCCGGTCCGAACCAAATCATCCTTCTTCACCCGCTGGTACATTGCTTGCGCACATTATATCAGGATTCCCGGCCTGTTTGCCAGGAGCCTGCTGCCTGAGAAAGGCGTCCTTCAATTTATTATGAGCAGCCGCAGACAAACCAACCATGCTTAACCGCGTTATTTGCCATGTGTTTTTTTCCATGGTAGAATTCTTAATAAACTAAAGCGCGGGTCGGAAGGGGAGATAATATGGCAGGACCTGTTCCGGTATATAAAAAGGAATACCAGATTGGGCTGGGGGATATCGATTTTCAGAAAAAACTGAAGATCAGCGCGCTTTTTAATTTCTTTCAGGATATAGCAAGCCTCCATGCCGAGAATTTGGGCATAGGCATAGACAGCCTGATAAGCGGTTACGGCGTAACCTGGGTCCTTACACGGATACGGGTGGATATGGAAAGAATGCCCGTGCTGGGAGAGAACATCATTATCGAAACATGGCCCCATCCGCCCGGGAAGCTGGAGTTTGGCAGGGATTTCCTGGTGCGTGACACATCTGACAGCATTCTGGCACGAGCCGTATCGACCTGGGTCATCATGGACATCTCCGCCAGGGAAATAAAGAAAACAGAAACCATCACCACCAATTACCCCTTTAGCCCCAAAAGCCGCGCCATTGATTGCAGGCTGGGAAGGTTCAAGGCCTTTGACACACCGGAAATCGCATACCAAAGGGTTATTGGCTACAGTGATGTTGATATTAACGAGCATTTGAACAGTTCAAAATACATCGATTTCATCATGGACTGCTTCAGCCTGGAAGAGCACAGGCGGCTTGGCGTAAAAAGTCTTGAGATAAGTTATATGAACGAGGCGCTTCCCGGTGACACGCTGACCATGTATAAGGATCTCTCGGCTTCCGATTCCCGCATCGTCTATATCGAAGGCTGCAGCCAGGATAAAACACGGATATTTAAAGCCCAGCTGACTGTCCGCCCCAACAATCAAACCTGATACTTGGCTTTATTGCCCGAAGAAAGGCCATGTGTTTCGGGAAATCCATAAAAAGGCGGCATCATTCAGAATATCCGGGCGGGACAGATATATAAGGAGCGGATATGCGCAGGTTTACCCATATATACGACAGGCTGTATGAGAACTATGGCCCCCAGGGCTGGTGGCCTTTGCTCAAAGAAGATCAGGACGGTCTCAGGTGCCGGTATGAACCCGAGAATTCAATAAAGGAACTGAACAGGCAGGAGCAATTTGAGATATGCGTCGGGGCGATCCTGACCCAGAACACCAATTGGAACAATGCCGAACGAGCTCTTGTCAGCCTTGCGAAGTCCGGTAACCTTGATCCCAATTCCCTTGCTTCCATGGAACCTGAATCAATATCGGAACATATCAAATCCAGCGGCTACTACAATCAAAAGGCCAAAAAGCTTAAGGAATTCGCCAGGTTTTTCCTGGGCAACCCGCCTCCGGACCGGAAGCTGTTTCTGGCACAATGGGGGCTCGGGCCCGAAACCGTCGACGACATGCTGCTATATGCCTTCAGCCAGCCCATATTTGTCATCGATGCCTACACCATCCGGCTCTTTTCGAGACTCGGGCTGTGCGACGCCGGGATTGCCTACCACGACCTGCAAACCAGGATCATGGACCATATAAACAAAGATGTCCTTACATACAAGGAGTATCATGCCCTTATAGTCAGGCACGCGAAGGAGCATTGCGGCAAGAAACCAGTATGCACGGGATGTCCGCTTGAAAACATGTGCGTGCATGCCCGCTTTTCCAGTGGAACCTGACAGCGGCCAAAGCCTTATACCTGGAAGGTTTTTTACTGAAGTTGTATAACCTTGTTCTTTTTTGATTCCCTGTACAGTACAAAAGGTTGCCCAGTACCTGTATGACATCCGCCCCCAGTTCCACGGCAAGCCTTTCCGCAGCCTCCCGGGCTGTCAGGGGGCTGTTGCGCATGACACTGGCCTTTACCAGTTCCCTGGCTTCCAACGCTTCGTCAAACTGTCTTATACTGTTGGGCTCCAGGCCGTTCTTGCCTATCTGGAAAATAGCCGGTATGCTGTTCGCAAGTGATCTGAGATAGCTTCTTTGCATTCCTGTCAATCCTATTTCCCCTTTTCCCTGTCTAAACAGTTATCGGTTTAATAACACTTTTAAATACCGTTTCAAATCAGGGTATATAATCGAATTCCATCTCCCCCATACGGACTGTGTCACCTTCCCTGATCCCGTTTTTCTCCAGTTCCTCAATGACACCAATGTTCTTTACTGCCCGCTGGAAGTATTGCAGAGACTCATAGTCGTTTAGGTTTACCGAGCCCAGGATCTTCTGTACCCAGGGACCTTCCACAACAAAGACATCGTTTTCCTTTCTTACCGTGAAGGGAGGCTCCTTTATTATCTCTTCGGCCACGGTTTCCCTGTGGGTTTCATCGAACATTACAACCGGAGGTATATCCTTAAGCCTCTCATAGGCATACCTGATCAGCTCGTCCACTCCTTTTCCTGTAGCGGCCGATATGGCAAAAACACGGTATCCCCTGCTTTCCATCCCGTTCTTGAACCGCTCCAGCCTGGACTTGTCGGTCACTGCGTCTACTTTGTTTGCAGCGATGATCTGGGGTCTCTTTGCAAGCTCCTGGTTATACATCTCCAGTTCACGGTTGATCACGTCGACATCACTTATGGCGTCACGCCCGTCGGCCTCGGAAATATCAACAACATGGATAAGCAAACGTGTGCGCTCTATATGCCTCAGGAATTGATGCCCCAATCCTGTGCCGCGGTGCGCCCCTTCAATGAGGCCGGGTATGTCCGCCATGACGAAGCTGGCCCCCTCGCCCACCGAAACAACGCCAAGATTGGGGGTAAGGGTGGTAAAATGGTAGTCGGCGATCTTGGGCCTGGCCGCCGAAACAACCGACAGCAGCGTCGATTTCCCGACATTCGGAAACCCGATCAGGCCGACATCGGCCAAGAGCTTCAGTTCCAGCACCACCCATCTTTCTTCGCCAGGTGTACCGCTTCGTGCAAAATTGGGAGCCTGCCGGGTCGAGGTGGCGAAATGCTGGTTTCCCCATCCGCCTTTTCCGCCTCTCGCGATGATCTCCTCCTGGCCTTCCCTGGACAGATCCGCAATTATCCTGCCGGTTTCCCTGTCCTTTACCAGCGTGCCCAAAGGCACTCTCACCACAAGATCCTCTCCCGAACGGCCACTGCATTTCTTGCCGCCGCCTTTTTCGCCGTTCGGCGCCACATACTTCCTCATATAACGAAAGTCAACGAGGGTCCTGAGGCCCATATCAACCTTGAAGATGATATTGCCGCCATCCCCGCCATCCCCGCCATCGGGGCCTCCACTCGGTATATATTTTTCTCTGCGGAATGAAACGGCACCGTTGCCTCCGTCACCTGCCTTCAGGTAAACCTCGGCCACATCGATAAACATATTTCAAACCCTCCCCGGGTCAATCACCATATCGTGAAGACAAATGCCATTTTCGTGCTTGCCCCGCGTTTTTCGCCATTAATCAAAGAGGGACGATTCCATCGTCCCTCACAAAAATTCCTTTGATCTTAAGCGTAAACGCTTACTCTCTTTCTGGTCTTGCCAAGCCTTTCGAATTTCACCCTGCCGTCTATGAGGGCGAACAATGTATCATCACTGCCTTTTCCCACATTAATACCGGGATGGATCCTGGTACCCCTCTGCCTTACGAGAATGCTGCCGGCCGATACCATCTGTCCGTCGCCGCGCTTTACACCCAGCCTCTTTGACTCGCTGTCGCGGCCGTTCTTGGTGCTGCCCATACCTTTCTTGTGGGCAAACAACTGAAGATTTATTCTTACCATGCGTTACACCTCCTCGTTTAATACGCACAAATGTCTTGAATACTGCCTTTCAACCTGCCTTAAACCTATCTCCAGGGCTTCAAGTATGATTTCGGCCTTGGCCGAAACATCGGGGGAAACATCGTCGGGAAGCATCATCCCAAGGCTGCCGTCGGATTCACTGTAGTCTTTTATGCCGCACAGTTCCACCAGTGCCCCGACGGCGGTGTAACCTATGGCAGATATGGCTGCGCATACCAGGTCGTATTCTCCCTGCCGGTTGGCGCCGGCGTGTCCCCTTATCTTAAAACCCCTGATTAATCCATCTTTTGAGCGGTAGATCGTCGCTTTCGTCATTGTTCTTACTCAGGCGTTGATCTTCTCGATCTGCACCTTTGTGTAGGGCTGTCTGTGCCCCTGCTTCCTTCTGTAATGCTTCTTTGGTTTATACTTGAAGACGATGATCTTCTTTCCCTTGCCATGTCCAAGAACCTTCGCGGTTACGGTGGCTCCGCTGACAGTGGGATTGCCTACATTCAGGCTGTCGTCCTTGGATACGGCAATGACCTTGTCAAAAACCACCTGGTCACCTTCGGCGGCAGACAGTTTTTCTATGAAAAGGGTGTCCCCTTCCTGGACCCTGTACTGCTTTCCTCCGGTTTCAATCACAGCATACATGATGGTGCACCTCCTCCTCCCAATCTCGCCTCCAAAGGGACAGGTTCGGCCGCGGAAAACCCGGCCAAATCTGATTTAGGACCCTTTTTCGTGCGGTTGCCGTTATATTGTAGCACAAGCCATTTCCCGTGTCAAACGTTTTTTGGCTGTTTCTGCCAATGCTTTCGGCCTATGTAAGGGCTAAGTTTTGCCATTATATGAAGGCTATCCTGCGAACCAGCCGGTCCATGCGCCAGAATACCCAAATGCCATCGAGCCCCCAGCCGGTATAACCGACCGTGCGCCACGCCCCCAGGACCCGCACGAACCACATGCTCCGCGCCCAAATAACCGTTACAAAAGTAGAATCCCCTGTACTTCCAGAATCATGCCTTGTTGCGGGCATTAGGGCGCAGGCAGTAGTGGACAACCGGGGTCGTAATTATTATAATAAAAACATCGTGTAATAAGCATCCTGTTCCGCGTACCCGCGCCCCACCATTCGGTCATGCCCGGAACATGACTGAACTATTCGTTGTGCAGGCACGTCAGATATAAATAGGATGGTTTATACCCAATTGACCTCACCCATTAACCCCGGAGGTTTCGAACGGGTGGACAGGAACAATATTACTTTGCATTAACCGATGTCCTGTTGGTTTTTGTCTTTGCCAGCAGGATCCGACCAAAGGATGAGAGAGGAATTGTCATGAGATCTTACCGATTCAGAAGAGAGAGGATATACCGAAGAAGAAGGGCATTTCTGATTCTTTTTATTCTTTTGGTGGTTCTCGCGAGCGGGGCGTATTTCATTTTCTTCAGGGGTGATGGCGGCGGCATCGCCCAGAGCACGTCCACACCAACACCCACACCCACACCAACATCCACACCTGTGCCCACGCCCACACCTGCTCCCACAACCACACCGGAGCCTACACCTACCCCCACGCCTGAACCGAAAGGAACATATACCGAATCCCACGGTTTCCTTCTGGCCATCGGGTCACTTCCGCCCAGCGGCAGGATGGATGAACTCAAAAAGCTGGTGGAGGATTTTGTAAGCCGCCAGTCCGGCAGGTACGGGCTTACCTTCATTGATCTTGCCACAGGCGAGTCCTTTGGAGTAAACGACAAGGAAGAGTATATTGCGGCCAGCTCAACCAAGCTGCCGATGGTCCTGCTCCTGTATATCAGGATGGAGGAGGGCGAAGTGGACCCCGACATGCTCCTTGAGTATAAACCTGAACATCTTGAATACGGGACGGGCATAATCCAGAACTCCCCTTACGGGACAAAATACACCGTTCTCAAAACGGCGGAACTTGCCATAAGAAAGAGCGACAATTGCGGCATAAATATGATCATCGAGCTATTGGACATAGAGAACATACGCCAGTACATGGTCGACCTTGGCGGCGTGGTATATTATGACAGGCGGCATCGTTCATGCCCCTATGATATTGCCCTCGCGTCACAGGAACTCTACAGGCGGTATTTAGATAATCCGGAAGCCTATGAGAAGCTGATCGAGGACCTGGAGAACACCGACTGGCGTGACCGTATCGATGCCAAGCTGCCAGATCATGTCCGTGTGGCGCACAAGATCGGCACTCAGACACGTACCGCCAATGATGCGGGAATCGTATTCGCGTCCCATCCATATGTCCTTTCGGTGATGACCGATAACGTGGACGTCGGAACAGCCTGCGGGAAGATAGCAGAGCTGTCCAGAATGATTTATGACTTCGTGGAGGAGTACGCAGCGGTCCCGGAAGAATAACGGTCAGGAGGAATGAAAGTGTACCGGTATCGAAAAAGGCGAAGACTTAACAAGGCAAGGTTTGCCATGTTCATACTGCTGTTGGCCATTATCACGGCCACAGCCATATTTATCGCAAAGGGCGGGTTTTCCGGGAACGGGGATAAACTGACCGCTGAAACAAGCCCGACCCCTTCAGCTCCGGCCAACCAGCCAGGGGACAACCAACCCACTCCAACACCAGAACCCACTCCCTGGCCAACACCCGATCCGATACCAGAGGAAAGCACCGATCCCGCGGTCCTGGATGTTTCCTGGCAGACACCGGCGGTATTTGACGGACCCAACGCCTACCCCGATTTCGCGTCGATGACCCCCGACCAGAGGATAAAATACTGGGTGTTCGATTACAACACGCCGCTTGCCGAATATAAACCCGATTACGAGATTTACTTCGGATCCCCGGACGAATACGCCTCCCTGGAAGGCATCACTGCCTTCAGGGGAAACCATTACCGTGATACGGCTGCCTGGGGGACCCGGGACGTTACCGAGAAGAAGCTGGAGATCGTATGGACCCATGACCTTGGAGCCATCACCGCCGAGGGCAGCTACTGGCCTGGAACAGGCTGGACAGGCCAGCCCCTTATCGTTCGTTGGCCAGAAGCCGAGAGGAAAATTATGAACATCAGGCCCGAGTTCAAGGAAAAGGACCTGGTGGAGGTAATATACCCTGCCATGGACGGCAACATCTACTTTCTTGACCTGGAAACCGGAAAACCTACCAGGGACAAGATTGAGGTCGGCTTCACCATGAAAGGCACCGGAATGGTGGATCCCAGGGGCTATCCCATACTCTATGCGGGTATGGGGCTCAATGAGAACAACGGCAGGTTTGGCGAGTTCAAGTACAACATCTTCAGCCTCATCGACCAGAAGCCCCTGTACTCCATATTCGGGCGTGACCCAATGGCTTTCAGGGAATGGGGCGCATTTGACGCTTCGGCGCTGGTTGACCGAAAGAGCGATACATTTCTTGAAGTGGCTGAAAACGGCCTGATTTACAAGGTTAAGCTCAATACCCGGTATGATCGGGAAGCGGGAACCATCGATATCGCCCCGCAGATCACCAAGTTCCGTTACCAGGATCTGAGGAATCCCGAGCAGGGTATCGAGAACTCCCCCGCCATATATAAGAACTACATGTACTTCTGCGATAACGGCGGCACATTCATGTGCCTTGACATTAACACCTTAAAGCCGGTCTGGATCTACGATGTCGGTGACGACACCGATACCACCACGGTGATTGAGGAAACCCCCGAGGGCGTATTCCTGTACACGGCCAATGAGATAGACAAGAGAAGCCAGAACAACAGCAGCCTAACCGCGCCATGCAATATCCGTAAATTCAATGCGCTGACAGGGGAACTGATCTGGCAGAAGGACTATGAATGCTATTACCAGTTTTATATCAACGGCGGTTCTCTGAGCACGCCCATCCTGGGGAAGGACGATATCTCAGACCTTGTCATATTCCCCATATGCTTCACAGGTTCTACAATGGACGGCAAAATGGTGGCGCTGGACAAGAGAACCAGTGAGGAAGTATGGTCAAGAAACCTGAGAGTCTACAGCTGGAGTTCCCCGGTGGCATTCCGGGCAAACGATGGAAAGACCTACGCTGTTTTCTGCGACTATAACGGCGATATGCACCTTTTCGATCCCAGGACCGGGAAGGACCTTGATGTCATCAGCC
>JAAYFY010000091.1 GCA_012728015.1 Clostridiaceae bacterium | reverse complement strand
TCCCGCGAGAATGAGAAAAGGGCGGCTGCTGTTTGAGCGAAGCGAGTTCAGCCGACCCTCATTCGAGTGGTTGATGTTTCGCAGCCGTGCAGCACAGCGGCCGGGCTTTACGGGATTCCTGCAAACACTTTGATTCTATGTTTTCGTACAGTCTGCCGTCCCCTGTGTATATCATTGCGAGCAAAGCGACGAAGCAATCTCGTAAAAGCCGCTCAGGATGAGATCGCCGCGCTCTACCCGCAATGACATACTCAAGGTTGGAACTACCTGCCCGTCCTGTTGTATCTGCCCGTGAACCTGTGCAGTACAACCGCTGCCTCTGCCCGCGTGGCAGGCCGGTTAAGGTCCAGGGTCAGCCCGCCCTGGGGCGGCAGGATGCCGTCACCGGCAAGAGAAGAGATGATGCCTTTTAAGTCCTCGCTAACCAGGTAACCATCGGTGAACCTTTCGAGATACGAAACGCTTATGGGAGCCAGTGTCCGGTTCATTGACGCCAGCAGCCTGTTCATGTAAACGGCCATATCGGCCCGTGTCACCGGGCTCAGCGGGCCCGTGTTCCGGTTCTGGTCCGGAATGACTATGCCCAGCTCCACAGCCGTCATCATATATGGGTAATACCAGGCGCTCCGGTTTACGTCCCTGACTGTAAACAGGAATTCAGACTCCGGAATGATGTCAAAGGACTTGATAAGGATTGTGATAAACTCCGCCCTCGTAATATTAACTCCGGGACGGAAGAGCCCGTCGGCGCTCTGGGCTATGGCTCCGGACGCGGCCAGGGCATTTACCGCGTCGGCGCACCAGGGGTACCCTTCCAGGTCCCTGAAGACTGCTTTCTGCGGTACCGAAACATCTATGGATACGCCGGCCGATTCGCCCCTGGCGTTGTATGCGCGCACCTCATAGCGCACCTTTGATCCCGGCGCGGGATTGTAGTCGGCAAAGCTTGCCGAGTCCGCCGGCGTTGTCCCTATCCGGGTCCTTTTCTGACCCTCGATCCTGTAAACGCGGTAGCCGTCCTCAGTTTTGCTGATATCGTCCCATGAGAGAAGCACACGGTTGGAGCCCATGTATACCACCTTAAGGCCAGCGGGTGCTTCGGGGACCGATGCGGGCAGGCGGTACACGGGTCCGTG
This sequence comes from Clostridiaceae bacterium, assembly GCA_012728015.1. Taxonomy (GTDB): domain Bacteria; phylum Bacillota; class Clostridia; order DSM-8532; family DSM-8532; genus Thermoclostridium_A. Next base: position 4,879 of record JAAYFY010000091.1, on the reverse strand, counting down.
GGAGATATTCCCCTGGTTTTCACAGCGGATCCTGAACTCATACTCCTTTCCTTCGACAGGGAAGAAGTATACCAAAAGGCTTCCTTCCTTCTGGCCCAGGGTGTAATCCTGCCACACCTCATTTATACCCATCCTCACTTCCAGCGTGTGTTTAACCCATTCCGGAACGGGCTCGTCGGTGCCTATCAGCATGTAGGTCCCAAGGGATAGGAAAAAGAGCTGGCCGGGTATGGAAGGATCAGCGTTATTCACCAGGTCAGAGACGGCAAAGTCGGAATAGACGTTTTCTCCGCGTATCGCACGGACGCGATAGCGGTAGGCTGTATCGGTATGGGCTGAATAATCGGTCCACGTATCGGTATTCCTGCCCGCCTCACCGACCTTCTCCCATATCTTGCCCTGTTCCTTGCGCCATATCTCAAACCCCGACTCCACGTCATAGGGATACTCCCATATGAGGTTTATCCTTCCATAGGCGCCGGGAGAGGCCGAAAGCTGGGGCGGGGCCGGAATGGTTTCGGCCTTGATGGTAACCGATTCCGAGTAGCCTGAAACCGAGCCTGATTCGGAGCTCAGATAAAGGCGATAGGTATATTCTTCCCCGGGCATTATAACCGCGGAGGCGTCCACATAATGGTCTGCCGTGGAAGAAGTGAAAATGGTATGAAAATTGCCGAAGCTGTCCTGCCTCTGGAGGTAGGCCACATGGTCCTTGATAGCCTCCCGGTCCCAGTCCAGGCGGATCCTGTTGTCCGAAGCAGCGAACCCGGTCAGGGGTGTTACCAGGGGTATGGTAGTCCTTTTGTAAACGCCGCTTGAAGTGGGTATGTACTTGGAATACTGTCCGTCCGGGTACAGGGTGCGGACCCTGTAGTAATATATGGTATCCGGATCAAGGCCATAATCCCTGAACTCGGTCTGGTGGTAAGGCGCCCTGTATATCTCGGTCCAGCCTGTCTTTCCTTCGGCCTTCCTCTCTATTACCGTTTCTATGGTAATGGTACGCGGGATGAGAAGCTGGGGATAGCTCCATGCCAGGTTTACCTGGTCGCTGTAAACGCCGGTAATATAAAGGTGCACGGGATAGAGACTTATAACCTCTATCTCCCTCGTATACGGGCTGGGATCCTCTCCGCTGTACCGGCAGGCGCGGTATTTGTAGATATGTCCGTTGGCAATACCGTAATCCTTAAAACTTGTTACTCCCGGGCCAACGGCCGCTATGGCTATGAACTCGCCGGAATCAGTGCTGCGCTCTATCTTGGTGTACTGGCCGTGCTCGGCCCCGTCAAAGGTTATGAGGGCATAGTTATCTTCAATTCTCACCGAGAAATCTCCCGGAGACCGAAGGGTGCCCGAACTATCTGCGAGTGATAAGGGGTTAAGAACCATGGCCAGTATGAGCATAATCGAAGGAAAAACCAGTCCGAACCTTTTCAATACAGCACACTCCCAGTACTTTTATTGCACATGAAAGAAAGGCCTTTGTGCAATGGATATATCGGCAAAAAAAGGGCCGGCGGTTAAGCCGGCCAGTAAAGGGGGTCAAAATGTATTGTGAGGTCATTCTCAGTATGGGCAGCATTTGAAAAAATACACATGGTATTTAAAAAAATATGTTCATTTCCTTGTCCGCCATGCTGATCCGCCTTGTTTGCCGCTCTCCTATGCTGTATAATCAATCTGAGCCCATTTTGCATATGGCGGGAAATCGGCTGTTTATTTCCCGGCGGCAGGGGTAAAACAGGCCGGTTTATTAGCCTGGAAGACCCGGCGGGCTTATTTTGTATTTACAGAAATGAAGGTTTTTTATGGATAAAGAAATCTGGCTCAAACCGAAAAGGACATGCAATATAGGCGGGGAAGCGCTGATGGAAGGTGTCATGATGCGCGGAAACCGCACCGTGGTCTCCACAATCCGCAAGAGCAGCGGCGAGCTTGTCACCACTACCCGGACTTATATACCCATAACAAAGCGCCATAAGATACTGGGCCTTCCCTTTATCAGGGGCGGCATCAACATGATCGAGTCCATGATCGTGGGCATTAAAGCCCTGATGGAATCAGCCGAGTATGTGGAGTTCGAAGAATCCGAAAGCAAGTTCGATAAGTGGATAGAAAAGAAATTCGGCGACAAGTCCACCAATATCATCATGTATGTTTCGGTCATCTTTGCCCTGGCAATGGGCATAGGCCTTTTCATGCTCCTGCCCAACCTTGTGGCAGACCTTCTGCCCTTCAGTAAAGAAACGGCATCGGGAGCGTTCCTTGCCAATATCATGGAGGGTATGATCAGGATTATTATCTTCCTTGCCTATGTATGGCTCGTGTCAAAGAACAAGGAGATCAGGCGGGTGTTCCAGTACCATGGCGCCGAGCACAAAACCATATTTGCCTATGAGAACATGGACGAGCTGACGGTGGAGAATGTCAGGAAGCACACCAGGTTCCACCCCAGGTGCGGCACCACATTTATCTTCGTGGTGGTAATAATCAGCATACTGGTGTTTGCGCTCACTGGCTGGCACAGCAGGCTTCTCAACGTGGTTATAAGGCTTGCCCTGCTGCCGGTCATAGCCGGTGTGTCCTATGAACTGTTCAAGCTGGCCGCAAGGTCTGAAAGCAAGCTGATAAAACTTGTGAGCTACCCGGGAATACTCCTTCAGAGGATCACCACACAGGAGCCCGACGACAGCATGGTGGAGGTGGCCATAGCGTCCCTGAAGGCCGTGCTGGAGTCCGAGGAAGGGGAGAACGCCAGGGATGAAAATATCCAGGCTGCTGAATGACGCGGCCCTCAGGCTTTTGCAGGCACAAATTGAAGACCCGGCTTTTGAGGCGGGTCTTATTTTATCATGGGCAATAGGAAAACCCCGCTCATTTATCTATGCCCACCCCGACATGGAACTTAGCCCGGATGAAGTCCGCGGGTTCATGGAACTGGTAGAAAGAAGGAGCCGGGGCGGACCTTTCCAATACATCACCGGCGAATGCGAATTTATGTCACTTAGGTTCAAGGTCAACCCAAAGGTACTCATTCCGAGGAGCGAAACCGAGCTTCTGGCTGAAGCGGCGCTCTTCTCCCTGGGCTGTGACCAGCCCTTCATGGACCCCCGCCTGTTCAGGGTATCCAAACAGGGCGCAAGGAGAGTCCTGGATATAGGGACGGGTTCGGGCTGCCTTGCGGTTTCAGTGGCCTGGTATGCCAAAAATATCCTGGTGGATGCCCTGGATATTTCTGAGGAGGCCCTTGAAATTGCGAGGCAGAACGCGGGAATCAACAATGTTTCAGGCTGCATACGTTTTATACGCGCCGATTTTCTGAGCGATCAGGGTTTTACAAGCCATAAATATGACCTTATAATATCAAATCCACCCTATATCCCCCGGGACGACAAAACAGGGCTCATGCCCTCGGTGGAAAAATACGAGCCGGAGGGGGCGCTTTTTGCCGATGACGGCGGTCTTTGCTTCTATAAAAGGCTTGCGGGCCTTTCCCGGGAAATACTTAATGAGGGTGGGGTAATCCTTGTTGAATGCGGCTTCAACCAATCAGCCAGCGTCCAGGACATCTTCCAAAGCCATGGCATGGAGACCATGTCCATAAAAGACCTTTCGGGCACAGAGCGCGTAATCGCTGCCCGGATGCGTGTATAAGATGTTAATTTCTGCCCATACTCTATATCAGTTAAAAGGAACAAGGAAACGGAGAGGTTGAGTATGGCGGAACAAATGACCGCGAGATCCGGAGCGGGTCTTCTAGGCGCCCTGGGCCGGGCATCACAAAAGCGTTCAGGAATATTCAGGCGAACCCTGGTGGACCCCTACCGGGCAGAACTTTATGAAACCATTCATGAAGCCTGGCTGGAATGGCAGAACGCCCTTTTGAACTTTGAGGACGCTGATTGCAAGGAAATGGTTGACTATTACACGTACCGGATCAAGGCATCCCAGATCCGCTACGAGTACCTGCTAAAAAAAGCGAAAGCCTTAAAGACCCAATGAATCTTTCCAGGCCTTTCTGTATATAAATTAATATCGGATACCACTGCCGCGGTAAGCCGCGGGTAAAATCCGGAGTACAAAAGAAAACGGCTATTCCCGGTCCGATGGTTCCACCATTTGGGGGATAACCGTTTCTGTTTTTCGGAAGGGTGTTTTGCGTGGATAAAGGACTGGTTGTTCTGGCCTGGGTTGCAGGCATTCTCATTGTTCTGGCCCTGGGAAAGGCGCTGCTTCTGCCCATGAAGATCATTGTAAAGCTGATCATCAACGGCATTCTGGGCGGTCTTGCCATTTTCCTCATAAACCTCCTGGGGCAGCCATTCGGACTTTTCATTCCCCTGAACATCGTTTCGGCCCTGGTGGCCGGGATCCTTGGCCTTCCCGGGATCATTCTGCTGGTGATCCTCGGATTCCTGCTGTGACCTGGAGCTTATCTTACCCGTCCCAGCTCGGACAGGGCTAATTCATATATCCTTTCCCCGGCTCATATAATGTTTCTGCAGACCTGGAAACAGCTCGGGGTTGCAAATAATACCGGGACGTGATTACAAGATGCTTGAATCCAAAGAACAAGTGGAGAGCGCATATGGCCTGAGCATTTCCGCCGTCAGATCCTGCAGGGCAGGATATATTCTGGACACCGATTCGGGACGGAAATACTTAAAACCGTGCCAATGCTCCGAGAGCCGCATCCTCTATGTGCATGACGCGAAACAGTATCTTTATGATAACGGGTTTACAAGCCTGGATACATATTGCCTGACCGTGGACGGGCGTCCGTATTCCGTCATAGACGGGCGGCTGTACCTGCTCACTCCTTTTGTGGACGGCCATGAGTGCGAGTTCGGGGATGACGGCGACGCGGTCCGTGCGG
>JAAYFY010000090.1 GCA_012728015.1 Clostridiaceae bacterium | reverse complement strand
CTTTCAGGTCTCATTTCTTTCATACTAAGTTAACAGAGCCTAAGCATACACCTTTACGTTACGTCAATGTCAACAACTTTTTTCAAGGGAGCCTGCCTCCTGTTATCAGATGCCCGAGACGGTGAGGATATACTCATATCCCGGGATGGCTTGCGCGGATTTGCGGTCTTTCATGAAAACCGGGTCTTTCCCGTGGCGCAGGCCGGCCAGCCATATATGGCAGCATGCGATGCCCACATCCATCCTGTTGAACTTCTCATAAAACATGCCTGTCAGGCGGTTTAGGCTTCTGCAATAGACATGGACCTTATTCCCGCTCCTTATAAAATACCAGGGCTGGCTGTTGGTGGAGGACGGCGCAAGCCTCGCCGCCTCCAGGAAGGGATCCTCCAGGGCATTCGCTATCTTTTCGAGGGGTTTTCTTTTAAACTCGGACAGGCTTTCCCGGTAGGGGGAACCCATGGGCTTTCCAAAGGCCATGGCAATCACAAATTCCATGCCTTCCATAACGGGAATTTCCCTGGACGGTCTTGCAAAACCCACCCAGCATGATCCCAGCCCCATGGACGATAGGGCCAGGTCCATCTGCTGAAGGATGAAGCCGGCGTTTTCCAGATACCCTTCGGTGTTCTCGGATGAGAAAACAAGATAATGGGGAGCCTTTATCGCAAATATCCCGCGGATGGAGTCGCCCGGAACAATACTTATGTCAGTCCTGATATCATAAAGGGGTTTTAGACCAGGGATGAGGCTTGCTATCTTATCTGTTACCGAAGCCTCAAGGGGCGAAGTTTCATAGCTTCGCACAGATTTTCTCCTGAAAATGGACTGGTAGAGTTTGCCGGTATCCATTGCATCATCTCCTTTTCCTGGTATAATTATATACCAAATCATACAGTCCAAGCCCGCTTGTTTGCAAAAGGCCGGGGGACGATCCCCTGCTTGCGCGCATAACCAGGTCAGGCAAGGGAACAGCCCTCGCGCCGGTTTCCGGGATATGATTCACATATGCGCATAATTATGAGATAATTAGGAACAAATCAGCCGGTGCCCATGGCTGCAATTTGCACGATACAAGGCATGGGCAGCAGGAAAGGTAGTGCCGCCGTGGATATTTTTCTGCAGTCGTTTATAATCGGGTTTTCCGGGGCCATGATGCCCGGTTCCCTACTGACCTATACCATTGACAAGAGCATGAAATCCGGACCTAAGGCCGGATTGTTCGTGGCCTTCGGCCACGCTCTCCTGGAGCTTGTGCTGGTCATCCTTCTTTTCCTGGGCATCGGTAAATACCTGGAAACACCCGCGGTCCAGACTGTAATCGGCGGCCTCGGCGGGTCGGTTCTTATCTTTTTCGGCGCCGGTATGATCAGAGACGTGGCCAGGGGCAGGATTAACATTGAAATGAAGGAGTCAACCGCCTCCAAAAGCGGGGGGATAGTCCTGGGAAGCGCCTTGGTCAGCGCCTCCAACCCTTATTTTTCTGTCTGGTGGGCTGCCGTCGGGCTTGGGCTCATGATGAACGCGTACAATCTGCTGGGCCTTACAGGTGTTCTGCTGTTCTACACGGGCCACATCCTGTCCGACTTTACATGGTACACCTTTGTATCCTTTGTAATTGGAAAGACCAGGCGGTTCATCAACATGAAAGTCTATAAGGTGATCATTATCGTACTGGGGGCAGTACTCGCAGCCTTTGGCATCGGTTTTCTTGTTTCAGCGGTGAAAATGGTGCCATCTCTTATATAGCCCTGAGCAGCTATTACATAGCCCCGCTCACCATCCAGGCATCCTTGTCGTATCCGTCCTTAAGGGATTGGTTTGTGAACACACCATTTTTCAGATCATCAATGGCCCGGGACAGCATGAGCTTGATCCTGTTGAGCTGGTTTACCTCGCTGGCCCCGGGGTCGTAATCGATGGCCACGATATTGGTCCCGGGATAAACCCTTTTGAGTTCCTTGATCATCCCTTTTCCGGTAACATGGTTGGGAAGGCAGGCAAAGGGCTGCATGCAGATGATGTTATTAACTCCTTTTCTGATGAGCTCAACCATCTCCCCGGTAAGGAGCCACCCTTCTCCGGCCTGGTGCCCGATATCAAGGACGGTTTTCGCTCCCTCCGCGATGCTTTCAATGGTTTCGGGCTGGTAGAAGCGTTTGCTGGCCGAGAGCACTTCCCGGTACACCTGCCTGAAATACTCGATGATCCTGATGGCCGCCCTTCCCAGCAGCTGTGCCGTTTTATTGCCCGAAAGATACCTGTATTTGTAGTCCTGGTTATAGGCACAGTACAGGAGGAAATCGGTCAGACCCGGCATGACTGCTTCGGCTCCCTCATCCTCCACAATCTTTACCACATTGTTGTTGGCCGTGGGATGGAACTTCACCAGTATCTCACCCACCAGCCCGACTTTGGGCTTTGCAATATTGACGATCTCAAGTCTGTCAAATTCATCCACAATGCCCTGGATATTGTTTCGGAACACTGGCATTTCTGCCCCTGCCAATGAGCACCTGCAGGTTTCAACCCATTTTTCATAAAGAGCATTGGCCGATCCTTTGATCTTCTCATACGGTCTTACCCTGTACAGCACGTTCATGAGCAGATCCCCATAAATGAGTCCCATGATGGCACGCTTTAAAAGCCCCAGGGTAACCCTGAACGCGGGATTCTTCTCTATACCGCTGGCGTTGAGGGAAATTACCGGGACGTGTCCAAATCCCGCATCTCTAAGGGCTTTGCGCAAAAACGCTATGTAATTGGTAGCCCTGCAACACCCTCCGGTCTGGGTGATCATGACACTGGTGTTGTCAAGGTCATACTCACCCGATTTCAAGGCCTTTATGATCTGCCCGATCACGATTATGGATGGGTAGCAGGCATCGTTATTGACATATCTCAGCCCTTCATCTATGGCTCCGTGATCGATAGCAGGCAGGACTTTTACCTTATAGCCCGAAAGATTGAATACTTCCTCCAGGAACTGAAAATGTACCGGGGACATCTCCGGGGCCAGTATGGTATGCTTTGCCCTGTGTTCACGCAAAAATGGCACCTTGATGAACCGGGCTGAAACATCCTGCCTGGGAAGCTTCTTTCTCTCCCTTTCCAGTATGGCAGCCTTCAGGGAACGCAGCCTGATCCGTGCCGCACCCAGGTTGTTTACCTCATCAATCTTCAAAAGAGTATATATCCTGGACCGGGCCTTCAGGATCTCCTGCACCTGGTCGGCGGTAACTGCATCCAGGCCGCAGCCGAAGGAATTCAGCTGCACCAGCTCAAGGTCACTTTGCCCCGACACAAAGGAAGCAGCGGCGTACAGCCTGGAATGGTAAGCCCACTGGTCTACTACCCTGAGAGGTCTTTCCACCTTGCCCAGGTGGGCAACCGAGTCCTCGGTGAATACGGCCATTCCCAATGAATTGATCATTTCGGGTATCCCATGATTTATCTGGGGATCGATATGGTAAGGCCTTCCGGCAAGCACAATCCCCTTTATGCCGGCCTTCCTGATCATGCCCAAGGCTTCTTCTCCAGCCCTTCGGATGTCCTTCTTAAACGCCTCCTGTTCGCGGCAGGCCTTTTCCACGCTTGCGGCTATCTCCTGCCTGCTGATGCCGAAACCCGAAAGCTCACGCCAAAGCCTTTTAATCAGCCTGTTTTTATTGTCATAGGGCAAAAAGGGTTTCAGGAACAGGATGTTCCTCTCCCTCAACGCATCAATGTTGTTCCTGATGACCTCAGGATAGGATGAAACGATGGGGCAGTTGAAATGGTTGTCGGCATCCTTCTGTTCTTTTACCTCGCGTGTGATGCAGGGGTAAAAAATGACGCCTACGCCCTTCTCCACAAGATCCATAATATGCCCATGGGCCAGCTTTGCCGGGTAGCACACCGACTCCGACGGAATGGTTTCCATACCCTTCTCATAGAGGCCGGCTGATGACCTGCCCGACAGTTGAACCCTGAATCCCAGCTCGGTAAAAAAGGTAAACCAGAAGGGATAGTTTTCATAGATATTCAGGACCCTGGGAATGCCCACAACGCCCCTTGGGGCTTCGGATTCCGGCAGGGGTTTGTATCTGAACAGACGCTTGTATTTGTAGTCAAACAGGTTGGGAAGGCTGCCCCGGCTGGCGCCTTTGTCGGCACCCCTTTCACACCGGTTGCCCGATATGAAGCTCTCACCATTTCCGAAATCATGCCTGGTAAGCAGGCAGTTGTTGGCGCAAAGCCCGCATCGCGCAATGCGCCTGGACAGGCGGAAGGCATCCAGCTGTTCCGCCTTTGCCATCTGCGATACATAACCTTCCTGGTACCTTTCCCTCGCGATCAATGCAGCGCCATAGGCGCCCATGATTCCGGCGATGTCGGGGCGTATGGCCTCCTTTCCGGTAAGAAGCTCAAAGCACCTTAGTACCGCATCGTTATGGAAGGTACCGCCCTGGACGACTACCTTCCCGCCCAGTTCCTCCGGATTCTTCATCTTGATCACCTTGAACAGGGCATTCTTGACGACCGAATAGGATAAGCCTGCTGAGATATCCCCAGGGCTCGCCCCCTCCTTTTGCGCCTGCTTGACCCGTGAATTCATGAACACCGTGCACCTGGATCCTAGGTCCACCGGGTTCTTTGCCATCAGCGCTTCCCAGGAAAACGAACCGATATCCATACCGAGGGAAGCGGCGAATGTATCCAGAAAAGACCCGCATCCCGACGAGCAGGCTTCATTGAGAAGGATGCTTTCAATGCTTCCATCCCTTATCTTAAGGCATTTCATGTCCTGGCCGCCGATGTCCAGGATGAAATCCACGCCCGGACAGAAATGCTCCGCCGCCTTGTAATGGGCAATGGTTTCTATCTCGCCGATATCTATTTTCAATGCCGCCTTCAGCAGCGCTTCGCCATACCCGGTAACGGTTGATTGGGCAATCTCTATTTCTGCCGGGATCTGGCTGTACATGGCCTTTAAGGCATCAATGGCCGATTTTAAGGGGTTTCCTCCATTGCTGCCGTAATGGGAGTAAATAAGGGCGCCCTCTTCGTCGATCAGTGCTATCTTGGTGGTGGTGGAACCCGCGTCGATGCCCAGGAAGCATCTCCCCACGGCTTCATCGGGGCTTCGCCTCAATACCCTGTGGGCGGCATGCCTTTTTCTGAAATCTTCATAATCCTGCCGGTCCCTGAAAAGGGAAGGCAGGCGGGGTATCTCCTTTAAAGCGGCTCCGGCATTCCTGTTCAGCCTGTCCATCAGGATCCCGAACCTTACCGGAACCTGTTCGGACGCGGAAATGGCGGCGCCGACAGCCACAAACAGCTGTGAGTTTTCAGGCACGATGACCTGATCATCTTTAAGTTCAAGGGTTTCGATAAAGCGCTTCCTGAGTTCGGGCAGGAAGTGCAGCGGACCTCCCAGAAATGCTGTTTTACCCCGTATGGGCCTTCCGCACGCAAGCCCGCTGATTGTCTGAATTACAACGGCCTGAAAGATTGAAGCGGCTATGTCGTTTCTGTCGGCGCCCTCATTGAGCAGCGCCTGGACATCGGTTTTCGCGAAAACCCCGCATCTTGCCGCTACAGGATAAATTACCTTGTGGCGGCCGGCCATTTCATTGAGTCCGGCCACATCCACCCCGAGCAGGGAAGCCATCTGGTCGATAAACGAGCCTGTGCCCCCTGCGCAGGTACCATTCATCCTTTGCTCCAGGCCCCCGCTGAAGTATGTAATTTTGGCGTCCTCACCGCCAAGCTCGATAGCCACATCGGTTTCAGGGTAAAAGCGGCCGATGGCCTTAGATGCGGCGACCACTTCCTGTGTAAAGGGGACGCCCAACTGAATGGCGCTGTTCATTCCGCCGGAACCTGTAATGCTCATGGCTGTTTCGGCGTTTCCGACCAGGTGCCGGATATCATGGAAGATATCCCTCAGCTTCTTTCCGATCTCGGCATAATGCCTCTCATATCTGCTGAAAACAATCCCATCGGCCTGGTCCAGTATAACTGCCTTGATAGTGGTTGAACCAATATCAATGCCTATACGATACATAACCGCAACCGACCTCGCATTTTATCTTTTGGTTTCGTGCCTTCCTGGCAACCGTTGTCTATTTATTATAATACAAAAATTGAAAATACTTAAGCTTTCGCCGGATTGCCGGGCAAATCACCGGTGTTTTACCCGCCTCGCATCATACACCCGCCGTTTGCAGACCTCCGGCCGCGAGAACTTTTAAATAGCGTCCTTGCCCCTCAGATGATATAATTCTGGATAGGATACAGTTTGATTTAACCCGAAAAAGCCCCATGTACCCTTCTTTGATTATGGAGGTTCGAGATGCAAGACAGAATCCGGATACCCTGTATTTTTACCATATTTGGCGGAACAGGAGATCTTACCCGCAGAAAACTTATCCCCGCCCTCTATAACATGTCCGTGGACGGATTATTGCCCGATGAGTTTATGGTTGTCTGCGTTGGAAGAAAGCCCCTGAGCACTCAGGAATACAGGGACAGCCTCCTGGCATCGGTAACAAGCCACTCCTGTTATCCGGTCAGGACAGACATATGGGAATGGCTTAAAGAGAGGATACACTACTTCAGGATGAACCTGCCGGACCCCGACGGGTATTCTTCGCTGAAGGCACGGCTTGATGATCTGGACGAAAAGGCGGGTACACAGGGAAACAGGCTGTTTTACCTTGCTGTGGCACCCTCACTCTTTGAGCCCGTTATCTTAAACCTCCACAGGAACCGAATGGTGACCAATCACGGGTCCTGGCAGCGGGTTGTCATCGAAAAGCCTTTCGGCAGGGACCTAAAGTCCGCTGCTTTTCTGAACAGCGTTATAGAAAGCGTTTTCCCGCCGGAGAACATATTCAGGATAGACCACTACCTGGGCAAGGAGATGCTCAGGAACCTGATGGTGATACGTTTTGGCAATGCGGTATTTGAAAGCATCTGGAACAGCCGCTACATCGACAATATCCAGATTACGGCGGCAGAAACAGAGGGTGTGGAAAACCGCTCAGGCTATTATGAGAGCTCCGGCGCACTGAGGGACATGCTTCAGAACCACCTGTTGCAGCTCCTGGCATTGGTAGCCATGGAGCCTCCCATCAGTCTGGATTATAGATCCATCAGGGACGAAAAGGTCAAGTTCTTGAGGAGCCTTCTGAAGATGGACGACGAGGCTTTCAGGGGTCATGTTATCCGTGGCCAGTATGGCGAAGCCCTGCTTGACGGCGGGAAAACCGTCAGGGCATACCGCCAGGAAGCGGGAATAGATCCTGAATCCAATACTGAGACTTTCATCGCTCTCGGTATCCAGGCGGGAAATTTCCGCTGGGGAGGCATGCCCTTTTATCTAAGGACCGGAAAAAGGCTGCCGAAAAAGACAACCTATGTTGTCCTGGAGTTCAAGTCCATGCCTGAAATCCTTTATTTCAAGGAATACAGCGGTATGCAGCCCAACCTGCTTGAAATACGCATTCAGCCCGAGGAGGGCGTCTCTTTCAGCTTCAACGCCAAAAAACCCGGCCCGGGAAATGAAATAAACACCGTCAAGATGGATTATTGCCATAGTTGTGACTATGAAAACAATACTCCTGAAAGCTATGAGCGGCTGATAGCTGACGCGCTGCGAAACGACCAGACCCTCTTTACAAGCTGGGAGGAAATAGAAGCCTCCTGGAGCTTTGTGGACAGCATAGCAAGGTCCTGGGAGAAAGAAACAGTATCCTTCCCCAATTATATCCCTGGCACCTGGGGACCGACGGCTTCTGACGAGCTTCTGGCAAGATACCGACATCACTGGTGGAATTTATGACAGTAAAAAGGGAACCATAGCACAAAAATGGTTCCCTGTGTGTTTATACTCTCTTTTCAGCCGCAGACCACGTCGATCGGCTTCCCGTCAGGAATCCGGCGTGGTATTTATAAAGGTGTCAGGAGCGTTGGTGGTCACAGGCGGGCTTACAACCGGCGCCGCCGACGGTTTCCTCATTATGATCATCAGCAGGATAATAAGGATGATCGCGGCAATTGGTATGATCCATACAGGAAATCCGCCCCCGCCTATTTTGAATACCACCAGCGCGTTTTTGCCTTTGAAGCGGGCCACGTTTCCCTTCTCCAGATCCGCACCATGGGTGAGGTATTCAATGGTACCGGGGACAGTAATGGTCACCTCAATGAAACTGAAATCCTCTCCTCCGCTCATGGGTAAAAAGACCATATGCAGATCATCGGGAATATATTCCGCTGCCATTGCCTTTTCCCTTTTGTCCATCAATGCGTCCAGCCCGACTCCGCTCTCCCGGCGGTATTCCTTAACTGTACCGAAGAAGGCGCCCTCTTCCATCTCATTGATGTCTGAAATGGAGACTGTTACGGTTATAGTGTCGTCCTTCTTGTTTTCCTTCACGCTTTTCAGTACTGCAACAGTCTTTCCGGCCTTGGTGTTGGTTTCTTCCACTGATTGCTTGAATGATTCCTCAATCTGATCCACAGTCAAGAATCCGTCGAACTGGGATGCATCGATTATGTAGGCGGCCTCGCATGAACCGTCCTTGTTTACCTTCAGTTCCATGGAAATACATCCCGAGAGCAGCGCTGTTATCAATAATACAGTCAGAACAACAAACAGGGTTTTTACCGTTTTCATGGACTGATCCTCCTAAAAAACAAATCATTTCAGTCAATAAACGTCATGTATGCCTCTTATGTGATGTTATGCACCCATCTTATCACATATAAGTGTACATGTTCCATATATATAAATAATAAATCTGCGTTTCCATATATTTTTTCAGGATACCCTTCTAAAAGCTTTATGTCTGCGCCGGCTGTGAATAAATGATACCCGCGGGGTGAGAATATCAAATAGCCCGTTTGACTATACAAGGATAATACCGGCGTGTTCCCCCATGCATGGAAGATATGAAGGAGTGACCATTATGAAGCCATCCAACAAAGCTTTTGGAATAATCACGCTGTCGCTGAAACCAGCACTGGCGCTGGCGCTGGCATGCCTGACTCTTTCGTCCTGCGGCCAGGCTGAAAGCAAGGATCAGCAGGAGCAGAAGCAAAAGCAGGAGCATGAGAAAGCCATGATGATCCTTGAAGAGATAGAAACCGTAAACGAATCCATTATTCAGCTCCTCGAGGGCCCCGCAAACCCGGGGAAAGATGAAAACCGGAACCAACAGGGCAGCAAGCAGCCGGACCAGCGGCAAGAGGAGCAGGGCCAGCAGCAAGGGAAGGATCAGCCGCAGGGAGAAGACCAGAAAGGGAACGAACCGCAACAAGGAGAGGGACAGCAGGACCAACAGCAAGGCGGAGACCAGCAAGGCGGAGAGCAGCAGGACCAACAGCAGAAAGAGGAGGCCCAGCAAGGCGGGGAACAACAGGAAAAAGATATCGATGGCCTAAAGCCCCAGGATGCAATATGGGATGGTGTCAACCAAGACATCATAGAGCTTCATTCCCTGCTTAACGAATACATTCCGGCGGCTTCAAGGCTTGGCGCAAGCGCAGAGCTCGCTACCAATGCCAGTAATACCCTTAACCAGCTGACCAAAAAGGCTGAGGCCAAAAGCCACAACGAGGTTTTAAACGAAGCCAACAACCTCTTTAAAGCCATCTGCGACTATTATGCCCTGCACCAGGATAAAAGGGCTCCTGCCAAGCTCCTTCTTTTCCATGCCCGCAGGGTGATGCTTTCGGCAAAGGTCGGAGACTGGCAGACAGCCGTCACAGCAATGAACGATTTGGAAACTGCATGGAACACTCAAAAAAATGCATTTGGCGAGGAACAGAAGGATACCACAGCCATGCTGGACCTTTCTGTTTCCAATCTCGCGGGTGCTGTGGCGGAGAAAAACCAGAACCTTGTAGCAATTAAAGGACTCATCGTCCTCCAGAACATATCCGAGCTGGAAAAAAGCCTTGAAGAAAAATAATAACAACTGTTGTCTGTTCTTTCCGAATGTGGTATCATGCCTCACAGGGTTTTGCGCCCCGGATCCCGGAAGGTCATACCCGCTATAAACCATGGGAGGACTAGACATGTCGTTTGTTCAGGAATGGGCCAGCAGTATCCGTGAAATGCCGCTTATTTATCATTACGCGTTTGTCTTCATCATATCCATGATTCCGCTGATAGAACAGCGAGGCTCCATTCCGCTCGGCATCGCCCTTTTCGGCATGAACCCGTTTATGGCTTTCCTGGTGAGTTTCCTGGGAAGCCTTATCCCATGCCCGATCATTCTGCTCTGCTTTAACGCGGTTTATAAATGGATGTGCAAGTACGACTTCTTTAAGCCATTTTGCGATTTCCTGGACAGGAGAGTCAGAAAGAACTCCCCCAAGATTGAAAAGTACAAGGAAATCGGACTGATCACTTTTGTGGGCATTCCCCTGCCCACAACGGGCGTATGGACCGGCAGCCTCATAGCGGCCGTCCTGGGTCTAAAATTTGGCAAGTCGGTTTTCTGTGTAACCCTGGGAGCACTTATCTCAGCAATTGTTATCACAGTGCTTGTGGTCACGGTGGGCTGGCTTATGTAAAATATGGAACACCACGATTAAAAGGCGCCCGGAATATCTCCGGACGCCTTTTTGAATATTCATTTTACTTGGTTCCACCCCAACATTTGACGTAAAACCTGAATATTTAATTTACCCTCTGGATCTCCTCTTTGAGATCACGTCAAACGCCACGGCGATCAAAAGAACCAGGCCTTTGATGGTCATCTGTAAATCGATGCCCACGCCCATGATGCTCATACCGTTATTCAGAACACCCATGACCAATGCCCCGATGATCGCCCCGATAACCGTTCCCACACCACCGGTAACCGACGCGCCGCCGATAAAGCAGGCCGCGATGGCATCCAACTCGAAGTTCTGTCCCGCCACGGGAGAGGCCGAGTTGATGCGCGATGAGAAGCTGATCCCGGCAACGGTGGCCAGGACAGCCATGTTTACATATGTAAAGAACAGCACCTTGTTGGTATTAACACCCGAAAGCCTTGCCGCTTTCTCATTTCCGCCCATGGCATAGATGTAGCGCCCGGGTACCGTATTCTGCGTAAAAACGGTGTAGCCGGCCACCAGGGCTGCAATTATGACAAATATGACGGGTATGCCCTTGTACGCTGAAAGCCAGTAGGAAAGGAGCATTATACCGCCCATGACGATGATGGTCTGGATTATAAAGAACGGTGTGGGCGTGTTCTCAAAACCATACTTGGCACGTTCCTTGCGCTTTCTTGTCGCCATGATCACATACAGCAATGAAAACACCAAGCCCACCACGATGGTGGTCACGTTGAAACCGGCGCCAAAGAAGTTAAGGAAGTCCGGGACGAACCCGCCGCTTATAACCTGGTATTCCTTAGGATAAGGAGCCAGTGTCAGCCCCCTGAGGATGGTATTGGTAAGTCCTCTGAAGATAAGCATGCCGGCCAGGGTAACGATAAAGGCCGGAATACGGACGTAGGCAATCCAGAACCCCTGCCAGAGACCAATGAGAAGGCCCACTCCCAATGTGATCAAAATCGCCGGGAACATTGGCATCTTCATATTGATCATGAGACTGCCGGAAACAGCGCCGACAAATGCAACCACAGAGCCCACAGAAAGGTCGATATTGCCCCCGGTCAGTATACAAAGGGTCATACCGATCGCCAGAATCAGCACATAGCTGTTCTGGAGAACAAGGTTGGTGACATTCATCGGATAGAGCAGTATTCCGCCCGTAGCGATCTGGAAGAAGATCATTATGACCACCAGAGCGATGAGCATGGCATACTGGCGTATATTGTTTTTAATTGTTTTGCCGATGTTCTCCATTTGTCAAACTACCTCCCTGTTACTCTGCATAATACATTTCATTATACTTTCCGAAGAGGCTTCCTCCCGGGTAAGTTCACCCACCATACGCCCTTCATTCATGACATATATCCTGTCACAGATCCCAAGGATCTCGGGGAGTTCGGATGAAATGAAAATGATGGATTTGCCTTCATCGGCAAGCTGGTTGATAATGGTATATATTTCGTATTTGGCGCCCACGTCGATGCCGCGGGTGGGTTCATCAAGGATCAGCACATCAGGACGGGAGAAGATCCATTTACTCAGGACCACTTTTTGTTGATTCCCTCCGGAAAGATTGCCTGTTTTCTGCAGGATGCTCGACGACTTTATGTCAAGCTTTTTTCGGTATTCCTCGGCAACCAGGATCTCCCTGTTCTGATCGACAAATGACCTCTTGCTGATCTTTTTCAGGCTGGGGAGCGTTATGTTGTGCCTGATATCATCAATCAGGATGAGCCCGGCAGATTTCCGGTCCTCGGTAAGATAGGAAACGCCATGATCAATGGCATCGCGGACAGTATTGAACTCAACCTGCTTGCCATCTTTGAAAATCTTCCCTGATATTCGGGTTCCATAAACCTTGCCGAAGAGACTCATGGCAAGCTCTGTCCTTCCGGCTCCCATGAGCCCGGATATCCCCACAACCTCACCCCGGCGCACCTTGATGCTGACATTCTTGATTACTTTTCTGTCGGGGATCTGCGGGTGGTATACGTTCCAATCCCTGACCTCAAAAACCACCTCTCCGATTTTTGGCTCCCGCCTTGGGAACCGGTTGACCAGGGTTCTTCCTACCATACCCTTGATAATCCGGTCTTCATCTATGACATCCACACCAACCTTCAGGGTTTCAATAGCGGCACCGTCTCTCAGGATGGTGATGCTGTCCGCCACTTTCAGTACCTCATGGAGCTTGTGGGAAATCAGGATACAGGTTATCCCGTCTTTTTTCAGTTCCAGAATAAGGTTAAGAAGATTGTCGGAGTCCTCATCGTTCAGGGCAGCAGTCGGTTCATCCAGTATGAGGAGCTTTGCTTTTTTGGCCAATGCCTTGGCAATTTCAACCAACTGCTGCTTGCCCACCCCTATATCCTTCACCAGGGTCTGGGTGCTTTCGTTCAGCTTAACCCTTTTAAGGAGTTCCCTGGCCTCAAGCTGGGTTCGGTTCCAGTTTATAAAACCGCTCTTATGGCGTTCATTTCCCAAGAACAGGTTTTCGGCTATGGACATGTAAGGCTGAAGGGCAAGCTCCTGGTGGATAATGGCAATGCCCACCCTTTCACTGTCTCTTATATCCCTGAAAGCGCACGCTTTTCCTTCATATATAATTTCGCCGCTGTATGTGCCGTACGGATAGATACCGCTAAGGACATTCATGAGGGTCGATTTTCCTGCCCCGTTCTCGCCGACCAGGGCATGTATTTCACCGGCTTCCACCTTGAAATTGACATTGTCAAGGGCTTTGACACCGGGAAATATCTTCGTGATGTTCCGCATTTCCAGGATCGTTCCCAAGTTTCCTCATCCCCCTGTGTCTTTATTTTGCTGCTTATCCGGTGATGATCCAAGAAAAGTCCACCACCAAATAAAATCCCACCCCGCCAAGCAATTAAAAATAGCAGGTGGGGCCCGGGAACATTGTTGCCTTCACAATAAGAATCGGTTTAGAGACGGCAAAACCTGGGTTCTGCCGTCTCCAAAGAGGACACCCCAGGCGGGGTGTCCTGAAAGTCTTTACTGGATATCTGCCTCGGTGTAGTATCCGCTGTCTATGAGGAGCTCCTTGTAGTTGTTCTTGTCCGCGAATACGGGTTCACAGAGGTAAGACGGAACATTCTTCACACCGTTGTTATATGTCTCGGTGTCGTTCACAGGAACCTCCTTGCCCTGGAGTATGGCATCAACCATATCAACAACCTGCTTGGCAAGCGTCCTGGTGTCCTTGAACACCGACATGGATTGCTTGCCTTCGATCATAGCCTTTACATTGGGCTTGTCGCAGTCCTGACCGGTAAGAACCGGATAGGGCTTATCAGCTGTGCCGTAACCATTGCTGTCCAGGGAAGCAACGATACCTATGGCAAGGCTGTCGTTGGGAGACAGAACAGCGTCCAGTTTCTCTCCGCCGGAGTAGAAGGCTGTGATCAGGTTGTCCATCCTTGCCTGTGCAGTAGCCGATGTCCAAGCCTGTATGGCTATCGTGGAGAACTCGGTCTGCCCGCTGGGAACTCTGAGCTGCCCATTGTCTATGTACGGCTGGAGGATGCTCATGGCCCCGCCATTGAAGAAGTAAGCGTTGTTGTCATCGGGAGATCCGGCAAACAGCTCGATGTTGTACGGTCCCTTTCCTTCCTTCAGACCCAGGGCTTCTTCTATATATGTTCCCTGGAGTACGCCTACCTTGAAGTTATCAAAGGTAGCATAGTAGTCCACATGTTCGGTCTGCATGATAAGGCGGTCGTAAGCGATGACCTTGATCTTCTGGTCTGCCGCTTTCTTGAGAACATCGGTGAGGGATGATCCGTCGATGGAAGCTATAACAAGAACCTTACAGCCTTTCGAGATCATGTTCTCAAGCTGCTGGATCTGAAGGTTGACGTCGTTGTTTGCAAACTGGAGATCCACCTTGTAGCCCTTGGCTTCCAGCTCTTTCTTCATGTTCTCGCCGTCCTGATTCCATCTCTGGAGCGACTGTGTCGGCATGGCAACACCGATGAGATTGCCAGCTTCCTTGCCGCAGCCGGTCAGCGTAATCATGCCGATCAACATGGTCAGAACAAGAAGCAATGACAGTTTTCTTTTCATTATTGACTCCTCCATTCCTGTTATTTTGGCCTTACACCTGTTCTAATTCTATATGAAGGAGCATTAATTATCCCTGGAGATAATTAAGGAAATGCTGGGCATTTTACCCTTATCACCAATTCTGTTCATATGCGGGGAGATTTTTAAGGTTAAAAAAATACAGACGGAACCCTTACTGGGGATTTTAGTATAGCATGGCTATTCGGCGCTGGGCCACCTGTCCCTGGGCACATTGATAAAGATGTCCTCCAGGCGGTGGAAGCCGTCCTTGACAATGGTATCCATCATGTTATCCACGGTTACCGCAATGGGCTCTATCTTGTAATAGGGCACATGGTATGTCCCGTCAAATATGGTCTCCCTTGTGTCCGGTTTCCCGCCCTTAACCATTTTGACCGCAGCCTCAGCCGCGGACTTGGCAAGTTTGTCAATGGGCTTGTAGGCGGTCATGAGCTGTGTCCCCTCAACAACGCGCTGACATGCCGAAAGATCAGCGTCCTGCCCCACCACGGCAACTTTCCCGGCGAGCCTTTTCTCCGAAAGGGCTTCTATCGCGGCATGGGCAAGCGTGTCGTTGGACGCGATGATGGCGTGGAGCTCCACTCCCTCTTCCAGGGTTTTCTCCACGCACTTGAAGGCATCTTCATATGCCCAGTCGATGGCCGATGTTTCATCAACTATCTTTATATCACCATTCCTGATATACTCCCTGAGCACGTTCATATATCCCTGGTACAGCATTTCGCAGTTGTAGTCGGTGGGGGCTCCCTTGATGATCAGGTAGTTGCCCTTCGGGACCTTCTCCACAAGCGCTTCGGCCTTTATCTCCCCTACCCTCACATTGTCAAAGGATATGTACAGGTCCACCCCCCCATCCCTGATCAGGCGGTCATAGCTGATGACCTTGATACCCGCCTTGTCCGCCATCCTTACCGCCTCGGCACTTGCCTCGGCATCATGGGGGATTATCACGAGTATGTCTATGCCCTGGTCTATCAGGTACCTGACCTGTTTCATCTGCTCTCCATGGTCATTATTGGCGTTCTGGACCAGCACCTCTGCGCCGAGTTCCTTTGCCCTCGCCACAAAGATATCCCTGTCTCTCTGCCAGCGTTCCTGGACATAGGAATCCACCGAGAGCCCTATCAAGATCTGAGATTTCCGGTCATCTCCGTCAGGCTGCGCCGGGTTCACATTTTCGGGCGAGCACCCGGAAGCCATCAGGACTAACAGGCTGACCAGTACAAGTATTCTTTTGCCAAGTTTTCTGCCAAGCAATGAAGACACCTCCTGGTTCTTCGTGCGGCGCTGATCCAATGGATTCTTTCATTCCTTGAAGCCGGACGGACTCAGCCCGGTCACCTTCTTGAATATCTTGCTGAAGTAATTGGGATCGTTATATCCCACCTGGTAGCTGACTTCCTTGATGCTGAGGTTCTGTTCCTTCAGAAGTCTTTTAGCTTCGGTTATGCGTACCCGGGTAAGATAATCGATGAAATTCTCACCTGTTTCTTCCTTAAAAAACCGGCTGAAATACTGCGGACTCAATCCTGTTGTCCTGGATACCTCCTCAAGGGAAATATCCCGGTTGAAATTGGCGTCAATATAGCTTTTGGCGGCGCTGATCAGGCGGTTGCAGCGCTTTGCTCTTGCCCCCTTGATCCCCAAGGTGATGACCTCAATCTGGGCCTTGCACCAGTTTTTCAGTAGAATCGGGTCTTCCAGGTCGAGAAGCTCCTTCAGGTAGCTCCTACCCTCCATGGCATCCTTGTCCTCGACGCCATATTCGAGAGCCTGACGGTGCAGCACTATCATCAGTTCCAGGAGCCTTCCCTTGATATCCTCAAAGGTAGACTGGGGGTTCGACGCCAGTTCATCGAATATTTGCGAGAACAGGGCCAGGCATTCCCCGGTTTCACCCAAAGCAGCCTTCTCCAGCAGCTGCTTTTCCTTGACGTTAAACAGGGGTTGATTGACCTTCGGTTCCTCGGGGATATCATGGATGTGCATTACCTCGTTTTCCTTGGCATGTTTTACCGCCCGTATTGATTCCGAGAAAGAAGCGAGGACATTATCGCTTTTCTGTATGCTTCCGATGCCTATGCGGAAGGACGAATCAACCCGCTTTGAAATTCTTTCAATTATGTATTTTCCGGCTTCAACCGCCTCCAGCCTCTCTGCGTAATCGTCATTATGGGCGGGGACAGGGACATAGCATATGATACGGTTGAGCATGACCGGCCCCACGATGCAGCTGTTGATACGGTTTTTGATGATATCCCTGAGCAGCGGATAGAAGGACTGGCTCAAAACGCTTGATCCTATGACATTGCCAAGGGTCCCCGACTGTTTTTGCTCCCCGAATTCCAGGGTCATAACATAACCCGGGCCTTCCGGGAGGTCCAGTATCCGCCTGTATTTTTCAAGTTCCTGGTTATAATCCTCATAAAGGAGTATGGAATAGATGAAGCCATGCTCCAGCACCGGCAGCACTCTTTCAAACTTCTCCTTCATCTCCAGTTCCATTTTCTTTTTCGCTCTTGCCGCAGAAATCCGCTGCTGTGTCTGCCTGATTATCTCGACGATCTTCGTGCGGTTGAGGGGTTTGAGCAGGTATTCCACTGCCCCCAGGTTCACCGCCTCCTTTGCGTATTCAAACTGCTCGCAGGCTGAAATAATGACGAACTCGACCTGGGGATAGACCGCCTTGATTTCCCGGATGGCATCGATGCCGTTGATGCCGGGCATGCGGATATCCATAAAGATCAGGTCCGGCTTAACCGCCTCGGCCTTTTCAATGGCTTCGCGCCCCGACCTGGCGGTTTCCACCACCACCACGCTGTCGAAATTCTTTTCGACTATGTACTTGATCGATTCGATCACGATATTCTCGTCGTCAACCACCATTATTTTAAGCATGCAGGTATTCCTTCTTCCTTCTCACGCAGATTTTGGGAATGCTGATAATGACTCTTGTACCGCCGGGTCTGCTGCTTACGATATCCAGGACATGCTCATAGTCGAAGAAGTTCTTAAGCCTCAGCATCACATTTCTGGTACCGATACCCGTGGTATGGCCCACATACCCGGTAGGCCTATCTTCCTCGGTGTTATCGCCGAGTATCTGATTGATCTTTTCCGAGGTCATTCCC
Organism: Clostridiaceae bacterium; assembly: GCA_012728015.1. Classification (GTDB taxonomy): domain Bacteria; phylum Bacillota; class Clostridia; order DSM-8532; family DSM-8532; genus Thermoclostridium_A. The sequence goes on along the minus strand of JAAYFY010000090.1, from coordinate 11,294 downwards.
ACACCGTTATCCTCTACTTCAATTGTGTATTTATCATCGTCATCCCTGACCCTCAAGGTGATGGTGCCTCCCGATTCAAGCTCGCTGATCCCATGGATAAACGCGTTTTCTATGATGGGCTGAAGCACCATGCAGGGCACCGGGATGTCCAGGATGTTCTCATCCACTTCCTGGAGATAATTGATCCTGTCGGCATACCTGACCTTCAAAAGAGCTATATAGTTGTTTATGTTTTCGATCTCATCCCTTAAAGTCACAGGGCTGTCCAGGCTTCTCATGTTGTAGCGGAACAGGTTTGAGAAGCATTCTATGAAAAGGTAGGTCCTGTCGGCTTCTTCAAACATGGCAAGCTGCGCGGCGGCATTAAGGGTATTGAAGATAAAGTGGGGATTTATCTGCGACTGCAGCGCCTGGAGCTGGGTTTCCTTCAGATGGCTTTTTATCAGGATGTTCTGCATCTCCTGTTCATTCAGCCGGGTTTCAAGCTCGGCTTTCTCCCTGATGGCCGCAACCTGCGCCTTGATGCTTTCGGCCATGCGGTTGAAGGCATCGGCCATGATTCCTATCTCATCGTCGCTGTCAACTTTGACCTGTTCGACGTCGTAATTGCCTTTTGATATCTCGTTGGCGGCCTTGGCAAGGCTGATAATGGGTTGGGTGGTTTTAAATGTCATCCTCAGGATGAATACTATGTTGAAGCCGATGATGGCAAGGATGATAAAAAGGTTCACCAGCAGTATGTACCCCAGCCGTCCCGCGATCAGGGTATAGACCTTCGTGTTTTCCTGGAACAGGTTCTGTGTCAGCCTGTTGATGTAGAGATTGATATAGTCATAAACCTTACTGGCTTCAGAATGGTTCTGGATATATCCTTCAATATCCCTGCCGCGCTTGGCTTCCACGGCGGCGTCGCTGTGGTCCAGGTAGGTCATGATCATGTTGCCTATATCGTGCAGCAATATCCCGCTTTCGGTATCCTGGACCATGCCCATTATGTCTTCGCCTGTTGCTCTCAGGCTGGCTGAATACCTGAAATAATCCTTGAGGCTTTCGGAATGGCTGGTCGCCAGGTAGCTTTCAAGAGTGCTGTGGACATTGACCACGTTTTCGCTGATATCGCTCAGGTACTGGTTGTTCTCAAAAATGGCATCCATGCCCGAGGCCAGCATCTGCGCGTTGAAATATGACAGAAAGCATGCCACGGCCATAAGAAGCGTGGCCAGCATAAAGTAAAGGATAAGTTTTCTTCTGATCCGGTTAAGCGATAATAATCTTATCAACCTTTTCATGGCTTTTCCTGGTCCTCACCGGCATTCCTGTTCTGGGTAAGCATGTAATCCCCTATATTGTTGACAGTGACCACCCTTGCCCCCGTATCCACGTAGTCCGATGTGGTCCTGTTTTTCTTGATCTCAACCAGGGACCGGATGCTTTCATATCCTATCTCGTAAGGGTTGGCCACGACCGTACCGTATATAACACCCTTTTCAATGTACCTGAGGATTTCAGGCGAATCGTCATAACCTATTATGGTGATCTGGCCCACCTTGTTGAGATCCACCAGGACCTGGGCGGCACTGATGGTATCCCTGGCGCTGGTGCAGATAACGGTGTCCACTTCGGGGTAATCGATGAGTATCCTCCTGGTAACCTCTTCGGCGCTGAAGAATCCGGCACTGGACGAAAAAGTCCTTATGGTCATGCCATCCATATCCTTAAGGGCGTCCCGTGTGCCTGCAATGCGGAGGCTTTGCGGAACGTTCACGGTCCCGTCGATATAATCGCTGAGGATAATGGCTATATTGGCCTCCTCCCCCATTGCCTCCAGGACCAGTTTACCTGCTTCGAGGCCAAGGTTGAAAGTATTGGTGCCCACATAGGCATTGCGTTTGCTGCTTTTTGCCTCGGCTTCCACGGTGATGACAGGAATGCCCGAATCAACGGCTCTATTGATAAGGGGCGTGAACTTCTCCTCGTCAAGTACATGGGTAACAATTCCGTCCACCTTGGACGCGATGGCTATATCAAGGTACATCATCTGCTCATCAAGGTTTGTAAAGCGCGGGATATTGAACTCGACAGCCACATTGAAATCCTCGGCGGCAGAAAGACAGCCTTCCTTTACGGATTGCCAGAAAGTATCGTCGGTCTGCCCGATGACCGCAAAATGGTACTCAGGTCTATCCCCGTTTTTCCGGAACACATTCCTTCCTTCAAGCAGGCTCAGGCTCTGGCTTCTAAAATAACCGACCGAATAGACGACTAAAAGCCCAAAAACAAGGATCGCCGCCACAACTACGATGGCAAAAGCCCTTTTCATGCCAACCACTCTTTGCTTGCCAGGTTATTGGCTTACTTCTCGATTAAATAAATTATAACATAAAAATACAATGGCATGGCAAGCTGGTTTCGCAGCCGTGCAGCACAGCGACCGGGCTTTAAGGGATCCCTGTCCGGCTGTCATGGCTGCATGAAGTGTTTGTTACCTTCTGCCTTATATCCCTCAATCCCTGTTGTAGAAGGGCGCGTATTTCGCGGCCGCCTTGACGGCTTCAACCATACTGACCTCCCTCGCCTTTCCCGTACCGGCGATATCGAAGGCCGTCCCGTGGTCCACCGAAGTCCTGAGAAAAGGTAAGCCGACAGTCAGGGAGATGGTCCTGTCAAAATCCAGGGTCTTGGTCGCGATATGCCCCTGGTCGTGGTAGAGGGACAGGACCGAATTGAAACGGCCCGACAGGGCCAAATGGAATACCGAATCCGCGCTGACCGGTCCTTCCACGTCATAGCCCTGCCTTCTGGCTTCCTCAACGGCCGGCGCTATGTGTTTTACTTCCTCATCGCCGAAAAGGCCATGCTCCCCGCAGTGGGGATTAAGGCCGGCCACCGCCATTGTTCCTTCATTTATGCCAAGCCGACGGAGTGCCTCACCGCACCTCTTGATATAATCCAGGAGCCTTTCTTTTGTGACCAGGTCACAGGCTCTTCGCAGCGAAACATGGCGGGTCAGGAAAAACACCCTGAGGTTTCTCACCTCAAACAGTGTAAGGGGATCATGGGTTCCGGTAAGCCCGGCCAGGATCTCTGTATGTCCGATATAGTTTATCCCCGCCGCCTTCAGCGATTCCTTGCTGATGGGCGGGGTGGCGATGGCGTCCGCCTTCCTTTCAAGCGCAAGCCTGACCGATCTTTCTATGAAATCAAAGGCTGCCCTGCCCCCCATGGCCTGGACCTTCCCTATTTGCAGGCTTTTAGTATCCACGTTGGCAAGATCGATCAGATCTATCGTACCAGGGTTGTAAAGCCCGTCCCCCGGATCGTCCGCAAAGCGGATATCCGTATCCAGTCCGCAAAACCCCAGGGCTTGTCGTGCCACCCTGCCGTCACCAACCACAAGGGGCCTGCTAAGCTCATAGAGTTCCCTGCTGGCAAGGGCCTTGACAACGATCTCGGGACCGATGCCCGCAGGGTCTCCCAGGGGTATCGCGATGAGCGGTCTTTTCATGCTGTCCTCTCCTCTTATCCATAAAATACTTCCCGCTGCCGTTGTCAGCTCTTCGTCCCATTTGCCAGGCATTCGGGGCAGAGCCCGTAGTAATAGACATTCTTTTCACGGACGAGGAAACCGTCCAGGTCGTTTGTGTCAATGGCGGCGCTCCTGAAACAGAAGTCGCGGATCATGCCGCACTCTTCGCACTTAAAATGCCCGTGGCAGCTCATATCCGCGTCATAGCGGGTTTCGTTCTCCTCTATGGTAAGCACCCTGGCGATATTGGATCTGACAAACAGGTTCAGGGTATTGTATACCGTCGTTTTGGAAAGGGTGGGAATCTCCTTCACCAGCGCGGTATAGATCTCATCCGCGGTAGGATGGCTCTTCCTTGACATCAGGTATTCCATGATCCTGATCCTCGCATAGGATGGCTTTATATTTTCCTTCAACAGCATGGAACAGATGATCTCTGTCTTGCCGCTCATATTTATCACATCCTTCCCGGTGTTGCTGTTTCCATTATACCATAGTATTGTACTGATTACAATTTTAATGTTGTTACATCCATGTGGTTCCTCGTTCCCATAGGCCGGCCCTATTATTCTTCCCATGAGGCGGGCCATGGTTTCGGTCCCGCCCGGGCGAAAAACGGCCGGCAGGCTTGCCTTTTTTCATGTATAATAGAGAAATAGGCATTCATCTATGAACGGGGGTATGGCCATGTTTGAGGATTTCAAGAAATTCGCCATAAAGGGGAATATTATCGACCTTGCCATTGGTGTCATCATCGGCGGGGCTTTCGGAAAGATCGTAACATCACTGGTCAATGATATCCTGATGCCCGCCATAGGGATCCTGCTGGGGAAAATCGATTTTTCCGGCCTTAGCCTCACGGTGGGCGACGCAGTCATAAATTTCGGGCTGTTCATCAACAACGTGGTGGACTTCCTGATCATCTCGTTTTCCGTCTATTTCGTGGTTAAAAGGATAAACAGGCTTACCGGCAGGGACAAAAAGGAGGATCCCGCGCCAACCACGAAGAAATGCAGGTATTGCTGCTCCGAGATCGCGATTGAGGCCATAAGGTGCCCCCACTGCACATCCGTGCTTGAAGGGGAAGAAACGGAGTGAAACAATTGACCGGCATGGAACCGTTATGGTATTGTTGGTAGGGAAAGAATACCCATCGATGATCACATACTGATATTTTACGTTTCAGAGGTTCATTATGACTAAAATCGGTTTTGACAACGAGAAATACCTTCGCCTGCAATCCCAGAAAATTCTTGAGAGGATCGCCCTGTTCGGCGGAAAGCTGTACCTTGAGTTCGGGGGAAAGCTGTTTGACGACTACCACGCCTCGAGGGTTCTCCCGGGTTTCCAGCCCGACAGCAAGGTAAGGATGCTGCTGCATCTCAAGGAACAGGCGGAGATCGTCATTACCATCAACGCCGACGACATTGAAAAGAGCAAGCGCCGCGGAGACCTGGGGATTACCTACGACATGGACGTGCTCAGACTTATAGACGCGTTCCGCGAAATCGGGCTTTATGTCGGGAGCGTGGTCATCACCCAGTACCGTTCCCAGTATTCCGCCGACCAGTTCCAAAAGAGGCTTGAAAGCCTCGGCATGAAGGTATACAGGCATTATCCCATACCCGGCTATCCTTCCAATGTTCCGCTTATAGTAAGCGATGAAGGTTACGGCAAGAACGACTATATCGAAACATCCCGTTCCCTGGTGGTGGTAACCGCCCCCGGTCCCGGAAGCGGCAAGATGGCGGTCTGCCTCTCCCAGTTGTACCATGAGCACAAGCGCGGAGCAGAAGCCGGGTACGCCAAGTTCGAAACCTTCCCCATCTGGAACCTTCCGCTGAAGCATCCGGTCAACCTGGCCTACGAGGCTGCGACAACCGACCTTAACGATGTCAATATGATCGACCCCTTCTATCTCGAAGCTTACGGCGCGACAGCCGTCAGCTACAACAGGGATGTTGAGATATTCCCGGTTCTTAATGCCATCTTTGAAAAGATCAAGGGGCAGTCCCCATACAAGAGCCCTACCGACATGGGCGTAAACATGGCCGGTTACTGCATTACCGATGACGAGGTTGTGTGCCGGGCGTCCGAGCAGGAGGTCATACGCCGGTATTACAACACCTCTTGCGCCGTCCGCCAGGGTCTTGCCGAAAAAGCCGAGGTATACAGGCTTGAGCTTTTGATGAAGCAGTTGGGCATATCCTCGAAAGACAGGCCCGTGGTAGGCGCGGCCCTTGCGCGGGCTGAAGAAACCGGCGGACCCGCGGTTGCGATCCAGCTCGATGACGGGCGCATAGTCACCGGAAAAACCTCTCCCCTCCTGGGAGCTTCGGCTGCAGCCCTGCTTAATGCCCTGAAGGAACTGGGCGGCATTCATCATGACATACACCTGATTTCACCCATCGTCATCGAGCCGATCCAGGTGCTGAAGATAAACCACATGGGCAACAGGAATCCACGCCTTCATACCGACGAGATACTGATTGCCCTCTCCATCTGCGCGGCGACCAATCCCACCGCGGCCCTGGCTCTGGAGCAGCTTCCCAAGCTCAAGGGCTGCGAGGCCCATTCCTCGGTTATCCTGTCAAGGGTTGATGAAAACGTGTTCAGCAAGCTGGGCATCAGCCTGACCTGCGAGCCGCAGTACCAGACAAAGAAGCTGTATCATAAGTGACGGGCGGACAAGCTTCCGTTCCCCCTGACAAATTCCAGGAGGTGATCGGTATGCCTTTTTATGATTTAAAATGCAAGTGCGGCGAAGTGTTCAACGTAATGGCCTCCATGAGCGACAAGGAGAACAGGAGGATAAAATGCCCCAGGTGCGGCAGCGTTGATCTGGAATCAGTGTTTTCAAACGTGAACGTCATACAGTCCAGGAGCGCCGCCAAAAGCGAATGTCCCAACATACACCGATGCGGCGGCTGCTGCCCTATGGAGTGACGCGGGTTGCCGCCGCCAGTCCTTATTTGCGCTCAAAACCCGTCAACAGGGCATTGAAAAGCCGGGGAAACTGCATCCCCGGCTTCTTTTATGGCTGGCATGCCCCTGCTCCAGGCCTGTCAGGTAATCGGCGCAGGGTTGAATATGCATATGTCGTTGGCAATCCCGTACTTTTCGGCGGCCGGCATGACTTCCCCGCTTGCTGCCCTGATTATGTAGTCAAAAAGCTCCATGCCTTTTTTTTCTATCGAGGATTCACCCGTTGCAATGGTTCCCGCATCTATATCGATGAGATCCTTCCATGTTCTTTTAAGGCTTGTCCTGGAAGAAACCTTTATCACCGGCGCCGCCGCCAGTCCGTAGGGCGTGCCGCGGCCCGTGGTGAATACCTGCAGGGTAATGCCCGAAGCCAGCTGCATTGTGCCGCATACAAAATCGCTGGCGGGTGTTGCCGCGAAGATAAGTCCCCTTCTTTCAGGCTTCTCTCCGGGTGATAGCGCCTCAACAATGGGCGCCGTGCCCGATTTGGCAATCGACCCCATCGCCTTTTCGACTATGTTGGATAGCCCGCCTTTTTTATTGCCAGGTGTGGGATTGGCGCTGCGGTCCACCCTTCCCTTTTCCAAGTAGTCGTCGTACCAGCGCATCTCGTCTGCCAGCTTTTTGCATACCTCTCTGCTTACACATCTTTCTGCCAGGATGTGCACCGCGTCCCTTACCTCGGTTACCTCGGAAAACAGCATGGTGGCCCCCGCCTTCACCAGCAGATCGGAGGCGAATCCCACCGCCAGGTTTGCGGTTATGCCCGAGAAGGAGTCGCTGCCGCCGCATTGGGCCCCTATGCACAGCTCTGACAGGGGGAGGGTCTCCCTTTTCCTTTCATTAAGTCTCTTCAGCTTACTTTCGGCCATTTTTGAGATGGCGCCTATCATGGCTTCAAGGCCTTCAAGCTCCTGGAGGACTATCACGTTGTCCCGGTTATTGTCTTCCTCTCCCAGTATCCTGTCCGCGGTGAGTTTTTCACAGCCAAGGGCGACCACCATTATCTCACCGCCGAAATTGGGATTATCCATCAAGTTCTTAATGGCCCTTATGGGTATTGCTGCATCGGGAGCGTCTATGGCCACCCCGCAGCCATAGGCATGGTTTATGGGAACTACGGCATCCACGTTCGGATACCTTGGGAGTATCTCTCGCCTGATCCTGTCCACGGCTATGTTGAGCACACCCGCAACGCACTGGACCGTGGTAGTGATGGCCAGTATGTTCCGGGTCCCCGCAAAACCGCCCTTGGGGTTCCTGTAACCCTCAAACGTGGTTTTAGGTGGCGTATGGGGAAAGTCCCAGCCTGCCATGGCGCTAAAAGTCATCCTGGTGACATCGGGGGTCGGAGGCAGCTTCAGCATGCTCTCGTTTACCCACTCCCCCTTCCGGATATTACGCGCCGCATAGCCCAGGGTTGTCCCGTAGCGGATGATGGGAGCGCCAGCAGATATGTCTTCCAGCGCAATCTTGTGTCCCCGGGGTATGTCCGACCTGGCGCAAACACCGTCCAGGAAAGCCGTTTCCTTTTCAATATCGTTTATGGCAACAGCTACATTATCGGCACTGTTTACCTTGACGAACCCGTCCATTAACATCCTCCTTCCGAACGGAGCAAGGGGACAGGACTATGCACCATCCGCCCCTATCACCTTACAAGGCAGGGCCTTTTGCTGTCAAACTTCCAGCCGGGTATCAGGTACTGCATGGCCACGGAATCGTCACGGTCATGGGAGTCCATTTTATTGTACAGCTCGTTGGCCTTCATAACCCGGTCCATGTCGATGTCTATACCCAGCCCCGGCTCATCGGGTATCCTTATCCTGCCGTTTTCAATCTTCATGGCATTCTTGCAAAGGTCCTGCCCGTCCTGCCATATCCAGTGGGTATCCATGGCAGTTATGTTACCGGGCGTCGCCGCAGCCGTATGAACGTACATTGCCAGAGTTATGTCGAAATGGTTATTGGAATGGCAGCCCCATGTCAGCCCCCACTCGTCCAGGACCTGCCCAACGCGGACGCTGCCGTTCATTGTCCAGAAATTGGGGTCGGCAAGCACGATGTCAAAGGCCCTCAATGTGACTCCATGATACAGCTGCCGCCAGTTGGTGACTATCATGTTGGTGGCTACCCGGAGCCGTGTGGCGTTCTTGAATTCCCACATGATCTCCCTTCCCGAAAACCCCTTTTCGGGACCGCAGGGATCTTCCACGTATGACAGTATTCCGTGCATGTCCTTACAATACTCTATCGCTTCCTCGAGGCTCCATGCCCCGTTGGGATCTATGCTTATGCGGGCATCGGGCATAGCTTTCTTAAGCGCTCTTACGGCCTCCATTTCCTGGTGGCCCATAAACACTCCGCCCTTAAGTTTAAAGTGCCTGAACCCGTATTTTTCCCTGGCAGCCAGGGCCTGCTCAACGATGGCCTCGGGCGCCAGGGCCTCCCTGCGCCTTATCCTGAACCAGGCATCGCTGCTGCCGCTTTCGTCGATATAGGGCAGGTCGGTTTTATTCTTGTCGGATACATAGAACAGGTAGCCCAGTGTCTCGATTTCCTTCCTCTGCTGTCCGCCGCCCAGGAGGGCGCATACCGGAAGATCCAGGAACTTGCCGAGAAGGTCGAGGAATGCGCTCTCTATGGCAGTTTCGGCACGGACAACAAACTTAAGGTTTTTAAGGTCCAGCTTCTGTATCCCTTCGCCGTCATCACGGGGTATAAGCCCGCTCTTTTGTATCCTGCCGATGACGGCCCTGTAATTGCCGATCTCCTGGCCGACAACAAAATCCTTATAACCTTCCAGGACCTTTATAATGTCGTCGCCCCCGTGGGTCTCGCCAAGACCCGTGTTGCCGCTGCTGTCCTCGAGTATAACGATGGTCCTGGTAAATAAAGGGGCGTGGGCACCGGACAATGTCATCAGCATGCTGTCATAGCCGGCAACGGGGATGACCTTCATTTCGGTTATAACCGGTGTGCATCTCATGCTGAAATCCTCCCTCAGACCTGCTCTTCCTTCTTTTCCTTTTCAATCAGTTCCAATGCCCTTTCCAGTCTCTCCTGCATGAGTTCATGCCATATGGACGGATCAATAAAAGGATTGTAGTCATCAGCTATCTTATCCACATGCATCAGTATTCCCACCTGGTTGGTGTGGGACGGCAGAGTGATGTCCACATGCAATTTGGCCAGTTTTTTGAGTCCCTCGATATACTCGTCCCTGAGTGAGATGGGTAGGCCGGTCTTCTCAAAATACTGCTTTGATATTGTATTAAGGCCAATACCTCCATGAATTCCGCAGCGAAGCACTTTCCCGTCCTTATCCTTCACATCGAAGAACATGGACGTGCATCCGGGTGTATGGCCCGGTGTCGCTATGGTGCGGATTGCTATATTGCCCTGGGTGATCAGCTTGTCGTCTGCGTAGAACTCATCGGGCTCAAACATACCGCATGTGTATTGGCCGTCCCCGCCGATCAGATCCCTTCTCTCGGTCAGGAACAGCATGTCCCTCTCGCCAAGATAGATCTTTGCCCCTGTCAGTTCCTTCAGCGTTCTCGCCGCACCGATATGATCGATATGGGCATGGGTCAGCAGTATTCTCTTAATATCGGTTATCTCATAACCCAGCTTCCTCACGTTTTCTATAAGCAGGTAAGCGGTTTCGTGCATGGCCGTGTCGATCAGTATCAAGCCGTCGCCTGTATCGATAAGGTAACATGCTACCCAGTTGTTTCCCGAAACATAATATACTCCAGGAGCCATCCTGAACGGATGGATATAGGTTTCCCACGGTCTCCGGCAGCATTGCTCCATTAACACCTCAGGGGGTGGTGATATTCTTGATGTGCTGTTTAACGCCATATTTAACCCCTTCCTTTAAGTCTGTCTGAATAAAAAAGTGGGCTGTCTCCCGGAAAAACCGCCTCAGACGGCTTTCCGGGAGAATATGAACTTAATCAGGCCGCATTTGCCTGTTTCCTGTTTTTAATCATAGACCAGAATTTTCTCAGCATGGGTGAGAAGATGGAACCTATTCCGATTACCATAAAGAGCCCGGAAATCGGCCTTGTAAAGAAGGTGGCCACCGTTCCGGTGTACTGGAAGGCCTTCAGCATGTTCAGTTCCAGGATGGGCCCAAGTATGAAGGACAGTATAAGCGGCGATGTTGGAAGACCGCAGTAGCTCATGATGATACCGATACCACCGAATAAAAGCATCATTCCGCACTTGTAAATGCTTCCGGACTCAACATAGGCGCTGATCAGCGCAATCACGATGAGAGCGGAATACATATAATGATAGGGAATTTTGAGCACATGGGGGAATACTCTCATGCCCACCGCCTGCATAAACAGCACCACCAGCGCGCATATTGCAACAGTGGCAAACATCAGGTACACTATGTGCCCGCTGTTTCTGAACACCATGGGTCCCATCTCAAGACCGTGGATGGTCAGGGCGCCTATGAGCAGGGCTGTGGTGGAGTCCCCCGGAATACCCAGCGCAGTCATGGGAATCAGCGCACCGCCTATGGCCGCGTTGTTTGCCACCTCGGGAGCCCAAACGCCGGCGGGATTACCCTGTCCGAAGGTTTCAGGCTCCTTGGAAGACGCTTTGGCAGCCGAATAAGACACCAGGTTGGAGAGTCCCGGTCCCATGCCGGGCAAGAATCCTATCCAGAGCCCTATTAAGAAGGAGCGAATGATATTGACGGTCTGGCCCCGTATCTCCCTAAAGGTTATGCCAAAACCTTTTATACTCTTTGTATCGACTTTTG
>JAAYFY010000015.1 GCA_012728015.1 Clostridiaceae bacterium | reverse complement strand
TTCTTATAATAAAACACCGCCAGCTGGGTTCTGTCCCGTAGCTGCAGCTTTTCCAGGATTACGCTGAGATAATTGCGCACTGTGCCCTCGCTAAGATACAGTGTTGCGGCTATCTCTTTGTTGTTCATGCCTTCTGCCACAAGGGCGATAATCTCGGCTTCCTTCTCGCTTATGCCGTAATTTGAAAAGTCGGGCTTGTGGCTTTTTTGCAGCACTGTGGGAATACGTGACACGATATCGTCCCCGAACACGCTCTGGCCGTTGTAAACAGCCTTCAAGGCCGGCAGGATGCTCTCATAGTTCTGTTTTAGCAAGTAGCCGCGGGCTCCCATCTTAAGGGCCCGTATAATGTACTCGTCGTCCGAGAATGTGGTGAGAAAAAGGATCCTGGCTGCAGGATCAGAGGATAGAATCCTCTCTGCGGCATCCAGACCGCTCATGCCGGACATGCGTATGTCCATCAGGAGAATATCGGGCTTATGGCGCCCATAGAGGGCGATAGCCTCATGGCCGCTTGAGCCCACTCCCACAACATTTACTTCCCCGCCTGCTTCCAGGATTGTTTTCAGGGAAGCGCCAACCAGTTTGTCGTCATCCACAACTACAACATTCATATATCATGACCCCTTTGGTATGGAAACAAATACTTCAAAACCATTGTCGATGGTGATACGGACATTTCCATTCAATCTTTCCACACGTTCAAATATGCTTTTTAGGCCCATGCCCTGGCTACCCGGAATGTATTCTCCTTCCGGGGACAGTACAAGACCCTGGACAGGCTTGCTGCCGTTATCCCGGATAATCAGCTGGTAGAGGGCAGGGTGCTCACGGAGGATGAGCTTCACCTCGGTGGCATCCGAGTGTTTTGATATATTGGACAATGCCTCTTTAATTACAGCCAGCAAGCAATAGATGACGGGCAGATCGGGCTTTTCCTCAAGATCATCGATAAAATCGACGGGACAGAAGGTAAAGCCCTTCAGTATACGGTAAATTTCTGCATGCAGGTCGATTGAGGCGTCATGCAGGTTATGGATACTTCTTCGGATGCTGTCCATTCCGTTGGATAGAGTTTCCTTAAGTGTAATCAGGTTATCCCTCATTGGGCCTTCCGGGGTGACGGCCAGCAGGGCGCCTACCTGCAGCAGGGTGCTGGAAAGAACATGGCCGATATTGTCGTGGATGTCCCTTGCGATACGGTTGCGTTCGTTCAGGGTAGCCAGGTTGATCTCATAATCCTGCTTCTCCAGCAGCTCCCTGTTCTTGGCCTCAAGCGAAAGCATGAGTTCCTTGGTGGTATCCCTGAGCTTCCGGTATTCCCTTTCCAGATGGGTCAGCCGCCATGAGCGCCACTTCATAAACCATGCCATCCCAAGATACAGGGCAATGCAAAGGATACCAATGATGGGAAGATTGCCTTGATGGGAGATAACCGGAAGCATGGCTAAGGGGAGGATCCATGGGGTTTCCCACAGGAGGGTGTCGTACATAATGACTGGGATAAAATAGAACCATTCCGGGAAAAAGAGGCTCGCCATAAGGTATGCTCCTGTGTTTATACCGACAAGGACCCTTTTCTCGAAATATGTGTTGAAAGCGCTCAGGGTTACAACAACAAGAACAGGAACATAGAAAACTTCACCTGCCACAAGAAAGCAGGCGGCAAGACAGCACAGGAACAGAACCAGCTTGTCAAACAGAGTGTTGGTTGAAACCGGAATATCTTTCCTGGATTGAGGCTTGCCAGATTCCAACATCATATTCCTGTTTTATCATAACCGGACATGATTGTACAGAAGCTGAGAACATGACATATGTCATACGTTTTTGTTTTTCCCGTCACTTATTCCAGGCCCCGGTTTTGCTTACAATGATACTGTGGAGAAATCCGGTCAGCCTTTCAGACCAGGCTGTCTCCCTTGGATATATATTATGGATATTTACGATGCGGAGGAATCGGTATGGTTATAAAAGTTGAAAATCTCGTAAAAAGATACGGGGATCTTATAGCAGTCGATCACCTGAGCCTGGAGGTCAGGAAGGGAGAAATCTTCGGCCTTCTGGGGCCAAACGGTTCAGGCAAGACAACCCTGATAAACTGCATTTTGGCGCTTCTTAAATATGACAAGGGCAATATCTCGGTTTTTGGCAAGCCCATGGCGCCCGACGCCTATGACATCAAGAAGGATATCGGTGTCATAATGCAGAATGTGGCCGTATTCAACGAGCTGACGGTATATGAAAACATCGATTACTTCTGCGGCCTGTATGTAAGAGATAAAGGGGAAAGAAAAAAGCTGGTGGAGGAGGCCATCGATTTTGTCGGTCTGAACGATTTCCGGTCCTTCTATCCCAAGAAGCTCAGCGGCGGCCTGTTAAGAAGGCTGAACATAGCCTGCGGGATCGCCCATAAACCTAAACTCATTATCCTCGACGAACCTACCGTGGCCGTCGATCCCCAGAGCAGGAACAACATCCTGGAGGGTATAGTCAGGCTCAACCGACAGGGAGCCACTATCGTATATACCTCACACTACATGGAGGAAGTGGAGCAGATCTGCAGCCGTATCATGATCATTGACAAGGGCAGGATTATCGCTGCGGGAACTAAGGAGGAGCTGAAATCCATGATAAAGGTAGGAGAGATTGTTTTCGTGGAATCTGTTGAACTGAACCAAACCTTGCTTGATGCCATAAGGCAGCTGCCCAATACCAGCCTGGTGGATTATAAAAACCACAACCTGACCGTTACCTTCACAAAGGGAAGAAACAACCTTATGAACCTTATAGATCTGCTCAGGAAGAAGAATCTTGGCTATGGCAGTGTCTACTCAAAGCTGCCCACCCTGAACGACGTGTTCCTGGAGTTTACCGGAAGGCAGCTCAGGGATTGAGAGGAGGGTCGGCATGTTTGCTCATGTTTTCAGGTATCGGATGAAATGTTTTTTGGGGGACAGGGTTACCCTCTTCTGGACCATGGTTTTCCCAATCCTGCTTTCAACGCTGTTTCTGATGGCGTTTTCCAATTTCGGCAAAGCCACCAGCTTCGCTGGCATAAAGGTTGCTGTTGTGAACAATGATGCATACCAGGAAAACAGGATGTTTCAGGAAACATTGGCTGCGGCCGCCGAAAAGCAAGGGGACGAGGAGCCATTGCTGTCCATGGAGTTGGTTTCCCTGGGGGAAGCTGAAACGCTTCTGGATCAGGGGGAAGTGCATGGCATAATCCTTTTGGATCCGGATATAAAGCTGGTGGTAAACCAGTCGGGGTTCAACCAGTCAATCATAAAAAGCTTTTTAGACCAATACCAGCAGGTCAGCGCTTCGTATACGTCACTGTTTCAAATGAACCCTGGGTTGCTGGCCAGCAGGGATACGTTGAAAGATTACTCGGCAGATTATGATTTCATCGTGGAGAAAAATCCGGGGAAAAACAAAACAGATATAACCGTAACATACTTTTATGCCCTTCTTGCCATGACAACCCTGTACGGCTCCTTCTGGGGCATTCGCGCAGTAAACGAGGTGCAGGCCGATCAGAGCATGAAGGGAGCCCGTATAAATCTGGCTCCTGTCCACAAGATGAAAATGCTTCTGGCTGCCATACTGGCTGCCTGGATCATCCAGTTTGTGGAACTGACTATCCTGATCCTTTATATGAGCATGGTCCTGAAAGTGTCCTTCGGCAGTCAGGCGGGATGTATCCTTCTGACCTGCCTGGTCGGCTCATTGACCGGCATAACGCTTGGGACCATGGTGGGCGGCCTTATCAAGAAGAGCGATGGCATAAAAACAGGTATACTGCTGGGAATAACAATGACATTGTCGGGTTTTGCAGGCCTTTACTTCGCGTCATTCAAGTATGTGGTCACAAAAGCCGTTCCTGTCCTTGCATACATCAATCCGGCAAACTTGATCACCGATGCCCTTTATGCCCTGTATTACTATGACACCTACGAGCGGTTTACCCTTAATATCATCCTGCTGCTGGCCTTTGCAGCCGTGTTCTGCCTGCTGACCTATCTTAGCGTAAGGAGGGATCGATATGCCAGTATTCCAAGCATACAAGAGGGTGATTAAGAAAAGCATACCCCAGTTGCTTATATATATTATTGTGTTTGTTACCTTTGCCGCAATCCTGATGAGCAGTGGCGCTCCCGCATCCACTGTGCGGTTTGATGATGCCAGGGCAAGGATAGCCTTTATGGACGAGGCGGATTCCTCCATACTGACCGAAGGCCTTAAGAATTACCTGTTACAATATGCAGACTTTGTTGATGTAAAGCATGACCAGGCCTCCCTGCAGGATGCGCTTTTCTTTGACGAGGTCGACTACATCCTCAGAATCCCTGCTGGATTCACTGAAGGCTTTCTGGAAGGCAAGCCGGTCGGGCTTGAGAAGATCAGCCTACCCAACTCTGTTTCTTCGGTGTATCTGGACATTAATATTAACAAATATATGAATATGGCCAGGTTTTACCTTGCCAATATCCCTGGAATAATCCAGCAGGAACTGGTTGACCTGGTCAGCAGGGATCTGTCGGTTGAGACGGCTGTGGAGGTCAGGCCTACTGCGGTAAACGCAGATGCCGGGGAAACCCTCAGTATATTTTATAACTACATGTCATATGTGCTCCTGAACCTTTTGATCCTGGGAGTGGGGACTTTCATGCTGGTTTTCAACCAGCGGGACCTTCGCAGAAGAACCCTCTGTTCCCCGGTTCCCTTAAGGCAGCAGAACATGCAGATCCTTTTGGGCAACCTGATATATGCTGTAGTATGCTGGATTATCATGATGGCGTTGGGATTTGTTTTGTATGGCAAAGCTATGCCTGCAAAGCAGACCATTCTTGTAGCCCTCAATACTTTTGTCTTTACCTTTGTATGCCTGAGTATCAGCTTCCTGATAGGAAGCGCTCTTAGCAGTCGTAATGCCTTGTCGGCTGTAACAAATGTGTTGTCCCTTGGTATGTGCTTTACCAGCGGTGCTTTCGTTCCTCAGTACCTTATCGGGGAGCAGGTTCTGGCCTTTGCCCGGATCCTTCCCACCTACTGGTACGTGAAGTATAACAATGAAATCATAAATATGGCAAACATCACATGGGACTTGCTTAAACCCAGGCTGGGCTACCTGGGTATGCAGATGGGCATAGCTGTTGCTGTCCTGGCAGTTGCCCTTGTAATCATAAAGCAGAAGCGGCAGGCGCAGGAGGCATGAGCGATAATAAAAAGGACCATATGCTGTTTCGATATAATACAACAAAAAATGCTAATACCACCCTTTCGGGTGGTGTTTTTTTGCCGTGTTTTTATTAGTATAATCTTTAACTCAAAACTAAAACTCAAAACTAACTGTTCAAGAGTACACCTTAACGCTATTTACTCTACCACTCAGGTTGAGGGGAAACCACATACGCATCACTAGCAATCGATTACAGATGAAAGGAGATCCAAAAATGAGGTTTAAAAAGTTTTTATCCTGCTTATGGTTGCAGCGATGACTGTCTGCACGGTACAGATACCATCGTTTGCGGTCGATGTAGCCGCAGAGAAAACTCTACCCACGTTCCCTGATATGCCAAATGACTGGTCAACGCAAGCGTTGCAGAATGCAGTAGAAAATGGCTTGTTGTCGGGATCTGGTGGCAAAATCCTTCCAAACGAATACCTGACGAGAGCCCAATTGGCGACCATAATTTGTCATGCATTTAATGCTGAAGTTAAGGGTGATCTGAGCGGCTATTCCGATGTCAAGCCCACCGATTGGTATACGGACTACATGGCCAAAGCTTATCAAATGGGTGTGATGGTGGGTTCAAACGGCAGGATGTATCCTGCAAACCATGTAACCCGTCAGGAAGTCTGTGTTGTTATGGCTAAAGCTTTCAGGTTGGAGCCGGCAGATACCTGCATGAAGCAGTTTATTGACGATGACAAGATATCAGATTGGGCAAAAGGGTATGTTTATGCTGCAGTTAATGCGGGATATATCAATGGGTATAACGGAATGCTTGATCCATTAAGCTGCATGACCAGGGCGCAATTTGCCGCCATGATGGACAATATTGTGAAGAAGTACATCAGAATGGCCGGAGAATATGAGATAGTGTCCGAGGGCAGCGTGATGATAAATGTCCCGGATGTAACCCTTGAGAATTCTGTGATTTATGGAAACCTGTTCATTGGTGATGGTGTCGGCGATGGAGAGGTCATACTTAATAATGTAACCGTGACTGGCAGATTAGTTGCTCGAGGAGGCGGAGAAAACTCAATTATCATCAGGGGAGCATCCAAAGTGTCAAACATCATCGTATCAAAGGCCAATGGTACTGTCAGTGTAAAAGTAGAAGGAGATGCGGATGTTGAGGTTATAGTAATAGATGATGGCTCCGATGATGTCTATATCGAAGGAACTGTCGGCAATGTAGCGATAAAGGCTTCTGGTATCACGGTAACAGCAAAGAGTGCACAGGTCAGCAATATCAATATAGCTGGTGAAGGAGTTACACTAATAGTGGACGAAGGTTCAATTGCTGAGTTTCTTGCCGTTTCAGGGCAGGCAGCCGATACTACAGTAGAAGTTTCAGGTATAGTAAGTACAATTGAAACACAGGCACCGAAGACCTCTATTATCGGTAGCGGCAGCGTAGGTGTGGCTCAGGTACAGGCTGGTGCTGATTTCTTACCAGTGGCAGAGAAATGGAAATCCCATTCAGGGCGCTGTGGAAAACACATACACATTAACCGAGCAGGATGTGGGCAGACGCATCAGCGTGATTGTATCATACAATGGAAAGAGTAATACCAGTTCCCCCACAGAAATGATCACAAAAGGTGATGGCACCAAAGATTATCCCTATTTGGTAGCCACGGCAGAGCAACTTAACACCTATGTAAGAGAAAATCCCTCTCTCCATTATAAACAGATAGAGGATATCAGTTTAAGTGGTTATAACTGGCAGCCCCTTCCTGCGTTTAGCGGCGTATACGATGGTAACAACTTTACCATAAGTAATCTAACTATAAATCTTCCAGGTACGGATAAAGTAGGCCTGTTTTCAGAACTGTCATCAGACGGGCAATTAATGAATATCGGTTTGGAAAACGCGAATGTAAAAGGAAACAATAAGACAGGGATATTGGTTGGATATGCTAAAAGCCCAATAAATGACTGTTATGTAAAAGGAAATGTTTCAGGTCGTGGCAATGTTGGCGGATTAGTAGGTCATTTGTATGTTGGGACTATAAAAAACTGTAATGCCACCGTAACTGTCACTGGCAGTGAAACTGTCGGTGGCCTTGTCGGGCTGGTTGAGGAAGGAACAATTGAAGGCTGTTCAGCTTCCGGAGAGGTCAAAGACAGTGGTTCAGGATATGTTGGTGGTCTGATCGGATATTCATACGATTCAAAGATAAAGAATTGCTGGGCTGAAGGAAAAATTCAAGGCAGTAAAGATGTAGGTGGCTTGATTGGAACAACTGATACAGTGGGAATGGAAAATTGTTATGCCAACACAGAAGTTACAGGTTCAGAAAACGTTGGCGGCCTGGTGGGGTATTCAGTTAAATCAAATATAGATAGTTGCTGGGCTACAGGAGATGTCCATGGTAGCATTAGTGTAGGTGGCTTGATTGGAAAATTTGATATGGGGGGAATGGAAAACTGTTATGCCAACACAGAAGTTACAGGCTCAGAACACGTTGGCGGCTTGGTGGGAAAACTGATTGGGTATTTAACTACGGGAAAAGTAATGAATAGCTATGCAATCGGAATAGTTACGGGAAATTCTAATACAGGAGGGTTAGTAGGTTCTAATGGCGGAAATAATGAAGATCCAGGCCAAGTTATAGCCAGCTACTATGATTCCGAAACTACTGGCCAAAATGATACAGGCAAAGGAGAACCCCGTACCACCGAGGAAATGAAAACTGGAACTCCGAGTGACATCATCTACACAAAATGGAGCGAAGACATTTGGGACTTCGGGGGTGATGACTACTATCCCGTTTTAAAAGGAGTGCCGGGTCAGTAAGGCGACATGCATTGATGGTAAGCAAATACAAAGGCAGGCACATGATGACATATTATTCTGCTGTTCCCTGAATTATACGATGTTTCTACATAATACAGCATACAAACCACATAAACCACCCTTTCGGGTGGTGTTTTTTTATCATGTTTTTGTTATAATAGGAACGAATCTGGAACCATTTATATGGTATCTCCTTCTATACCCCCCCATCTTATATCGAAGGAGAATAATCTGAAAGCCCTGCCGGAGATATGGTGTTCTCTTGCAGGGTTTTCTTTCCCCGTGCGTAACTCATGGAAAATCCGATCTGGTCATTTCACTTTTTGCAGAACAGGTGGTATATTTATACTGGGAGGCAATTGTAGTGGTTATTTTGCCTGATTATGAAATCAATGAGATACTGCATGAAAACGACAGGCTGATAGTTTATAGAGGATACTCGGTAAAAAATCGTATGCCGGTGGTCATAAAGGCCATCAAAAAAGAAGCTGTCAACCCGTTAGGAATTGCCTTGCTGATACATGAGTACGAGATCACTCATAACCTTGAGATAGACGGTATTGTCAAGCCTGTGGAACTGATACAGTCAAGGCCGCTCTATGCTCTGGTCATGAAAGACATGGAGGCCGTATCCCTCAGGGAATTCATGCTGCGCCACTCCATAGACCTGCATGACTTTCTTGACATTGCCGTCCAACTCACAGAAGCCCTTGGAAAGCTTCACCAGAGCCGTGTAATCCATAGAGATCTGAAGCCTGAAAACATCATTTTCAATCCCAGGCGGAGGAAGTGCTGCATTATAGATTTCAGCAACGCCGCATTGCTTCCAGGGAAAGGTAATAACGTCAAGGTTGCTGAAAAATCAGCGGGAACCCCTGAATACATGTCCCCGGAGCAGACAGGCCAGCTGAACATCGGGGTTGATGGGCGCAGCGATCTTTATTCACTGGGTGTGGTATTTTATGAGATAATAACCGGTCAGATTCCCTTCCGGGCGGAAGGCCCTGAAGACTGGGCTTATGAACATATAACCAGGAAACCCGTACCGCCAAAGGAAATCAATTCTTTTATTCCATCGGCAATATCCAATATAATTATGAAACTTCTGAATAAAGATCCCGAGGAGAGGTATCAGAGTGCTTATGGACTGCTGTGGGATCTCAGAGAATGCAAGAAGCAGCTGGAAGAAGCGGGCCAGATAACACGCGTTCCTGTCGGGAGGATGGACGACTTTACACGCTTTCATCTCCCTGACAAAATTTACGGCAGAAATCATGAGATTGACACGCTTAAGGCTGCCTATCGCCGGGTTTGCGCCGGAAGGTCCGAAACCATACTGGTAAGCGGAGAGCCTGGTATTGGAAAGACAATGCTGGTAAAAGAAGGCCTTAAATCGTGCATGCGTCAGAAGGAATGGTTTATAGCCGGAAAAGCGGATCAACTGCAAAAAAACATTCCTTATGCCCTTTATGCCGATGCCTTCGGGAAACTGATAAAACAGCTTATGACCTGGAACAGAGATAAGCTTGCCTGGTGGAAAAAAAAGATCCTTCATTCATTAGGTAGAAACTGCGCGGTAATAACCGAGATAATCCCAGAGCTGGAATGGATTATCGGTAAACAGCCCCCGGCGGAACCCCTGCTGCCCCAGGAAGCTGAAAACCGTTTTTTATACATATTAAGAGATTTTATCAAGGTATTTGTCTGGAAGGGCCATCCCATGGTGCTTTTTTTGGATGACCTCCAATGGGCGGACCCCGATTCAATAAAGCTGCTTAAATACCTGATGCAGGACACGGACCTCAATTATTTACTTATAGTAGGCGCTTTTCGCGAAAACGAACTGGAGGAAGGCCACCCATTACTTAAAATACTGGAGGAATCCCGGGAACAGAATGGGCAGGATAACAGGGTAGGTACAATCGTTCTTTCTACACTGAATATAAATGGTATTGAAGCGATTATTGCCGATACGCTGGGAGCCCATCTGCAGGATTCAGAGCCCCTTGTACAATGGCTGTACCGTAAATCGGCGGGTAATCCATTTGCCTTAAGACAGTTTCTCAGACTGATTTACGACGAAGGGCTTCTCAGTTTCGACATGGATGAGGGCCGCTGGAAGTGGGACCTGGAGGCCGTACAGAGCCTTCAGCAAGGAGAAGATGTTCTGGAGCTTATATCGAGGAAAATACAGATGCTTCCTGATGAAGCACAGGAAGCGCTTATGTTGGCCTCCTGCTATGGAAACAGGTTTGACCTGAAAACTCTGGCAGCGCTTTGGAGTAAACCCATGGATGAAACGGCAGCCGCGTTGATGCCGTCCATCCATGAAGGGTTTGTTATAGTACTGGATACTGACGATGGCAGCCCAAACTATGAATTCCTGCATGACAGGGTGCAGCAGGCGGTATATTCCCAAATTTCAGAAGAAGAAAAGAAGAGAAGGCATGTAATGATAGGCTCTTATCTTCTGGAGAACGCGCCGGACAGCAATATTGAGGACAGGATCCTGTTTATTATGGATCATTTCAATCGCGGACTGGAATTAATTCAAGACCATGAAAAAAGGATTCAGCTGGCTGGATATAATCTCATTGCGGGGCGTAAAGCAAGGACTTCCGCAGCCTACGCTTCAGCACTGCAGTATTTGAGATGCGCCAGCTTGCTGATGCCTGAAGATGCCTGGCAACGCGATCATATACTTAATTACCATATAAACCTGGAATATGCCCAGGCGCTGTACTTATGCGCCGATACCGAAAATGCTGAAAAACTGTTTGACACCTGTCTGAAAATGTCTCAAACGGCAATGGAGCGTGCGGACGTTTATGCTTCAAAAATGGTGTTGTGTGCAGGCATTGGAAAACTTGACGAGGCAGTCCATATAGGTATTAAAGCCCTTAATGACCTTGGAATGAGAATACCGATCCATCCCACCAAGTTTGATTTTGCGCGGGAGCTGTTTTTGTATAGGTGGTACATGAGAAACAAGTCAATAGAGGACCTTCTTTTACTGCCCGATATGAAAGATGAACGGCTCATAAAGGTCTCAGAGCTTTTGTCCCGCTTGTGCTATGTAACCATGTCTACGTTTCCTGAATTATACAGCTTTATCGTTGTGAAAACCGGCAATTTTGCAGTCCGGCACGGGAACAGCGAACTTTCTTCGGTAGGCTATTTAGGATACGGTATTACTGCTGGAAGCCTCTTCGGAGATTACAAGGCCGGTGAAAGGTATGGAAAAGTAAGTTTACAGCTGGCCGAAAAATATAACCTGAGTTCGTCAAAGTGCATCGCTAATTTTGTTGTGGGATCACTGCTTTCACACTGGACCAGTCATGCGTCCATCGGGCTGGATTACCTCAGAGAGTCGGCCGCCGCCGGAGCCGAAGCAGGTAACATAGTAGTAGCAGGTTATTCTCATTGCTTGCTCATCGAGAACCAGTATATTATGGGTGTTCCCCTGAAAAGGATGATGGAAGTAGTACATGAAAAGAATGAAATACTGAAAAAAACAAAACATCATCATCTCTGCGTCAATAACGCGATATATGATACGGTCGTATCTGCGCTGACGGGACAGAACGCGGATGCGCTGGCAGCTGTCATTGCGGAACTGGAAAAGGGCGAGCTTCTGGATTTGGTGCAGAAAGATCAGTCTTCCCTTGCAACATATTACGTACGCAGGATGCAGATACATTATATGGCCGGAAACTACAGGACAGCCCTGTCCATGTCGCAAAAGATCCGACCGATCATAGGCGCCATTATGGGCTTTATGGTTTATGCCGAATACTATTTCTATGATTCATTGATTATTACATCGGTATATAACGAACTGTCCTCCCGGGAAAAAAGGCTTTATGGCAGAATCCTCAGGAAGAATCTGCGCATGCTGAAAAAATGGGCACAGTCCTGCAAGGACAACTTTGAGCACAAATACCTGTTAGTATGCGCACAGGCTGTAAGTTTGAAAAACAAACGGGAGAAAGCGATGCTATTCTACGATCGGGCTATACGATCGGCCTATATTTATGGCTATATACAGAATGAAGCCCTTGCAAATGAACTGGCAGCCAGGTTTTATCTGGCAGCTGGCATGGACAGGATAGCCCAAACCTATATGACCGATGCCTGCAAGGGCTATAAAAAGTGGGGAGCCATTGCCAAAGTAAATGACCTCAAGGCAAAGTATCCCGACATCCTGCATGGGATTTACGTGGAAAAAGAAAAAGACCCATATTATTATTCATCAAGCGAAGCATTCAATACAGCTTTGCCGACTAACGGGCAGATGGACGACAATTCAGATTCCTATTACATCAGCAAGGCTATTGAGAGCATCAGGGGTGAGACTGACATCAACAAGCTGTTGGAAGGCTTTTTGGATATAGTCGTAAAGAGCATCAACGCCGATTCCAGCTATCTTATTTTCGAAAAAGGCGGCGATTTGTTCATAGAAGTAATGAGGAATACCGACAGCAGTAAGGCAGCAGCAACAACCATCCCCCTCGATGAATATGATGATATTGCGAAGTCTGTAGTGAACTATGTGGCCAGGACCCTGGACACTACCGTTATAAATTCAGAAGATGAAGCAGGCATATTTGCCAGTGATGCTTATATAAAGAAATCCGACTGCAAGTCCATTGCATGCCTGCCGCTGTTGTGCCAGGGGATTCCTTTCGGCGTGATGTACCTGGAAAACAGTTTTCTGCCGGGAGCTTTTGCTCCAAAACGCCTGGAGATTGTAAAGCTCCTGTCCATGCAGATTGCCTATGCAAAAAAGCTCCAGGATTATATTATTGAAGAACATGCCGGTAATAAGGAAGTGGGGCAGGCAAGCCTTATTGAACCTCTTACTGAAAGGGAAACCGAGATTCTCAACCTGATTGCAAAGGGAATGTCAAACAAGGAGATTGCCAATTTCCTGGATATTACTGTGAACACGGTAAAGGGGCATATAAAGAACATATACGCGAAACTGGGGGTAAACAGGAGGCTGCAGACCGTAACCAAGGCAAGGGCTCTGAAGCTGCTCAAAGACCAGTAAGGTTTAACCTGTTCCATAGAATCTGCAAAAATCCCGGTTCTCATATTCCCAATATTTCTATCCTGACTTAAACTGACCGGTATTTCTGTATTGATTTGCAGGCATGATAAAAATATCCTCTTGTGCGGCATGGTTTTGGCGGGGTTTTTTTGGTCGCCCGGAACATACAGGTTGACAGCACAGAAGTAATGCCTTATGTTGAAGAAGTATGAATAAACTGAGGGAAATAACCCGCATATGACAGGGGCAACATCGTCGGATTATATCGACTACCATAAGGCAAAGGAGATCTGAGATGCAAAAAGAAATGGATTTTTCAGTGTATTTAAAGACGACACCCGATAAAAACGGATATTTTGGAAGGTATGGCGGTGCCTATGTTCCTCCGCAGCTTGTGGATGAGTTTAAGAAAATTGAAACGGCCTATCATACCATATGCAAGAGCACCAAGTTCATTCATGAACTGAGAAGGATCAGGAAGGAATTTCAGGGTCGCCCGACTCCGGTATGCCATTGCGAACGCCTGTCCAACTCCATCGGGAACTGCCAGATTTATCTGAAGCGTGAAGACCTGAACCATACCGGAGCCCACAAACTGAACCACTGTATGGGCGAAGGACTTCTGGCGAAGTTTTTGGGCAAGAAGAAAATCATAGCGGAGACCGGCGCAGGTCAGCATGGCGTTGCGCTGGCCACAGCCGCAGCTTACTTCGGCCTGGAATGCGATATCTATATGGGTGAAGTGGATATCGCAAAACAGGCGCCAAATGTTGCCCGCATGAGACTTCTTGGAGCGCGGGTGATACCGGTTACCCACGGGCTGAAAACCCTGAAGGAAGCGGTTGACGCTGCATTTGAGGCATATCTCAATGAATATGAACACGCCATTTATTGCATAGGATCTGTTGTAGGGCCGCACCCCTTCCCCATGATGGTAAGGGATTTCCAGGCGGTGGTAGGAGTTGAAGCAAGACAGCAGTTCCTGGATATGACCGGCGAATTGCCCGATGCCGTTGTTGCCTGTGTGGGCGGGGGTTCAAACGCCGCAGGTATCATGTCGGCTTTTCTGAATGACCCGGTAGAGTTGTACGGTGTTGAACCGCTGGGTCTCGGCACAAAGCTCGGTCAGCACGCGGCCAGCCTGACATATGGCTCTGAAGGTATTATGCATGGGTTTAATTCAATAATGCTGAAAGATGAAAACGGCAAGCCCGCTCCGGTATATTCCATCGCAAGCGGTCTGGACTATCCTTCAAGTGGTCCGGAACACGCCTACTGGAAAGAGTTGGGGCGTGTCAAATATGTAACGGCAAATGATGAAGAAGCCATCCATGCCTTTTCCACCTTATCCAGGATGGAAGGCATTATCCCGGCACTGGAAAGCGCCCATGCCGTAGCATATGCCATGAAACTCGCCAGGGAGATGGGTACCGGTTCCATCTTGGTCAACCTTTCCGGCCGCGGTGACAAGGATATGGATTATGTGATCGAAAAATACGGGGAGAAGCTTGGGATTAAGTAGTAATTACGAATGATTTGAATCCGGTTTATTGTAATATTTGGAGAAGGCAGCAATAATCCTGTTTATAGACATTGCTGCTTTCTGCCATCATTATGGCTTCTTTTAATCCTGCGGCTCTCCTTCCGACTTAAGACTTTAAGGGGTGTATAGCATGGGGTTTGTGAACATACTGGGAGAATATTTATCTTATCCGGGGTTGTTCCGGAAGCTCTTCACCGGGAATAAAGGAATAAATGCGGACAAGCATGTTTTCGGCGCTGAAAAAAACCAGTATATCCTGTGTTTCACTCCCGAAAAGCCTAATAGTGACACTGCAGTGGTTTACATACACGGCGGCGGATGGAGGCAGGGCTCACCCAATGACTTCAGGTTTATCGGGCAGAGGTTTGCGGACATGGGTTATCATGCTGTTTTGACCGGATACAGGCACGCGCCGCGGCACAAGTACCCTGCCCAGGCTGAGGACGTTTTTTCAGGACTTATAGGCTACCTGACACTGCGTAGCAGCATGGGCAATCCTGTAAAAGATATTATTGTTGTCGGCTCGTCAGCAGGCGCCCACCTGGGGGCTCTCCTGGTTTATGACAGAAGCCTGCAGGAGAAATACGGCATAAAGCGTGATATATTTAAAGGATTCATCTCTCTTAGCGGTCCCCTGGTATTTGAAGAGTGCAGGGGCGGAACGATCGCTGTCCTTCTGAACGGCCTTTTCCCAAAGGACTATGACAGAAAATCAGCAGATCCCTGGTCCCTTGTAAGAGGCGATGAGAATGTACCGGTGCTGTGTGTTCATGCCGAAAGGGATCCTTTCCTGGAAACCGGGAATGCAGTCGGCTTCACCGACAGGATAAACAGCTATAAACCGGGGCTGGCATGGTGCCATATTGTCAAAGACAAGAGCATGTGCCATTCCAACCTGGCCGCCGGGATATTCCTGTATGACAATCCTGTCGCAGAGTTGCTGTACAACTGGATTAAGTCGCTGTCTGCAAAAGAAACATCAGCATAATTTTTCCCTGGTATTTACTGTCTGGCATAGTTGCATTAAAATGTATATCAAAATGTAAACCGGGAGGATTGCCATGGCAGAGAGTCTGCAGACTCATTTCGATGAGAGCCGGGTGTTGTGTAATGCTTGTGATAAAAAGGATAGATAATGCCAATGAAGAATGTGCCAGGGTCATAAGGGATTCATTCATAACCGTAGCGAATGAGTTCGGCCTGACAAAAGAGAATGCGCCGACAAACGCTGCTTTCATTGAACTGGATTCCCTTATCGGCCTGCAGCAAAAAGGAGCCCGGATGTACGGCGGATTTTGCGATGGCCGGCTAGTAGGCTTTGTGGCCGTCAGGAAAGCAAAGGATGATCTTTACTACATGGAGAAACTTGCCGTACTGCCTGGCTTCCGGCACAGGGGGTATGGGCGGCAGTTAGTGGATTTTGCCGTGAAGGCTGTCAGGGAAGCCGGCGGCAGGAGGATCTCCATCGGGATAATAAACGAGAATACAGTCCTTAAGGAATGGTACAGGAGCATGGGATTTGTTGAAACTGAAATTAGGCGGTTCCCGCATCTGCCGTTTACTGTCTGCTGCATGGAACTTCTGGTTTGAAGCCGCAAAATGAAGGAGGCATATGGATTTGTTCGAAGTAAGGGAAGTCTGCGATAAGGACCTTAAGACCAGCATAACCCTTGATATCATGAACGCGCTGCCCGATTGGTTCAGCCCGCCGGAAGATATTGAAAGAAAATCTGTGGTACATCGGGACATGCCCTTCTTTTCCGCATTTGAAGGGGACAGGGCCATCGGTTTTGTTGCCCTGAAAATACATAATGAATACACGATTGACATGTATACCATGGGCGTTCTGCGGGAATACCACAGGCAGGGCGTAGGCCGCGCTATGCTTGAGGCTGTCGAGGACTATGGCAGGAGAAACGGGTTTAAGTTCATCACCGTCAAGACCCTTGATGCCTCAGCACAGTATGAGCCCTACGAACGGACCAGGGCATTTTATTTTAAAAGCGGGTTCTTTCCGCTGGAGGTCTTTCCCCTCTTTTGGAACGAGGAGAACCCCTGCCTTTTCATGGCAAAATACATCGGTTAATATTCCGTCACTCTGTTTTATGGGACCCCACTATTTCAAAGGGAGAGTGGGGCAAGTTTTCGCCATAGACCAGGCGCATGGCACAGCGCGCCAGCCGGTCGCCCACAGCCTGCTTACCCTGTGGATGCAGGTCGTTATGCTCACCCAGGTCGAAAGCCGCTGCCATGGCGGTTTTTGACATGTCCAGCGCAAGCCGCTGCTGTCGCCTTAAAAGGTGCCAGTGGGGTCCGCCTTCCCAATGGGGCAGTTCCACCTGGAGGAAGGGCATTTCATACCCCCAGTCCGCCCGCCAGGTGCTTATAAGAGCCCTGAGTTTTTCAGCATACCTTTCAGGATTGTCGGCATCGGCCTCACCCTGGTACCAGAGCGCGCCTTTTACTGTAAAGCGCTTAAGCGGCGCTATCATGCCATTATACAGTCCCGCAGGCTTGTATGTAAAAAAGATTTCCGGAGCCGGAGGAGAAGCATGGGCGCCACGGCGGAAACGCCATCTGCCGCTTAAATCAAATGCGCCGTAATCGGTGGAGAGCAGGTATTGCTTTCCGGGAGTAAAACGGCCGCCGTTCTTGCTTATGACCCGGATGGCTATTACGCAGCGTCCTTCAGGCAGCGAAGGCACAACATACTCACGGGGTGGGTATTGGTATGTGGTGTTTCCCACCACCTCGCCATTGACATAAACCATATCCCAGTCAACCAGTGTCCCCAAAAAGAGGGTTGCCTTTTCTCCCGCCAGACCAGGGGGGATATTAATGGTCTTCCGCAGCCATACCGAGCCTGAGCCGGGCCAGGGGTCAAGAAGGTCCCGTTCTTCCCAGCCTTCATCGTTGTAGTCTGGTGAATACCATTTTTCCTTCAGCCCCGGGTCGGAGGCGTCAATTCCGCCATAGAAGTTCTCCCATCTCTTTTCTTCTTCAGCCTGCATCCTTGCCACATAGCCGTCATGGGCACAGAGTTCGGCTTCCCGGATCAGCTCGGGAAAAGTTATAAGTGATCCTCGGCTCATCCAAGCGTGGATTGGGGTTCCGCCGACGGCCGACAGAATCAGCCCTATGGGAACCTGGTATCTCTCTTGAAGGCGCTTTGCGAAGAAGTAACCAACTGCTGAGAAATCCCTGATGGTGTCGGGGGAAGCCGCGGACCACTGCCCGCCGTCCAAGTCGTCCCGGGGACTGTGGAAATCGAAACGCTGGGGTACCGTGAACTGGCGGATATTAGGGTTTGCAGACGCGATCTCCTCCGGATACATGTGTTTTACCCTCGACATGGGAATCTGCATGTTTGACTGGCCTGAACAGAGCCATACATCGCCGGCAAATACGTCTTTTATGGTTATTTCATTTATACTCATGGTATATGGGCCCCCGGGCGGGATGTCGTTTAGAAGGATCTCCCAGTTGCCCGATGAGTCGGGAACCGCTTTGTATTGCTTTCCCAGGAAGGTGAGGTTTACAGGCTCTTGGGCCTTTCCCCATATCCTGGCCGCGGTGCCCCGCTGGATTACCATCCCGTCTGATATCAGTTTTGGGAGCACTATGCTCATAAAAACCGCCCCTTCCCGGATCAAATCATGTCCAAATTGGCCGTGTTATCGGTTGAGCATATTATAGGATTTCATACGTTTTATTACAAGTATAATTAACCTGAACTAATATTTATAGGACAGCAGTCCGGCGGTGTTTTGTGCAATATGCGCAACAATGCGTCTTTTG
Organism: Clostridiaceae bacterium; assembly: GCA_012728015.1. Taxonomy (GTDB): domain Bacteria; phylum Bacillota; class Clostridia; order DSM-8532; family DSM-8532; genus Thermoclostridium_A. Next base: position 29,163 of record JAAYFY010000015.1, on the reverse strand, counting down.
AACGTTTTCTATATGTTGAATGTGCGTGATATTTTAGTATCCTAGTATTGACACGCATGAAGGTTCGTGGTAATCTTTATTCAAGGAAGGCAAGAAGATTGTGCATATGTTTTGGTTTCAGGCCAGGCAAAGAAGTACAAGGCATCTTCTGCCCCGGCATTTTATAATACGAAAAGTAAAGGGGATGCGACAGTGAAAACCGTAGCATTGGATAGCTCACCCGGAAGGGGCAAAAAACTATTTGCCTACCTTAAACGTTACTGGACTATTTATCTTCTGCTGCTTCTTCCTCTTACATATTTTATTATATTCAAATACATACCCATGCAATATATTCAGATTGCATTCAAGAAATACAGTATCGTAAAAAGCGTCTGGGAAATGCCCTGGGCGGATAACAACGGCCTGGAGTATTTCATTAAAGCTTTTTCGAACAAAGACTTTATTAATGCTGTAAAAAATACCATCATGCTTAACTTCCTGGACCTTATCTGCGGATTCCCGGCCCCCATCATACTTGCGCTGCTGCTCAATGAATTGCCGTTTCCAAGATACAAACGCGTAACTCAGACTGTTGCTTACATGCCCCACTTCCTTTCATGGGTTATCATAGCCGGACTTGCCAGGCAGTTGTTTGCTCCCTCCACCGGTCTTGTCAATAATTTTCTCGATAAGATAGGCATGCAGACTATTCCCTTCCTTAACGAGCCTACATGGTGGGTGATAACCTATGTATTCCTTGGGATCTGGCAGAGTGTAGGTTGGAATACCATCATCTACCTTGCCGCTATCGCGGGTATCAACCCAGAGTTGTATGAAGCCGCCGAAATGGACGGTGCAGGCCGCTTCAGGAAGATGTGGCATATTACGTTGCCAGGTATACGCACAACCATAGTGACCCTGCTTATCCTGAGCCTGGGCCGTATACTGGGCAGCGAGTTCGACCGGCCGTACGCGCTGATGAACCATATGGTCAACAATGTATCAAATGTTATATCCATCTTTGTTTTCAAATATGGCATACAAGGTCTTCAGTTCTCGCTGGCAACAGCGGTTGGGCTATTCCAATCCGTGGTATGCGTCATATTCCTTTTTATAGCAAACGCCTTAGCCAAGAGGTTCGGCGAGCGCGGTGTCTGGTAAGGATAGGTTGCACCACTGCTTTAGGAGGTCTACTGCATGATTAAGTCTAAAAAATCAAGATACGGCGACTGGATTGTTGTCTTCCTCTGTTTTCTACTGATAGTAGTCTGTTTGCTGCCGATACTTAATGTGCTGGCTCGCTCATTAAGCTCATCAGAGGCGTTGATCAAGAACAAGGTATGGCTCTGGCCTGTTGGCCTCAACTTTGATGCTTATAAAATGGTTCTCAATGACTCCAAGTATACCTGGTCCCTTATATGGACCGCCATGCTGACTGTTACAGGAACTTGTTTATCCCTGTTTATGACCACCATCTGCGCATATCCGCTTACATACGAGAAACTTAAGGGACGCCGCCTTTTCAACACCATTATTATCTTCACCATGTACTTCAATGCGGGGACCATACCCATGTACCTGCTGCTCAAGGATCTGAACTTCCTTAACAGACCGGTTGTTCTGATCGTGCCGTATTGCCTGAGTGTATTCAACATGATCATTATGCGCAGTTTCTTTTACGGTATACCCGAAAGCCTGCGCGAGTCGGCGGAACTTGACGGCGCCGGCCCGGTCCGTGTACTGGTAAGCATCTATCTGCCCATGTCCACACCGGTTATTGCCACACTTGCCCTCTTTTATGCGGTAGGGCGCTGGAATGGTTTCTCAGATTCCTTGATGTTTGTGAAGAAAAGGGAGTATTATCCCATCCAGCATTGGCTATACCTACTTATCAACAGCATGACCAGGATCGAGACGACCACGGTGGAAGGGTTTGCTCCTCCTGGACTTTCAGAAACGCTTAAATCGGCAACAATCATGTTCGCTACGGTGCCGATCCTGTGTGTCTACCCTTGGCTGCAGAAATACTTCATTACAGGCGCAACCCTTGGTGCCATAAAGGAATAAATCTGTGCCCCGGACACTATGTGTCTAAAATATAACAAATAGGAGGATTAATATGAAGAGAACGATTTCCATCCTGCTCGTTTGTTTCATGATGGTCACGCTCTTGGCAGGCTGCGGCAGCGAGCCGGCATCAACATCGCCTACACCGGGCCAGACATCGTCCCAGCCTTCTGAGAGCAAGGATCCAAACGATCCGGCGCCGGAACCTGAGATTGTTGACCGAAGGTTTACGAAGACCAGATCCATCACAGTCGAGATCTATGATCGCAGCAATGATGGCGGTTCTCCACCGGAAGACAACTTCTACACAGACTTTATCAAAGAAGGCGTGCTCCGCGATCATAACATCGAGGTAACCTTCATACCGGTAGGCCGCTGGACAGAGGTTGAGGAGATCAACAACCTGCTTGCTGCAGGCGACGCTCCCGACGTTTGTGTAACCTACAGCTATCCTACCATCCAGACCTACGCCAACATGGGCGGTGTTCTGGACATGGCACCCTACCTCGAAGAGTACAAGGATATTCTGCCCAACCTGTATGAATTGCTCGGTGAGAGAAACCTGTTCTGGAACAGGGATCCTCAGACAGGTACCGTATGGGCTATCGAGGCGCTTCTGTTCAACAATGCCCGTATCAACACCTTTGTACGTGAAGACTGGTTGAAGAAACTGAATATGAATGAACCTACAAACCTTGAGGAATTCGAGAATATGCTCAGGGCCTTCAAGGACAATGCCCAGTTGCTGCTGGGTTCGGAAGCGAACCAGATGATTCCGTTCTCCATCAGCTACGACATCGGATGGCGCGCCGATCATCTGTTGGCTTCCTTCGTTCCCAACGACCTGACCGACAAGGATGCCTACATACGCGGCTTCGACGACAGACACATTCTGTGGCCTGGCATTAAAGAGGGCGTAAGGGTACTTAACAAGTGGTACAATGAAGGCCTTATCTGGCAGGACTTTAACCTCTACGGAGCAGGTGACAATACCGAAGACAACCTGATGAAGGCCGGTTATGTCGGCTCCTTCATCCACAACTGGGACTATCCTTATCGTGGCGGTGAAGAGGGCATCCATGCCAATATGCAGAAGCTGGTCGGTCCGGACGCCGCATTTGTCGCGGTTGCGGCCTTCAAGAACGATGCTGGCCTCTACAGGAAGTTCCTCTCCAATCCTATTGACCGTAAGGTATTCTTCCCCAGCACCAATGATGAGCCTGTTGCTTCCCTGCTGTACCTCGACTGGATCAGCAATATTGAGAACCGCAGGTTCCTCCAGATCGGTGAGGAAGGCGTAACCCATGAAGTTATGCCCGACGGAGCTATCAGGCTGACGAGCGCCACCGGCGAAAAGATCATGAATTCACCAAACAATATCGACTATACCATCACCATCAATGGTCTGGATCTTGGTAATCCTGATCTGAACGCCAGGTCGCTGTCCCTCAACTACGCTGGTGTCGATCCCAGGCTCATAGAAAAGGCATGGCCGCTCTCCACGAAGGATGGGCGCATCATTCCGCAGTTCGTTGTTGGTGAGATCAAGGCTGAAGAGGGTATGGGACCGGCTCTGTCCGAGAAGCGTGACAACTTCCTGGTTCAGGCAGTGTCCTGCTCTCCTGATCAATTTGATGCCGTGTTTGATGCCGGTATGCAGGACTACATGAACTCCGGCGGACAGGCAATCATCGACGAGCGTGCCGAGAAATACGCACAGTTCTACGAATAAACCGAAGAACAGGCATGATAGCCTGAAAATGAATGGGGAATCGCATCAAGCGGTTCCCCATTAGATTCTATAATGAATGTTTGGGTGCCCATTATCTATGTGGAAGGCTCTGTTCCTGATTCTTATTTAGCCCTGTAATCGAGTATCCTCTGGCTTTTCTTCTCGCTGCGCGGAAGCAGGCCGAAGTCAACCGGCTCAACATTGATCCTGATACCGACCCTTTTTTTGAAACAATCCATAATCATGCTGTCAAGATCAGACCTGCGGCAGTCAGGTTCCCTTTCTACCCGCAGCGTGAGAGTATCCTTGCCGTTCTTGTGGTCAATGACAATCTGGTATTCGCTGCTTACACCGGGTATGTCCTTAAGGATGCTGTCCACCTGGCCCGGATAGATGTTCACGCCTTTAACCTTGACCATATCGTCGGTTCTTCCTATTATCCGGTCTATCATGGGATAGCTCCTGCCGCAGGGGCACTTTTCAGGAATAATACGTGTCAGGTCGTGGGTACGATAGCGGACCAGCGGCGCGCCTTCCTTTTTGAAGGTGGTAACAACCAGTTCCCCGAATTGGCCGTCGGGCAGGACCTCTCCGGTTTCACTGTCGATGATCTCAAAGTACAGGAAATCGTCAAAATAGTGTATGCCTTTATGATGCTCACAGTCTATGGCAATACCCGGGCCATAGACTTCAGTGAGTCCATAGATATCAAAAAGCTCTATATCAAGTCCATCCTTGATCCGCTTTCGCATAAGGTCGCCCCAGCGCTCCGAACCGATGACTCCTTTCTTTAGATGGATCCTGTCCTTAATTCCGCGCCGTTCTATTTCCTCGGCAATCAGCAGGGCATAGGAGGATGTGGCGCAGAGCACGGTGCTTTTAAGATCCATCATCATCTGGAGTTGCTTGTCGGTATTGCCCGGTCCCATGGGTACGGCCATGGCGCCCAGTTTTTCGGCACCGGCCTGAAAACCGATTCCCGCTGTCCATAACCCATAGCCCGGCGTGATCTGGATCACATCCCTTTTGGTTATGCCCGCTATCTCATAGCAGCGGGCGAACATCTCTGCCCAGTCCTCCACATCCTGACGGGTATAGGGGATGATAACAGGCATTCCGGTTGTCCCTGAGGAAGAATGGATGCGTACCACCTCGTCCTGGGGGACCGACAGAAGACCCAAGGGATAGGCCAGCCTAAGCTCCTCCTTGTTTGAATAGGGGATTTTAAGAAAATCTTCGGGCGATCTGATGCAGTCCGCAGTCAGCCCTGCTTCCTGAAACTTTCTGCGATAGAATGGACTGTTGGCGAAGACTCTTTCCAGCAATTCCTTTATGTTTGCGAACTGGTCTGCTCTCATGCTAATCTCTCCTCTTGCTAAGCTCATCAATGCTATCTCTCCTTCAACTCAACGTCTTCCGCAATTATGTGGCGGGCCATATGATAGCCGCTGTCAAACGCGGTAAAATTAATGCTATGAAACCTCTGAGGGATTATGCTTCTTATAGCTTCCATAAAGGATTCCCTTGATATGGGCAGGTATCCTGATCCCACCGAGGCTCCCAAAAGGACTGTGTTTACAGCCTTGATTGATCCTGCTTCAATGGCCAGGGCATAACCGTCAATCATGATAAGGCTGCTGGTCACATCCCTTAATGCTTCTTCCATTGCGGTACCGTCATATTCATCCATGCCCAGCGATACCGTGACAGGGTTGATCCTCTGGATATTAACAATGAGTCTGCCGTTTTTCGAGAGGCGCTTTATATTCCTTACGGTTTCGCACAGTTCAAAACCTATCAAAAGATCGGCACTGCCGAAGGGAATGGTGGCTGCCATGCTTTCCCCGCCTATACGGACATGGCTGACCACCGATCCGCCCCTCTGGGCCATCCCGATGGTTTCGCCCGTCCTTACGGCATAGCCTTCCAGGATGGCTGCAGTGCCTATCAGTCGTGACGCCAGGATCTGGCCTTGTCCGCCGACTCCCGCGATAAGAATATCAGTCCTCATTACTCATCCCTCCAATGGCTTCAAAGGGGCATACACTGCCGCATAAACCGCAGGCGTAGCAGGCGGACGGCTCAATCCGGACCCTGCCGTTTTCCTCAAGGACCATGGCCGGGCATCCGATTTCCCTTATGCACAGACCGCATGCCCTGCATTTTTCGGAGTCCACATTGAGGGGCTCAGGTTTCTTCACAAGGGCTATGCAGGGAGCCTCGAAAATTATTGCTGAAACGCCCTTCACGACGGATGCTTCCTTCGCCGCAAGGATTGCGGTTTTTTGATCGAAGGGATTGACTTTCCGTACCCACTTCACTCCGACAGATTTTAGAAGGGCTTCGATATCTATCTTTTCAGATATGTTCCCCATCATGGTATTTGCTGTTCCGGGATGGGGCTGATGCCCTGTCATGGCTGTTGTGCCGTTGTCAAGAACCACGATAACGATATCGGTTTGGTTATAGACAGCGTTGATAACCCCGGGTATGCCTGTATGGAAGAAGGTTGAATCGCCGATGAAGGCAAATAGCCTGGTATCGGGCTCAATTCGCTTGATTCCCTGCGCCACGCTGATGGAAGCGCCCATGCAAAGGCAGGTATCCACCATGCTTAAAGGTTTTGCGTTCCCAAGGGTGTAGCAGCCAATGTCGCCGGTGAAAACAGCCTTCTGTCCCTTCATGGCCTTTTTGACCGCATAGAAGGAAGCCCGGTGGGGGCATCCGGCGCAAAGCACGGGAATTCGCGATGGAAGGGTCGGAATGGCCGGATCAGCGATATCCGGATTTGGTAAGCCTGCAAAATCAGAGATGGCTTTATGTACAAGCTCGTAGGAAAACTCCCCGGCATAGGGCGTATTTCCGGTCTTTTTCCCCAGGATACTTATTTTGAGTCCCTTGCTGCCCGCTATTTCAAGCAGGGCCTCTTCCACCACAGGATCCAGTTCCTCCAATACCAGTACGGCATCAAGCCCGTCCAGGAAGCTTTCAGCCAGCTTTGCCGGGAACGGATAAGGTGTGCCCACCTTAAAAGTCCTGATATCCATATCCAGGTCGCTGATCACATCCTGGGCATATGACCATGCGATGCCCGATCCGGCTATGCCCAGCGGCCCTTTACCCGAAATCCTGTTAAACGGGCTCTTGCTGAAAATAAGCGACAGGGCGATCTGGAGCTTTTCTGTCTCGATATGCCTTTTATAGGAAAGCTGGGGGAATATGACCCAGCGTGAGTCTTTTTCAAAGCCCGCGGGTACGTGTTCCTCACGGGTGTCGGACACGTCGATGGAAGAACAGGCATGGCATATCCTTGTGGTCGGGCGCAGGATAACAGGAAGACCTACCTGTTCAGACAGCTCAAAAGCTGCCTGGACCATCTCATAGGCCTCTTCAGGGGTCGAGGGGTCCAGGACGGGCAGGTTGGCGAACTTCGCAAAGTGCCGGGTATCCTGCTCTGTTTGGGAAGACAGCGGCCCGGGGTCATCAGCAACCACGATAACCAGCCCGCCTTTTACGCCTATATAGACCAGGCTCATGAGCGGGTCTGAGGCGACGTTAAGACCCACCTGCTTCATGGTTACCATGGCCCGGGCGCCTGAATAGGCAGCTCCGGCAGCCACTTCCATGGCGGTCTTCTCGTTTACCGACCATTCGGTATATATGGAACCGTCGTTATTCTTTGCAACGGTTTCAAGAATCTCGGTTGAAGGTGTGCCCGGGTATCCGCAAACCACGCGGACTCCCGCTTTTATGGCTCCAAGGGCAATAGCCTCATTGCCCATCAGAAGTTTTATCAATGTAAATCACCCAGCTTTCCATTACCCTGCTGCCTTCAGCAGTAAACGTCGCTGCTGCTTTTTAACATGAAGAAACGGCTGCCTTCGCGCCGGTTTCAGCATATAGTCAACCAATGATGACGCTTAGCGACAAAACAGCCATGACTAAGATTATAGCCAATAGGTCGAATAATGTAAATCCAAGCTTTTTCCTGCATGAACGCGGCCCGGTACAGAATCCCCTTGTTTCCAGAGATATGGCCATGGTTTCAACCTTCCTGACCGATGAGATTAACAGGGGAACGCACATGGGAATGATAACCCGTATTTTTTTAATAGGATTCCTGGTATCGGTTTCATGGCCGCGGGACCGCTGTGCCTGCATTATCTGGTCCATCTCCTGCGAGAAGGCGGGTATGAAGCGCAGTGCCGTAACCACCGCGAAGGCATACCGGTAGGGGACCTTGAGGCTGTGTGTCATGGCTGTCAGAAGCTCGTTCATGGGGGTGAGCATAAGCATCAGCGATAAGGGTGACAACGCGGCCATCATCCTGAGCATCAGGAGGGATGAGAAGCCAAGACCCATATCGGTTACTGGCACGCCCGGAAGTATGTAGAAGTAAACCCGACCATGGGGTGTGAATAAAAGCTGGAACAGCATGAGGAACAAGCCCAGTATGAACAGGGCTTTGTATACGCCCGCGGCCCTGCCCAGAACTCCGCTCACGCCGGCTATAACGACGGTGAGCACCAGTACCCCCAGCAAGAAAAGATGATTGCTGCTTACAAAGCATGCCACACAGGCAGCAACTGCCCACAGGAGCTTTGTCAGGGGGTTGAGCCTGTGAATGACCGAGTTGCCATGGACATATCCGAGCATTTGCTTCACACCCTCATACCCCCCGTCACAGCACGGGAAACGATGGCATGGGCCATATCCTCGGGCGAGATAACATTCTTAAAAATAGGTCCGAAGCGGAGGGCGAGCTGTATTATCTGGGGCGGTTCCAGGCCCGCCATCCTAAGGCTGTCGCTTTTGCGCAGGACGACACCGGTATCATCGTCTTCCAGCACACGGCCGTTATGAAGAACGACGGCCCTCTTGCAGTAGTCCGCCACAACCTCCATGTCGTGGGATACCATGATTATGGTTTTTCCCCGCTGGTTCAGGTCTTTCACGATCTCCATGATCTCGACGCATTCCTTATAGTCCTGGCCGGTGGTGGGCTCGTCCAGGACCAGGATATCGGTTTCAAGCGCCAGAACCGATGCGAGGGCGACCCTTTGCCGTTCACCCTTGCTCAATGCGAAGGGATTCTGGTCCAATATGCTGTTAAGGCCGAGCAGCCCGGAGATCCTCCTTATCCTCCCGTCAATCAGCTCCTGTTGGCATCCGGTATTGACCAGGCCAAAGCGGATCTCATCGTAGACTGTACCGCAGAAGATCTGGTGATCCGGGTTCTGAAACAGAAAACCGATATGGGGGGCCAGCCTGCTGGTCTTTGTGGCCGCCGTGTCCAGGCCCTTGATGATAACACTGCCAGAAGATGGCTTTAAGAGGCCATTTAGCTGTTTCAGCAAAGTGGTCTTGCCGGCGCCGTTCTGTCCGATAAGCGCCACAAACTCTCCTTGTCCTATCTCCAGGCTGATATCATCCAAAACCAACGGCGCTTTTTTATTGTACCGATAGCTCAGATTCCTGATACTGATCATGGGTTTCCTCCATTATCTTTCTTATAACCGATTCAGCCTCGTCCACATCCACGGGATATCCGCCGGAGTAGAGGGAGGCGTCTTGCAGGAGCTTTGTGAGGGTAACGACCCTGGGACAGTTGATGCCCAACTCCAACAGCTTGTCGTTATGCTCCAGGACCTGGCGAATGGGCCCGTCCATGATGATCCGACCCTTATCCATAACCATGAACCGACTGCAGAACTCGGACAGAAGCAAGACCTTCTGTTCCACAATGAGGATTGTAATGCCATATTCCTGGTTAAGCCGCTTAAGGGTTCTGAAGACCTGCCGACTTCCCACAGGATCAAGTTGGGATGTTGGTTCATCCAGAACCAGTATTTCAGGCCTCAGGGCGATGGCCGCGGCAATGGTTACCCGCTGTTTCTGTCCTCCTGAAAGGGCGGTGGTGCTTTGACGCCTCAGGTGTTCAATACCAGCCATTTTCAGGGCTTCGGCCATCCTGGTCTCTATTTCGTCGGCAGGGATACCGAAGTTTTCCAGGCCAAAGGCAATCTCATCCTCCACAACCATCGAAACTATCTGGGCTTCCGGGTCCTGGAACACGCTTCCCACATGATGGGAAATCTCGCCGCAGGTGCTTTCCACCGTGTCTTTGCCGCAAACAAGAACCTCACCATAGAAGTCGCCCTTGTGGAAATGAGGTATCACGCCGTTAATCATGGAAAGAAGGGTGGACTTGCCGGCCCCGGACGGGCCGATAATGCCCACGAATTCGCCCCTTCCTATATGCGTGCTGATGTTTTGCACAGCGAACCCCTCGCCGTGCTCATATGAAAAGGAAACATCATTGAACCGGATCATTGGTTACCTTCCTTCCAAGGGCCAGTTTAACCGGGACATACAACACCTCTACTATTACGGCATTGATAGCCGCGGTCCCCAGAATAATGCCCAAAAAGACAGCCACAGGCATAGCCGAGACATTGGCCCCGGCATAGAACAGAAGATAGAGGGCGCCCAGGAAGGAAAAACCGCTGCACAGCGTCGCGATAAAGGTGGCAAAAACAGGCTTGAAGGAAATCCTTCCCACCTCCATCCTGATGGGGACAAGCATCAGCAGATGCATAATAACGGCCCCTATGGGTTCGCTGATCAGGTTCAGGTAGGGTGTGCCAGGGAAAAACTGGGATATGACTCCTGCCAGGATTCCGATAATAAGGGCCTCGTACAGGCGCGGCCTGATCAGGATGATGGCCAGGCAATACATAGCGATTATGAAATTGGGTTTCATACCAGCCGTGAAAAAGGCTCCTACAAAGAGTTTAAGAACCGCGCCCGCTGCCAGCAGCACGCCCACCAGGATAATATCGGTTGCCGACATGCCTTTCCTGGATTTGTTTTGGATAGTCCTTTTGCGCATGGTTTCCTGTGACATGAAAAAAACCTCCTTGAATTTTAAATTTCGCAGAGGTGGGATGAAAGGAATGGCATAAAATAAAAATGGCCAGGAGACGCCTGACCATGATATGTATCATCTTTCAGCCATTAGCCTCTTCTCATCTCTTCTGATCTATTCTCATCTCATCTCTGCTTCTTTAAATAAATATAACTTGAATGAACTTGTCCTGTCAAGAGATGCAAGGCTTTTTTATTTAAGAAAACCGATGCCGAAAAAGCCTCATACAGCGGCCAGCAGGCTGTCGATCTCTTTCATCTGTTCCTGTGCCAGGGGACCGAATTTGATAGCGCCTGCGTTTTCTTGGGCCTGTTTCAGGTTCCTGAATCCAGGGATGGGAATATTACTTTTGCTCCTGGCCCAGAAGCCAGGCCAGCTGGTTCTTCTCGCAAAGATCCATGATTTCAGGATTGTAGCTTAGCACGTGTTTTCTGATCATGCAACAGTTTTTTCAAAGATTTGTTATAATATTAGGCGACTGGCGGGAAACAGTCCGGTGACAAGGATTATTCATAAAGCCTATGCCGGTGGCGCCATATGCGGTCTGTTTGCAAGCAAAATTATGCCTTGCGGTCACCCGGCAGTCAGTAAGTGCTTTACTTCAATGGCGCCGGGAGGAACAGGAGATGAAAAGGACAGCCATATTCATAATATCCATGTGTATATGCGCCTGCCTGTGCATGAACGCCGGACAGGCCGCAGTTACGGTTACCGGCGAAACAGAGATCCCCGGGCATGGCCCGGCCCATCATACTGTGGCTGCCATGTCATCGCGGACCGGTAATAAGGCGGAAGAGCTTGCGGACGGCATCCGGGATAACTCAACAGGAAACCATGATTCCCAGGCGTCCAAAACCGGTAAAACCATCATGACGCTTTTTCTCATAACCCTGGTGGTCGTAGGCCTTTCCATCTACCCGATGCTCATTGTCAGCCGGGCGGCCAAGACCCGAAGGGAGCAGGCAAAGCAGGACGAAGAATAGCCGTCTTCGGCGATGATAAAAAGCCGCCGGCATGCGCCGACGGCTTAGGTTACTATTGCCTGAAAGCAAGTATTACCGCTATTCTTCTGCGTCATCGACCAGCTTCAGCTTTTCAAACACATAGAACACGAGGCTCATCACGACACCTGTTACAGCCGCCAGGGCCATTCCTTGCAGGTCCACCTCTCCCAGCCTGATGGACATGCCGCTAAGGCCAACGATAAAGATTACCGCTGTCAGGATCAGGTTCCTGGATTTGCTGTAGTCCACCTTGGCTTCTACTATCATCCTGATACCCGAAGCCGCGATAACTCCGAAGAGAAGGATGCTTATACCGCCCATAACGGCGCCGGGTATACTGTTGATTATGCCGGTCAGTTTACCTATGAAGGCCATAATGATAGAGATGACAGCCGCCCCGCCAATGACCCATACGCTGTACACCTTGGTGATGGCCATGACGCCCATGTTCTCACCATAAGTAGTGGTGGGGCAGGAGCCCGCAAGACCCGAGATGGCGGTGGAAATACCATCGCCCAGCATGGAGCGTGTCAGCCCGGGATCCTTGACCAGGTCCCTGTCCACAATCCTGCTGGTCACTATGATATGGCCGATATGCTCGGAAACCACCACCAATGTAGCCGGCAAAATGATGAGTATGGCATTGAGGTCGAAGGTGGGCGTTGTGAATTCGGGCAGCCTTGCCCATGGCTCGGCGGCCACCGCGTCGAAACTGATTATACCGGGGTTATTGATGTTCAGGATGGCAGCAAGGGCATAGCCGGCAACCACGGCTACCAGCACGGGAATCGCCGCGAAAAATCCCCTGAAAAGCAGTGTCCCCAGTATTACCACCGCAAGCGTAAACAGGGCGATGACCACATTCGGCCAGTGGAATCCGCCGCTGCTGTCGGGAAGAAGTCCCGCGTTGCCTGCCGCCGTGCCTGCCAGTTCGAGCCCGATAAGCGCCACGATTGGTCCCATGGCCGCGGGCGGCAATACGATATCGATCCATTTGGTACCCACTATCTTGATCAGGATTGCTACCAGGCAAAAAAGAACACCGGAAACGACAAAACCGCCCAGTGCTTTCGAGAAATTGGCCTGATATTGAGTGGAACTGGTGATTATGGCGAAGGTAGGAGCAAGGTAAGCAAAGCTTGAACCAAGAAAAGCGGGAGAATTCCCCTTGCAGAGGAAAATGTAGAGAAGCGTTCCCAAACCATTCATCAAAAGAACCAGAGCCGGATCTATGATGGTGATGGAATTGCCCTGCGCGATCTGTTCCGGTGTCAGCTTGTCCATTGTGGTATTCAGCACATTGGCTACATAATCGGTCCGGGCCGCACTGTTGAAAAGAAAGGGCACCAGCACCGACGCGCCGAACATGGCGAACAGGTGCTGCAGGCTCAAGGGCAGCCCCAGGAGAAAGGGCACCCTTTCTTCCACATGATAGATCTTACGCTGCATACAGATGTTCCCCCTTACTTAATGGTTTATTTCCAGATGCCGGGGCCATGACAGAGGCAACAGCATACTCTCTTGGAAGTATATCCAAAGACACATGATTAGTCCATACAAAATCGGAAAATCGGGACAAGACTTTACAAAAAAACCCGATTTACTTCCCGGGCCTGATGAATTGTGGTCGGTCAGGTCAGACCTTTCCTTTGTGTCAAATGAATTATATAATTAGAAGAGCCGGTAGTTGGAGGGTATAGATTTGGATTTCATATATGCAGCGGCCATATTCGGAATATTTGTGTTAATCAGCCTCCTCATCGACAGGGGCAAAAGGGATGGCAGGATACTGAAACGTCTGAGGGACCAGTGGGGCAAACTCCCCGACAACAGCCCGGACGATTTTGGTTTTAGACGCGTTTCAACCTTTTTCAGGGAGTATGGGAAAAAGAATGCCCGATACGTTATCGATGACACCACCTGGAATGACTTGGATATGGATAAGTTCTATACTCTGATTAACAGCACCCATACCTCAATGGGTGATGAGGTTCTCTATTCCCTCTTAAGGACGCCTCTGTACGACAGGGAGAGCATGGAGGACAGGCTCCGGCTCATCCGGTACTGGGAAGAGGATCCGGAGATAAGGGAAAGTGTCCAGATGCAACTGGCGAGGTTCGGCAAGTACAGGGATAAGGGCGCGTCAACACTGATGGGAGACACCGAACATCTCAAACTCAGGGCAGGTAATTGGTTTAAACTGTTTACCTTCCTTCCGCTTTTCGCCCTGCCTGTAATCTTCTTTAATGTGGGCTTGGGCATGCTTTTGCTGATCCTGGCCGTCGGTTTCAATGTCCTGTACCATGAAAAGGCGATAAAAGAAATTGATTCAAAGATATCCATCGTAACGTCGGCCGTATCTATCATAGCCCTTGCCGGGAGGATTTCCGGGCTGGATATCCGGGGTATCCCCAGTGTAACTTCCCGCCTGGATGAACTGCTCAAGAGTCTGAAGGAGGTCGCCAAAAAGGGTTCTCCAAGCCTGTTTATCAATAAGGAAGTCGCTGATGATCCGGCGACGATTCCAAAGATGGTTTTCCTGATCGATATATGGAGCTACCAGGCTTCGGTTCTCCTGCTCAGGCAAAAGGTGGATGATTTTGCCCGGCTGTTTGAACTCATCGGACTTTTGGATGCCACCATATGCCTTGCCTCATACAGAAGGACGCTGGATGAATGGTGCGTCCCGAAGATCGCGTGGGAGCATGACGAAAACATGTACAGCATTGAAGCGTCAAACGTAAGGCATCCCCTGGTCAAAAACTGTGTCGGAAATCCTGTGCTGCTGAAAAAGCCTGTTCTGGTTACGGGCTCCAACGCATCAGGGAAATCCACGTACCTAAAAACCGTTGCTCTCAATACTCTTATGGCTCACACTGCCGGCACCTGCCTGGCTGAAAGCTGGACCTCGGTTCCGCTTTTTCCCATTACCTCCATGGCGCTGAGGGACAGCATCGTAAATGGCGAGAGTTACTTCATCGCCGAGATCAAATCCTTAAAAAGGATCTTCCAGACTGTTAATCCTCAAATCAGATGCCTGTGCGTCATCGATGAGGTTCTGCGGGGGACAAATACAGTTGAAAGGATCGCGGCCTCGTCAAGGGTCCTGCATTCGCTTGCCCGTGAAAATGTCTGCCTTATTGCAGCCACCCACGATCAGGAGCTTGCTGATATACTTGATGGGATATACGAAAACAGGCATTTTGAGGAAACTGTCACCGAAAGCGAGGTAAGCTTTGATTACAGGATCAGGAAGGGACGGGCTGTTACCAGAAATGCCATAAAACTTCTGAAGGTCATGGGCTTTGATCCCGGGATAGTGTCAGACAGCATGGACGCGGTTGCCCGATTTGAAGCCACAAGGCATTGGAACAGGATCGAAGAGGCCTGAGAACTGACTGGAAAACACGCCACCGGTTTATACCGCTTTGCGCAGTGCATGGAAAGGACGGATGGATATGACAAGACTGGTTTCCTGGAATGTGAATGGTTTGCGAGCCGCGATAGCGAAAGGTTTTTTTGATTTTTTAGACAGCAGGTCGCCGGATATAATATGTCTGCAGGAAACCAAGCTGAGCGAGGGTCAGCTTGACCTGGAACTGGAGGGATATACCCTCTACTTCAACTATGCTGAAAAGAAAGGATACTCAGGAACTGCCGTTTTCACAAAGATTCAGCCCCTTAAGGTAACCTACGGCATGGGCATAGAAGCCCATGACCGAGAAGGAAGAATGATTACCCTGGAGTATGAGGATTACTATCTGGTGAACATCTACACCCCCAACTCCCAAAGAGGCCTGGCGAGGCTTCCATACAGGATGATATGGGAGGATGACATGAGAAGCTACCTCTTATCACTGGATGCCCGCAAGCCTGTTATCTTCTGCGGGGACCTCAATGTAGCCCATAAGGAGATCGATATAAAGAACCCCAAATCAAATGAAAAAAACGCGGGCTTTACTCCTGAAGAAAGAAGCAAGATGACTCAACTTCTGGAATCCGGATTCATAGATACCTTCCGCTATTTTTATCCCGACAGGACCGACGCCTATACCTGGTGGTCCTATATGTTCAAGGCAAGGGAAAAAAATATAGGATGGAGAATCGATTATTTCTGCGTATCGGAAAGGTTCAGGACAAGGCTTGTGGACGCCTCCATTTTATCAGATATCTATGGCTCTGATCACTGTCCCGTTGAATTGATTATAGAATAAGTCCGATTCCCGCCATAAAGATCAGGACCAGCGGAGGAAAATACCTGGCAATGGGGGAGGATGTCCTTTTGGAGATCCTGCCCCCCAGTCTCTCGCCTGCGATAAGGCCTGCCAGCTGCCCAACGCTCAGCGCCACGGGAAAGATAATGGTATTCTTTCCCATAAGGGCACTGCACAGGATTAGGCCCGCCGAGTCCAATGTGAGAGCAATGGACAGAAGGATGGATTCCAGGGGATCTATCCTGCCGGACTGGTCTATATCGGCTTCTGATGGATGTTTCAGGACCTGAATGGTGATGCCGGCCGATTTCAGAACAAGCTTGAAGAGCGTTCTTGGCGATTGAGGTTCCGGGAGGCTCTTTTTTTTGTGTTTCGGCTTGTTTTCCAATAATGCCGCGAGCAGCATGAATAACCCCATTACGGCAAGTATTACCTGACCCAGAACCCCGGCAAGGCCTCCAGGAATGAATCTGGCAAGGGAAGCCGAGGCAAGCTCCGAAAGGCAGCCGACAGCCAGGGCTGTTACAAAAATAAGGAGCTTCGACACAAACGGGATCCGTATCCCTCTGGCAGAATAGGACATCCCGGCCAGGACACAGTCAAAGCTCGAGATAAGGGTCATAACCAATATCCACATAAAACAGCATCCCCCACTAAGCTCTCTTCCCATGATATGCAGCCCGGCTATATGGAGTTAAGCCATGAGCCAGGGGACGGCAGATATACGTATATAAAAATCAGTCGGTATAATGGGTGGGATCCCGTAAAGCCCGGTCGCTGTGCTGCACGGCTGCGAAACATCAACCACTCGAACGGGGCGCGGCTGAACTCGCTTCGCTCAAACAGCAGCCGCCCTTTTCCCGTTCTCGCGGGATGTTTCGGCGCCTTATCGCAAGGCGACCTTGTTTTACGGGATCCCTGTATAGAAGCATTTAGCACTTATTTATTACCGCCTATGCTGCTTGATGCTCTTATACACATAATATTTTCACAAAACTGCCGTCTCCCGTCTTTACGGGAAGCCTGTACTATTACGAACCGAAACCGCATAGGATACATTGTCCTGCCTGGAGGACCCAATGTGCCTGAGGAGTGATTATGTGGAAGCGCAAAGGCAACTCCCCTTAATGGACAATTTAAGAGATGCCGTATGTGGACTGACAGGAGAAGAAGCACAAAAAAGGCTTGAAATCCATGGAAGAAACGCGCTGAAGCCCGTAAAGCGCCATGGATGGGTTAAAACCCTGTTCTCACAGTTCACAGATCTTATGATAATTATTCTTATAGCATCCTCTTTAATATCGTTTGTAATGGGTGAAAACAGTGAAGGAATTGCCATTCTGGCCATCATCCTATTGAATGGGCTTCTGGGTTTCATCCAGGAAATGAGAACCGAAAAAGCCATGGAAGCCCTCATGAGCCTGGCCGCTCCCCATGCCAGGGTTATCAGGGATGGGGTTGTTCGGGACATCCCTGCTGAAGAAGTGGTTCCCGGGGATTTGATCGTTCTGGGGGCAGGGGACCGCGTTCCTGCTGACGCTGTCCTGATGGAGGCCAACAACCTTTATTCAGATGAGTCCATGCTTACCGGAGAGTCCATCCCGGTTGCCAAATCCGGCACCGACCGGTTGAACGCCAGCCCGGCCGGTATTGCCTCCCGGAACATGGTTTATATGGGAAGCATGGTCACCAACGGAACCGGAAAAGCCCTTGTCATGTCTACCGGCATGGAAACCGAAATGGGCAGGATCGCCGAGTTGATGGAAACGGCGGGTCTCCAGGAAACCCCTCTCCAAAAGAAGCTCGAAAGGCTTGGAGAATACATGGTTACCGGATGCCTGGCCATCTGCGCTATCGTGGCTGTCATGGGGATCCTGAGGGGCGAGCCTGTCATACAGATGCTTCTTGGCGGCATCAGCCTTGCGGTGGCCGCGGTCCCCGAGGGATTGCCGGCTGTTGTAACCATCGCTCTGGCCATAGGCGTCAGGAGAATGGTCCATAAAAACGCTCTCATAAGGCGCCTGCCCGCCGTTGAAACCCTGGGCTGTGCCACGGTCATCTGTTCGGACAAAACCGGAACCCTTACCGAGAACAGGATGACCGTAGTTGAAGCCTATGCCGGTAAAAATCCCTATGTGCTGAGGAAGAACAGCCAGGGCAGGCTCACCGCTTTTTGCCGCGGCAGAGAAGTATACGCTGAAAAGACCACAGGCCTGAAGCTGCTTTTGAAGATCGGCATGCTCTGCGGCAACACCAGGATCATGGGTGACAGGGATGCGGGTATAGATATAGAAGGGGATCCAACCGAGGCAGCGCTGGTTAGAGCCGCCATTGATGCCGGATTTGATAAGGAATCGGTTTTCAGCGCCTACAGAAGGGTAAGGGAAATACCATTCGATTCGAACCGCAAGCTCATGTCGGTCATCTGCAGATCCCGAAGCGGCGAGTTATTCCTTTTTGCCAAGGGAGCTCCCGAGATTATCATGGACAAATGCTCCAAAATTATGATCGCTGACAGGGAGAGGGACATTACCCATGAAGACCTGGAAAAGCTCAGGGATGAATGCAGTTCCATGACTTCCAGGGCACTACGGGTCATTGCGTTCGCATATCGCACCGTTAAGCCTCCCCAATTATGGCGGGATGACCTGGAATCCGATCTGGTCTTCATAGGCCTGGCGGGAATGACCGATCCGCCGAGGAAAGAGGTCTTTGAATCGGTAGCCAAATGCAGGCGGGCGGGAATAAAGATCATTATGATAACCGGGGACCATATAAAAACAGCCGAGGCCATCGCCAAGGCCCTTGATATATACAGGGAAGGCGATCTGGTTTTAAGC
This sequence comes from Clostridiaceae bacterium, assembly GCA_012728015.1. Taxonomy (GTDB): domain Bacteria; phylum Bacillota; class Clostridia; order DSM-8532; family DSM-8532; genus Thermoclostridium_A. The sequence goes on along the minus strand of JAAYFY010000015.1, from coordinate 10,396 downwards.
GGCGGCGAGATAGACCGGATGTCGGACCGGGAATTGGAGGAAGTCTGCCGGAAGGCAACGGTTTTCGCCAGGGTTTACCCGAAGCATAAGCTAAGAATTGTTAGAGCTATCAGAAACAATGGCAATATCGTTGCAATGACAGGGGATGGCGTGAATGATGCGCCTGCGGTAAAGGATGCGGACATAGGAATTGCTATGGGCAAATCAGGAACCGATGTGACCAGGCATGCGGCATCAATGATCCTGATGGACGACAATTTCTCCAGCATTGTGGCCGCGGTGGAAGAAGGCCGCAACATCTATTCCAATATAAGGAAGTTTATCAGGTACCTGCTTTCCTGCAATGTGGGCGAGGTGCTTACCATGTTCCTGACCATGCTTATGGGGCTGCCCATTCCGCTCCTTCCCGCCCAGGTGCTGGCCGTGAACCTGGCAACTGACGGTCTGCCTGCCATCGCCCTGGGAATGGAGCCGGGTGACCCCGATACCATGGAGAGGCCTCCCCGCAGCCCTGATGAAAGCATTTTCTCATTCGGGCTCGCCAGGATGATCCTGGTAAGAGGCGTATTCATTGCTGTTTCTGCAATAGCAAGCTTCATGATTGTAAATGCCATGAGCAAAAACCTTGCCGCCGCAAGGACGGCAGCGCTGGTGACCCTTGTCATGTCCCAGCTGATCCATGTATTTGAGTGCAAATCAGAGCACAAGAGCCTGTTTGAATTGCCGGTGCTCTCGAACAAATACCTGATCCTGGCCGTACTGTCTTCGGTTCTCATGCTTTTGGGGATTATTTACCTCCCATTCCTTTCGGCAGTCTTCGGAACCACGGCCCTGGCGCTGAACGAATGGCTTATTGCCGGGGGAATAAGCCTGTTGGTGCCGATACTGGTTGGCGTTTTTGGCGCGAGAAAACCCGGTTTGCCGCAGGAGCATGAACAGGATCAAAACTGAACCTTTGCCTGGCATTTAACCAAGTCGAAATAGCCCCGGTAAAAGCATAGACAATGGTTGACATCCTTTTCGTTTATTAAGTAAACTTAAAGCAGACAGGGAGAGGTGATTGTTTTGCTTTCCATAAAAAATGTTTCCAAGAGCTACGCAAAAGGAAAGGTTAAAGCGGTAGACCATATTTCTCTTGAGGTAAGGCGGGGAGAGATATTTGGATTCTTGGGGCCCAATGGCGCCGGAAAAACAACCACCATCAAGATGATTACCGGGGTGCTTCCAATTGGTTTGGGAACCATAACCGTTAACGGGTATGATATTGAGAAGGATCCCATAAATGCCAAGATGAGCATGGGCTATGTGCCCGATACCCATGACATTTATGACCGGCTCACCGGTATTGAATACCTGAATTTCATAGCCGATGTCTATGGTGTATCCCATGGGGAGCGGAAACAAAGCATTGAGAAGTACCTGGATATGTTTGACATGAAGCAGGCCGCCGGCCAGCCCATCAAAAGCTATTCCCACGGCATGAAGCAGAAGATCATCGTTACCGGGGCCCTCCTCCATAACCCGCCCCTCTGGATTCTGGACGAACCCATGACCGGTTTGGATCCAAAATCGGCGCATCTTCTGAAGGAGGAAATGAACCGCCATTGCCAAAAGGGAAATACCGTTTTCTTCTCCACCCATATCCTGGAGGTGGCGGAAAGGCTCTGTCACCGCATCGGTATTATCAATAAGGGTAAGATTATTGCGGTAGGCACCCTGGATGAGCTCCGCAGTTCGGGGGATAAATCATTGGAGAGTATATTCCTGGAACTTACCGATGAAGGAAGTGAGATCCATGAGTAAGTTTCTGAGCCTCCTGAAGCTGCAGATCAACTCCCGGTTCGGTCTGTCCCTGGCGAAATACAATTTCAGAAACAACAGGAAAGAGCTGTGGAAGGCCATAGGGATGACACTGGTCATTCTTGTCGCCCTGGGACAGTTTGTCTTTATCTATACCTTATTAATGAGCAAATTCCATGGGGCGGCCATGCTTATGAACTCACCCCAGCTAATCCTTACCATGGGGTCGGCTGCCGCCGGACTGCTCATCCTTTTTTTCGGAATATTCTATATCCTGGGGGCCCTGTTTCTCGCCAAAGATACGGAGTTTCTGGCCTCTTTGCCCATAAGGCAGAGCAGCGTTTTCCTTTCCAAATTCATACTGGTTCTATTAGGAGAATATCCCATAGCCCTGTTTTTCATGCTGCCCCCTGTCATCATTTACGAAGTGGGGGCCCAGAAGGGTATACTTTATTACATTACGGCCCTGGTATGTATTCTGCTGCTGCCAATAGTGCCGCTGGTCATATCCTCACTGCTGTCCATGAGCCTTATGCATGCCGTAAGCCGTTCAAGGAGAAGGGATCTGATTATTATTACAGGTTCCCTGGTCCTGTTTTTGGCCCTTTTCCTGGGGCAGAACCTCCTGCTTTCCCGGATGCCTGAGAGAGGCTCGGAGATGGATCTCTTTCTTGATATCCTGCAAAGGAGGGACGGGCTGGTTGAATGGTCCGGAAGGATATTCCCGCCATCGGTCTGGATTACCAAAGCCCTATCCCATACAGGCGCGGAAGCGTTGAAGAATCTGGGCTGGCTTGTTCTGGTTTCAGCCGCCTGTTTCATACCGGTCTGGCTGCTATCCTCCCTTATCTACCAAAAGGGTGCGACTGCCCAGCTGGAGGCTGAAAAAAAGACCGTCAGCAAAAAACTGACATACAAAGGTTCTTCGCCCATCATGGTGATTTTCAAGAATGAGTGGAGGATTATCCTGAGGACACCTGTTTATGCGCTCAACTCACTGATTGGTGTCATTATCGGTCCAGTGATAATGATCATGCCGCTCTTCGGCGGTGCCTTGGCCCAGGATCCCGATCTGCAGGCGATTTTCGCGCTTATTGACTGGTTTGGCTCATCTCCGGTTCGGGTATTGATCTTTTCCGGGATCCTGACCCTTTTCGGGGCTCTAAACGCGGCGGTATCCAGCACATACTCCCGGGAGGGAAGCACATTGTGGGTCTTAAAGAGCATTCCGGTAAAGCCCCAGGTCCAGGCAGCGGGAAAGCTGATGGCCGGTTATTCCATATCCCTGGCATGTGCCATTGCCACCTCGCTGGCCATGGCTCTTTCCATGAAGCTGAGCTTTCTTGTATGGCTTTCCAGTGCAGCCCTAAGCGCCGCGGCGCTTTTCCCGGTCTGCCTGGCAGGAATACTCATAGATCTTGCAAGGCCCAAGCTTCACTGGAACAACCCCACCGAAGCCATCAAGCAGAACCTGAATGTGGTTTTGGGAATGCTTGCGGGAGCTACCATTATTCTGGCCCTGGGCGCTATTGGCTATGGTTTGATCAAGCTTCAGACAAGCCCGATTTTGCTCTATGGCGTCATTGCTATTGTAATAACTGCCTTGTCGCTGGCTGGGGTTATCGTCTTAGGGAAAACCGCGGCGCGGGTATACAGCAGGCTGGAGGGCTGATGACCCCTGCCCGGTAAGTTCACTGGCAGGCCAACCGTTTATAGAGGCTGTTTACCATGAAACAGGATATAACAGGGAAGCAATCTTCCCTGTTTTCCTTTCCTGCGGCCTCAAACGGCATCTGCGTGACTTCATACGCAGGCTTTTTGTTGACTTTTCAGATTTTGTTATATAGTCTAAAATAATAACAGCCTTTTATTGGCAACACGAAGTATTTGATGGGGTACGCATATGCGGGAGAATGAGATCTTTAAATATGACGCGTTTATCAGTTATCGCCACACCGAGCCGGATAAGACCATAGCCGAAAAGCTGCACAGGATGCTGGAAGGCTTCAAGGTTCCAAAAAGCCTGGCCAGAAAGGGAATAAAGAAGAAGGTGGGCAGGGTTTTCCGGGACCGTGAAGAGCTTCCCACCTCCTCAAACCTGGCTGACAATATTAACGAAGCCCTTAAAAACTCAGAGTACCTTATAGTTATCTGTTCACCCAGGACATCCCAATCCAAGTGGGTGATGAAGGAGATAGAAACCTTTTCTAAGCTTCACGGACAGGAGCGGATCCTGGCTCTCCTTATTGAGGGGGAGCCCTATGAATCTTTTCCCGAACCCCTGCGTTATGTCAGACGCCAGGTGGTGGGTGAAGATGGGGGGATCAGGGAAGTCACTGAAGAGGTTGAGCCGCTGGCGGCTGATATTCGGGCGGACAGCCTGGGGAAGATGAAGAAAAAGCTCAAGATGGAGATCCTGCGCCTTTTGGCGCCCATCCTCAACTGCCGGTTCGACGACCTGAGGCAGCGTCACAGGGAACGGGCTATTAAGCGGATTTTGTCGCTGTCCATATCCCTTTCGGTCTTTTTCCTGGGTTTTGGATCCTTCAGTGCGTGGCAGGCCTGGCAGATCCGTCAGAAATCCATTCTTCTTGAGCAGCAGGTGCAGAAAACGCTTGAAGGGCAGTCTCTATACATGGCCAATATATCAACCCAGCTCCTGGCGGAGGGCGACCGCAGGACGGCCATAATGGTGGCAAGGGAAGCTCTGCCTGCCGACTTGGACAATCCCGAACGCCCATATGTTGAGGAAGCCGAATATGCCCTGGGCCAGGCTTTGCATGTCTATAAAACCGATAACAGATTTCTTCCGGACGTCGCGCTAAAGCATGACAATATCGTGAATTTCATTTGCCTGAGCTTCGACGGCAAAACCGCCGTGACATGGGCTAAAGACGGCTATCTTTATGTTTGGGACACCCAGCACGGGGATTTACTCAACAAGCATTTCGTCGGCGACAGATATCCCAGGAAGGACAGCCTGAGGTATGCCGACGACAGGACCATAGTTTACATAGCCGACGGAAGGCTGACCTGCCTGGATCTTGAAACCATGAAGGCGAACTGGGAGTATGATGACTATATCACCCGTTTTGAACTGAGCGCGGACGGCCGCAGTGTGGCTGTTGTCAGCAGCGACGCTGTGGCATTGCTGGATATTCCGACAGGCGCCGTACTTTTCAGGCACGACATAGAGGACTACCTGGAGGGTGACGGCTTTGTTTCAGTCACCAGCATGAGCATGGACGACACGGCACGCTACCTGTGCCTGGGTACCAATTCCGGCCAGGTTCTCCTGTTTGATATTAAGAAGGACGGCCTGCTTCAGAAATATCTGACAGAGTATAATGAGATTACCGATGTTGCCGTTTCCGAAGGTGTCGTGGCAGTGGCGTCCAGCGACTTTGTCCTGGAAACATCCGACCTGCTTTCAAAGGGGAAAGGCACCCTGGATATCTTTGACTTTGACGGTTACAGGCTTATTAACCGGCAGTTTGACTACTCCAGTATAAGCGACCTGGCTTTCTCGCCTTATGACAAAAACCTGCTTCTTTTCACGGAGAGCGAAAAAATTAACGTCCTGGACGTTTCCATGGATGAACTGCTATACACCTTTATCTCGGGCGGCAATGTCAGCGACTACATCATCTGGGATGGGTTCGTGGTATCATCGTCCTATGACGGCTCCATCCGTTTCTGGGTCATGGATGGTATCGGCTGGGAGTATTTCCTCGGCAGAGTTGAGCTATCCCAGGGCGTCAACAATTTCATGATCAGTTCGGGCGTGATAGCAGCCTCATACGATTACTCAGACAAGGCAGTATTGCTCAGGAACCTGGAGAATGAGGACATCCAGAGGCTGTCCGGCCTTGGTAATACCATTAACAGATGCGACTTCAGCCCCGATTCCAGCATGGTTCTTTCCTATACATTCAATACCGGGGAAATAGGGGTTTGGGATTGGGAGACCAGGGAGCCCAAAGGTATAATCGAAACCGGGATGAATCTTACATATGCCTGTTTCACGGATGAAGGCCGAAAGATATTCGCTACCGGCCTTGAGGGTGTGCTGTCGGTATACGATGCCGGGACCCTGGAGCTTCTGGCCCAGGATACATACGACTACAGCGTTGAGATGAATCACATAAGTCCCGATGGCTCGTTTTGCGTGGCAAGAACAACCGACGGCTCCCGGATTATCCGCACGAAGGATTTGAGCCTTGCGGCCGAAACCCATAACACCTTTTTCAGAACAGCCCATTTCTATGACCAGAACAGGAGGGTTATCCTGGCGTCCCTTCACAGCGGTACGACGGTTTACAGCACCGAGTCCGGAGAGGAACTCTTTACCTTCCCGGAGGAAGATATCCGGGCTGTTGCTGTCAGCGGCAAGGGTAACATGATAGCGGCCATCTACCCGGATAACAGTATCGGTCTGCTGGATTCCGGCAGTTTTAAGGAGCGCCTTATCATCAATGATTTTGATATAGAGGCAATGGATGTGTTGTTTGATGACGACAGCAGGTATCTGTTTGTCTGCATGGATGATTACAGCCTGCGCTGCTATGAAGCGGCATCCGGGAAGCTGGAGGCAGAGCTGAAGGGCATGTCTCAGGTAACATCAAATGTTGTTTTTGATGACAGCCGGACCTTCCTTATCACCATGGGTGACAAAGCCGAAGCCATTATCTGGCGATGGGAGAACAAAAAGAAGCTGGGTTACCTGGAGCGACTGATAGGAGTTTCTCCCGATTTCAAAACACTGGTCAGCAGTCATGCCAATGAACTGCTCCTGATTCCTTTCTATGATACCCGTATGCTCATAGAGAAGGCGGAAAGGCAGCTTGACGGAAGAACGCTTTCAGACATGGAAAGGGCTGATCTGTTTATCATTAAGTAGTACCGCGGCCCCCCTGTCAGACCCAGGTGGTTTTAGTGAATCACCGCTGCTTTTAGCTTAAACAAACTTATTTCCTCTCCGGCTGACGCGGGAAGTGCGCGTCTGAGCCTGACCATTCCTGAGTCTTTCCGGGTTTTTTTATTTATGGCAGCCTCCCATGCGGGTTGAATTATCCATGCCAATGCTTTAAAATTAAAGAACTATACTCCGAAGGTTGATGGCCATGGATAAGATTAAGGCGTTTATAAGTTACTATAAGCCATATAAAGGCATATTTATCATGGATATGCTGTGTGCTACGGTCCTTTCAGGGATTGATGTCTTTTTCCCTGTACTGATAAGGTATCTTCTTGACGAGGTGTACGGTAAGAGGCCTGACAACATGCTGCAGATCATTCTCCTTTCGGCGGCCGGGCTTCTCATAATTTATGTCATCCGGTATTTCTGCCAGTATTACATCACCTCCTGGGGACATATCATGGGAACCAGGATGGAGGCCGACATGAGGAGGGACCTTTTCAGCCACCTGCAGAAGATGTCCTTTTCCTTTTATGATGACAGCAATACAGGTAAACTCATGTCCCGGATCACCAATGACCTGTTCGAGATATCGGAGCTGGCCCACCACGGACCTGAGGACGTTTTTATTTCGCTGCTTAAGATAGTCGGCTCGGTTGTGATCATGATGACCATCGACATGAGGGTTACCCTGATCCTGCTCGGGCTGACAGCCTTCATCGTGGCTTTCACCGCGTTTTATAACCTCAGGATGCGGGCGGTATTCGCAAAGAACAGGGAGAAAATCGCCCAGGTCAATGCCAGGATACAGGACAGCCTGGCGGGGATCCGCGTGGTCAAATCCTTCTCCAATGAGACAATAGAACTGAACAAATTCAATGACGACAACCATGAATTTGTTAAAACAAAGGAAGAAAGCTATACCGTCATGGGGCGCTTCTTCAGCGGCAATTCCTTCCTCCAGGGGATCCTGTATATCACCGTTTTGGTGGCAGGAGGCATATTTGTGACCCGGGGGACAATCGGCGCCACCGAGATGGTTACATTTATCCTCTACATCAATGTCTTCCTGAATCCCATAGAGAGGCTTGTGAATTTCACCGAGGCATTCCAAAGGGGGATGTCGGGATTTGACCGCTTCTGGAGCATGCTCAATACGAAGCCCGAGATTGTTGACAGCCCCGACGCTGTGGAGCTTAAGTCGGTCAGGGGCGGGATCGTTTTCGATGATGTTTCCTTCAGCTATAATGATAAAACCGAGGTGCTGAAGAACATCAACCTCAGGATAGAACCGAGGCAGACTGTTGCGCTTGTAGGGCCATCGGGAAGCGGAAAGACCACATTCTGCAGCCTTATCCCAAGGTTCTATGAGGTAAATGAGGGTAGAATCCTTGTGGATGGCACAGATATCCGCAAGATCAAGCTGGAATCCCTCAGGAAGAATATAGGCATGGTGCAGCAGGATGTATACCTTTTTGGCGGCACCATCCGTGATAATATTCTCTACGGCAAGCCTGACGCCGGCGAAGATGAAGTGGTCGCCGCGACCAAACTTGCCAACGCCCATGACTTCATCATGGAATTTGAAAACGGCTACGATACCTTTGTGGGCGAGCGGGGAGTCAAGCTCTCCGGTGGCCAGAAACAGCGGATCTCCATTGCCCGAGCCTTTTTGAAAAACCCGCCGATCCTGATACTGGATGAAGCCACATCCGCGCTGGACAATGAAAGCGAGAGGCTTATCCAGGAGTCGCTGGGTGTACTGACCAGGGGCAGAACCACACTGATTATTGCCCACAGGCTTACTACCATCAAGAATGCCGACCTGATCGTGGTGCTTACCTCAAAGGGCATTGAAGAGACGGGTACCCATGAGGAATTGCTGAAGGCAGGCGGCCCGTATGCCCGGCTGTACCAGGAGGCTGCCGGGATGCGGGTCTGCGCGGGAAGAGAAGATGGCGGCAGTTTCAGCAACTGTTGAACCGCAGGAACAAGGGGACGGTCCCTCTGGTGTTATTCCTTTACCGATGACCGCCGGGTGACAGGCGGAGCCATCAGAAAAAGAATGGTGCTGGAGAAAGGAGAGGAAGACCATGCAAAAGAGTGATATCGGTCTCATCGGCCTGGCTGTTATGGGAGAGAACCTGGTAATGAACATGGAGAGCAAAGGGTTCTCTGTATCGGTGTACAACAGGAGCGCCGACAAGGTGAAGCGTTTTACCGAAGGCAGGGGAAAGGGGAAGAACATCCTTGGAACATACAGCGTACAGGAATTTATTGGGAGCCTGACCCCCCCCAGAATAATCATGATGATGGTCAGAGCCGGAAGCCCGGTGGACGACCTGATAGAGCAGCTGATACCACACCTTTCAAAGGGTGATATATTGATAGACGGGGGCAATTCCCATTACCTGGACACCATAAGAAGGACGAAACACCTTGAGCAAATGGGGTTTTACTTCATAGGTGCCGGCGTTTCGGGAGGGGAGGAAGGAGCCTTGAAGGGTCCCAGCATCATGCCCGGCGGATCACCTGAGGCGTGGCCTCTTGTGAGATCCATCTTCCAGGCCATTGCCGCCAAAGTGGAAGATGGCACTCCCTGCTGTGACTGGGTAGGCGAGGATGGAGCGGGTCATTTTGTGAAGATGGTCCATAACGGTATAGAGTACGGTGATATGCAGCTGATCTGCGAGGCATACCATCTTATGAAAGATCTTTTAGGTTATGATGCCGACACCATCAGCGAGGTATTTGACAAATGGAACCAGGGAGAGCTTAACAGCTATCTTATTGAGATCACACGGGATATTATGAAGGTTAAGGATGATGATGGAAAGCCGCTGGTGGACATCATCCTCGACGCGGCGGGCCAGAAGGGTACGGGGAAATGGACAGTAACTGCTGCCCTTGACCATGGAGTGCCCCTTACCCTGATAGGCGATGCGGTTTTTGCCAGGAGCCTGTCGGCTATGAAGGAGCAAAGGGTTAAGGCTTCAAAGGTGTTTACCGGCCCGCCCATCAATGCTCCGGGTGACCGGAAGGCCTTCTGTGAAGCTATCAGAAAAGCCCTGTACGCGTCCAAGATAGTGTCCTATGCACAGGGATTCGCGCTGATGCGAGCCGCGGCCGAAAACTACGGCTGGCGACTGAATTACGGCGGCATTGCGCTCATGTGGCGCGGCGGATGCATAATCCGATCTGTCTTCCTGGGAGAAATCAAGGAAGCATTCGATAATAATCCGGATCTTGAGAACCTGATGTTGGAAAGTTTTTTTATGGAAGCGTTGGAAAAGGCCCAGGTCAGCTGGCGTGAGGTGGTGGCACAGGCCGTATCGAACGGGATACCTGTACCGGCCATGTCCAGTGCCCTTGCATATTATGACGGTTACAGGACGGCCAGGCTTCCGGCAAATCTCCTCCAGGCACAGAGGGACTACTTCGGTGCCCATACATTCGAACGCGTTGACAGGCCAAGAGGGGAGTTCTTCCACCATAACTGGACCGGAAGCGGCGGAACCACCCCCTCCTCATCATACAATGCATAGCACGATAGTATGTCATTGCGAGCCCGGCAAAGCCGGGCGCGGCGATCTCTATTACGTTTCCTGAGTTAATGCGTCTTGCAGCCGTGCTGTTCAGTCTCTCCTTCAGTCCTCGTCGCAGGAAGTTGTGCATGCT
>JAAYFY010000089.1 GCA_012728015.1 Clostridiaceae bacterium | reverse complement strand
CTGGCCGTCTGGATGCTTTTTTCCCTGTACTGGTTGTAGGCGTTTTGGGCAATCATATTATGCCTCCCTCTTTAAAAATATCCGCTGCACGCTGTCCCCCGTCACCTGTTCTGTCCGAACTGCGTCATCAGCCATGCGCTCTGGGCATTCATCTGGGCAAGGTATCGTTCAAGCGCCGTGAACTGGCGGTAGTAATACTCTTCCTTCGCAATAAGCTTTTCGGTCAGGGCGCTTATCCGTTTGTCATAATTCTTCAGTTCGTCATTCAAGAGATTATCGTTGAAGGTTATGTCTCCTTCTATTCCTGCCTTCTCAAGGAGCGTACCCTTATTTCCATTGGAATCCCTGTATATGGAAATGTTATCCTCCAGGATATCGGATATCCTCTGGAAAATGCCCGATTTTGAATACCTGGACTTCCTCTGTTCCGCTGTGGCAGTCCTTGAATATGTCTTGTTATCGGGATCAACGCCGTTCAGCAGCTTTGCCACCTCATCGGGATTATTCCTCAGGGCTTCCCTGAGTTTTGCCTCATCAATGGTAAGCCTTCCGCCGTCAAGGTAGCTGGTCGTGCCGATACCGATGTCCTTCATGGTCAGGGACACGCCTTCCACCGGCTCATACATGGCGGTGCGCATGGCGTTTACCATCCTGTAGATGATGTCATCGTTCCTCAAAAGTCCGGTCTTGGCCTTCTTTTCCCAGTTCTCAATGTCGGAGTCCTTCATCTCCCTCTTCTGGGCTTCGGTCAGAGGCGGGAAGTTCCTGTCGTATTTTTCGTTAAGCTTCCCGTTCAGGTAATCTATAAGTTCGTTGTACTTGTCTATGAAGGATTTGATGTTCTCATATGCCTTGTCCACATCCAGTTCCAATGTAACCTGTTCCCCGTCGGAGTCCTCGGGATGGGCTGCCTTCAGGTTGTAGGACACGCCGTTTATGGTGAACTGGTTGGTGCTGCGGACCACTTCCTGGGTCCCGTTGATGATGATCCTGGCATCCTGCCCCTCGGTACGGTCAGCCCGGTCATCGGAAAGGCCGAACGCAGCCAGGAAATTGCCGCCGATATCCTCAACTATGAGATTGTCACCCTGGCCCAGCACCTTTGAGGCAAGGGTCAGCTTATCGCTCAGTTCGTCGTATTTAATGGTCACATTGGCTTCCGTGGTGTTATTGATACGGTCCAGGACCTTGGAAAGGGTTTCGGTCTTCTTCGCGGTGATGAGCTTCCCGTTAATGCTGAACTGCACCTCGCCGTTTTCGTTGAACTCCAGCGGGAGGTTCAGCTTGTCCTGCAGGTTTTCCAGGGTATCACCGAGTTTTATCCTGTTTGAATCCCCGGCGGAAAGCCCAAGGGCTTCCAGACCGCTTTGGGCGCCCGAAGCAGGTTTGTCCACCGTAACCCTGGTTGCTCCTCCGGTGGTTCCGATGGTAAGCAGGCCAGAGTCAAACCCCACAACGAGCTTGCCTTCCCCAAAGGCTTTGTCAAGCGAATCCTGGAGCCGGGTTACGATATAGTTCTCGCTGTTTTCATTAAGGCTGTAGTCTTCCAGGGCGATTTCCCTGGATACCCCGTCAAGGTTCACCAGTATGCTCTTCCCGGCGAGGTTCAGATTCTCGGAAACCTTACCGGTTATGCTCCTGCTCACAGGGTCTCTGCTGATTGCCGTATCCCCGGTTGCAAGCTGGATCACCTTGACCTGGTGCGTCCCGATCTGGGCGTCGGCATTTGCAGATACCTCAAGATAAGTGTTGCTGCCTGTCCTGGCAGACAGCACCTTGATCGCGCTGGCGGAGAGGATATAGGATGAGCGGTTGACAATGTCAAAAAACGTGCTCTTAAGACCCCTTAGCCTGTTGATAACCTCCCGGTAAGCGTCACGCTTCCATTCCACCAGCGTGCGTTTTTGGTACAGGCTGTCCAGGGGTATTCTTTCGGCCTGCATAAGCTGCTGCACAAGGGAATCGGTGTCCAAACCCATCAGGCCGGTAATCCTGGTGGTGGAAGAAAACCCTGATATATTGTTCATAAACAGCTCACCTTCTTTCGTCCACAAGCAGTCCGGCTAATTCCAGCATGCTGGCAAACATATCCAGCATTTTCTCAGAAGGTATTTCTCTTACCACTTCTTTTGTTTCGCTGTCTATGATCCTTACCATTATCTCATTTGTTTTTTCATGGATCCTGAATTCCAGGTAACGGTTCCTGAAAACCATGCTCTCATTGGCCTTTTCGACAGCCTTCCTGAGAAAGCTTTCGCTGACCTGCCACTCGTTCCTGGATTCTTCATCCACGGTTACTTCTTTTGCAGGGCTGGCGCTGGTATTGACACTCCCAGCGGGGACAGTCTTCACCGCGTTTTCCGGAGCAGCGGAAGCTTTTCCGGGCACGGCATCCAATCCGCTGATTCTCATACCGATCCCTCCTATATCATCTGTATTTTATATATCGGCAAATCGTATGGGGAACTGAACACTGAAAACCCGTATGACAAGAATCCCATCTTCCGCTGAAAACCATGATATACCAATTATATACCACTTTTTTGATTCTGTACCTGCCAGGGTGGTATAAATTTATTCGCAGCCCCGTTAAGTTTTTTTCCGGGGGTTCCGATATCATTAACAGAAGGCGATACTTTTCTGCCGCTGGCGCCGGTCCGGCAGAAATGTTTGCCATAAAACCCCGTTCCGGGTGAAAGGAACAGGAACATGGGAGAATGGAGTCTCCCAATAATATTCATCAAGGAGGATGATTTTATGATTATCAACCACAACATTTCCGCTCTTAACACCTATCGCCAGTTATCCATCAACGTAACAGCAGGCAACCGTTCGCTGGAGAAGCTGTCTTCCGGCTACAGGATCAACCGCGCCGGTGACGACGCCGCAGGCCTTGCCATCAGCGAGAAGATGAGAGGCCAGATCAGGGGTCTGAACATGGCTTCCAAGAACGCCCAGGACGGCATTTCCCTTATCCAGACCGCTGAGGGCGCCCTCAACGAGACCCACAGCATACTGCAGCGCATGAGGGAGCTCGCCGTACAGGCTGCCAACGGCACCAACACCGACGCCGACCGCGCCGAG
>JAAYFY010000088.1 GCA_012728015.1 Clostridiaceae bacterium | reverse complement strand
TGAAGCATGCTATCACAGCTCAGCAGTTATGCTCATGGAAGGCGCAATAAGTGAGCGTTTGAAAAGAGAATACAGCATTACAATTGATGAAAATGTTGCGTTGGCAAGTCTGGTTTATAACGATTATTCTAAGCAGGCAATGATAAATATATATGAAGAATATATCTCAATAGCAGCACGGTATAACCTTCCTTTCATCGCAACAACTCCCACAAGAAGAGCGAACTGGGAACGTGTTAACAGGTCGCAATTTAGCGAGCGGATCATCGATGATAATGTACAATTTCTGAATGATATAAGGAAAAGCGCGAATATCAGCATGTATATCGGTGGATTGATGGGTTGTAAGGGTGATGCCTACAAGGGTACAGATGTCTTATCCATTCATGATGCATACGAGTTCCATTCCTGGCAGGCGAGTCTGTTTAAGGCTACAAAGGTTGATTTCCTGTTTGCCGGTATCATGCCGGCGTTGTCTGAATCCATTGGTATGGCAATGGCTATGGAGGATACTGGGTTGCCATACATCATCAGTTTTATGATTAGAAGGGATGGAAGGCTTATTGATGGTACAACCATTCATGATGCAATCAGGGAGATTGATAGTGCGACCAGGCGGAAACCCGTATGTTATATGACTAATTGTGTTCATCCTGTTGTACTCATGGAGGCATTGGAATTCGGACCTAACAAAACAGACCTTGTAAAGGAAAGGTTCCGCGGGATACAGGCTAATACTTCATCTCTCTCACCGGAAGAACTCGATCAGAGCGTGGAACTTAAAACATCAGATAAAATCAGTTTAGCCAATGATATTATGAAGCTGTATGATTTATTAGATTTAAAAATAATAGGTGGTTGCTGCGGTACCGATGGCAGCCATATTGATGAAACAGCTAAAAGAATAAGTAGTTAAAAGTATCTATGGGGTTTGACCGGTGATTTTACCTGGATCGTAGTGCTGGAAATTACAAAAACATATCAGAAGATAATACCAGCATGATGTCATTACATAATAACGACAGCACACATCTTATTTTCAACATATTCAGGAAATTATTATTGATATTTCCGTCAAAATAATTATAAAATAGTTAAAATACTTGGAACTGATGAATTATTCCTGAAATAATCTTAGGGATAAATGAACATCCAGGAGGTTTTGAAGGAGTAATTCCCAAATGGTTTGCAGGCTGAAGGATACATCATAAATAACATGGTTGTGGTTTTTTATGAACGTATATAAGGAATCAGGATGGGCAGGTAAGATTATTTCTCTGCAGCATGAGGATGGGAGCTGGGGTTACTTCCATTCCCTCAGTTATCCATCAAAGAGTAATACCATAACAACCGAACAGGCATTGAGGTGCCTTGAGATACTCGGGTTTACGATTGATGACGCGCCGATTCAAAAAGCCGTGTCATATATGCATAGCTGCCTTGCAGGAGAAAACGAGATCCCTGACAGGAGTGAAAAGCTGCACGATTGGGACCTGTTTACATCTATCATACTGTCTGCCTGGATCAGACGCTTTACTACAGAGAATAATCTGGCCAATCATACGGCCGGGTTATGGGCTGAAGTAGTAAGCAGTTCGTTTAAAGATGGCACATACCAGCATGACAGGTATGTAAAGGCATATAAGCAAGTATTTAAAAAGGCGCCCCGGGGAGGAAGATTCATCGACTTTGTCCAGTTTTATGTTGTTTCTCTGCTATCTAATTATCTTGATGATGCGGTGGAGGAAGCAATGTTCGATTATATCCTGAGCCATGATGCCGGTATTTATTACATTTATGGGAGCTGCCTGCTCAATACGCCCGAGGTGTTCGGATCCAAACAGGCAAGCAGGTATATTGGAGCGATTGAACTCCTTTCAGAGTATAAAAATCCGAAGTGCAAGGCGAAGCTAAGATTCGTCACCGAGTGGCTTAACCATAACAGGGAACCGGACGGCTCATGGGATTTGGGTGCAACCGCAAAGGATGGCGTATATTTTCCGTTATCGGATTCATGGAGAAACGCAGAAACAAGGAAAAAAGACTGTACATACAGGATTTCGAAGCTATTGAGAAGCCTGGGGGAATATGAATGAGGATCTTGTTTCTTGGAACAGGTGCATCACCGTCCTCACCATTGCCCTTTTGCTGCTGTGAATTTTGCAGGACATCCCGGATGGCTGGTGGGAAGAACTTCAGGAAGCGTTCTTCCTTACTTATCAATGATGATTTATTGATTGACCTTGGACCAGATGTTTTCAGCGCATCAAGCCAGTACGGGATTCTGCTGGATAACGTAAGGATCTGCCTGCAGACGCATCCGCATGGTGACCATTTTGATCCAGAGATGATTATTTCCAGACATCCGGACTATGCGGCCGTAATTGATAATGAGCTTACGATCATTGCGTCCAGAGAATCACTGATGGTAATGGACAGTATTATTAGCAGCAGGTGTGGTTACGGGAGCATATTTGACGAGGTTGCACAGGAAAACTACAGAATCAGGCTTATGCCGATAGCGGCATACGAACGCATAAATTACAGCGGATATGCCGTTAGGGCATACCCGGCCAATCATGGAACACCGGACCAGGGATTCATGATTTACAGCATAGCGCAGGGCGGGAAAAGCGTTTTATATGCCACAGATACTGCTGAAATATTCGAAGAAGTCTGGCATAAGATGCGCGAGTACAACGAGTGTTTTGACCTTATCATCCTTGACCATACATACGGGGTTGGAATGGAGTCCAGCGATCACCTGGCAATGAAGGGATTTGCGGGCCATGTAAGGCGGTTCAGGGAAGAGGGCATGCTGAAACCGGATGGTTCGGTATATGCGACACATATCTCACATGAGAGGAACTATACTCACTCGGAATTTGAGGCAAAGGCTGAAGAATCCGGCTATCGCATTGCGTACGACGGACTTAGGCTTGAACTGGAATAGTCCGGAGCTTTTATAAACGGACATCTTGATGCAAAATATGCCGCAATACATATGTTCAGGGGTATCGGGCGATGTTTTTTGAGTTTGTTTTTGGAATATGCGAGATAAATGATAAAGTAAAGGTAAATTTCAGGGAAGCGGTAAGATCAGTTATATTTAGGAACGGGCTTTTGCTGATGGTCAAAACCAATAAGGAAGACTTGAAACTACCCGGTGGCGGGGTGGGAAAAAATGAAGGCCATAAGGAGGCTTTGATCAGGGAAGTCCGCGAAGAAACAGGATATTCGGTAACAAGGGTAAGGGAAAAGGTCGGGATTGTAACTGAAAGACGCGAGGATTATATAGAAAAAGGCGCACTGTTTGAGATGGTTTCACACTACTATCTTTGCGATGTTTCGGAGAATCAGGGACTTCAGGAGCTGGACGACTATGAGAATAAACTTGGTTTTTGTCCCTGCTGGGTGAGCATTGATGAAGCGATTGAGAATAACGAAAGGGTTTTAGCAACCCGCGGGAAAAGGGCAAACAGATGGGTGAAGAGGGAAATTATAGTTTTGCGCAAGCTGAAAGAAATACTGGCAACAGACAGGTTAAGGAGATAAAAGCCATGTGCAGCATACATAAAGTTGAAAAGAGTCATATTGAAGAACTTAACAGAATAGCATATGAATCCGAAGCATGGTGGGGATATGACTCCGAGTTCATGGAAAAATTCAAGGCAATATACAAAATTACTGAAGACTATATCCGAGATAATCCGACGTTAGTTCTTATTGAAAATGGCAGTATTATTGGATTTTTCTCTTTTGTGAAAAATGAGAATGAAACAGAACTTGAATACTTTTATATTGACCCTCAGTATATTGGAAAAGGTTACGGTAAAAAGATGTGGGATAATCTGGTGGATTATTGCAAGGCAACAGGCATATATTCATTCTCATTGGTAACAAGCCCGCAGGCTAAGGGATTCTATGAAAAGATGGGCGCTGTCGTGACCGATGAAGTGGAATCCCTTTTGCGTAAAGGACGCAAAATCCCAAAGCTGAGATATACGGTGCATAGGTTCTGGAAGGGGAAAACCTGATCATACATGTGAGCGAACGGAGGAGGAAGAAGAATGATATCGAAGGAAGAATACTACAAGGATATAGTGCTGGTAAACCGGGCTATTTTAAGTGATCCTGAGAACCTTAAATGTCCATGTCCAAAAGTGAAGTGCGAGTGGCATGGCAAATGCCGGGAGTGTGTGGCACTACATAGGTATTATAAGGACCATGTACCGAACTGTTTCCAGCAGTATATCAACGACAAGATCAAGGCGATTGCCCGGATCGGTGAACTGGAAGTTACTGAAAAGGAAAAAACACCCCCTGAGTATTGGGATTATGTCCGTGAACAGGACAACAAGCAAAAGGCTAATGATAAATGAAAAGAGAGATAGAATTCAATACATTATTTGGAGGCTTTTATGGACCAGAATATTATCGCTGTCATATGGGACTTTGATAAAACCCTTGTTAATGGCTATATGCAAAGGCCAATATTTGAAGAATACGGGGTTGATGAAAAAGCGTTTTGGCAGGAAGTAGGCAACCTGCAAGCTGAGTATCAGAAGCAGGGAATCCGGGTTAACAGGGATACCCTATACCTGAACCATTTTATCACCTGCGTTAATCATGGCATATTTCCTGGGCTGAACAATGCAAAACTGCGGGAATTTGGGCGTCATTTAACCTTTTACCCTGGAGTTCCCGAGATTTTTGAAGAGCTAAAAGAAGTGGTTTCAAATAATGAAAAATATAAACCCTTTAACATTGAGGTGGAGCATTATGTTGTCAGTACCGGCCTGGCGGAAATCATCAGGGGTTCCATAGTAAATGATTATGTAAAGGGAATATGGGGCTGCGAATTCATAGAAAAGCCTATTAAATCAGCGCTCATAATCAGGGAGTATGAAAAAAAAGCTGAATCCTGCGAAAGCGTCATTTCCCAGATTGCATATGCAATTGATAATACCTCAAAAACGCGCGCTTTATTTGAGATCAATAAAGGCTCAAACCTGTTTGAAGAAATTGATG
Source organism: Clostridiaceae bacterium (assembly GCA_012728015.1). Lineage (GTDB taxonomy): Bacteria > Bacillota > Clostridia > DSM-8532 > DSM-8532 > Thermoclostridium_A. The sequence continues at coordinate 2,027 of JAAYFY010000088.1, read as the reverse complement.
TAAACTCAAGAATCGCACCCGAAAACAGGAGAGTACCATTTGAAAACATGATCTACATAGCCGATGGGCCAAGTGATGTACCTGCCTTTTCTGTTATCAAATCCAAAGGTGGAAAGACCTATGGGGTATATCCCAAAGGAAACCGGGAGGCATTTAAACAGGTAAACCAGCTTATTGCCGACGGAAGGATCGATATGCTCGGGGAAGCGGATTATTCAAAAGATACAACAACATATTTATGGCTTAGAGACCAAGTGGTAAGCATAGCTGACCGAATCTATGATAAAAAGAGGGAGCAGATCTCAAAAAGTGCTTCCAAAGCGCCAAGACATCTTTGAAAATGGTTATCACACAGTGCCAATCATGAAGATAATCCTTTCAACCTGATTACCAGGTTGGTACAATCAGGGATAAGTAAAGCGGAAATAAGCCAACCGCGTTCAGAGGATGCCGACGCCCCTTCGTATGATGGTTGATCTGTGAAAGGAGTGAATATGGTGGTCCTGAAAACAAATATTGACGAGCTTGTGTTAAGACCGTTCAAAGTTGAAGACGCCGAGTCCTACAGCAGATACGCGAACAACTACAACATCTGGAAGTTCATGAGGGATGAATTCCCGCATCCATATACCTATTATCATGCTGTGGAATATATAAACGATGTGTGCATCCCCAATAAAGGAAACTACTTTGCCATAGACTACCAGGGCACCGCCATAGGCGATATCCACATTGAAAAGCAGACCGATATCCTCCGCTTATCGGGGTTTCTTGGCTACTGGCTTGCGGAGGAGTTCTGGGGAAAGGGCTTTGTTACAGAAGCCGTAAAAGCGATAACAGGGCACGCGTTTGATAACCTTGGCCTTAACAGGGTCTTTGCACGGGTGTTTGCAAACAATGCAGGCTCGATACGTGTTCTGGAAAAGGCGGGATACGAGAGGGAAGGATATTTTAAAAACGCGATCATAAAAGAGGGGGTAATCCTTGATCAGCTTCAGTACGCAATACTGAAGCCATAAAGGTACCGAAAATGTTTATTGAAGAATTAAGGGAGCGGATAAGAGAATATATAGGCATAAACCACGAAAGCATAGCGCCTGCATATAGGGTTCTTGACGAGCAGGATTGCGGCCGATACACAAGAAGCCTTATATGCTATACGGGCAGCGAGGATGACGAGATTCCTGCATATTTGCTGGTGCCAAAGGGTGAAGGTGTTTATAGTACATCACCAGCATAACGGCGAGAGGCATTTAGGCAAGAGCGAGGTTTGCGGGCTTGCGGGCAATCCTTTGCAGGCCTTTGGCCCTGAACTGGCCGACAAGGGCTTTATTGTGCTTGCCCCGGACTCGATATGCTTTGAGGACAGAAGGCCTCATATGAAAGGCGTTATCCCCGACGAAAAGAATGATTTCATCCAGCATTACAACGAGATGTGTTACCGTATTCTGAAGGGAAGCTCTTTGATGAAGAAAGTTATTGATGATGCGAATACAGGGTTTGAGCTTCTGAAAAATCACCCGAAGGCGGCAGAAGATATGTATGCCTGGTATTATGAAATTGTCAAAGATATAGTTGATAACCCTGACAGCCTGTAATAACATGAAGAATAACCCGAAAGGCAGGATGGATTCCATTGGATGAGATTTGTATCAAATACCGGACGACCAGGGACGATCTGAAGATGTTCCAGTCGTTTTACCTGAACAGGATACGCCGTTATAACAACTTCATAATATGCTACAGTGTATTACTGCTGTTTTCTTTACTCTTTTGGATCATGACAGAAGGCAATCTGCTGTTCATAGTTATGTTTTTTCTGTGTTTGTTTTTTCTCCTATACTTTTCTGCCTGGTACATAATAATACCCATATTGCGCTTTAAGGAAGAAAAGGTAAAAGAGATAACATACCGCTTTTCTGACGAAGGAATACAGATGGAAGGCGGCGATACCCTCGTAAAACTTGGCTGGGATCACTATAAGGCCGTTATCATCACACCATGCATGTATATATTCAGGCTTGGTC
>JAAYFY010000087.1 GCA_012728015.1 Clostridiaceae bacterium | reverse complement strand
AAGTGGCTTGATACGCAGGCTCTCGGCAAGCGGGCAATGTTAAAAATATTGGTTGACTCCTTGAATATCAGTTATTAATTTAGTAAAATGATGGAAGGCGTTTGAGTTGATTTCATATGATTTTTTCTGCAAGGAGGAGTTTCCATGACCAAAAACATTAACCTTCAGGACGTCTTTCTGAACCAGGTGAGAAAAGAGCATATTCCTGTTACCGTCTACCTGACCAATGGCTTCCAGCTCAGAGGCATGGTCAAAGGTTTTGATAACTTTACTGTTGTACTGGACAGCGAAGGAAAGCAGCAGCTTGTATATAAGCACGCCATCTCAACAGTTTCTCCCATGAAGATCGTAAACATAATTTTCAATGAAAACAGAGAAACCTGACTGGAGATGACACGGCTTAATGAAAAAAATACTCATCCCAATGATTGAGGTCGGCGGCGGACACAGGATGATTGCGCTGGCCGTGAAGGAAGCAATAGATCAACTGTTTACCGGGCAATATCAGGTTGATGTTATTGATTTTGCCAAAGAAGCGGGCGCGATCAGGGATGATAAGGCCATGAAGGAAGCCTGGGATTTTGCTCTTGCGCATCCAAAGCTCACTACAAATATCAACCTGCTCATAGATAGATTCAAATACCTGACCCGATCAAATGTTGTAACAAGGGTGCTCTTCCATAATTTTATCAGGAAGGGTGCCCGCTATATATTGGAATACAAGCCTGATATCGTGTTTTCAACACATTTTTTTTGCACCTCTGTGGCGCTGTTCGCAAGGGATAGGTACCGGTTCAATTACAAGGTAATAAGTTTCATGGCAGATCCCATCACCGGGCATAACATGTGGGTAAATCCTGATGCGGACATAATTATCACCGCAACCGAAGAGGCAAAGAAGTACCTGATAAGCCAGGGTCAGCCAAGGTACAAAATCAAGGTCATGTCCTTCCCTTTAAATCCTAAGTTCTTTGCAAAGGTGTCCAAAACCAGGGATGAGATCCTTGAAGAATTGGGCCTGGATCGGTCGCAAAAAACTGTCCTGGCTTCGGCCGGGGGCCAGGGCATAGGGGATACGGGGAAGTATGTCAGGTTCATTTATGAAAAAGGATATCCGCTTAATATCATTGCGGTCTGTGCCAGGAACGAAGCTCTCTTCAGGGCGCTCAGCGGCATGGTGAGAAGGGACTCACAAACCCGGATGGCTGTCCTGGGATTCGTGGACAACATGCATGAACTCCTGGAGGCGTCCGATTTTGCCATTACCAAGGCAGGGCCCTCCACCGTTTTCGAGCACCTTGTAAAGGGTGTTCCGCCTATCCTGACCCACAGCGCTGGGCTTCAGGAGAAGGGAAATGTGGATTTCTGCCTTAAAAACAAGGCGGGCTGGCTCATCAGCAACGAAAAGGAGTTGCAGGATCTTATTGACAAGATCCTGAACACCAATATCCTTGATGAGTACAGGGAGAGTATCAGAAGAAACGAGTTTATCCGGTCACTGCCCCAGGCCCCCTATGATCTGGCACGGTTTGTGGTCGACGAGTTAGCCAGGGAAAGGAAGTCCCGCCGCTCCAAAAGGAACGCGGTCCTGCGGAAGCTGGTGCTGGGAACGCGTATCAGTATCCGTCACAGGATGCTGGGGCAAAAAAACTCACGGTTAAAGTTCAATAACCAGGAACAATAAAGCGGTCTGGAACAGCCCCTTTGGAAACCCTGGGCTGAGCCGGACCTATACATTAAACCTGAACAGGGCAACATCCCCGTCCTTCATGACGTAATCCCTGCCCTCGGACCGGACCAGGCCTTGCTCACGGGCTGCGGCATAGGAACCGCAGCGCATCAGGTCGTCGAAGGCCACTACCTCGGCGCGAATAAACCCCTTCTCGAAATCGGAATGTACTTTACCGGCAGCCTGCGGGGCCTTTGTGCCCTTCACGATTGTCCAGGCCCGCACCTCATCATCACCGATAGTCAGGAAGCTTATAAGGCCGAGCAGCTTGTAGCTTGCCCTAACCAGCTTGTCAAGGCCCGATTCCTCCAGCCCAAGCTCCCGCAAAAAGAGCTTTCTCTCATCGTCATCCAGCTGGGCTATCTCTTCCTCGATCCTGGCGCAAATGACTACCGATTCTGAATTCTCGGCCTCGGCCATCGCCCTGACGGTTCGGACATAGAGGTTGGAATCGATGTCAGAAAGGGCTTCTTCGTCCACATTGGCGCAGTAGAGAACGGGCTTGGAGGTAAGAAGGAACAGCTGCCTTACGTATGCCGCTTCATCCTCGTCAAAGGACATGGACCTGACGGGCATTCCCTTCTCCAGGTGGGACTTTATCTTTTCCTGGAGCGCCAGCTCGGCCTGGTATTTCCTGTCGCCGGATTTCATCATCTTACGAGTTTTTTCCATGCGCTTCTCCACGGTTTCCAGGTCGGCAAATACCAGTTCCAGGTTGATGGTTTCAATATCCCTTTTGGGATCCACCTGGCCGTCCACGTGCACGATGCTGCTGTCATCGAAGGCGCGGACCACATGGACGATGGCATCCACCTCGCGGATATTGGAAAGGAACTTGTTCCCCAGGCCCTCGCCCCTGCTGGCGCCCTTCACAAGCCCGGCTATATCCACGAATTCAATAGTTGTATGGATAGCATTTTTCGGGTGATAAATCTCGGCAAGCCTGTCCACGCGTTTGTCGGGAACGCGGACAATACCCACATTGGGCTCTATAGTGCAAAAGGGATAATTGGCGCAATCTGCGCCTGCCTTTGTGATAGCGTTAAAAAGTGTGCTTTTCCCGACATTGGGCAAGCCGACTATACCAAGCTTCATTTATACTACCTCCAATAACCATGGGGCGGCATCCCGCCCGGGCCGCATTATTATAATAACGCAAGTCCGTAAGGTAAACAACTTTTTGTCGGGAGTACCGCACGGCTTTATTTGTGCCGTAATGCCCATGTTTTACCTTTCCCGGCTAATCATGAATAAATCAAATCAAATAGTCAACATAATTGGACTGTGATATAATGGTTGACGAAATGAGCGGCAGGCATATGTTTGAGAAAATGCGTCTTCAAAAATATCTCTCCAGATGCGGGATAGCCTCCCGCCGCCATGCCGAGGAGATGATCAGGGCCGGCAGGGTACGGGTCAATGGGGTGACTGTGACCGAAATGGGGATAACCGTTTCTCCCGGTGATCTGGTGGAATGTGACGGAAAACCGGCGGTGCCTGAAGAAAGGCCTGTTTATATCATGCTCAACAAGCCCGCGGGTTATGTCACCACCGCTTCGGACCCGCAAGGCAGAAAAACCGTCATGGACCTCACAGGCGGAGTTAGTGAGCGTGTTTACCCGGTGGGGCGGCTGGATTATGATACCGAAGGCCTGCTCATCCTGACAAACGATGGGGATTTCGCATATAGAAGCACCCATCCTAGGCATCAGGTGAATAAAACCTATATTGCCGAGGTGGTAGGCGAGCCTTCCCGGGAAGCGCTCCAGAAGCTAAGGGATGGTATCATGCTGGATAGAAGGCTTACTTCGCCTGCAAAGGTTGAGCTTCTAAGGCAAAACAAGCGCCGAGCGGTATTGAGGTTATCCATCCATGAAGGCCGTAACAGGCAGGTCAGGAGGATGTGCGAAGCCATCGGCCATCCGGTGCGGAGCCTAAAACGCGTTGCCATCGGCGGGTTGGGGCTGGGGAGCCTAAAGCCGGGCGAGTGGCGCTATCTTTCATCAAAAGATCTGAAAAAAATTGAGGTGGACTCAAATGGATAAAGGACTGCGAACCATAAAACCCTTCAGCAGATATTTCAGGGAAGCGATCAGGTTTTACGACCTGGATAAACCTTTTGTAGCACAGATCATCTTTATTCTGTCACTTGCCGTCCAGTTCGGCGGGTATATGATGGCAAAGCCTTATGTCATCGACCTTTATACCCATTACGAAAAGCTGTATGTAAGGCTTGAGGGTGAACTTAGCCTTGATAAGATCAACAGCATCATGTTTGCTTCAGGTGACTATGAAGTGATGATCCAGTCTTTTATACACGTGGTATTGCTGGTTGCCGCCATAAGGTTTGCAACTTTCCTTATTTCACTGTTCTTCGGAAGCTGGTATTTCTTTGGCCTGACCAATCCCGGGATGTCCGGTGCCCAACGCACTTTGGTGTTTTTCTCAAGGCTACCAAAACTCATTATTTTCAACGTGCTCTTCAATGTCGCCTTTTATTCTGGTGTCCTTGTACTGATAATGGTTTTGGGCATCGTTTCGTTAATCATACCCCTGCTGACCATTTTCACGGCACTGATTCCGCTGTTCGTCATGGCCCTCAGCACCCTGTTTGTGTTTAAGGACCTGCTCATCATAGAATTCGATGTGGGGATTTTCAGGAACTTCAAAAAGAGCATTGACCTTACCCGGGGCAACAAGAAACAAATCATAATGAACATGATGAGCCTATATATCCTGGGGTGGCTTCTGAACATGTTTTCCATCGACGTGAACAATGCCCTCCTGGCCCTGTTCATCTCGGTGTTTATGGAAAGCATCATCATGATCGTCACCCAGAGACTGTCTGTGCTCATGTTCCTGGATGCCGCTTCCCTCGAGAGAAAGGACAAGACCAAGGAGAAGAGCGTAGAGGCTGTATGAGGGAAGACGGTGCCTGGAACCAGGCATGGTATATGAATGGTAAAGGCGCATGAAGGCGGAGATCGTATTAGCAAAGATGGTGCATAAACGAATAGACTGTATGAACACAGAGGTCGTATGATTATTCGTAATTATTGACATAATCTTTCATAAAGCATTATAATCAGACTTATGAAAAATTTAACGGGGGATAATCAAATGATGAAGTATAGCGAGATAGAAAGAATCGATCCTGAAGTGGCCAGTGCCATCTATGATGAAATAGACAGGCAGGAAGGCAATATAGAACTGATCGCGTCGGAGAACTTCACCAGCAGGGCTGTTCTGGAAGCGTGCGGCACGCCCCTGACTAACAAGTACGCCGAAGGCTATCCCAAAAAGCGCTATTATGGCGGATGCGAGCATGTGGACGTGGTAGAAACCCTGGCAATCCAGAGGGCAAAGGAGCTTTTTGGAGCCGAACACGCCAATGTCCAGCCCCACTCGGGCGCCCAGGCCAATATGGCCGTGTTCTTTGCCGTCATGGAGCCAGGAGATGTCTTCATGGGGATGAATCTGGCCCACGGCGGCCATCTGAGCCATGGAATGCCCATCAATATGTCGGGCAGGTATTTCAAACCCGTTCCTTATGGGGTGAGCGAGAAAGACGGCCGCATAGACTACGACGCCTTGGCAAGGACAGCCCGGGAGTGCAGACCCAAGATGATCATAGCCGGTGCCAGCGCATACTCGAGAACAATAGATTTCAAGGCCTTCAGGGAGATTTGTGATGAGGTTGGAGCATTGCTTATGACCGATATAGCCCATATAGCGGGCCTTGTCGCGGCTGGCTTGCATCTAAGTCCGGTTCCCTACGCTGATTTTGTCACCACCACCACCCACAAGTCATTGAGGGGTCCGAGAGGCGGCATTATCCTTTGCAAGGAGAAGTACGCAAAGGATATTGACCGGGCTGTATTTCCCGGCACGCAGGGAGGGCCTTTGATGCATATCATAGCCGGAAAGGCGGTCTGCTTCAAGGAAGCCATGTCTGACTCCTTTAAAGAATACCAGCGCCAGGTAGTCAAGAACGCGAAGGCGCTGGCCGAGGCCCTTATGGAAAAAGGCTTCGAGATTGTTTCGGGCGGGACCGACAACCATCTGATGCTTGTGGACCTGAATAACAGGGGCATAACTGGAAAAGACGCCCAGAACATGCTGGATGGGGTTAGGATAACGGTAAACAAGAACGGCATCCCGTTCGATACCAGAAGCCCATTCGTCACCAGCGGAATCCGGCTTGGCACGCCCGCTGTAACCACCAGGGGCATGAAGGAAGAGGAGATGAAGGAGATCGCGGCTCTGCTGGATATGGTCCTCAGCGGCGATTATGAATCCCACAGGGCCGAGATAATCGGCAGGGTGGGCGAGTTGACCCGCAGGTTCCCGCTTTACAGGTAAATGAGGAAATCCAGGGCCAGGGGACGGCAAGTTTTTATAAAGCAAACACGGATACCGGGAAAGAGAGGCATCTTATAGTTTTTTACACGCCTCTCTTTTTTATGGCCAGATGACTGCCTGCGCCAAATTTATATTGGAATTGAAATAGGCTTTATAAACGATTATAGTTATCACAAGAAGAAACTGGCGAATAGGAGGCTAGCGGCATGAATTTTAACCCTAACAGCAGCTTTTTATATCTTGTGGCAGTCTTTATCATTATCTTTATCCTGGCCCAATCCCTGTTCTTTTTATTAAGGGCGTACAAGCGGGGAAAAGAGATAGGGATGGACGTAAAAAAACTCAGAAACACCATAACCTCTTCCGCGATTTTTACAGTTGCGCCCGCTGTTTCAATACTCCTGGGAGTGCTGACCTTATCGAAGTTCTTGGGCCTTCCGCTTCCATGGATAAGGTTGAGCGTAATAGGAGCAATTACATATGAGCTTCCAGCCGCTACCTCCGCGGCATCAGCTCTTGGAGTGTCTGTTTCCGAGACCATTGAAAGCCCGGTTGTTTATTCAGCAATCGCATGGGTAATGACCCTTGGGATTTTACCAAGCACAATTCTGGTGCCCCTTTTGATAAAACGCATACAGGGCGGGCTTGTGTCTATTAAAAACAAGGACAGCAAATGGGGCGAGCTGCTGATAACGGCAATGTTCATGGGCATGATATCCGCATTTATGGGAATGGTTTTTTCAAACATAAGGAAAGGCCTGGCCGGTTGGATTCCCATATTCGTTATGCTGTTTTCAGCAGTTCTTATGGCAGTGTGCGGTATCCTGATAAAAGTCCTCAAGGTTAAATGGCTGCAGGATTATGCCCTGCCAATATGCATGATAGGCGCCATGGCCTTTGCGACTATCATAACGCCGGCAATCGTTTAAGGGGGGATAAGTAATGGCTATAAGATCATATGATGATAAGACCCATTATTACGGAAAGCTGTGGATATGGACAGCGGTAATGGTTTTTTTGTTTATTCCGATTTCAATATGTGTTTATTATAACGCATGGCCGCCCTTTGTCTCAGTGTTCAAGGGGTTATTGGGAGTTGCCCCGATATTCTGGACAGTCGGCGCCATAGAGGTAATAACCTTCACACCCATGCTTGGCACGGGCGGAACATACCTTGCCTTTGTAACGGGCAACCTGACCAACCTGAAAGTGCCCTGCGCGATTAATGCCATGGAGATTAACAATGTCAAGTCGGGCACAGAGGAGGGGGACATTGTGTCTACAATCGCTGTCGCGACTTCATCAATCGTTACAACACTGATAATAGCGGTTGGAGTGGTTCTTCTGGGTACCCTGACACCCATCTTGAATTCTCCCATGTTGAAGCCGGCTTTCGACAATATACTCCCGGCATTGTTCGGAGCCCTGGGAGTGGTCTATATAAGCAAGAACTGGAAGCTTGCCGTAACACCCATGCTGTTCATGGCCGTCCTGTTTATCGCCGTTCCGTCCCTTTCGGGCTCAGTGGGCGTCCTGGTTCCCGTTGGCGCAATAATATCAATTGCAGTGGCAAGATTGCTATACAAGAAGAACATTATTTAGCCATGCAAGGGGGGATCAACAATGGCATATGTTATTGGTTACGTCCTGGCTTTAATTGTATTATTGGTTATCATTGTATTAATCCGGGCTGTCAGGTTTAGGCCGCTTCCCGAAGCTGTTGCCGGCAAGCGTGAAATATGGCTTGACGAAGAAAAGATTATTGACGATATGGCTGCGATGCTCAGGTGCAGGACCGTATCGGATATCGATGAATCGAAGGTTGATAAAGGCGAGTTCGAAAAGTTCGGGAAGTTGCTGCAGGAGAGGTTTCCGTATGTCCATAAGCACTGCAGCCTTGAGAGAATCGGTAAAACCGGGCTTTTGTATTGCTGGAAGGGCGAATCGTCATCAAAGCCGACGGTGCTTATGGCCCATTACGATGTTGTCCCCGCCGATGAGAAAAGCTGGGTAAAACCCGCTTTCGAGGGAATAATAGAGAACGGTGAGATATGGGGAAGGGGAGCCCTTGATACAAAGGGTACCCTGTGCGGAATCATGGAAGCGGCAGAGCACCTGATCCGGCAGGGTTTTGTGCCGAAAAACGATATCTGGTTTTCCTTTTCGGGGGATGAGGAGAACTATGGGGAGACCTGCCCGGCAATAGTGTCGGAGCTTGAAAGAAGGGGCATAGAACCCGCCATGGTGCTTGACGAAGGGGGAGCCATCGTGGAAAAGGTCTTCCCCGGGGTTGACAGGCCATGCGCTCTGATCGGCACGGCCGAAAAGGGAGCGATGAATGTAACGTTTACAATGCAAAGCCAGGGCGGGCATTCCTCGACGCCCCCGAGGCATACTATCGCGGGCAGGCTTGCCAAAGCGATGGTTGAGATTGAAAGGCATCCTTTCAGGTTCCAGCTTGCAAAACCCGTCCTGGAGATGTTTGATACCCTGGGACGGTACTCAGGTTTTGCGCTTCGCGTTATATTCGCCAATCTTTGGCTCTTTAAGCCGATACTGAAAATAGTCAGCAGAATCTCGGGCGATGAGATGTACGCGCTGATGCATACAACCTGTGCCATAACAAAGATGGAAGGCAGCCAGGCGTTTAATGTCCTTCCGCCAAAGGCCAGCTTCGGGGCAAACCTCCGCCTTCTTGGCGGCGATACCGTGGATTCGGCCAAAGAAAGGCTTAAGAGGATTGTTAAGGACGATGATATCAGGATAGATGTTTTGCTGGGCACCGATCCTTCAAAGAGTTCCAATACCGATTGTGAAGAGTGGCAAAAGCTTAAGAGGGTAATTGTAAGTCTGTGGCCTGATGCCATAGTGTCACCCTATCTGATGCTTGGTTGCAGTGACTCGAGGCATTTTTGCCGGATATGCGATAATGTCTACAGGTTTTCGCCAATGGAGCTGTCCAGTGAAGAAAGGGATATGATCCACGGGCATAATGAGAGGATACCTGTAAAGACGCTTATAAAAACCGTTGAGTTCTATGCAAACCTGATTTACGAACTGTAGCTTTAATGGAGAATGTGATGGTCTGTAAAAAAGTGGTGTAATGTATACCCGGGTATACCGGATCGGTTTATGTATTTACCTGGCGGAATGTTTTTGCAGGGCCGGAAGAAACCGTGGAATATCCTTCAGAAATGGCCCAATCCAGTGTTGACAACAACCTGATTATCTGAGTATAATATTTCATGTTGACCTTCCGGGAAGCGGTTTTTGTTCCAGGGGAGGGGTTTTATGAAACTTGACATTAATTCGATCATAAAGACCATTGGCGCATCGGTCAGTTTCGAGATATCCGACAGGCTTGAGGTGCTTGATTCCGGCATCGGTACCGTGACATTCACAGGCCCGGTGGCTGTAAAGGGCACCGCCACGTGTTTTAACCGGATGATCGAGGTTAAGGGAGAAGCGCAGGTCCGGTACAGGACATTTTGCGACCGTTGCGGAGAAGCCCTCGAACGCCATCTCACCGTTCCATTCGATGAGAAAATTATTGAGAGGGCTGAAGAAGACCAGGATACGTCGATGGAGGACGATGACCTGTTCACGTATACGGGCCACTACATCGATCTTGGCCGTATCGCGGCCAACGCGATCCTTCTGAATCTCCCCATGCAGCATCTGTGCGGTGAGGATTGCGGGGGATTGTGCCCCACTTGCGGCAAAAAGCTGAACGGCAGCGACTGCGGCTGCGAAGACAGCCAGGTCATTGATCCGAGATTGGAATCGTTGAAAGGTTATTTTAAAAACAATTAACTGCGATAAAAGCATACTATTCCCGGACAACAGGAATGAGGCTATCGTCTTGAACGGAGGTGTAAATAAATGGCAGTCCCAAAGAGTAAGGTATCCAAGCAGAGGAGGAACAAAAGGAGAACCCATTATAAGCTTGCCGCGCCTAACCTGGTGGCATGCCCCAAGTGCCACACTCTGAAGCCTCCTCATGTGGTTTGCATGGAGTGCGGTACTTACGACGGCAAGGAAGTTGTTAAGGTTGATGAGGCCAAGTCTTAATCTTCGTTGACAGTCCTTAAAACAACAGGAAGAAGTAGCAGCTTATTAAAACGAGCTGCTATTGTTTTTTATGGACCGCGGCGGCGAAGGAGGAGGATGAAGGCCGGTATTAAAGCATGGTGATGCTGGAATGAAAATCCAAAAAATCAGGATATCGGGCATACAGCCCGGCAGCATAGCCGAGGAGCTGGAAATAAAGGCCGGGGATTATCTCTTGTCCATAAACCGAAGGGAGATCCGTGACGTATTCGATTACAGGTTCATGACTTCCGATGATTTCCTGACCCTTGAGATAGAAGGCTGTGACGGCGTTAGATGGACAGCGGAGATCGAGAAGGACGAGGATGAAGACCTCGGCCTGGAATTCGAAAACCCTTTGATGGATGAGGAAAAAAGCTGCAGGAACAAGTGCGTTTTCTGCTTCATCGACCAGCTTCCACCCGGCATGCGCGAATCACTGTATTACAAGGATGACGATATCCGCCTGTGTTTTTTGTTCGGCAACTACATCACCATGACAAACATGGATGATGAAGAGATGGACAGGATCATCCGGTACAGGATGTCGCCTGTGAACGTATCGGTCCACACTACCAACCCGCAGCTACGGGTCAGGATGCTGAACAACCGGTTTGCGGGGGACGTACTCCAGCGCATTAAAAGGTTTACTAATGCGGGGATAACGGTAAACTGCCAGATTGTTCTGTGTCCCGGGATAAATGACGGGAAGGAACTTGACAGGACCCTTCATGACCTGTGCCAGTTCCATCCTCAGATGCACAGCATCTCGGTGGTGCCTGTGGGACTTACGCGGTACAGAGAGGGCCTTTACTCTCTTGAGCCATTTAGCAGGGAGTCCGCATCCCAGGTGGTGGAACAAGTAGAAGCCTGGCAGCGCGATCTCTTAAGCAGGTATGGAAGCCGTGTGGTATACCTGGCCGATGAATTCTACCTTTTGGCGGAAAGGCCGCTGCCCCCCTATGAGTCATATGAGGATTTCCCCCAGATAGAGAACGGCGTGGGCATGGTATCTTCCTTTGTCCATGAAACCCTTGAGGCACTTTCCGATATTGAGAAAGAAAAAAGCTATGTGTACAAGCACGCCGGGAGCCCGAAAGAAAACCCGGGAAAACGGGCAAATAATCAAAAGTTAATAAGCATAGCCACGGGTACACTGTTTTATCCCATCATGGAAGAACTGGCCAGAACGGTTGAGAACAGGATGAAAAATGTAAGGCTCAAGGTCTATCCCGTGGAGAATAGTTTCTTTGGCGGCAGGGTATCGGTTACAGGGCTCCTTACGGGGCGGGACCTTGTTGAAACGCTGAAAGGCAGGGAACTGGGGCATAGCCTCCTGCTTTCCCGGAGTATGTTCCGCTCGGGTACCGAGATCATGTTGGACGATATAACCCGGCCGGACCTGGAATCTGGGCTGGGAGTGGCGGTGATGATAATCGATAATGACGGGTATTGTTTTATAAACAGCCTGGCAAAGATCGTCGCGGGCTGACCTGCGGCAAAGGCGTGACGCCCGGCTTGAATCTATAATGCAAGAAAAAATGAGCTTGTACCTCAAAAATTAACATAAGACCAGTTGAACACTTCTGCGAAGTTATGAATATACTGTAGAGACAGGAGCTGGCATGGAGGTCATGCAGATGAAGATTGTCGTCCTTAAGATGCCCGGATTCCTGGGAGGGATACTCAGGCGTATTTTCAAGATCCGCTAAGCTGTTTTACCTGGTAGAGTCGGGCATGTTACATTCGCTGCCTTATGGCAGGGCGAGGATGCGCAAGATAAGGAATGTGGCTTTACGGCCGCATTTTTTAACATAGAAAACCGCGCCTGGGGAACCACGTCTGTAAAACCGTTAAACAGCAAAAGACCCGGGTCTCCCCGGGTTTTCTTTTCATGCCAATGGACAGGTTATACGGTCTTTTCGGCTTTGCTGGAACGGAGGCATTTCGCGCAAACGTTCATCCTCTTCTTGACACCGTCAACCACAAGCGTGACCTTTCTGATATTGGGCTTCCAGACCCTGTTTGACCTTCTGTGTGAGTGGCTGATCTGTATTCCAAAATGCTGTTCCTTATTGCATATATCACACTTTGCCATTGATTACACCTCCCCGAGCATGCTGAAAATGGTCTTTATCAATAAAGTATGGATCAAATCAACAACAAACTTAAAATTTATTATTAAAAACAATATTATACAATTCATTTAAAGGAATTTCAAAAAGATTTTTATTAATTTTAGATTTAATTTTATTTATGGGTCTAATTAATGAGCCTTCACGTAGATCCATCATTATTTCTATAGCCTTTTTATCTTTTGAATCATTTGCCATCAAATCAAGCATCATTATACAATTATGATTCTTAATAAGATCTTTTATTTCTTTAGGCTTAATACGACTCTTTTCTTCTTTTGCTTTAATACCTATGTTATTAACATCAAGAGCAGCCAAAAGAACTTCTTCATTATCTACGCTATCAACTTCAGAATTAGCCTTATTTAGAAATTCCTGATAATTTTCATTATCATTTTTAATATGGGTAAAAGCTTCTGCTACAATCTGTCCAATCTCATTTGTGCCTACCAAAATTTTCATACTACAAACACTCCTTCCAATTTATATTAATGAATAATAAGCTTTACGCAAAATAGCTAATTTCTTAGCTAAAATTTCATTATTAATTTCATCTATTTTTACACTTTGTCGCAACCCATCATTTATATAATTACGTTCTAATGTTGCTACAAAGTAAAAAATACCATTTTTAACACAGTCAAAACTTATTGTAACATAATTCCATCCTAAGTTAATTAATACTTTTGGATCAGGAATTTCTGCTTCTGAGTCTATTAATCTATGAGGATTTATATATCCAACAGGATACACCCTAATATGATTGCTTTTTATAATGTCATAATCTATATCGAAATTATTCCTATCTAAATCAACAATAAGGTTAAATTTATTTTCATTACCAAAGAAACCCATATAACCATCAAATTTTAAAACATTAAAATCATGATAATTGCAATCATGTTTTAAAAACAACTCATAACCTTTTATCTGATTATTTTGAATTCTTAAATGATTTTTACAATTCAAAAATCATTCTACCATACTATTTGGTGGTATGGCAAGAATCTTTCGCATGCTTTTTTTGAAATATGAGGATAATCGCCGCCGCCAGCAGGGCTATGATGGCCGTAATCCCCACAATGATCCGGGCCTTTGTCTCATCCATGCCAAAGTTATTACGAAGAGCCGACCATTCGCTGATCAGCCCGAAGAGGATGAACAGGAACGAAGAGATAAGAGCCATGATCCGCTTGGGAATGTATTTCAGTGCCACAGCGCCGGTGGCCAGGCCGATGCAGTCGGCAATCAGCAGGGCCGCCGTGGAGCCTATAAAAACGCTGGCCGGACTGTCAGGATAGAGAGTTGAGAAGGAGAAAGTGGATAGCTGGGTTTTGTCGCCTATCTCAGCCAAAAAGAAGGCCAGTGCCACCGTGATGATGGCGCCCGTCGAAGTCCCTGTTGAGCATGTGGCTTCTTCCTCTTCCTTCCTGAGTGACAAAAGGCCAAAGAAGATGAAAAGCAGGGAGGCGGCTGCCTTTACGATGTCCTGTATGATCTTTATTCCTCCGATGATTGTGCCCAGTGACACGGCAAGCAGGTTCAGAACGATTATGGAAATGGTTATGCCGGCAAAAACATGCCGGGCTTTGTATTTGGAAGCGCAGGCCATCACCAGGAGCTGTGTTTTATCTCCCATTTCCATGAGAAGAACCATACCGAATGTGGTTGCAAAAACGCCAAAATCAACGGTCATTACGTGTTTTCCCTTTCCATGTTTGAGCTGCCTGCTGATGTAGCCTACCCAATAAATAAATGATGCTGACAGGCTCCGCAATATGATTTTTGGCCCGGAGTTTTTCAGGCAAGTCCGCAGGCACAGCAAATTATATCATTTATGATACCGGGTTATCAATGCAAGCCACGGGGATGATCCCCCTGACTTGCCGAACCGCAGGCGTCCCCGTGGTTTAGACCTGGTTTGAAAAAAGGTATTGACAGGCAAGAATGGTGGCTGATATAATGGAGCCTAATCATAGTTTCATAACTAAATATTCCCTATAAATGTGATGACGGAGCCGTGCATTGCTGCACAAGTCAGCACAGAGAGCCGGTGGTTGGTGTAAACCGGCGTGACCGCAGTCTTGCATATCCCTCCCGAACAGTTGCTCTGAACCTTTTATAGAAGTAGGAGTAAACGGCAAGCCCCGTTACAGGTGAAGGTTTGATTGAACCTCGTGAGATTCTCATCGCAAGATGGGAATGAAATAGGGTGGTAACACGTGGAGTATATCCCTCGTCCCTGCTGTATGTAACTACATCGGAACGAGGGTTTTTTTATACCGTGATAAGGTGGTGGAATTGTTGAAAGCAGCCGAAGCTATTGTAAGATTCCTGGTTGAAGAAGGTGTGGATACCGTATTCGGCTATCCGGGAGGATATATTGTTCATGTTTACGAGGCGCTGAGAAAGTCGGATATCAGGCACATCCTGGTGCGCCAGGAGTCGGCGGCAGCCCACAGCGCAAACGGTTATGCCAGGGTGTCGGGTAAAACGGGGGTATGCATCGCAACCTCCGGCCCCGGAGCTACCAACCTGATTACGGGAATTGCCACGGCATACATGGACTCAATCCCGCTGGTGGTATTGACGGGACAGGTCCCCAGTTCCATGATCGGCAGGGACGTTTTCCAGGAGGCGGATATAACAGGAGCTACCGAGTCATTTACCAAGCACAATTACCTTGTAAAGGACGCGAGCCAGCTCCCGCGGATTTTCCGCGAGGCCTTCCATATAGCGTCGACCGGAAGGCCAGGTCCCGTGCTCATAGACCTTCCCCACGACATCCAGGCCGAGGACATACCGTGCAATTACCCGGAAACCGTCCAGATCACCGGTTACAAGCCGACGGTAAAGGGACACGCGGGGCAGATAAAAAGAGCGCTGAAGGCCATTGCCGAAAGCGAAAGGCCGCTGATCCTGGCCGGAGGCGGCGTGAATCTGTCGCGTGCCCATGCCGAGCTTCTGACCTTCTCTGAAAAATCGGGCATTCCAGTGGTCCATACCCTGATGGGGAAGGGAGCTTTCCCGTCCAACCATGCCCATTATGTAGGCATGATAGGGACCCACGGCTTTTCATACGCCAATGAGGCGGTCCGCATGGCCGATCTCATGGTTTTCATCGGGGCGCGTATCGCGGACAGGACTGCCGGCGGAACGCAGATACTTCCTGAAAACATGAGTATTGTCCATATCGACGTGGATCCCGCCGAGATAGGCAAGATTGTGGGAACCCAGGTGCCCCTTGTCGGGGATCTTGGCCAGATCCTCAAAAAGATGAATGAAAAGATAAAGCGGAAGGATACCAGCGCCTGGCTGGAAACGCTGGGAACCATGAAGACAGAGGAAACCTACAAAACCGGTTCGCTTGTGAATCCCAAAAAAGCCATCCGCGTTTTGTCCGGTAAGCTCAACGACACGGCCATAATGGTTGCCGATGTGGGTCAGAACCAGTTCTGGACCGCCAGGCATTTCGATGACCTTCCGGGAAGAAAGTTCATGACATCGGGCGGCATGGGTACCATGGGCTATGGAATCCCCGCCGCTGTGGGGGCGAAGATCGCCGCGCCCGAAAGACAGGTAGTTGCGGTTACCGGTGACGGTGGCTTCCAGATGAGCATATTCGAATTGGGGACGATAGCAGCCAACAATATAGACCTTAAAATGGTGCTTTTCAATAATTCCCACCTGGGAATGGTCAGGGAGATACAGAAAAGGGTGTTCGGCCAGACCGGCCACATTGCCCTTGAGAAAAACCCCAATTTCGTCATGCTCGCCAGTGCTTATGGCATAAAGGGCGTACGCGTAACCAGTGACGACGAGCTGGAAGCGGCCTTTGACCAGGCCCTGGGCCATAAAGGTCCGTTCCTGGTGGAATGCGTAGTGGACCCCGACGAGAGCACGTTGTAACTAAAAGAAAAACAAACGCTTATGATAAAACGATTATCGCTTAGGAGAGTAAGGGGAGATGAGTGTGAACAACAGACATGTTCTTTCAGTTCTTGTAGAAAACCAGGCAGGCGTCCTGAGCCGTGTATCGGGTCTTTTCAGCCGAAGGGGCTATAACATCGACAGCCTGTCGGTAGGCGTGACAGAGGACCCGGCCATATCCCGCATGACCATTGTAGTCAAGGGAGACAGATATATCCTTGAGCAGATCAAGAAACAGCTTAACAAGCTCATCGACGTCATCAAGGTTATTGATCTGGACAAGGATAAGTCAGTATTCAGGGAACTGATGCTCATCAAGGTGAATGCCAGGGAGAACAGCAGGGCGTCCATCATTGAGATTGTGGACATCTTCAGGGCCAGCGTCGTTGATGTGTCCAACGAAACCCTCACCGTTGAGATGACCGGTGACGAGGACAAGATCGAAGCGTTTATCAGCCTGATGAAGCCCTATGGCATACGCGAGATTGTTCGCACCGGGCTTACGGCCCTTGAGAGAGGCAGCAAGGAAATAAAGAGTTATAAAAAGTATGGCGAGGAGGATTAATATCATGGCAAAAATGTATTATGAGAAGGATTGCAACCTCTCCCTGCTTAAAGGGAAAACAGTGGCTGTTATAGGTTACGGGAGCCAGGGCCATGCCCATGCCCTTAACCTGCACGAATCCGGAGTGGATGTGGTGGTAGGCCTCTATGAGGGCAGCAAATCATGGAAGGCAGCCGAAGAAGCGGGCCTCAAGGTGGCCGTAGCCGCCGAGGCTTCAAAACAGGCCGATATCATCATGATCCTTGTCAATGACGAGAAGCAGCCTAAGCTCTACAAGGAGAGCATAGAACCTGGGCTTAAGGCCGGAAAGTCCCTGGCTTTCGCCCATGGCTTCAATATCCACTTTGGACAGATCATACCCCCACCCGACGTGAACGTGTTCATGGTAGCGCCCAAGGGACCTGGCCATACCGTAAGAAGCCAGTACCAGGAGGGAAAGGGTGTACCTTGCCTGGTGGCTGTTTACCAGGACGCCACGGGCAATGCCAAGGAACTGGCCCTCGCATATGCCGCCGGGGTTGGCGGAGCCAGGGCGGGTGTACTGGAGACCACCTTCAAGGAGGAAACCGAAACCGACCTGTTCGGTGAGCAGGCCGTGCTCTGCGGCGGCGTTGTGGAACTGATGAAGGCCGGGTTTGAAATCCTGGTTGAGGCGGGATACCAGCCCGAGAGCGCGTATTTCGAATGCGTCCATGAGATGAAGCTGATCATCGACCTGGTGAACAAGGGCGGATTCGATTTCATGAGATATTCCATCAGCGATACGGCGGAATACGGGGATTATGTGACGGGTAAGCGCATCATCACCGAGGAAACCAGGAAGGAGATGAAGAAGGTCCTCCAGGAGATCCAGGACGGCACATTCGCAAGGAAGTGGATCCTTGAGAACCAGGCAAACAGGACTTACTTCAACGCCAGACGGAGGATGGAGAAGGAGCACCTGGTGGAGAAGGTGGGCAGGAAACTACGGAAGATGATGAGCTGGAACAAGTAAGGACAAAGCGCTTGCAAGAACAGACGCGGCAAAGGACACATGTTTTCGTTTCAGCAAGCATCAGAAAGGAGAATGCGGCATGACGCGCAAGGTTGATATATTTGATTCAACTCTAAGAGATGGCGCGCAGGCAGAGGGAATATCTTTCTCGGTGGAAGACAAGCTGAAGATTGTCAGGACACTGGACGACCTGGGTGTTGCGTATATCGAGGCGGGCAACCCCGGTTCCAACCCCAAGGATATCGAGTTTTTCGAAAGGATGCGCCATGTAAAACTGAAGAATGCCAGGCTTGCGGCTTTCGGCAGCACAAGAAGGCGCGACATAACCGTGGAGGAGGACAGCAATGTCCAGTCCCTTTTGTCGGCCGGTACCCCTGTCATCGTCATATTCGGGAAGAGCTGGGATTTCCACGTCAAGGAAGTTATAAGGACAACCCTTGAAGAGAACCTGAATATGATCAGGGAGACCGTTGCCTTCTTCAAGAAAAAGAAAAAGGAAGTCATCTTCGACGCGGAGCACTTCTACGACGGTTATAAGGCAAACCCCGACTATGCTTTAAAAGCGCTTAACGCGGCGGTGGAAGGCGGGGCCGACTGTATTGTGCTTTGCGATACAAACGGAGGAAGCTTCCCCAGCGAGATTTATGAGATCACCAGGAAGGTAGCCGAGTCCTTTAAAGTAAAGATCGGGATACACACCCATAACGACGCGGGTATGGCCGTTGCCAACACCATCATGGCGGTAGAGGCCGGAGCGTCCCATGTCCAGGGAACATACCTGGGTTTCGGAGAACGCTGCGGAAACGCCAACTTATCCACCATCATACCCAACCTGCAGCTTAAAAAGGGGATAACCTGCATACCCCAGGACAGGCTGGCGATGCTGACCCATGCGGCAAGGAAGATCTCGGAGATCTCGAATATGACTATGAACGAGAGGGATCCCTATGTGGGCAACAGCGCTTTTGCGCATAAGGGCGGGATGCATATCGACGGCGTTGCCAAGGCGACCAAATCCTTTGAACACGTGGATCCTGACCTGGTAGGCAACAAGAGGCGCTTTTTGATGTCCGAGGTTGCGGGAAGAAGAACCATCCTAGACAAGATGAGGGAGATCTGTCCATCGATTACCAAGGAATCCCGCGAAGCCGAGGCCGTAATCAACAGGCTAAAGGAGCTGGAGCATAACGGCTACCAGTTTGAGGGTGCCGAAAGCTCCTTTGAACTGATCATAAGAAAGCAGCTTGGTAAATACCAACCCTTCTTCGAGCTGGAATCCTTCAAGCTGATAACCGAGCAGCCATCAAAGCCGGGTCCTTCTGCCTCAGCCCTCATAAAGGTCAAGGTTGAAGGCAGGTCGGAGATCACAGCAGCGGAAGGCGATGGACCGGTACATGCCCTGGACCGTGCCCTGCGCAAGGCCCTGGAGGTATTCTATCCCGAACTGTCATCGGTTCACCTGACAGACTTCAAGGTGCGCGTGATAGACTCCGAGTCGGCCACCGCCGCGAAGGTACGCGTACTCATCGAATCCACCGACGGGGAAAGCGTTTGGTCCACCGTCGGGGTATCCACCGACATAATAGAGGCAAGCTGGACTGCGCTTGTTGACTCCATAGAATACAAGCTCATCAAGGATCTCGAGAAAAAGATAAGAGTATACATGTAAGGAGGCCGTTGTGGAATATGGGTATGACTATGACGCAGAAGATACTTGCCGCGCATGCGGGCCTGGACAAAGTCGAACCGGGACAGCTGGTTGAGGCTGATCTGGACCTGGTGCTGGGCAACGATATAACTGCTCCCGTAGCCATCCGGGAATTCCAGAAGATGGGGGCCAATAAGGTTTACGATAAATCAAAGGTTGCCCTTGTGCTGGATCACTTTACTCCCAACAAGGATATCAAGGCTGCCGAGCAATGCAGGTTTGTGAGGGAATTTGCCCAAAGAATGGGCGTGGAGAACTTCTTTGATGTCGGCGAGATGGGCATTGAACACTGCCTCCTGCCTGAAAAGGGCCTGGTTGGCCCCGGGGACCTGGTGATAGGCGCCGATTCCCACACATGTACCTATGGCGCCCTTGGAGCATTTTCTACCGGTGTCGGCAGCACAGACATGGGCGCGGGCATGGCAACAGGAAAATGCTGGTTCAAGGTACCAACAGCCATTAAATTCGTGCTAAGGGGAAAGCCTTCGGGATGGGTAAGCGGCAAGGATATCATCCTTCATATAATAGGCATGATCGGGGTGGACGGAGCGCTTTACAAGTCCATGGAATTCATGGGTGAAGGCCTTCAGAACATCTCCATGGACGGTCGCTTCACCATGGCCAATATGGCCATCGAGGCAGGCGCCAAGAACGGTATATTCATGGTGGACGAAAAGACCATGGAATATGCGCGTGCCCATTCCAAAAAGCCCTGGAAGGCATACGAGCCCGATGATGATGCCGTTTATGACGAGGCTTATGAGATCGATCTGTCAAAGATCCGTCCCACCATAGCATTCCCGCATCTTCCAGACAACACCAGGACCATAGATGAGGCCGGGGATGTGGAAATCCACCAGGTGGTTATCGGATCATGCACCAATGGCCGCCTGGAGGACCTGAGGGTGGCGGCGAAGATCCTTAAGGGAAGAAAGGTCAGGAGGGGCGTCAGGGTTATCATATTCCCCGGCACCCAGAAGGTCTATCTTGACGCCCTGAAAGAAGGCCTTATCGAACAGTTTATCGAGGCGGGCGCTGTGGTTTCCACACCTACCTGCGGCCCATGCCTGGGCGGACATATGGGTATACTGGGAAAGGGTGAGCGGGCTGTATCCACTACCAACAGGAACTTTGTGGGCAGGATGGGCCATACCGAATCAGAGGTATACCTGGCCAGTCCCGCGGTGGCGGCCGCGTCTGCCGTCACGGGAAGGATCACTGATCCGGACACTCTGCTTAAGGCAGATTAAGGAGGGGTTTTATGAAAGTAAAGGGTAAAGTATTCAGATATCAAAACAATGTTGACACCGATGTAATCATCCCCGCCCGTTATCTGAACACTTCAGATCCAAAGGAACTGGCTGCTCACTGCATGGAGGATATCGATCCCGATTTCGTGAAGAATGTTAAGCCGGGCGATATTATCGTGGCCGACAGGAACTTTGGCTGCGGCTCCTCCCGCGAGCACGCGCCCATTGCCATCAAGGCTTCCGGTATATCCTGCGTGATCGCTTCCACATTCGCAAGGATATTCTACAGGAATGCCATCAATATTGGGCTTCCAATCCTGGAATGCGAGCAGGCGGTAAAGGGGATTGAAGCGGGAGACGAGGTGGAAGTGGATTTCGATGCCGGGATCATAAGAAACCTGACCAAAGGAACCGCCTTCAAGGCACGCCCGTTCCCTGAATTCATGAAAAAGATCATGGCGGCCGACGGGCTGGTGAACTATATCAGGGACAAATACAAGGATAACTGAACAGGGGTTGCTTCAATGTTTCGCAGACAGTTGGCTGTGCCCCGGGTTATGGAAGCGGACTTATTTAGTATCAAGCGGCGGTTCCCTGTCTTATATCCCTCTTCATAAACCTTAGGGAAGGGGTTTGCTGCTGGACAGGGTAAATGCCGTATTCAGGCGAAAAGGAGATTAGTATGGAATACAGGATTGCTGTATTGCCGGGCGATGGCATAGGCCCGGAAGTAACAGAACAGGCGCTGCTGGTGCTGGAGCAGGTTGGCAGGAGGTTCGGCCATAGTTTCCGGTTCGGGAAGCTGCTGGCAGGCGGATGCGCCATTGACGCCACCGGAACCCCACTGCCCAAGGAAACCCTTGACGAATGCATGAAAAGCGACGCGGTTCTTTTGGGAGCGATGGGAGGCCCGAAATGGGACAGCCTTCCGGGGGATAAAAGGCCGGAAGCCGGTCTTTTGGGGCTCAGGGGAAGCCTCGGGCTCTTCGCTAACTTGCGCCCTGCCATACTCAACAAGGAATTGCGTGACGCAAGCACCCTGCGTCCTGATGTCATCGGCGAGAGCATGGATATCATGGTGGTACGGGAGCTTACCGGCGGCATCTATTTCGGAGAGCGGGGGAGGCGCGCGGGAAAAATGGGCCAGGAGGCCTACGACACCGAGTCCTACAGCGTCGGCGAGGTTGAGCGCATCGCCCGGATAGCTTTTGAAATCGCAAGAAAGAGAAGCGGAAAGGTTACCAGTGTCGACAAGGCAAATGTCCTGGAAAGCTCGCGGCTGTGGCGGGAAGTGGTCACAGAGGTTGCCCGGGATTATCCCGACGTGGCCCTTGAGCATATGTACGTGGACAATGCCGCAATGCAGCTGGTGCGGAACCCGAAACAGTTCGATGTGATTGTTACCACCAACATGTTCGGTGATATCCTGTCCGATGAAGCCAGCATGATTACCGGCTCCATAGGAATGCTGCCCTCGGCCAGCCTGGCAGAGGGAAGGTTCGGGCTGTACGAACCCATCCATGGCTCCGCGCCCGACATCGCGGGGCAGGATAAGGCAAATCCATTGGCCACAATACTGTCAGTTGCCATGATGCTCAGGTACACCATGCAGCTGGAGGATGAAGCCAGGGCTGTTGAAAAAGCCGTTGACAGGGTATTGGAGGAAGGATACAGGACCGGCGATATCATGAGCCCGGGCAAGAAGCTGGTGGGAACCCGCGAGATGGGCATGCTGGTGGCCGGATATATTTAAAGGGAGTAACAATAGGGACGGAACACCTGTACGTTAAATGAACCGTCCCCACAGTATCTTTAGAGAGGTTGAATGCTATGAGAAGCGATATTGTCAAGAAAGGCGTTGAGAGAGCTCCCCACAGGTCCCTGTTCAAGGCCATGGGATATACCGACGAAGAGATTGACAGGCCCTTAATCGGGGTTGTAAACGCCAAGAGCGAGATCGTGCCCGGTCATATCGGGCTTGATACCATCGCCGAGGCAGTAAAGGCAGGCATCCGTGCCGCGGGCGGAACGCCCTTTGAGTTTCCTTCCATCGGCGTATGCGACGGCATCGCGATGGGCCATGCCGGCATGCATTATTCTCTGGCTTCACGAGAACTCATCGCTGATTCCATCGAATCCATGACAATTGCCCATGGGTTTGACGGCCTTGTGCTTATACCAAATTGCGACAAGATAGTTCCCGGCATGCTGATGGCAGCCGCCAGAGTCAACATACCTTCAATAGTAGTCAGCGGAGGCCCCATGCTGGCAGGCAGGGCCGGAAGCACCGGCATCAGCCTTACCGATATGTTTGAAGCTGTGGGAGCTGTAAGCGCTGGCAAAATGACCGGGGAAGAGTTGGCCGAATACGAGAACCGCGCCTGCCCGAGCTGTGGTTCATGCTCCGGTATGTTTACAGCCAACAGCATGAACTGCCTTACTGAAGCCCTGGGCATGGCCCTGCCCGGCAACGGCACCATACCGGCAGTGATGGCCGAGCGGGTGCGTCTGGCCAAGAAGACGGGATTTAAAATCATGGAGCTGGTGAAGGCCGACATCAAACCGCGGGACATCCTGAACCCCGAGGCTTTCGCCAACGCGCTGGCCGTGGACATGGCATTGGGCTGCAGCACAAACAGCATGCTGCATCTTGCGGCTATAGCCTATGAGGCGGGCGTAAGATTCGACCTGGAGATGGCCAACGAGATAAGCGCAAGGACGCCGAACCTCTGCAAGCTGGCACCGGCGGGCAGGCATTTCGTAGAGGATCTACATGCCGCCGGAGGCGTTTACGCGGTTATGAAAGAACTTTCAAAAAAGAATCTCATCAATCCTGACCTTGTAACGGTAACCGGCAGGACGGTGGGCGAAAACCTGGCCGGCGCAAGGAACAGGAACCCGCAGGTTATAAGGCCAATTGAGAATCCCCATAGCCCGACGGGTGGCATAGCTGTCCTTAAAGGCAATATCGCTCCAAATGGCTGCGTTGTGAAAAGAAGCGCGGTAGCCGAGGAGATGCTGGTCCACGAAGGTCCTGCAAGGGTATTCGATTCCGAGGACGAGTGCATCAAGGCAATACTTTCTGGTTCCATCAAAAAGGGCGAAGTTGTGGTAATCAGGTATGAAGGGCCGAAGGGCGGTCCGGGCATGAGGGAAATGCTTATGCCCACTTCGGTGCTGGCAGGGATGGGGCTGGATGCAGATGTGGCCCTGATTACAGACGGAAGGTTCAGCGGCGCTACACGCGGCGCAAGCATAGGGCATGTTTCCCCTGAAGCGGCCGAAGGCGGCCCCATAGCACTGGTCCGGGATGGGGACATAATTGCTATAGATATGAATAAATGCACCATAACCCTGAAGGTTTCCGAGGAAGAACTGGAGCAGAGGCGCAAGGAATGGGTCTGCCCGCCTCCGAAGGTGGAGGGCGGATACCTGGTCCGCTATGCGAGGATGGTCTCCTCAGCCGATGAGGGCGCGGTCTTAAAGACAATGTAATAAACATCGTGGCAAAAGACAAAGAATTAGTTGAAATGAGGTGTTTTCATGCGGTTAACGGGTGCTGACATTCTGCTGGAATGTTTACTGGAACAGGGTGTTGACACCATTTTCGGCTTTCCCGGGGGGGCTGTTCTGAATATCTACGATTCCCTGTATAAATACAGGGACAGGGTCAGGCATTATCTCACCTCCCACGAACAGGGCGCTGCACATGCCGCCGACGGCTATGCCCGGGTCACCGGGAAGGTGGGTGTATGCATTGCCACATCGGGACCAGGAGCTACGAATCTTGTTACAGGTATCGCCACTGCCTACATGGACTCGGTGCCGATAGTGGCCATAACGGGCAACGTGCCCTTAAGCCTTCTTGGCAAGGACAGTTTTCAGGAAGTGGATATAACAGGCATAACCATGCCCATTACCAAGCACAATTTCATAGTCAAGGATGTCAACGACCTGGCCGATATAGTCAGGCGGGCCTTCTACATAGCCCAAGCGGGAAGGCCGGGCCCCGTGCTGATCGACATACCGAAGGACATCACCGCGCAGAAGGCGGAATATATACCCGCACCGAAGCCTGAGATACCCAGGCTTACCGAGTATATTTCCGAAAAGGCGCTCGATTATGCTGTAGAACTTATAAACAGCAGTTCAAAGCCCCTGATATATGCAGGGGGCGGTGTCATATCCTCCGACGCGTCCCAGGAGCTTTTGGAGTTTGCGGAAAAGGTCAATGCCCCCGTGACTCTCAGCCTGATGGGGATGGGCGCTTTTCCCGCTACACATCCCTGCTATACCGGCATGATAGGCATGCATGGGACCAAGACTTCCAATATGGCTGCTACCCAGTGTGATCTTTTAATCGCCGTGGGCGCCCGTTTCAGTGACCGTGTTGTGAGCAAGGCGGAGCGATTCGCCACAAACGCGCGGATTCTCCATATAGATATTGACGCTGCGGAGGTCAATAAAAACGTCCGGTCCAGCAGGTATATCATCGGGGATGTGCGTGAGGTTCTGCGCGCGCTGAACCAGAGGATAAAAAGTACTGAAAGAAAGGAA
Organism: Clostridiaceae bacterium; assembly: GCA_012728015.1. Lineage (GTDB taxonomy): Bacteria > Bacillota > Clostridia > DSM-8532 > DSM-8532 > Thermoclostridium_A. The sequence goes on along the minus strand of JAAYFY010000087.1, from coordinate 6,975 downwards.
TGGATGTCCTTCATCCGGGATATGAAGGGAAAGTATCCTCTCTCCTACCGGGAAGATATCCTCACACCCCAGTATATCCTCGAAAAGATCTATGAGCTGACCGACGGCGAGGCCATAATAGCAACCGAAGTAGGACAGCACCAGATCTGGACAGCCCAGCACTACAGGTTCGTCAAACCCAGGACCTTTGTTTCCTCGGGCGGCCTGGGTACCATGGGATTCGGCCTTGGAGCTTCCCTGGGCGCCCAGATTGGCGCCCCCGGAAAAAGGGTGTTCAACATTGCCGGCGACGGGAGTTTCAGGATGAACATGAACGAGCTGGCTACGGCGGTGGAATACAAGCTTCCAGTTATTGTGGTGATCATGAACAACCATGCCCTGGGCATGGTGCGCCAGTGGCAGAACCTGTTCTATGACAGCCGGTATTCGCAGACCACCATTGACAGGGGCACAGATTTTGTCAAGCTGGCCGAGGCCTTCGGCGCCGTCGGATACAACCTGACCGAAAGGGCAAATGTGGAAGAAACCATCAGGAAGGCAATGGCGCAGAACCGGCCCGTGGTGATTAACTGCGAAATAGACAGGGACCTTAAAGTGTATCCAATGGTTCCCCCGGGAGCCCCGATAGAGGAAGTAATTCTGGATATAGCCGACTGAAACCCTGCCGCGGTTATACGGCCATCTCATGTAAAGAGGTGGCCGTATTTTAATAACTTTTTTGCCTGTACAGGTTTGCCCGGTTTTCGGGGCATACTGCGTATGCTGCGCCTGATCATCCTGGTTCCCGAAACTTGTCGGCAGCCTGTGATAACCTGGCGGGGTGGGTTTTCTTTATATTAGCCCTAAGGATAAATCGACCTTGTAAAGAGATTGTTATATATACGGATTATATATTGAATAAGGATGCTTCCTAATTATTTATGGCACAGATGATTGTTTTGTGTTAAAATTCTATTGGCTTTTTACGCATGACTCAACATAAGCCATGAGGCCGCAGGCCTTTATTGGATGAAAAATGAATATCCGGAGGAACCAAAATTATGTGGAAGATTATCCTGGACGCATTACCAAGCCTTTTAGGCGGACTTGCCCTTTTCATCTTCGGTATGAGTTTCATGGGGGAGGGCCTTCAAAAGGCAGCCGGCGAAAAAATGCGTCATATTTTAAAAATTTTGACCAAGAACCCTCTTATGGGTATCCTGGTGGGAATGTTTGTGACCACCATCATACAGAGCAGCAGTGCCACAACCGTCATGGTGGTGGGATTTGTCAGTGCCGGGCTGATGACCCTTCGCCAGGCCATCGGGGTTATCCTGGGAGCGCATATCGGAACCACCATCACAGCCTGGCTTGTTTCCATAAAGATCACCGATTATGCTTTTCACATCCTGGCAATTGGCTTTGTGATCTACTTCTTCATAAAGAATCCTAAGGTTAAGTATGTCGGGCAGGTGCTCTTCGGATTCGGTGTGCTCTTTGCTGGCCTGAATATAATGAGCGCTGCCATGAAACCGCTGGCAGTGAGCCATGAGATACAGGATTTGATGACTGGTATCGGTAATAACCGGATCTTGGGTGTTACGGTAGGAGCCCTGATCACTGCTATCGTTCAAAGCAGCAGCGCGGTTATCGCGGTTGTCCAGAAACTCGCTGTTACACCGACACCTGAAGGATTGCCCCTTATTCCTCTGACGGCGGCAATACCGCTGGTACTGGGCAGTAACATAGGGACTACCATTACTGCCATGCTGGCATCCATAGGGGCAACGCTGAACGCTAAAAGGGCCGCGATTGTGCATGTAATTACCAATACCGTTGGTTCCATCATATTCCTGTTCTTTGTTCCCCAGGCTGCCTGGGTTATCACCAGGTTAATGGGAGATCCTATTCCTGCCGGCAGCATGGACGTGGCTATCGCAAATTTCCATACCCTTTTCAATATTATAAATACTGCAATCATGCTCCCACTTATACATCTGCTGGAAAAAGCGGCTTGCATGATTTACAGGGGAGACGAGCTTATAGCCGAGAGCACCCTTGCCAATATTGATCCCAAGGTTTTCAACACACCGTCCATTGCCATGAGCCTGGCGGTTAACGAACTCAAGCAGATGAGCAAATTCGCCCAGACCATGGTGGCTAAGGCCAGGGAATCCATTATTCATATGGATTCATCGGCAGTTGAGGAAACCTTCAGGCTGGAAGATATCGTTGACATGCTGAAGCGCGAGGTGGTGGGTTTCCTTTCCAAGATCCTGTCCCGAAGCCTGACGCCGGGCCAGTCAATACGCCTGACGGGATTGATGCGCATAGCCCATGATATAGAGAAGGTGGGTGACCACTGCAAGGATATAAGTGAAATAGCCCTCAACATGATCAATTCCAAGACGAGGTTTTCAGACTCGGCGATTAGCGAGATCAATGAGGCTTTCGAACATATAGAAACAATCACAATAGACATGAGAAAGGCCTTCGAAGAGGGTGATACTGAGGCCGCAAGGAATGTTATAAGGCAGGAAGAGCAATTTGACGAAAAGGAAAGGTATCTCAGGGAAAGGCATATTGAGCGGCTCAACAAGGGCGAGTGCAGGCCGACAGCGGCCATTAACTTCCTTGAGCTGATCCATTATATAGAGCGCATTACGGACAACTGCAAGAACGTTGCGGAGGCTGTTTTGGATGACATGAGCCATAAGCTTTTCAGCGACCGTGATTATGACCAGAAACCGCTTCCTGCAGGAAAATCGATGTGAATTACTATCCATTTCACCCTTTCTTCGCATGCTGTTATAACCATAGTCTGTAATGAGTATATATAACCTGGCTGCTTGCCGGTTAGAGCCAAAAGACAAACAAATGCTAAAAAACTATGGAGGTAAAAGTATGGAAAGACTGTTCGGAACAGATGGGGTCAGGGGCGTTGCCAACACGGAACTGACCTGTGATATGGCCTTCAAGCTGGGCAGGGCAGGTGCGTATATTCTTTCAGGAGATAACTCCCAAAAGCCAAAAATCCTTGTGGGCAAGGATACACGCCGCTCCAGCGATATGCTTGAGTGCGCCTTGACAGCTGGAATCTGTTCCGCCGGCGCCCAGGCTATCCTGGCCGGTGTTGTCCCCACTCCCGCAGTGGCTTACCTGGTAAGAAAATACGGCTGTGACGCAGGGGTTGTAATATCGGCCTCCCATAACCCTGCAGAATTCAATGGCATCAAGTTCTTCAACTCGGAAGGGTATAAACTGCCTGATGAGGTGGAGGAAAGGATAGAACGCATTATTCTGGATAACGCTGAGGAGATCCCAACCCCCGTGGGAGACCAGGTGGGAACGGTACATAAACTGAATTCGGCAGTTGAAGACTATGTGGATTATGCCATACAAACCTGCAAAACCGATCTGACCGGGCTGAGAATTGCTTTGGACTGTGCCAACGGGGCATCCTGCGTAACATCTCCCGAGGCGATCCGCAGGCTGAGGGCCGAGGTGCTTGTCATCAATAACCAGCCTGACGGCATGAACATCAACAAGGGCTGCGGGTCAACCCATCTTGACTTGATAAAGAAATTCACAGTGGAAAACAAGTGCGATATCGGTCTGGCATTCGACGGCGATGCCGACAGGGTCCTGGCCGTCGATGAAAACGGCTGTTTTGTGGACGGCGACCATATGATGGCTATTATCGGGCTGGACCTGAAGAACAAGGGGCTTCTCACCCATAATACCATTGTAGCGACGGTCATGAGCAGCATGGGCTTCGACGAAATGGCCAGGAACAACGGGCTTAACATAATCAAGGCCCCTGTGGGTGACCGGTATGTGCTGGAGAAGATGCTGGAGGGAGGCTTTGTACTCGGCGGTGAGCAATCGGGGCATGTGATCCTGTCGATGCACAACACTACCGGGGACGGGCTAATTACCGCCCTCAAGCTGCTCTCTGTCCTCAAGGAATCGGGCAGAAGCCTTTCGGAACTTAACGCGGTCATGAATGATTACCCACAGGTATTAAGGAACGCCAGGGTCAGCAACGACAAGAAATACAGCTACAGGGAAGACCCCGTGATTGAGGAGCATTGCGCAAGGCTCGAAGCAGCCTTCAAGGGCGAGGGCAGGGTTCTTATACGCCCATCAGGGACCGAGCCCCTGGTAAGGGTTATGATCGAGGGAAAGGACCAGGACTACATAACTAAGAAAGCGGAGGAGCTGGTAAGGATCATTGAGGAAAGATTAGGATAAATCTTGCAATGGACAGCCGGCCCATCATACAATAGAAGTGTGAAATGCGGAATGCGATCCGTCGGGAAGGAGGGTACAAAGCCAAAAAGACGGAGCAGGGAGCGCCAGGACAAGGAACACGCGTATTTCGTGTTGTGCCTTGTCGACGAGGAGAAGGAGGTTATCGAAGAATTCGGCGGAAACCTTCCGGTGCGCCATCATCGATAAGACACTACAAATACTGCTGGCGACGGCAGGGACAAAGTGTGTCGGATTGGCCATTCATGCATTTCTTAAAATGGGACACGCAGGATCTGTGCATTTGTTCTTTGTGTCCCGTATCTCGATTTTAACTTAGCAGGGAACGTTTTTATCCGCTTGCGGTTTTAAGGACGCGGGCATGTTCATGTCATGTGTCTGCTATACCGCATGCTTTTGATGCTGTCTCCGAAATCCTGCCAGGAATAAAGGAAAGGAGCATAAATATGTGCGGAATAGTTGGCTATGTGGGGAGCAGGGAGGCAACCCCTGTCCTCATGAACGGGCTTAAAAGGCTTGAATACAGAGGATACGACTCGGCGGGAATCGCCATACTCCATGAAGGAAAGATCAAGATGGTCAAGACCAAGGGAAGACTTGCCGCCCTTGAGGGGAAACTGAACTCGGTCGACCTTAAGGGGCATATGGGAATAGGGCATACCCGGTGGGCTACCCATGGAGAGCCCAGCGACGCCAATTCCCATCCCCATGTGAGCAGCGGCGGGAAGATCGCCGTGGTCCATAACGGAATCCTTGAGAACTACATAAAGCTAAAGGATTTTCTGATCTCCAGGGGCTACAATTTTCAATCGGAGACCGACACCGAGGTAGTGGCAAACCTCATTGACTACAACTACAGGGATGACCTGGTCAAAGCCGTTATTGAAACCTTGAACGAAATGGAAGGCGCCTATGCTCTTGGGGTTATCTGCACCGACTGTCCCGATGAATTCGTTGCGGCAAGGAAGGACAGCCCGCTCATCGTGGGTTTAGGAAAGGATGAGAACTACATCGCTTCTGATATCCCGGCTATATTGGAATATACGAAGAACGTAATAATCCTTGAAGACAGGGAAGTTGTACGCATTTCGGCGGGTAGGGCCGAGATCTTCAACTTGCTGGGAGAACGGGTTTACAGGGAAGTATTCCATGTGGACTGGGATGTGGCCTCTGCCGAAAAAGGCGGCTACGAGCATTTCATGATGAAGGAGATCTGCGAGGAACCTGCCGTTGTAAAGGCAGCCATAAGCCCGCGTATAAGGGACGGGCAGATCCTGTTTGAAAACTTCAGCCTTACCGATGAAATGGTAAGGTCCTGTGAAAAGATCAATATCGTAGCCTGCGGTACGGCCTACCATGCAGGAGTGGTGGGGAAATACGCTATTGAAAGGCTGGTCCGGATCTCTGTTGAAGCAGATCTTGCCTCCGAGTTCCGGTATCGCGATCCCATGGTGGACAAAAAACAGATTACCATAATCATAAGCCAGTCGGGAGAAACACTGGATACCCTTATGGCCCTCCGGGAAGCCAGGAAAAAGGGATCTCATGTGGTATCCATAGTAAACGTGGTGGGAAGCTCCATCGCAAGGGAATCCGATGATGTGCTCTACACCTTTGCAGGACCCGAGATTGCCGTTGCATCCACCAAGGCGTATAACGCGCAGCTTACAGTCCTGTACCTCCTGGCCCTGAAATTTGGCCAGATCAGGGGAACAGTAAATGACGAAGACATACGCTATTATCTTGACCAGCTCATGGGTCTTCCCGGGAATATGGAGGAAATCCTGCGGGATAAGAAAGAAATACAGCGCTTTGCCGCGGGGCACTACAATGCAGGGAGTATCTTCTTTATCGGCCGGAACATTGATTATGCCCTTTCCATGGAAGGCTCCCTCAAGCTTAAGGAAATATCCTACATACATTCCGAGGCCTACGCCGGGGGGGAATTGAAGCACGGCACCATAGCCCTGGTTGAAAATGGAACCCTCGTGATTTGCCCAATGACTCAGGACTTGCTCTTTGAAAAAATGGTTAGCAATATCCGGGAGGTGAAGGCCAGGGGCGCGGTGGTACTGGCCATTACCTCAAGAAAACATGCCCCGGAGGCTGAAAAGGCGGCCGACGCGGTAATCGCCATCCCGGACATCGATCCGCTAATAGCGCCCGTTACGGCCGTAATACCCCTCCAGCTTTTTGCCTACTACATGTCGGTTATGAAAGGCAACGACGTGGATAAGCCCAGGAACATCGCCAAGAGCGTGACGGTGGAGTAGTACAAAAACTGTCCAAAACCCCGCTGTATAACCCAAAAAAACTCGTGTCACGAATAAAAAAGTTGTGTTAAAAATAAAAAAGTCATGTTAAAAGTCATGGTGAAAATAGGGTAGAAAACCTTATTGGAGCCATGATTTTTTCTTAGGATTACTAGGCTCAAGGAGTAAGGTATACGGCTAAAAATATTGATTTTAAAGGGTTTGAAAGGATTATTGATGAAAGATATTGAAAAAAACTTTCCCCTTTTCCCTTGATACTTATCCCTATTTATGACACGACTTTTTTATCTAAAATGGGGCTAAAAATAGGAATAAAATAGGAGATAGGAGCAAGGGAATAGGGTGATTTTTGACATGACTTTTTTATGTGGATGAGATTGGAAAAATAGGGTTGAGAATAGATGGGACAAGGGTTTGAGGGTGGTGGGGTTTTGACATGAGTTTTTTATTT
>JAAYFY010000086.1 GCA_012728015.1 Clostridiaceae bacterium | reverse complement strand
CTGCAGCGCCTTGCGAGAAAGGTTGCGGAAAGGGTTTCCAAAACGAGGAGGAACATAACTTTAGAGGCTATGAATCCCTTTGAGAGAAGGATCATTCACTCGTCGCTCCAGGAATTCCCGAACATCAATACTCAAAGTGTGGGTGAAGAACCAAACCGGAAGGTTGTCATACGATACGCGCCTGATAAATAGCAGCCAGTGAGTTTATGGCGGACAGAGGGAATACCCACTGTCCGCTTTTTGAAATTGACGCATGCCTTGGCTTATTCAGGCTCAAACCGCGGAAAACAGGCAATCATAACATTATCGGAACAGAGGGTGGAACAAGTATGGAAGATACCATAGCTGGCGTTTCGACCGCTGTGGGAAACGCCGGGCTTGCCGTTATTCGCATGAGCGGCGAAAAGTCATTTGAAATAGCGGATAAGGTTTTCAGGGGAAGAGTACCTGTCACAACCCAGAAATCCCATACCCTGCAATACGGCAGGATTGTGACCGACGATGGCGAGGTGGTGGATGAGGTCCTGCTTACAAAAATGGCCGCCCCCAAAACCTATACAAGGGAAGATGTGGTGGAAATAAACTGCCATGGCGGTTTCTATGTGACAGGAAGAATCCTGCGCCTGCTTTATGAAAAGGGCGCGAGGCCGGCCGAACCCGGCGAGTTCACAAAACGTGCCTTTATAAACGGGCGAATTGATTTGTCGCAGGCGGAGGCTGTTATGGACCTGATCCAGGCCAAGACCGGCAAGAGTTCCAGGGCAGCCATGGACCAGCTGGAAGGAAAGCTCTCTTCCGAGCTGAATGAAATCGTAACAGGGCTTACAAATACCCTGGCGCATATTGAAGTCGACCTGGATTATCCTGAGTACGACCATGAAGAGCTGTCCATGAAACAGGTGGAAGAAGAAGCAAAGCGGGCGATGTCAAGACTGGAAAGGCTGATTGGCAGCTTTCACTACGGAAAGATCCTAAGGGAAGGGATGGATGTCGTCATAGCCGGTAAGCCTAACACGGGCAAATCATCCCTGTTGAACTATCTGACCAGGAAAAACAGGGCCATAGTCACCGATATACCCGGCACCACCCGTGACGTGATCGAGGAAACCGTCAATATAGGCGGTATACCCATAAAGCTTACCGATACGGCGGGGGTGAGGCAAACCGATGACCCGGTGGAAAGCATAGGCGTTACCAGGAGCCTGGAGGCTTTAAAACAGGCTGATTTTGTAATACTGATGCTGGATGCCTCCGACTGGCAGACCAGGGAGGACGAGATGTTGCTTGAGCTGGTTAAGTCCAGCCAGGCACATTATATGACGGTCTTTAACAAAATGGATCTGTTGAAAGATATTGAAACAACAGACAGGCTGAAAAGGCTTAACCCCGACGGTGTATTCATCTCCATAATCGAGGACAAAGGCCTGGATGATCTGGAAAAACGGTTGATTGATTTTGCCTGCGGGAATAAAATTAATCTTGACAACCAGGTGCTTGTAACCAACGCAAGGCACGAGCGGCAGCTGCGCCTGGCATACGAAACATTGGAAGCTGCCCTGGCAGCCATAAGGTCTGCAATGACCCTGGACATTGTTGCGCTGGAGCTAAGAACAGCGCTGGACCACCTGGGGAGAGTAACGGGCCAGACAGCTGAAGAAGAAATCGTCAATGCCATTTTCAGCCGTTTCTGCATTGGCAAGTAAACCTTGAACGGTGGGATGAGATAAAAACATGACAGACAAGATGACCGGTACCGATGGTTTTATAGCGGGAGAATATGATGTCATAGTGGTTGGCGCGGGGCACGCGGGCTGCGAGGCAGCCCTGGCCAGCGCGCGCCTGGGCATGAAAACCGCCATTTTCACATTAAACCTGGACAGTATCGCCAATATGCCCTGCAACCCCAATATAGGAGGGACCGCAAAGGGCCAGCTTGTACGTGAGATAGACGCATTGGGCGGCGAGATGGGGCTTGCGGCCGATGCCACCTTTATCCAGTCCAGGATACTTAACCGGGCAAAGGGCCCCGCTGTCTATTCCCTCAGGGCGCAAATCGACCGCAGGTCTTACCAGCAGTACATGAAGCACGCCCTGGAAATGCAGGAGAACCTTGATCTGAAGCAGGCCGAGGTTACCGAAGTCCTTGTCACTGAAGGCAGAAAGGCCAGGGGCATCAGGGTCCGGACAGGCTCAACCTATCTTGCAAAGGCTGTTATTCTGACCACCGGAACATATCTCAACGGCAGGATCATTATCGGGAGCGCCAGTTTCAGCAGCGGCCCCGACGGATTGCTTCCTGCCGACATATTGTCTGACAGCCTCGCATCCCTTGGTATTGAGCTTATGCGGTTCAAGACCGGAACTCCTGCCCGGGTCAACAGGAGGAGCATTGATTTTTCTAAGATGGAGGAACAGCCAGGTGATCCTGAAGTCACACCATTTTCTTTCATGAACAGCGAAATTGTCAGGGACCAGGTGCCCTGTTACCTGATCCATACCAACGAGGAGACCCACAGGATAATACGGGAAAACCTCCACAGGTCCCCTCTTTATGGAGGCGAGATCAAGGGTATAGGTCCGAGATACTGCCCGTCCATTGAGGACAAGGTTGTGCGTTTTTCGGACAGGGGGTCCCACCAGGTGTTCATCGAACCCATGGGCCTCAACACAGAGGAGATGTATGCGCAGGGTATGTCCACCAGCATGCCTGAGGATGTCCAGATCAAAATGTATAAAACACTTCCGGGCCTTGAGAATGTTTCCATAATGAGGCCGGCTTATGCCATAGAGTACGATTGCATAAACCCGACCCAGCTGAAGCTGTCTTTGGAGTTCAAAGAGATAGACGGCCTTTTCGCGGCAGGCCAGATCAACGGCAGCTCAGGTTATGAAGAGGCTGCCGCCCAGGGCATAATGGCCGGTATAAACGCGGTTATGAAACTAAAAGGCAAAGAGCCGCTTATCCTGGACAGGTCACAGGCCTATATCGGCGTGCTCATTGATGATCTCGTCACCAAGGGCACATCCGAGCCTTACAGGATGATGACATCGAGAGCCGAATACAGGCTGTGGCTCAGGCAGGATAATGCCGATATCCGGCTTACGCCTATAGGGAGGCAGATAGGCCTTGTCAGCGATGAGCGTTATGAGCGTTTCCTTAAGAAGCAGAAGGCTATCGAGGCCGAAATGAAAAGGCTCAGGGAAACTGTTGTCCATCCTGGCGAAGCCATCAACAGTTTTCTGGCAAGCCATGGCAGCTCAGGGATCAAGTCGGGCATAAGGCTCTACGATTTGCTGAAGCGTCCCGAGATCGGATATGAACACCTGAAAGAGCTCGGCCTTGGCGCTGATCTTCCTCGCGAGGTTATCGAACAGGTGTGCATTAGCATTAAATACCAAGGATATCTTGCCAAACAGATGAAGCAGATCGAGCAGTTCAGGAGGATGGAGAAAAGAAAACTCCCCAATGATATAGACTATAACAACATTTCAGGTCTTTCATCCGAAGCCAGGCAAAAACTGGGCAAGCACAGGCCCGAATACCTTGGCCAGGCATCCCGCATTTCGGGCGTGTCTCCCTCGGATATATCTGTACTGCTTGTCTGGCTTGAATCGCGGAAACGCAAAGGCGCAAAGGAAGACAAAAGCTGAAGCTTTGCCATGCGCCATGCGAATACCATATATAGACCGGCACAATGAAAGGAAAAAAAGAAGCGTTGAAACTGTTGAAAGAAGGCGCCGATGCTCTGGGCATTACGCTCGGCGAGAAGAGCCAGGAGAAATTCAGGGTCTATACCCGCCTGTTGCTGGAATGGAACGAGAAAATCAACCTTACGGCTGTAACCCAAGAGAGAGAGATCATCATAAAGCATTACCTGGATTCGCTGTCCCTGGGAAGCATTGTGGACCTGGAGGGCAAGAACCTGATCGATGTGGGTACCGGCGCGGGATTTCCGGGTATACCCCTGAAGATCTGCGATGAAAGCCTGAATGTAATGCTCCTGGACTCGTTGGAAAAGAGGGTTAAATTCTTAAAAGAAGTGATCAGCCTTCTTTCCCTTAAGGGCATTGAAGCCGTCCATGGCAGGGCGGAGGATTACGGCATAAACCAGGACCACAGGGAAAAATATGATTACGCGACGGCAAGGGCTGTCGCCGAACTCCCGGTGCTTTGCGAATACTGCCTTCCCTTTGTAAAGCCAGGAGGTCTCTTTATCGCAATGAAGGGTCCTTCGGCGGATACAGAGGTTCAGGAAGCCGGAAAGGCTATCTCTGTACTTGGGGGTGAGCTGGAGGACGTCCGAAGGCTTGTCCTTCCCTTCAGTGATTATGAAAGGACGATTATTATGATAAGAAAATGTCGACACACACCATCAGGTTATCCCAGGAAAAGCGGCAGGCCGACAAAATCACCCCTTAAATGATGGCGAAATACGCTATTCATAAGGCTTTGTGCGATATTTTCCTTCCTGAAAAAGAAGGATGGCAGCCCTCGGTCATCGAATAATTAAGTGAAAGAAAAGATGTTTTCAATCCACAAAAGATGATGAAAGGACAGGTTGCCATATGATTGCCACGAAGATCAAATTCCCGGTATCCGAAAAGCCAGGGGAGGAACAAAAGCAGGATAATAAAAAAATAACCATGATACCAATTGATTTAATAAGGCCAAACCCGTACCAGCCCAGGAGGAAATTCGAGCAGGGGTCCCTGGATGAGCTTTGCCAGTCCATCAAGCAGTACGGCGTTATCCAGCCCATCAATATAAGGAAGATTTCCGCCACGCATTATGAGTTGGTTTCGGGTGAAAGAAGACTCAGGGCATCCATACAGGCAGGCCTTAAGGAAATCCCGGCAATCGTTGTGGATGTGGGGGAGGATGATTCGGCTATTTTGGCGCTCATTGAAAACCTTCAGCGAGAAAACCTCGGTTATATGGAAGAGGCAGAAGGGTACAGGAACCTGATCCGGGAGCATGGACTTACCCAGGAGGAGCTGGCCCAGAAGATCGGGAAGAGCCAGTCTACCATAGCCAATAAAATCAGGTTGCTTCGCCTTTCTCCCATGATCAAAAAAATGCTGGCGGATAACAACCTCACCGAAAGGCATGCGCGGGCGCTTCTTAAACTTGACAGCGAGCAGCTGCAGATGAAGGTTCTGCAGAAGGTATGCGAGAGAGGGCTCAATGTCCGGAAAACCGAAGAATTGGTACAAAAGGCCCTGGACAAGTATTGCTCTCCTGCCAGGACAGATGAATACAAGGGGCGTATCACGAAGACCATCAAGGATATAAGGATATTTGTCAATACAATACGCCAGGCGATCGATACCATGAAAAGGTCCGGGGTGAACGCCCGGGCAGCCCAAATTGACAGGGGTGAGTATCTTGAGTTCATAGTTCGGATTCCAAAGCGTGAAGATCTGCAAAAGGCTCAATAGAGTCTTTTTAGGTCACATATGCGATCTCCATCTTTTTGCCTGTCACATAAAAGACAGGCGTCTTTTTATATTCCGAATAAGCATCCTCAAGCCCGGTCATGCGCCTCGCCCAAGGCGTCGGGCAGGCTTATTCCGGGTAGACATTAATGTAATCTTTTATTAAAATATATATATTGCAGTCGTTTTGATGTTTCACAAACCATTCGCAGAAAGGAAGCACTCTTAATGTCGGAAAACAATGGTAATAATGAAAATAGGTTGACTGACAGAATCATTCCAGTAGATATAGAAACCGAAATGAAACAATCTTTCATAGATTACGCAATGAGCGTCATCGTCGACCGTGCCCTCCCGGATGTAAGGGACGGTTTGAAGCCTGTACATCGAAGAATCCTGTATGCCATGCATCTCCTTGGATTTACGCCGGATAAGCCCCACAGGAAATGTGCCACAACAGTGGGGGAAGTTCTGGGCAAATTCCATCCCCATGGCGACGCTGCGGTATACGACAGTATGGTCCGCATGGCCCAGGATTTCTCACTGCGTTATACTCTCATTGACGGCCATGGAAATTTCGGGTCGGTGGATGGCGATGCCCCGGCTGCTATGAGGTACACCGAGGCGCGGCTTTCCAAAATTGCAACAGAAATGATGCAGGACATCAATAAAGACACTGTCGATTTTAAGCCCAACTTCGACGAGCATGAGATAGAGCCTGTGGTCCTTCCCTCGCGTTTTCCCAATCTCCTGGTCAACGGTTCATCGGGAATCGCAGTGGGGATGGCCACCAACATACCACCCCATAACCTTTGCGAAACCATTGATGGTATCATTGAAACCATAGATAACCCGGATGTAACCATTGATGAACTTAACGAAATTATCAAGGGTCCGGATTTCCCCACCGGCGGTGCCATACTCGGTACGAGCGGCATTAAGGAAGCCTACAGAACCGGGAGAGGCAGGATCGTTGTACGGGCAATTGCTGAAATAGAGCAGTATTCCGGAAACCGGCAAAGAATTGTTGTAACCGAACTCCCGTACCAGGTCAACAAGGCGCGCCTGATTGAAAGGATCGCCAAGCTTGTAAGGGATAAGAAGATAGAAGGCATAACCGACCTCCGTGATGAATCCGACAGGGACGGCATGCGTATAGTGATTGAACTCAGGCGCGACGCCAATGCCATGGTTGTTTTGAACCGTCTGTACTCCTTTACACAGATGCAGGATGCCTTCAATGTCAATATGCTGGCTCTGGTGCAGACAACCGACGGTAAGTTTGAGCCCAGGGTCCTCAATCTCAAGGAAGCCATCCAATACTATATCCGGCACCAGGAAGAAGTAATCCGCAGAAGAACCCGGTACGACCTGGAAAAGGCAGAAGCAAGGGCCCATATACTGGAAGGTCTCAGGAAGGCTATCGATAATCTTGATGAAGTCATCGACATCATAAAAGCGTCGAAAAATGAGGCAGCGGCCAAGGAAAACCTGATAGCCAGGTTCGATTTCAGCGAAAAACAGGCCCAGGCCATAGTAGATATGCGCCTCGGAAGGCTGACAGCCTTGGAGCAGGAAAAGCTGGAAAACGAATACCGCGACCTCCAGGAAAAGATCGCCTATTACAGGGACGTCCTTGCAAAGCCCGAACTGGTGGCGAAGATCATCAAGGACGAACTGACCGAAATAAAGGAGAAGTACGGCGACGAAAGGCGAACCAGTATTACGTTCGAAGAATCCGAAATCGATATGGAGGACCTTATAAAGGATGAGCCTGTGGTGGTGACCCTGACCAGGTTCGGCTATATCAAGCGCACTTCCTGTACCGCCTACAGGAGCCAGAGAAGAGGAGGAAAAGGCATAACCGGGCTCACCACCAGGGAGGACGACTTTGTGGTGGACATGTTTACCACCACAACCCACAAGTACCTGATGTTCTTTACTAATAAAGGACGGGCTTACAAGCTGCGGGCATGGCAGATACCCGAGGCCGGCAGGCAGGCACGGGGCACAGCTATTGTCAACCTTCTTGAACTGGAGCCCGGCGAAAAGATCAACGCCTTTATCCGCCTGAATGGTGACGAGAAGGATGCATATCTTGTCATGGCCACAAAGAATGGCATGATTAAGAAAACGCCTCTTGAACAGTATGAAAATGTGCGCAGAGGCGGTATACAGGCCATCACCCTCAGGGAAGGCGACGAGCTTATAGAAACCCGGCTGTCCGACGGAGCAGAGGATATCATCCTCGTTACCCGCAACGGTATGTCCATCCGTTTCCACGAAAAGAACGTAAGGCCAATGGGGCGTACCTCAATGGGGGTCATAGGGATACGCCTCGATGAGGGTGATGAGGTCATCGCGATGCTTAAGCATCTGCCCAATACCACACTTTTGGTTGTTACTCAGAATGGATTCGGCAAGAGGACCGAGTTTGAGGAATATAAGGTCCAGTCGAGGGGCGGAAAAGGTGTACTGACCTACAGGGTGACTGAAAAAACCGGGTGTCTTATCGGGGCGGTTGCCGCATATGAAGATGATGATCTCCTGCTTATAAGCACAGACGGCACCATTATCCGCCTGCATGTCAGTGAAATTAGCATACTGAGCAGGGTTACCCAGGGTGTCACCCTGATGCGGACATCCGAAGACAACCAGGTGGTATCCCTGGCGAGGCTTACGGCAGACGCCATGGAAGAGAATATATGCGGGACCGATGAAGACACCACGGCAGGCGAAAGCGAAAAACCCGAATAGGTCAACCTTTCAGGCGCAACCAGTATGGTTTCAGAAAAATGTATTATGCAAAATAAAGTATATGGACATCCTGTCATAACATCAAAGGATGTCCATATTATGTTATAGAGGGAACTTATGAAGTGGTTGACTGCCTGGCTTACCGTGTACTTTTCATAGCGCCGTTAAGGATCATGTCATATTACGCCTTGCCCTGCGCGGGTCCTGCATTAACAGTTTAGGAATGTCCAGTTTTATTATGCATGGATAAAGAATTTGAAAGAGTATTACATTTGACAGCCATATAAAAACCATGCTAAACTGATATCCCGCCGAAACGTGCATTTTAAAGAGCGGATGAAATATCAAAACAAAGGTGAAAATGCTCTTGACAATAAAACTGGACGGTGGTAATATAAAAAAGCTGTCGCCTGCCGGGGAAGCCCCGAAACGGCGACAGGAAGCCGATAGAGTGCGGCATGGACATTGAAAATTGAACAGTGTATGATGTAAGGAACTCGTTAATACAAGTTCATGGATGACGGTGCATTCATGGACGCCTTGAGTAATTCAG
>JAAYFY010000085.1 GCA_012728015.1 Clostridiaceae bacterium | reverse complement strand
TTCTCGGGCGACTTCCGGAAGGCCATGCGCGAAACTGAAGCTCTGGCCTCGCCCATCGGGGTGAACCTGAAATGTTTGGAGAACTGCGATAAATCACTGCAGAAGAGGATTGTAACCCGGGGAGTTCTGTTATAGTTGCCTGTGGTTCTTAAAGGAAATATCCTGCGGGGACGTAATGTCTGTCTTGCCTGCCCGGATGCCGTCGTAATGTCGGCACCGGGCTTTCTATTTAATCCTGCCGCCTTGATTCTGTTTATCAATGGGAGTAAAAAACTGTGCATCAGGTTATACCTATATCAACAGGTCAGCAGGATTTGCTCAAGGATTACCTGTCGGTCAAACCTGATTACGCAGCAAGGCGGAGAGATGTATGGCAGTCATTCAGACCCGGGGGTTGACCAAGTATTATGGGAAAAGCCGAGGAATTGAAAACCTCGATCTTACCGTAGAGGAGGGTGAATTCTTCGGCTTTATCGGCCCGAACGGAGCCGGGAAGTCAACTACTATCCGCACCCTGCTCAACTTCATATATCCGAGTTCCGGAGAAGCCGCCATCTTCGGCATGGACTGTGTAAAAGAGAGCATGCGCATTAAGGCTGTTACCGGATATGTTCCGGGGGAGATCAACTACTATCGGGAGATTAAGGTGCGTGACCTCTTAAATTACGCGGCGAACTTTTACGAAAACATCGATCGTGCATACCTGGAGCGGCTGTGCCAGGAATTTGAGATTGAGGTGGACAAAAAGATTGGCAGCCTTTCCCTGGGCAATAAGAAGAAGGTGGCTATCGCACAGGCTTTGATGCATAAACCCCGTCTGCTCATCCTCGATGAACCTGCCAACGGCCTGGACCCTCTCATTCAGAGCCGTCTTTTTTCACGACTGAAGGAGATAAACCAGGAGGGGACAACCGTTTTCCTGTCCAGTCACAACCTCTCGGAGGTACAGCGCCACTGCCACCGGGTGGGCTTTATACGGGAGGGCAGGATCATCAAGGTGACCCGGGTCGACGAACTGCTTGGTAATGCCAGCCGCCGTGTAATCGTCAAATCCAAGGATGATCTCACCACAGCCCTGCATGAACTGGGGATTAAAAAGGTTGAGGCTGCCGATGACACCTATGTTTTCGTCTTTGACGGGCATATCGATCGCTTGCTGAAAACACTCGTCCGGTACTCCATCGATGATCTGCGTATTGAAGAAGCGTCCCTGGAGGAGCAGTTTATGCACTTTTATGAGCGGGAGGAAGAAGAGTCATGAGTATATACGGGTTTGAAACCCGGCGGCTGTTGAAAGGACTTTTGACATGGTCGGCAGTAGTAACCCTGCTGCTGGTGCTCTTTATGGCTTTTTTCCCTTCCATGGCTGAGAGTGGGCTGGCAGATTTGACGAAAGAGAAGCTCGATGCCCTGCCGCCCGCATTATTGGAGGCCTTTGGCCTCACCGTGACCACAGATTTTTCGGACCTGCTTCAGTATTATGCCTATATTGCCCAGTATATTTTAATGGCCGCCGCCATTTATGCGTTGATACTGGGCACCTCTGCTCTCATCAAGGAGGAATCCGAGGGTACTATCGAGTTCCTCTATGCCCGGCCGGTTACCCGCCTGGAGATAGCAACCGGCAAGCTGGTGTCCATCGTAACCATACTCTGGGCGTTCAACCTGATTATCTTTGTCGCCTCCGTCCTCCTGCTTCACGCGTTCCGGGATCCGGGGTATGAATACCTGCCCCTGACCCTCGCCATGTTCAGCGGAATGCTGGCAGGGCAGATGGTTTTTCTGGCTATCGGCTTTGCCCTTTCCGCGATGCTCCCCCGCGACAGCAACCCTGTGACTATAGGCTTGGGATTGTTCTTTGTCACCTACCTCCTGGGGGCTATTGCCGCCATCAATGAAAAGCTGCGATGGTTGAAATACTTCTCACCTTTCCACTACGTCCAGCCCACGAGTGTCCTGGCCAATGACGGGACTATCGAACGGGTGTACCTCCATATAAT
>JAAYFY010000084.1 GCA_012728015.1 Clostridiaceae bacterium | reverse complement strand
TCTGTGTGTTCGGTTTGTTCGCATGCAAGGGTTTTGCAGGCATCACTATGAGTGTGCTCACTCAATTCGCATATTTTTACATCGGAGTAACAGGAATCGGAGTGTTTGTGCTCTTTGCCGCAATCTCTAAAGGAGTGGCAATCAAGTGTATGTATATGTGCTTTTTTTCCGCATACTAAAGTGTAGCAATCATCGGAATGAATAATATGTTCTTCTTTATCGCAAGTTAATTTCCCTCTCCAGTTATAGCATATCAACGGGAGATGGACATGTATCTCCTTGTTACAAGTCCGGTCGTAACAGGAAGGTGAATGCAGATGGTTTTCAAGCCCGCAGGTTATTACCGTACACTTAAAAAAACTGCAATCGTGCTCTTCCTGGCCGCATGTAGGTTCACTTCTAAAGCATGAAGCATCATGCGTATGTTCTTCTTCCGAACAAAACTCGTAGCAGCCTTCATCATGCTTATGGCATATTAGCTCCACTTCACAGTCTTTACCATTGTGGGTATGTTCTGTATCTGGGCAATTAAGGGTTCTTTCATATGTCCCGGCGCCAGAAACAGTGCCGCCATCAGCATTATAATTTGTCGTCACGGTATGCGTTTTTACAACTGATATTTCTTCTGCAAAACCTGGCGCAATAGTCATGGTTACCAAGATAACCATTATAAGAAGAGTTGAAGCAACCTTTTTCGCGTACATATCCAATTACACTCCTTATCCATAAAACTCGCCTTAATCTGCTATTAATATAATTATTGTTGGTCACAACTTAGTCACAAAAACTACATATTACTTATGCAATCCGAATACAGGCAACAGTTTCTGACCTAAAAATGCGCATAAAAAAGGACATCCCGTAAAACATGCTTACGGGATGTCCCAACGATTATGTTTATACTATATAACCAGGCTTATTTCTACTTGTCCTTCTTTTTTTCCTTAAGATAGTCCGGCTGTCATGAGGGTAGCCCCGATACCTGTTCGTGTACCTACCAGGTATGATTGGGCTAATCCCATTTAGCGTTGTCATCCTCACCGTTGTCGCTTATCCTCAAGGCGTCATCCATTAGCTTTAACATTTCCAGGTCACTTCTGAAATTCTGCGTCTTGTTCTTTTCAACCCACTGGATCTTGCCCTGCCATGTGGCGTTCTGTCTGAACAGAACCTTTATTATAAA
This sequence comes from Clostridiaceae bacterium, assembly GCA_012728015.1. Lineage (GTDB taxonomy): Bacteria > Bacillota > Clostridia > DSM-8532 > DSM-8532 > Thermoclostridium_A. Next base: position 1,860 of record JAAYFY010000084.1, on the reverse strand, counting down.
TGTGGCCTTTCCTGTATTTCCATTGTTCAAAATTTCCTTTTCCATTTCTCTCAGATCCTCCGTCATATACTCTTCTTCTTTGGTCGCCTTTTTAAGATCGGCCTTGCGCGGGTTTTTAAACGTCCTCAGAATGTGTGTAGGCTGTGGGAAACCATATGCGTCAAATATATCCTCGAGCTTCATCAATAACTCGTAAACCCTGGTAAATGAATCCTGCCTTCCGCTTGCAGGATGATATATCCTGCCTTTAAACACATCCCTTTCGGCTTTGTCAAATACCACGCAAACCTTTGAATAAGAACTCGGGCGCAGCGCGCCGCTTCTTATATACAAGTCTATCACTGACCTTTCCTCAATAATTATACCTGATTCACGGTCACAAGATGGTCACATCCATCAGATTACTGGCTCAAGGTTGACATCTATTTTTATCAGCGGGTTTTTATGCTCTTTCCTGAACCTGTCAAGGATTCTTGAAATAACTTTCTCCCCGTTTTCATATGAAAGCGGAAGCAGCAGAATGAACTGGGTAGGGCTGAAGCGGGAAACCACATCACCTTTTCGCAGGCTTGACACTATTACCTTTTCAAGCTTATCCATGGCTATAACCATAACCTCATTCCTGTTGATATCAATGGCACTCCTCATTGTCAGCAGGCACAGGAAAACCGACTGGCCTGCCCTTTCCGCCGATCTCGATTCAAGGCGGTAGACGTTTTTGAATATCTCGTAATCGCAAAGGAAAGCGCCATTCGACTCAGGGTCGTTCATTTCCTCCTTTATTGTCGTTATATCGGTTTCAGAGCTTTTAAGATCGTTGATCAGTTCCTTGTAAAGGCATCTTATTGAATCGCTGAGCTTTACTTCCAGGTCCTTGTAGAACTTTTTGGATATGTAATTGTAATGATCCAGGGCCCTGCTCTTCTTGCCTGAGTTGATAAGGGATTTCAGCAGGTTCTCATGGAGGGTTTCCTCGTATGGTTCCATGGTAATGGTCGCTTCGCATAAAGTGGTTATCTCTTCATATCTTTTCTCTTCGTTAAGGAGTTTTATAACTTCATGCAGTAAGTTCATGTAAATGTTCTGGTAATAAGAAGCAACAGGCGCGACCCAGCCCTCAAAGTAGAAATCCTCCATGAACCGTCCTTTATATAATGATATAGCCTCCTTGTACAGGTCTATCCTTTCAGGCACGGACAAGTGTTCATCTTTCGCTTTCTGCCAAAGCTTTTCCATTTCTTCGACGTCTATGACGCAGGGGATGTCGCAATTCCATGCATAGGCGCCGTGTTTGCTTACTACGCAGTCATTTCCGTCAAGTGTACCGTGGTCCGAAATGATCTTTCTTAGCCTGTAAACCAGGTTTTTTAACGCGTTGACAGGATCTTCGCATTCATCATCAGGCCACAGGGCTTCAATAAGCCTTTCCTGGGATATATTCTCGAACCGGTGCAGCAGAAGGAGCACAAAAAGGTTGATGACCTGCCTTGATCTTTTCGCGTTTTTAAATAACGGGACCTGGCCAAGGCTTGCATTGAACCTGCCGGATAAGCTGACCTCCAACTGAATCCTTTTGTCGGATCCTGCCTCCATAGAATAAAACCAACCTTTTTACTGAAATTTCCTGAACAATCAAAAAGATGTCATAAATGTTGTCAAACAACAATATTATAATATACAATTTATGGCTGAAAATCAAGAAAAAACACCCGTATAACCGGGTTCAATCCCTGATTTGAAAGGCTGAGTTCCACCCCTGCGAGCGCAAGGGTGGAATTTAGTTTTCCTATAACGAAAGGGAAAGTGAGTTTTTCAATGGGATATGATGGTCCGGGGTGGCACCGGCCATTTATTTATTGA
>JAAYFY010000083.1 GCA_012728015.1 Clostridiaceae bacterium | reverse complement strand
TCCGCGACGTGGACATGGCAAAGGAAATGATGGAATTCTACAAGAATTCGATCCTGCAGCAGGCAGCACAGGCAATGCTTGCCCAGGCCAACCAGTTGCCGCAGGGCGTTCTGCAGCTTCTCAGGTAATATCGAAAATCGACCGGCGCAAATACAAAGAACCGGAAACTTCCGGTTCTTTTTTATGCCTTTTTTGCTTTTGTCCCTGTACTGCAGTCCTTACCTCCTGATCTTATCACGGCCTGCCGAGAGCATGTCGTGACAAAAAAAGAGGTAATAAAGAATCAGTTTTTGCCGCCGCCTTCCTTATCCTCCGCCCCATTTTCTGTATGCTTTTTCAGTTTCGCAATTCCGGCAAGGGAGTTCATGGTGGCCAACCGGTTCTCCCTTATGATCTCCTCATAGATCTCCTTGCGGTGGACGGCTATGCTCTTTGGGGCCTTGATCCCCAAACGCACCTGGTCCCCCTGGATATCGATGAGGGATATCTCTATATCATGACCAATCATGACCGATTGCCCTTTTTTCCTTGTCAGCACCAACATATTGCTCTACCCCTTAATTCCGCGGCGGCTTTTTTATTCAGGAGCGGTTGAGGTAATACCGGATGGGCAGGGATTCATTCTGCTGGAGTATCTGTTTTCCCAGCTTCTTGTCCACATTGATGATAACCGGCGCTTTCAGGTTCACCCTGATGTCCTTGGGGTCTTCGGGAATAACCGCAATTGCGAGGGTCAGCACCGTATCGGGGCTGGTTATGCCCAAAAGCTCAAGATCATCGTCCTCAATATGTACCTCGTAACCATTATATATTACAAACGGGTCGGTGACAATAAAACTGATCTCCGGCCTGTCAACGCTCTGCAGCAGGAAAAAATTCACGAAGTCTTCCCCTATGCTCAAAAGGGTGAACCTCTTAAGTTCCTCAAAGCCCGGAATGCCCTCCGGAAAGGTCATGATGTCGTCATCGCTGATTTCAATCCTGCCAAAATACTCTGTTTCGATATACATGGCATTACCTCCAAATTATGCCCCAATAAGATATACACGGGTTACCTGAGATAATCAACCAGGGATTGCTGTATAACCTTTGCGCTTGTGGCGAGAGAGGCCTGGTACACGCTCATCTCGTTGCTCAGGTTCATGATGGCCTCAGCCATATCCACATCCTCGTTGAGGCTCATAAGCCTTGTAAAGTTCACAAAGTCGTCGTCCAGCCGGTTGCTGGAAAGATCCACACGGTTCATCCTGGCGCCCAGGCCGGCCCGGACCCTGAGCAGATTCTCCACTTCTGTATCTATCGAACCAAGCAGCGATGAGATCTGTTCATGGTCGCCATCTTCCATTGCCTGAATTACATCGCTTATCGTTTTGATAAGCCTGCTCTCGTCTCCCGCTGCGGCAGGATCCCCTCCGTGGAACAGATCGCTGCCGGGAACATTCACGTTTATATCATCCCCAATTCCGATCTCAAAATTGATCTTTTCGTCATTGGTGATATTGATGTTGAAGTTCCCGTTTTCATCCAGCAAAGGTTTATCGGTTTTATAGCCGGAGAATATGTAGCGCCCGGCATAGGTGGTGTTGGCCAGGTGGATAAGCTGTGTCTTCAGTTCCTCTGCCTCTGTGCGAATCTTGTCTATATCATCTGGTGTATTGGTGCCGTTTGCGGCCTGTGCCGAAATCTCCCTGAACCGGTGGATCACTTCGCCTATCTGGGCCAGGGTGGCTTCGGTTATTTCCATCCAGGAGGTGGCATCATCGGCATTCCTCCTGTATTGCATTATCTCGGCCACATCGGTCCTGAGCTTCAGGGCCTTGGACGCCACAATGGGATCATCCGACGGCATGGTGATCTTCTTTCCCGTGGCCAGCTGGCTCTGGTATTTCTGCGTCCTGTTCAGGTTGTTTGAAACATTCAGCAGAACATTGTTAATTAACATGTTATTGGTTATTCGCATAACCATACCTCCTGCAATTACGACTTAAAACTGACTGTTATCACAGTCCCAGGCGGTTTATCAGTATATCCAGTACCTCCGCATAGGTCTCGATCATCTTGGCCGCTGCCGCATAGACCTGCTGGTACTTTACAAGGTTAACCATTTCTTCGTTTAGGGAAACCCCGGATACCGACTGCCTCCTGTTTTCGATCTGCTTCATGATGCCTTCCTGGATGCCCATGTAAACGGAATACTGCTGCCCGTCCACACCCATGGTGGATATGAGGGTCTTGATGAAATCCTCGCCGCTGCCCTCCATGAACATATAGGTATTGTGGCGCATTTCAAGAATGGATTTCAGGTTCAGGTTGTTGCCGGCTTCGCCGGCCACCGATGAGGTCGCAATATTCTCCACCGGATCGCTTTCAATGTCCCAGCTTACGCAGAAATTCCTGGCGGTGAGGAACCGGGAATACCCCCAAACAAGCCTCTCATCGTAGTCCGTGCCGGGATCATCCTCAATACCCGCCGCTTCAGCCTGCCTATAGATCATTTCGATAAATCTGGCGCTGTCCATGGGTTCGCCTTCATCATCCAGCATGGTGAAAAACCTGATGCCGGATGGCTCATCCCCTTCAACCGAACTTCGTGTATACCCGTCCGCATGACCTTCGATATCATCCAGGACGCCATCTCCATTTTTGTCGATAATGCCTTCGTTGAAGGCGCGGGCAAAGACCTGGACAAACTCGTTCATCTTTCGCTGGTAGTAGGGTATCCCCTTGCAGTTGGGGGTATTGCCCTGGCCATTGGCTGCGGGAATCCCGTCGTTGCCGTCCCTCATGTCCAGGTAGCCCTTGAGTTCACCTGACTTGACATCAATCGTGTTGCCATCCTCCCAGAGGACCTCGTAAAGATTGCCCAGGTCCTCGAAATTAAGCTTCTCTTCACGGTTCACACATTTCAGATGGACTACGTGCTGATGGTCCACCAGGGCCTTGCCGCTTATGACCACGACGAAACGCTTCTCCGGCTCACCGTTGGGCAGCTTCAGGCCGGTTTCCACTTCGTAGGCCTGGCAGTTGATGATCTTGGAGAGCCTGTCCACCAGGTAGGTGCGCTGGTCCCTGAGGTCATTGGCTGTATTGCCCATTATCTCGTAATTATAGATCTGGAGGTTAAGGGTCCGGATCTGGTCGGCCAGGTTGTTGATCTCGGCCACCTTGGCATAGACCATGTTGTTCAGGTCTTCCTGCAAATGGTCAAAGTGGGCGGCAACGCTGTTGAAGTATTTTGCAACTATTATCCCCTTTTCTTTCACGGCATTCCTGATGCCGGGGTCCGAGGGGTTGGTGGACAACTGCTGAAGGGTGTCGTAAAAGTCGCTTATGATCTTGGCGAAACCTGTGTCGGAAGGCTCGTTGTATATGGCCTGCATATCGGTGAGGATCGTGTTCTTTACCGACCATTCGCCGTAGTACTGGGCCTCGCTCCAGTATTTGTCATCCAGGTAGGTATCCCGGACCCTGTCAACCGAAACCACATCCGACCCCATTCCGAGCATGCCGGCCTTTCCGGCGATCAGCATTGGACGGGCGGCTTTCTGGTTGATCACCTGCCTGGAATAGCCCGGTGTATTGGTATTATCCACGTTATGGCTCACGGTAGCCATGCCCCTTTGTGAGGCGTAAAGCCCTCTCAGTGCTATGTCCAGCCCCAGGAAGGTTGTATTCTTCATATACTCATCCTCCTCCCTTTCCGGAATAATCCAGGTACTGATTATCTACCTGAAATACCCAGGCGGAAGATCACGGTTTCTATCATGGAGTTTATAACGCTTACAATTTTTGAATTGGCGTTGTATGCGTATTTGAACTTGATCATATTGGCAATTTCCTCATCCAGGGAAACACCCATTACAGTCTGCCTTATATGGTCTGACTGGCTTACCAGCAACCTGTGGCTGCTGGCCATATTGTCGGCCTCATATCCCTTGTTGCCTATATCCAGGATAATATTCTGGTAATAGGTATCCAGGCTCAGGATTTTTTTGCCGCCGGTCATAAGGTTTTCATTCCTCAGCCCTGCAATTTTAAGGGCAATGGTATTGTCCCCGTTGGCATCGGTAGTGGAGGCGGCAATATTGTTCAAATCCTTAAGGTCACGGCAGACAGTTAGGTTGCCCATCTCCAGGGGCAGGTTCGGGTCTGCAGGCTCAAAGAACAGGCCGCCGTCCAGACCTGTCAGGGTCTTGCCTGACTGATGGATATAGTTGATCTCGCGGGCCATGATGTTAATGATCGCGTTAAGCTGTTTCTTCACCGAGGAAATGATGTTCAGGTCCTCGGGGACGGTGGAGATCCGCATATTGACATTGTCATTTATATCCTTGCTGATGGACATCATAAGGCCTGGGTAGTCCGTGCTTCCGATATCATAAAGCTTGCCGCCTGTCTGCCCTGTTATGAAAGACCAGCCGCGTTCGTCGTCATAGCCGGCATCGTAGTATTGCGAATCGGTAACGACCGACAGTGTTATCCCGTGCTTATTCAGGGTGGAAATATAGCCGTTGATCATTGGATCCGTGGCCACGCTTTCGTCCCCGTTGATGCTTTCGCCTGTAAACATCAGCAGGTACTTGTTGGCATTCGGGCCTGACTTGGAGGCAACCTCGCTTATGATCTGCCCGAAATCATAAGCTGTGTCATCCATGTCGGCTGTTGGGATAGCGTTAACCAGTGCGTCTATATCCCTGCCGAAATTTACGCTCTCTAAAGGGCCGCTTCCTATGACCACAAGCCTCAGGTTATAGTCTATCCCGCGTTTGCCCAGGTCCTCCGCCATCTGCCGGATATGGTCGCGAACATTTGCAAGGTAGTTTTCTTCAGTCGTATTGGCCGCGTCTACGACTATTGTAATATCGGCGGTGGTGTTGGGGGTACCGTTGTCATAGCTGCCCTTGGCGCCGCTGACCTCGCCCCTGGCCTCGAGCAGCCCCTTTATAACACCCTGCCCCACATCAATTTCCACATCTATCCCTTCCACCTTGGGGGTGTAGAAATGGGAAAGGTCATCGTTTGGCGCCGCGTAGATCCTGGTCTGTACGCCCTTGCTCACAAGGAAATAGCCGTCAACGATGATGTCCATGTTCCCTTCAAGGCCGACCCATGTTTCCACGGTCAGAAGGGTGGAGAGCCTGTCCACCAGGACATTTCTCTCATCATAGTAGTCATTCGGGCTGTTGCCCGCCGCTTCGGCGCTCATGATCTTTACATTCAGTTCGGCTATTTTTGCGGTGATATCATTGACTTCATCGATCCTGACCCTAATCTCGTTGTTGAGATCGGTTTGGAGCTTGTTGAGCTGGGCGCCGATATGGTTCATGTTCTCCACCAGCGCCTCTGCCCTCTGCTTAAGCAGGGCGCGGATGGTCAGGCTTTCGGGAGCCTTGGACAACTCCTGCCATGCGTCCCAGAAATTATTCAGCGAATTCTGGAACCCAGCGGTCATGGGTTCGCCCAGGATAGCCTGGATATCGTTCACGGCCTTGCTCCTGGCTTCCCAATATCCCTGGGCATTGCTTTCAGCCCTGTATATATTATCAATGAAGTTGTGGCGGATTTGGCGGATCGCCTGGATGTTCACACCCATTTCAACCTTCCAGTTGTTGCCGCCGTAGGCGCGGGTATAGGCAGTCGACATGACTACGCTCTGGCGGGAGTAGCCGGCGGTTGCCAGGTTGGATACATTATGACCGGTCACCTCAAGGGCCTTCTGGTTAGCAGCAAGGCCTGACAGAGCAGTATCCAGGCCGGAAAAAATCATTGCCACTCCATGTCACCCCCTAAGACCTGATATCCAGCATGCTTCTTTTCCTGCCGGTTGATACTTCGGCTCCGGTCCTGCCGTAGGCCGGCGCCTCGGGTGCCGGCGCCGCCATCAGTTCCAGGTTGAAGTTGATATATTCCACGGCGTTTTCTATGAGCTTCTGGTTGATTCCGTTCCTTAGCATCAGCTTCACAAGTGTTTCCTTCAGTTTTGTCCTTATATCAGCGATTTGCGCAGCCTGCGGACCGGGCAGATGCTTTTCGGCCTCTTCCAGGGAAGCGTCGGCCTTAAGGCCAAGGGTCTGGTTCAGTTCCACCGCATATTGCTCGCGCACCCTGGCAATCTGTTTGCCCTGTTCCACAATTTTGCCTTCTTCCTCGGTAATTTCAGACAGTTTGGATGTGTCACCACTAACCAGGTGTTCTGTCTTCTTCTCTGCAAGTTTCAGGAGTTGGCTGTAGATTCGCCACTCATATTTCAGAGCCTTGATAAGGTTTTCGGTTAGCCTGACATCCGTCATTTTCATTCACTCCAATTTGCTGAATATACACCCTCAAAGTGATTATCGGCAAAAAAAAAGAATGGGATAACTCAATGGTTCCTCATTCCTTTTGGTTCCTTTATTTTTTCGTAAAATGCTGTCAGATCTTTTTCAGCATCATCTCAGCTATTCTGGCCGC
>JAAYFY010000014.1 GCA_012728015.1 Clostridiaceae bacterium | reverse complement strand
TGTTTGCAGGAATCCCGTAAAGCCCGGCCGCTGTGCTGCACGGCTGCGAAACATCAACCACTCGAATGAGGGTCGGCTGAACTCGCTTCGCTCAAACAGCAGCCGCCCTTTTCTCATTCTCGCGGGATATTTCGGCGCCTTATCGCAAGGCGGCCTTGTTTTACGGGATCCCCCCCATTATGCTGTTGGTTTTCCTGCTCACAGGATAATTATTATCTGCCGTCCCCTGTTTATGACATTACTAGTTTACTAAGAGGGCGGAGCGCGAGATTGCTTCGTCGCTTTGCCTCTGCAATGACATACCTTTGTTCAGTACATTTTGTTGTAGTATTCATCCAGCACGCGCTTCATGCTGAAGGCTTCCCTGGTGGTCTTTATGGAAGACACCATCATGGATATCCATTTGCTCCTGTCCTCGTAGAAGGTGGGAATCACCTCGTTGGCAAGGCAGGCCTTGAGGGCCTTCAGGTCGTGCCTGTCGGCCTTGGCGGTATTGTCGCTCTCGAAGCCTCCTCCGAACTGCCAGCCATTGACGCCGTGGATGCAGGCTTCGGGCCACCATCCATCCAGTATGGACACATTGAGCACTCCATTCATGGCAGCCTTCATACCCGATGTTCCCGACGCCTCCCGGGGCCTCCTGGGGTTGTTGAGCCAGACGTCGGCACCCCGGGTCAGCACGCGCCCGATCTCCATGTCGTAGTTTTCCAGGAATACTATGCTGCCCGGGTATTTTCGCGTCATGGCAACTATCTCGGCAATGATGCCTTTCCCAGTATCATCCAGGGGGTGCGATTTACCCGAAAATACGATCTGCAGCTTCCTCTCTCTTAGCAGGGGCTCCAAAAATTCCAGATCCGAGAGGAGCAGCCCGGACCGCTTATAGGGCGCGGCACGGCGCGCGAATCCGATCAAAAGCACGTTCCTGTCAAACGCTACCCCGGTCCGTTTTTCAATAAACCCAATAAGGGCGTCCTTATTGTGCATATGCCTGCCCCAGAGTTCTTCCTCCGCAGTTTCTGTCCCGTTGTATTCCTCAGCCAGTTCAAGCATCTTCCGGTCCACCCAGGTCGGAATATGGATGCCGTTGGTTATACCGATTATTTTGCTCCCGCCTTTAACCTTCTTCCACATCTTCCGGGCGGTGACCCGATGCAGATCCGAAACGGCATTCGAAACCCGGGACAGGCGCAGAGCGCCGACAGTCATATTGAAAGGATCGCCGCCGATAGCCTTAAGCTGCCTTTTGTTCATGTTAAGATTGGCGCCCATGTAGATAAACCTGTCAATGGGGTGCTGTTCGTTCCCTTCAGGAATAGGCGTATGTGTGGTAAAAACCACTTCTTTCCGGGTTTCATTCCATGCCTCTCGAAAGCGCATCCCGCGAGCCATTTTCTCCCTTATTACCTCAAAACCAGCAAACAGTGCGTGTCCCTCATTGAAATGGAAGACATGGGGATTGATGCCCAAAGCCCTGAGTGCCCGCACTCCTCCGATACCAAGGACCATTTCCTGCGCTACCCGCTCCTCGCCGAACCACCCATAGAGCTGTCCCGTAATCCAGCGGGCCTCTCCGTCGTTGCCTTCGATGTCGGTGTCCAGAAGATACAGGTTATCCACACCATGGGCACGATAACGCCATACCTTTATATTCACGTCCCTTTTTCTTATGGATACCGACACGGTTACGCCGGTATCCTCGAGGAACGTGTAGACCCTGTTTTTATACGCGTCATAGGGCGTGCCTGTTTCCTGGTCTATAAACTGCTCCCCGTATCCCTGTTTCCACAGGATGCCTATACCGACAACGGGATAGCCCAGGTCGCATGACTCTTTCATATAGTCGCCGGCAAGGATGCCAAGCCCACCCGCATATAGCTTCACACTGCTTTCGATACCGTATTCCATGCAGAAATAGGCCACGCTCTTGAGATTATCCATAAACACTAGCTCCTCTCTGTTGAATAAGGTTGGCTCTGACTCAGCCATTCAACCGGGTGTCATTCTATTTTTACACACACTTTATAAAAACATAACAGAAAAAGTCCATGATGACATTACGAGACTTCCGGACGCGCAGGATGCAAAACGGTATGGCCCGTAACCTCACAGAGATCCTCCAGGGAATCATGGGGCTGATTAACGGGCCTTCCCAAGGTGGCAGGAACATCCATTCCCAGAGCTTCCACCGGCCGGATTACACACTAAAAAGGCGTGTTAAACGCCGGGTGAAGAATACCGGCGGTTCCGCCGGCATCAGTCCTTTATACAACTATCTCACCGGTTCTTAAGCTGACATATACGAGCCAGTACCCGCCCAGGTCCCGGATATCGCTGCCCGAAACCGGCACCCATCTGCAGGCGGTCTCAAAAGGCCGGTTGTCATTTTCACCCCTGGCCGGAACACCGATAACAAAGAAGTTGGATTGGTTTTCGCCCTTGTACAGGCCTGCGAGGATATGCTTATACCTGAAAAGCCCCACCAGGATCTTTGGATTTGCAAAGACAGGGACGTTGATGCCCGACATGTACATGATATTGCTCAACCTGGCAAGGTCGTTGACATAATACCAGGTATAATCAGGGTTTCCTCTCCTGAAGGGGTGGGATACCTCAAAGTTGTTCTTAACAAGCGTTTCAAGCTTGCCGATATCGCATTTTACAAGCCCGGCTTCATCAGCGGACAGTTCCTTATGCCCTGGTTTGGGATCGGGCTGGGGTTGGCCGGCAGAGCTGCTTTTTGCGCCCTCGTCAGATAAAGGTTTTTGTTCCTCTTTTCCCTCCCTGACTTCGGTTGTCCTTTCATCCCGCTTCTTCGGCGTTTTTTTGTGTATGATCTGCCGTAAGCTTTCATCCCACTTCAGGGATTTCTCAAAGCTTGAGAAAAGCGGTATCCACATCTTGTCCTTGCTCTCGGCAGTAATGGCCGCATATTTCACCAGTTCCGGCCTGGTATTATTGGCTTTCAGCGTTTCGGGATCAATTTCCAGGCTCCCCTGCATGCTGGGGAAGGAGGTGCTGACATTTCCAGCGGGTATGGCCACCAGTCCGTCACCTTGTGAAAAGATGAGATAGAGCATATACCTGAAAGGTCCCTGTTTCAGGCCTTTGATATGGAGAGAGGCAACGATGCGCCCATCCCATGAATCCAGCCTCACAAAGGCCTCCGGCGAAGCGCCGGTTCCAAAACCCCCGTCAAGCTCCTCCATTATCGCGTATTTTCTCGCAAAGCCGGGCAGCGTCTGCATATAACCACCACATAAACCATTTTGTATGAATTATACGCGCGTACCATGACAGATAGTACTTAATCCCGGATCTGTGCGGTATATGAAGAGGGGATATTGCCCATCCATCCGGCAATATCCCCTGTTTCTACCGGCGCGCTTTTTTTCTTTTAGCTCCATCAGGAATATCTTTTGCGTTGCGGAATGCTTCATATTCATTCTCGCCCAGCTGATCATTCCCTGCCGATACATTGTTGTTCCCGCCGACCCTTCCGGTCGGCTTCCTGTTATCTTCCATCCCTGTTCACCATTCCTTGTAAAATCGTACCGACATGTCTTATGACTTAGCCGATGCTATTATTATCATCCTGTTTGCCAGTTTTATGATGGTAATTTTTGCATAACTCACCTGAAAGATGGATGAACTGCTCCACTGACAGGACTTCTGCCCGGGTGTCTTCAGAAAGCCCCATCTGCCTTAATATCTCCCTGAGACGCTCCTTCCCGCCATCAAGCCAGGGCTGCTTTCCCAGTGAGTTAAGAAGGGTTTTCCTCCGCTGGCTGAATGCTGCCTTTATTACCATAAACAACAGCTTCCTGTTCAGGTGGGCGGGTTGGCTTAAACTGCGCTTTTTCAGCTTAACCACCGCGGAATCCACATCGGGCTTGGGAATAAAACAGTTTCTTGAAACCTGGAAAGCGAGTTTGGGCTCGGCATAATAACGGACTGCTACCGAGAGGGCGCTGTAATCCTTTGTGCCGGGCGTGGCCACCATCCTGCTTACAACCTCCTTCTGAACCATGAATACCAACAGGTCCCATGGTATCCCGGATTCCAGCATATTCATGATTACAGGGGTGGTGATGTAATAGGGCAGGTTTGAGACCACCTTCAGGGAACCCTTCCAGTTTGCTGTCAATTCCCATAGGTCGGTTCTCATGATATCGGCATGTATCACCTGTACATTTTCAAAACCCCCGAGGGTTTCGGACAGGGGCCCCAAAAGGCGCCTGTCAATCTCCACCGCCACCACCCTGCCGGCCCTGTCTGCCAGCCGGGCAGTAAGGGCGCCTATTCCCGGGCCAACCTCCAAAACCAGGTCGTTCTTATCAACCTCGGCCGTATCCACAATTTTTCTTATGATGTTAGCATCGGTCAGGAAATTCTGGCCGAGGGACTTTGTGAGCTTGAGGCCATATTTGCTTAATATCTCGTTTGTGTTGATCATGAACTTTATTCCTTCTTACTTCTATTCTGAAGCCTGCTGTAGAGCAGCTTTACCGAGATTTCCGCGCTCCACTCGGTTCCACTCGCAACGACATGTTGGAGGCAGGATGTTGGAGGTTATAAGTTGGAATAAAAGAATGGCATTAAAGAGTGCCTGCAAACTCTAACCTCCAACTCCAACCTCCAACTTCTGTATCTTACAGAAACAGGGTTTACGCCAATTGTAAACCCTGATCCGTCAAAATATGCCCTTTAACCTATTCGCAGGGGTTATAGTTCTGCTTCCAGCGGTCATCGTCCTGTTCGTTCAGGATATAGACAACAACCTTGCGTACTCCCCAGCGTCTGACCTCTTCGGTGGTGTTGAAGAACAGGTCGACCAGGTCGCCTTTAATGGCGCTTCCAATGTCGCCGGCAATGGCGAACCCATAATCAGGAGCCGAACCGGGCACCTCTATATAGAGTTTGGAGCCCAGCGGTATCACCTTGGGATCGACGGCAACAATACCGGTGCGTGCCGTCATTCCGGTGTATGTTATGCCATACCCGGGATCACCGGGATTCTTCCCGGTATCCTCAAAGGAGTTTGTGTAGGCCGTGGCTCGCATTTGCAGGGCTTTAGAGTAACGGACCCTGTCCCCTCTCGAGGTCATAAAGTTAGGTACAGTTCCATACTCAACAACCCTGTTCACAGGCTCCTTGACTATGGCTTCACCGATGAATTCACGGCTGGAGTATTCTCCGTCTTCATAGGTGATCTTGTATCTTTTTTCCCTGATGCCGTTTTCTCCCTCCACCACAATCCGGGATTCGCCCTCGTTCATGATGTTGTTGGGCTGTTCGAGAACCTGGTAGGGGATCTGTTCTTCCTCGGTCAGGATCTTTTCCTCAACCCTGATCACCCTTATCTCCATCTCTTCTGCCAGCGGGTCGTCGGGCGAAACACCATCGAACCTGTCCAGGGGTCCCAGGATGATCCCATTGTCCCTCAGAAGCTCTTCCACCGTATCCCGGTAGGACATGACCGTCCTGGTTTGCCCGTCGACTGTAAGAATCACCGGAATCGCCCTTTTTATGGTGACTTCATTGAGTGAGTCCGGCTTGAGCGGCGTGTCCATGGCAACACTCATATAATCATACTGCCCCACTGCTATCCCTGCCTGGCCAAGAGCCTGGCCGACGTTTACACCCATAGTCCTGATCGCTATCGATTCGCCGTTATCTATTATCCTGATCTCTTTGCTCAGATTTCGATATAAAGTAGCACCTGCGGCAACAGCCAATACCACTATGAGGAGCAGTAGAGCCATCCGCCTGAGGGGAAGGACACGCCTGATGTATTGCAGGTATAAACCGCTCATTCATAGCATCCTTTCCTTTATTTTTGCCGCTTTGCAGCACTGTGGGCAAGTCAAAAATATCATCGCCTGAATTATGTCGCAAAGCCCAGATATTTTATAACAGGCGCATGCATATTGTCAAGGCCTGCCAGTACTCCACAGGCCTCCCGCTTGTGCAGCCGGCTTAGTTGCTTGCTTTTGCGACAGCCTTTATTTCCCATCTCTGGTGGTTTGGGCTGAACAGGAAGGTTACCCGAAGCCTGTTGGGACCCTGTTCCCAGCCGATAATCTCTCCGGCGGCTTCTTCAACCAGGGTTACTTCCGCCTGGAGCTCTGCCATAACCTCGTATTCATTTCCGTAGCCCCTTAGTATCTCAAAGTAGTAGCCAGTTGCTGCCCACGGTTCTCCACCGGTCTCCTGACTGGCCTCATCACCCTCCTTATCAGTTTTTCTCGCCAGGCTGACGTTATGTACGGCCTCCAGATACCGGGAGAAGTCTTCCCGGTTATACTGTTTGTCAAAAATCAAATGATCGGAGGCCATAAGCTCCCATGCGGCATTATGATCGTGGCTGCTGATGTTATCAAACCAATCCAGGATCAATTGACACAGCAAGCCTTCGGTAAACATCTTGTAACTGTTTATCGCCTGGCCTTTTTCGCTGATTTCCTTCCTGTAATTCTCTATTTGAGAATTGATAAGCTGCAGCTCCTCTTGCAGGTTCTTAATCCTGGTTTGCAGCTGGTCCTTTTCTTTTTCCAACGCCTTTATGGTCTGTTCCTGCTCATTGACAGTAGCCTGAAGAGTCCTGTTCTGTCCCCTGAGCCAATCCTGCTCAATCTTGTCGTGTTCGCTTTGTTTGAGAAGGTTCTCCTTGTCCCACAACAGGTAATTGAGCATCAGGAAAACAAACAATACCAGAATGGCTATCATGACTATGACGAACTTTTTCATCCCATTGAACCTACCTTCAGCATTATTTGCCGGCAAGGGTCCGACCTGCCATGGCAAGTCAGTCAATAAGCCAAGACTATGCATTAATAACCGATAACTTATCTGTAAAGCCACCGGGCTTATTCTGAAAACCTGTCCAGACCGAAAAGCAGCCTTGCGTTTTCCGATGTTGCCCGTACAGCCTCACTATAGTCTATACCCTTAATGGCAGCGACCTTATCGATTATATATTTCAGGTGTCCCGACCAGTTCCGCTTACCCCTGTGGGGTTCAGGTGAAAGATACGGGCAGTCGGTTTCAACAAGCAGCCTGTCCATGGGGACATACCGGACGACCTCAACCGGCCTGCTCGCGTTCCTGAAGGTTACAGGACCCCCGATTCCTATATAGAACCCCAGGTTAAGCACCTCTCTTGCCATCTCAACGCTGCCCGAAAAACAATGGAAAACACCTGTTATATTTTCGGAGCGGAAGGCCTTTACGATATCCAGCACATCCTGGTGGGATTCGCGGTTATGGATTATTATGGGCAGCCTCAGTTTTCCCGCAAGGGCTATCTGCCTGGAAAACCATTCCTTCTGGGTGTCCCGGGGAGAAAAATCATAATGGTAGTCGAGCCCTATTTCGCCTATGGCGACCACCTTTTCCTCTCTGGAAAGCTCTTCTATGGCCAAAAGGTTTTCTTTGCTGCAGGAAGAGGCATCATGAGGGTGGAAGCCTACCGCGGCAAACACCTCACGATGCCTCTTTGAAAGCTCAATGGACAGCCTTGAACTCATAAGGTCGCTGCCCGCGTTTATGATATGCGTCACTCCGGCCTCAACAGCCTTCCTGATGATGTCATCCCTGTCGGTGTCGAACTGTTGGTCATCGTAATGGGCATGGGAATCGATCATTATTATCAGCTCACTTTTGCTCCGGGGGATATATCCCCGTCCACGGTAACCAGGGTCAGTTTTCCTTCAGACTCGTCGGTGGCCGCAAGTATCATTCCCTGGGATTCAATACCCCTGATCTTGGCGGGTTTCAGGTTGGCAACAAGAATCAATGTCTTGCCCGCCAGTTCCTCAGCGCTGTAGTACTGGGCTATCCCTGAAACCACCTGTTTCTCCTCAGCGCCCACCTGGAGCCTTAATTTCAATAACTTGTCCGACTTTTCAACCTTCTCTGCCGAAAGAACCTTTGCCACCCTCAGATCCAGCTTCGCAAAATCTTCAATTGATATCTGAGTCATATCCCCGGAGGCCGAACCTTCCGCGTCCCGTGATCGGTGCTTTTTATCACCCTTTTCACCAGGCCCGTCCTTTCCGGTATCAGGAACGGCAGAAGACAATTTTTCCAGTTCCTTCTCAATATCGATTCTCGGGAAAATGATTTCACCCTGGCGAACCGGCCTCGTGGGCTTGTATACGCCCCATACTCCGGCAGTCTCCCAGCCTGTTTCGTCACTATCTATGGAGAGCTGGTCCCATATCTTCGCCGGTGTTTCAGGCATGAAGGGCTGAAGCAGTATGGACACGATGCGGATGCTTTCGGCCAGATTGTATAAAACCCTGGCCAGGCGCCCCTTTTTGCTCTCGTCTTTTGCCAGTATCCAGGGTACGGTTTCATCTATATACTTATTGGTACGGGAAATGGCCTTCCAGATCTCTGTCAGGGCCAGGCTGAACTGGAGATTATCCAGGAGTTCTTCTGTCCTGTGCTTTAAGCCCAACAGCTCCTTTTTCAGTTCGGCGTCGAATTCTCCTTCCTCGCCCTGCCCGGGAAGCAAACCATCGAAGTATTTCCTTATCATGGCCACAGTCCGGCTGACCAGGTTACCCAGGTCATTTGCCAGATCGGAGTTGATTCGGGATATCAGGGCTTCATTGGAGAAAACGCCGTCTGCCCCGAAGGGGACTTCCCTGAGCAGGAAGTAACGGATGGCATCCAGCCCGTATTTCTCAATGAGAATTACCGGATCCACCACATTGCCCTTGGACTTTGACATCTTTCCGCCTTCCAGAACAAGCCAGCCGTGGCCAAATACCTGCCTGGGCAGCGGAAGGTCAAGGGCCATCAGCATGGCAGGCCAGATGATGGTATGGAACCTTATGATTTCCTTGCCCACCAGGTGCACGTCGGCAGGCCAGTAGCGCCTGAAGGCTTCATCATTACCAGTGAGGTAACCCAGCGCCGAGATATAGTTTGACAGGGCGTCTATCCATACATAGACCACATGTTTCTCATCGAATGACACCGGTATGCCCCAGTCGAAGGATGTCCTTGAAACGCAGAGGTCTTCCAGGCCCGGCCTTAAGAAATTATTGAGCATCTCGTTACGGCGGGAAACAGGCTGGATAAAATCGGGGTTTTCCTCTATATGTTTGATAAGCCTGTCCTGGTACTTGGACAGCCTGAAGAAATAGCTTTCTTCCCTGGTTTTTTCAACGCCTCTGCCGCAGTCAGGACACATGCCGTCCACCAGCTGCGTTTCGGTCCAGAAGGATTCACATGGTGTGCAATACCAGCCCTCATATTCGCTTATATAAATATCTCCCTTGTCATACAGGGCTTTGAAAACCTTCTGAACACATGCGGCATGCTCTTCATCAGTCGTTCTGATGAACTTGTCATAACTTATCTTCATCATCTGCCAAAGGTCCTTGATGCCGCTTACGATCCTGTCCACATACTGCTTGGGCGTCATACCGTTCTCGGCCGCCACCCGCTGGATCTTCTGGCCGTGCTCATCTGTTCCGGTCAAAAACATGACATCATAGCCCTGGAGCCTCTTGTATCTTGCCATGGCGTCAGCCGCCACAGTTGTATAAGAATGTCCTATATGGAGCTTTCCGCTGGGATAATAAATTGGCGTTGTAATGTAGTATGTCTTTCTGCTCACCTCGAGATTACCTCCTCATGATGATTTGGATTTCCTGCCGTTGTTTTATTCCTCAGGTTCGGCAGGCAGGAATACTGCCATGCCCCCGTTTATCATTTTGCCAATAAGTGCATTATAACATACTCATTTCTGTTTTGCACAACCCGCGGGAACCTGGAAAGCGGCCAGACCGGCCTGATTACTCCGGAACTTCCATGGTCAGGATCACGGTGCAGAATATGCCCGTACCTTTCCCAAATTCACTGAGCCCTTCACCGGTCGTCGCAGTGATGCCAATACTGCCCCGATCGATCCCCAATAGCTCGGCAAGGCTGGTCCGGATCCTCTCAATATGGGGGGACAATCTGGGTCGAAGAGCCTCGATGGATATGGATACATGAAGAATCCTGGAACCCTTCTCCATACGTCCCATGGCCGCCTTAAGATAAGCACGGCTGTCGGTTACACCCTGGCGGCACATCCTGTCGGCCTCTTCTCCAAGGATATTTACACAGGTTATGCCTGACACCGCATTGGTCAGGGCATGCAGTACAACGTCCGCATCGCTGTTTCCCGAAAGACCCGGGCAGCCTTCAATGACCACTCCGCCTAAAATCAGCTTTTTATCGGAACCGTCGGGTTCAAACCGGTGGCTGTCCTGCCCAATGGCAACCCTGATCATGGAACCATCCCCATCAATCTTTTTGCCATTATCTTACCTTTTCAAAAGAATTATGTCCATATCATGCCCGGGTTCATGCCTTATCCTTCCATACAGGAAGCCTGCCCCTGCAAAATTCTTATGGATATTGTACAAAGCATCCATGATTTATTTGTTATATAATAGAAACAATCCCGTGAATACCTTCAACAAATCGGAGAAAACGACACGTATGGTAAGAAAAGTAACCCTGTTGAGCCTTGCCGTTCCGATGTTTATAGAGATGCTGCTGTTCTCCCTGCTGGGGATGGTGGACATGTTTATTCTAAGCCGTGTGTCCGACGAGGCCGCCGGCGGGGTCGGCGCGTGCAACCAGATCCTCGGCATCACCAATATCGTGTTCAACATTATCTGCATCGGCGCAAATGTTCTGGTCTCACAGTATATAGGCGCGAAAAACAGGGATTCAGCCCAGAAAACCATGGCGGTTTCATATATCATGGTTTCCGCAGTGGGCGTTATAGCCTCCGCCATATTGTTTTTCCTCGGGAAGCCCATTCTGCGCCTTATGGGGGTTACGTCAGCCCTTTTGGTCCACGGCGAAACCTATATGGGTATTGTGGGCGGCATGATGTTCATGCAGGCAGTACTGAACATCTCCACCGTTATCATGCGCACCCATGGCTATTCAAAGGAAACCCTCGGCATAACAGCGGGAATGAATATCTTAAATGTAGCGGCAGACATCATACTCGTCTTTGGTTTCAGTATGGGAACTGCCGGCGCGGCCTGGGCTACAGCCATGAGCAGGTTTTTCGCCATGCTGATGGCCCTGGGGTTTGTACTTAAGAATATATTGGACAGGGAGGCATTCCGCCATATTCGGGAAGTTCCCGCGCGCATTATCAGGGACCTTTTCAAGGTGGGACTGCCATCGGCCCTCGAGAATATTTGCTATAACGTCAGCCAGGTCGTGCTCACCGGATTGATCCTTTATAATCTTGGCGACACTGCCTATATTGCCAGAACCTATACCAACCAGATCATCTTTATATTTATCACCCTGTCCATATCCATCGGCCAGGCCAACCAGATCCTCATAGGGCGCCTTGTGGGCGCGGGCAAATTCGACGAAGCATACCATACCTGCCTTAAAAACTTCAGGAAAGCCCTGCTTATTACATTGGGCATAAGCGCCGTATTCTTCCTGTTCGGCGGGACATTCATCAGGATCTTCACAGACAATCCTGAAATCATTAAGCTGAGCGCCATGGTGCTGATGGCTGATGCCATCCTGGAACCCGGCCGTACCTTCAATGTTGTGATCATAAATGCCCTCAAGGGCTCCGGGGATGCGGTATTTCCGGTAATAATCGGCATCATCTCCATGTGGAGCATTGCCACCTTTGGAGCCTGGCTCCTTGGAGTTGTAGCCGGATTTGGCCTTGTGGGTATGTGGGCCGCCATGGCAATGGATGAATGGCTGAGGGGCTTTATTATGCTTCACAGGTGGCACAGCCGCAAATGGACATCAAAAGCGTTGGTTGGCAACGAGACATGATCCATTGCCTTATTGCCGCCGGCAGGAATCTTGATAATCTATACTATGGTAATTTATATGAATATTGATGCAAAAATACTTGCAAATATTTCCTGATACCTGCAAGTTTCAAATCCCGGTGCTGCCTTGGTTGCCTTATCCTGAGCCATTATATCGCCCTTTATTCCTTTGCCGGGTTGTGCATAAAATATTCTTTATGAATTTTTTCACAATCTATCTTTCAAAAGTGGGACTACTGGGATATAATAAAAATGATTTGCACTATGTGGAACGGATTATTGGGTTATACCTCCCAAGGATTTGGCGGGGTTGCATAACAATGATTAATGAGGCTGAAAACCTTTGTCTTACTCAAATAGAAGTTATATTACGGAAGGGAGATTCGATATGGTAAAACACAAGAAATTATTAGAGTGGGTAAAAGAAATTGAAGAACTGTGCCAACCCGACAAGGTTTATTGGTGTGACGGTTCGGAAGAAGAAAACGAGCGGCTGATCCAGGAGGCTGTGGAATCAGGCAGCGCCATACCGCTTAACCCGGAAAAACGCCCTGGCTGCTATCTTTTCCGGAGCCATCCCTCAGACGTGGCCAGGGTTGAGAAAAGAACATATATTTCCTCAAGGAAAAAGGAAGACGCGGGTCCCACAAACAACTGGATAGACCCTGTTGAGCTTAAGAAGACAATGACCGACCTGTATCGCAGATGCATGAAGGGCAGAACCATGTATATAATCCCGTTCAGCATGGGCCCCCTGGGATCACCCATTTCCAAGATCGGTATTCAGATTACCGACAGCATCTATGTTGTAATCAATATGCGTATCATGACCCGTATGGGGACAAAGGTTCTTGACATTCTGGGCGAGGACGGCGAATTCGTTCCCTGCCTGCATTCTGTGGGCGCTCCCCTTGCCGAAGGCGAGAAGGACGTGGCATGGCCTTGCGCTCCCATGGAGCAAAAATACATCTCCCACTTCCCTGAGGAAAGGACCATCTGGTCATACGGCTCTGGCTATGGCGGAAACGCCCTGCTGGGCAAGAAGTGCTTCTCTCTCAGAATTGCTTCGGCAATGGCGCGCGACGAGGGCTGGATGGCGGAGCACATGCTCATCCTGAAGATTACAAGCCCTGAGGGCGAGGTAAAATATATCACCGGCGCGTTTCCAAGCGCCTGCGGAAAGACCAACCTGGCCATGATGGTCCCCACCATCCCCGGTTGGAAGGTTGAAACCATAGGCGATGACATCGCATGGATGAGGTTCGGTGAAGACGGCAGGCTCTATGCCATCAATCCCGAGGCAGGTTTCTTCGGCGTCGCTCCGGGTACCTCCATGGAATCCAATCCCAGTGCCATGAAAACCATAGATAAGAACACCATCTTCACCAACGTAGCCCTTACCGACGACGGCGATGTGTGGTGGGAAGGCATAGGAAAACCGGCTCCCGATCACCTGATCGATTGGCAGGGCAAGGACTGGACCCCCGACTCCAAGGAAAAAGCCGCCCATCCCAATGCCCGTTTCACCACTCCGGCCAGCCAGTGCCCGGTTATTGCGCCCGAATGGGAGGATCCCAATGGCGTGCCGATTTCAGCGATTCTGGTAGGAGGCCGCAGGGCAACCACCATTCCCCTGGTTCACGAAAGCTTTGACTGGAACCATGGCGTTTTCCTGGGCTCCATAATGGGTTCCGAAATCACGGCGGCCGCCATCACGAGCAAGATCGGCCAGGTACGCCGCGACCCGTTTGCCATGCTGCCCTTCATAGGGTATCATGTAGGCGACTATTTCCAGCATTGGTTCAACATGGGCAAGAAAACCGATCCGGATAAACTGCCCAAGATATTCTACGTCAACTGGTTCCGCAAGGATGAGGACGGAAAGTTCATCTGGCCCGGCTACGGAGAAAACAGCCGTGTGCTGAAGTGGATATTTGAGAGGGTATCCGGCAAGGCCGATGCGGTAAAAACAGCTATTGGATACATGCCCTCAGTTGATGATCTGGACCTCAGCGGCCTTGATATCACCCGGGAACGTGTGGAGGAGATCCTCAGCGTGGATAAGGAAGGGTGGCTTGCCGAGATAGAATCGGTCAAGGAACACTACCTTTCTTACGGAGACCGTCTTCCCGAAGAACTGAAGAACCAGCTTGCAGCGCTGGAGAAGAGGCTGAAGGAAGCATAAGGGAAATACTAACGGGCTGTCATGTGACAGCCCGTTTTCTTTGTTCGACAGATCTAATAACCCGCGCTCCTGAGGCGATACCCGAGTACCATCAGGCCATCGCTGAGGTGCACATTCTCAACAACCGCGCCATTTTCCAGCCGCAGCTCATGGGGAGAGAAGTTCCATATACCCTTTATCCCGAGGGTTGTGACCCTTTCAGCCACCTCTGTAACATGAACGTTGGGGACGGTGAGCATGGCTATATCCACCTTATGGTTCTTCACGAAGTCTTCCAGGGAATCCATGGACATAATCCCGATCCCGTTGACTTCGCCGCCAATCTTGAGCGGGTCCACATCAAAGATGGCTATAATGTCAAATCCCCTTTTTCTGAAGTTTTCATAGTTGGCAAGCGCGGTACCCATATTGCCGGCACCGATTATGATACAGGAAAACCGATTATCAACGCCTAGAATTCTACCGATCTCGTTGAACAGGGACTCCACGTTGTAGCCATATCCCTGCTGTCCAAAGCCTCCAAAGCAATTCAAATCCTGCCTGATCTGGGAAGCGGTTATACCCATCCGCTCACTTAGCTCTCTTGAAGAAATCCTCTTAATGTCCAGCTTGATCAGATCATGGAGATAACGGTAATATCTTGGCAGCCTTCTTATTACGGCCATGGATATCTTCTTTTCTTCCGGCATACTGCTATCAACCCCTTACTGACAAAGTAGCTGCAGGAGAATATTCTATGCCTCTTTTGTGTCCCCTGGCTTTTTGCTTATATTGATTATATCATGCTTGTTATTTTTTTGTCAATTAATTCGTAAGGGGCGCATCACAGCCTTACTTGAATTCCTTCGCTCTTAAGCCACCTCTTAAGCTCAGGTATGCTCAGTTCTCCGAAATGGAATAATGATGCTGCCAGTACCGCATCGGCATGCCCCTGGAGGATGGCATCCCTGAAATGCTCTTTGGCGCCGGCGCCGCCCGAAGCGATTACGGGGATCTTTACGGCATCGGATATGGTCCTGGTAAGTTCAATGTCATAACCATCCTTCGTGCCATCCCGTTCCATGCTGGTAAGAAGGATTTCGCCGGCTCCGAGCTTTTCGGCTTCAACAGCCCATTCAAGGGCATCCCTGCCGGTATTGATGCGCCCGCCGTTGATATAGACATCCCAGCCGGAACCATTGGCCCTTTTTTTTGCGTCAATGGCTACCACCACGCATTGGCTGCCAAAGCGCATGGCCGCCTCCGATATGAGCTCGGGCCTTTTAAACGCGGTAGAGTTGATCCCGACCTTGTCGGCCCCCGCCAGCAGGATGCGGCGTATGTCCTCCACTGTCCGGATTCCGCCTCCAACGGTAAATGGAATAAAAACCTGTTCAGCCACCCTGGCCACCACGTCCACCATGGTATCCCTGGCCTCGTGGGAGGCTGTAATATCCAGAAACACCAGTTCATCGGCGCCAGCCTTGTTATAGGCTGCAGCGCAGCTTACAGGATCTCCGGCATCCACGAGGTCGACGAATTTTACGCCCTTGACCACTCGGCCGTTATGCACATCCAGACAGGGTATTATTCTCTTGGTCAACATACCAATACCACCTTCATCCATAAGTCTTTGGCTTTGTTCCGCGAAAGGAACCATACTTCCCCGGTCATACCTTATCCAGGGCTTCTTTCAGATCAATGGCCCCGGTATATATGGCCTTGCCGACGATAGCCCCGGCCATACCGATTTTTTTCAGCCGGATAAGGTCATTGATGCTGCTTATGCCGCCTGAAGCGATGACCGACATCGAAACAGATCGCTGCATCTCATCCATGGCTTCAAAACTCGGACCTATCAGCATGCCGTCCTTTGCGATATCGGTATAGATGATGGTTTCCACGCCCATCTTTTCCATGTGCCTTGCAAACTCAACGGCAGTATACGGGCTGGTGCTTTCCCAACCCTCAATGGCAACAAGGCCGTTTTTGGCGTCTATCCCCACTGCTATCCTGCTGCCGTATCTTGAAACAGCCTGGTCAACGAGCCCGGGGTTTTTTACGGCAGAAGTGCCCAGTATAACGCGGGCCGCTCCCAGTGACAGGACCTCGTCTATATCCTCCATGGTCCTGATACCGCCGCCTGTCTGCACGGGAATATCAAGGGCCTTTATGATCCTCCCGATGATGTCCCTGTTGTTTTTTCCCTGCCCCCTGGCGCCGTCCAGGTCCACCACATGAAGAAAATGGGAACCCGCTTCCTGCCATCGAAGAGCCATCTCCACGGGGTCATCCCCGTACACCGTCATATCGCTGTAACTGCCCTGCCTCAGGCGCACGCATTTGCCGTCCCTGATATCTACAGCCGGATATATCATCATACGCCGTATACCACCTTCATAAATTTTCTCATGATCATAATACTGAAGCCGCCGCCCTTTTCAGGATAAACCGCATGGCAATGGCTATCATGGCTCAAACTTCTTACCGGTAATGCGTTCGTAAGCCTCAATATATTTCTTTTGGGTCTTTTCAATGACCTCGAGGGGAAGCTTGGGCGCGGGGGGTTTCTTGTTCCAATCAAGGGTTTCAAGGTATTCCCGCAGATATTGCTTGTCAAAGCTCTTCTGAGGCTGGCCCGGCTTGTAGTCCGAAAGGTCCCAGAACCTGGAGGAGTCGGGGGTAAACAGCTCATCAGCTACCACAAGCCTCCGGTCGAGGATCCCAAACTCAAACTTGGAGTCGGCAAGAATAATGCCACGGCTCAAGGCATACTCGGATGCCTTGCGGTAGAGGGCCAGGGATTTTTCCCTTAATTCCGCCGCAAGCTCCTTGCCGATCTTCTTCTTAACATAGTCAAAGCTGACGTTGATATCATGACCCTCACTGGCCTTGGTGGATGGGGTGAAAATCGGCTCGGGAAGCTTGTCAGCCTGCTTCAGGCCTTCGGGCAGCCTTATCCCGCAAATCTCGCCGGTGGCCCTGTAGTCCTTCAGGCCGGAACCCTCCAGGTAGCCACGGACAATGCATTCAGCCTCAACCATCTTCAGCCTTCTCACCAGCATGGATCTGCCCTGGAGTTCCTTCCTGAATTTTGAGAGACCCATGGGGTATTCGGAAACATCGGTGGTCACCAGATGGTTACCGATGATATCGCTGCAAAAATCAAACCAGAAGGCCGACAGGCTGTTTAAAACCTTGCCCTTGTTGGGTATCAGTTCATTGAACACGACGTCAAAAGCCGAAATCCTGTCGGTGGCTATCATGAGGAGCATATCGTCCCCAACTTCATAGACATCCCTGACCTTGCCCCTGACAAAAACGGGAAGATCGATGAAATCAGTGTTTCGAACAAGCATCCGGTATTCCTCCATCTGTTTATATGTTTGCGGGTATGATGCGTTGCGGTTTACATTGCCTTAAAGCGTGCCTTTTGTGGAGTTGACACCCTTTATGGACGGATCTATGACAACCGCTTCCCTGAGAGCCCTGGCGAATGCCTTGAATACGGCTTCGATCATGTGGTGGTTGTTTCTGCCGTGCAGAACGCTGATATGCAGGGTCATGCCGGCATTGACAGCCAGGGCGCGGAAAAACTCCTCGAACATCTCGGTTTCCATCCCGCCCACCTGTGGATTGTTAAATGGAACATCAAAATAAAGGTAAGGCCGGTTGGAAAGGTCCAGTGATACCTGGGCCAGGGACTCATCCATCGGAATCAGCGCGCTTCCGTATCTCTTTATGGACTCACGGGCGCCCAATGCCTCGGAAATGGCCTTCCCCAGCACAATGCCTGTATCCTCGACAGTGTGGTGCGTGTCCACATCCAAATCACCGCTGCAGCTGAGTTCCAGGTCGAAACGACCATGTCCTGAGAACAGGTTCAGCATATGGTCCAGGAACCCGATACCTGACGCGGCGGCGCACCTGCCTTCGCCGTCAAGGTTCAGAACAAGCCTGATATCGGTTTCTTTCGTTTTTCTGGCAATATCCGCTTTTCTCAACAAACTCACCCCGCCATTTCAATAGGTTTTTTCCATTATATCATTGCAGGCCGTTGCCGTTCCATTATCTTTATGATGGCTACCACTACCCTGTCCATATCCTCTTTTGTGCCAATTGTTATCCTGAGCCAGTCCGCGATCCTGGGGTGCCTGGCGAAATTCCTCACCAGGATGCCCTGCTCCCTCAGAAGCCTTAGGGCATCCGGCCCCTTGATGCCGGGAAGGGTCAGAAAAGCAAAATTGGATTTTGAATCGGTACATGGGATACCCATCTTCCTCAAGGTTTCCTTGAACCTTTCACGCTCAGTTATGATCTTCCGGTTTATTCCCCTGTAATAATCATCATCTTCAAAGGCGCGTATCGCGGCGGCCTGGGCCAATCTGTCCATGGTATAGGAGTTGAAGCAGTTCTTGATCCGGTTCAAGCCCTCGATCAGTTCCGGGTGACCCATGGCAAGACCTACCCTCATGCCCGCAATGGACCTTGATTTGGACAAGGTATGCACCAGCAGCAGGTTGTCATACCTGTTTACAAGGGGAACCGCCGACTCGTTCCCGAAATCCACGTAGGCTTCGTCCATCACAACCAAGGTGTCGGGCCTTGACCTTAGCAGGAGCTCTATCTCCTCCGGAGGGACATATATCCCCGTAGGCGCATTGGGATTGGCAAAGATAATGCCCTTGAGCCCCTTGGGATAATCCGAAAATTCGATGGAAAAATCCTCCCGCACCGGTACCTCCCTGTAAGGGATGCGGTACAGGCCCGCATATACGGGATAAAAGCTGTAGGTCACATCCGGGAAGGCAATCAGGTCATTTGGGCCAAAGAATGCCTGGAACACAAAGGCCAGTATCTCGTCGGAACCGTTTCCCGGAAACACCAAGCTGGGAGAAAGGCCATAGAATTTTGCCACTGTCTCGCACAGGGCTTTTGAATCCGGGTCGGGATAGAGGCGGAGATCGCTGTTTGCCATTTCCCTGATGTATTCAATCACGCCCGGGGACGGCGGGTAGGGATTCTCATTGGTATTGAGCTTGATCCTGATCATATCCCGCGGCTGTTCACCGGGCACATAAGGGGTTATTTCTCTGGTTATGTCACTCCAAAACCTGCTCATGTCCATTTTCCTTTCTGTTTGCTAAATAATGCCTTTGCATCTGATCCTGATGGACTCGGCATGCGCCTGGAGCCTTTCGGCATCGGCGAAGGCCGCAGCATACGGTGCCGCGTCCCTGAAGGCCTTACGGGTGTAGCTGATTATGCTGGACCTTTTTATAAAATCGTAAACGCCCAGCGGCGAGAAGAACCTGGCTGTTCCCACGGTGGGAAGGATATGGTTGGGTCCGGCGAAATAGTCTCCAACCGGCTCGGGAGAATACTCGCCCAGGAATATCGCTCCCGCGTTTTTGATTTCCGGAAGCAGCGCAAACGGATCCTTGGTACAGATCTCCAGATGCTCGGGCGCGATGCGGTCGGAAATACTTACCGCCTCTTCCAGGGTGGGTACAACCACAATGGCGCCATAGTCTTCCAGGGAATTCTTAATGATTTCATTCCGGCCAAGCCTCTTGGTTTGGATCTCTACTGCCTTTTGCACAGCATCGGCAAGGGCTTTTGAGTTTGTCACCAGGATGGCCGACGAGAGTTTATCGTGCTCTGCCTGGGACAGGAGATCTGCTGCCACATATTCGGGATTGGCGCTTTCATCGGCTATGACCAGCACCTCGCTGGGACCGGCTATCATGTCGATGCCACAGATCCCGTAAACCTGTTTCTTGGCAACCTGGACGAAGATATTTCCCGGCCCGGCGATCTTGTCCACCCTGGGTATGGTCCCGGTGCCATATGCCATGGCTGCGATTGCCTGGGCCCCTCCCGCGGCAAATACCCTGTCGGCACCGGCTATCTTCGCGCAGGCCAGGATTACCGGGTCGATCCTCCCGTTTTCCCGGGGTGGGGAGCAAAGGATGATCTCGTCCACACCGGCGACTTTTGCCGGTATTACCTCCATAAGGACCGTTGACGGCAGGGGTGCTGTTCCCGAGGGCGCATAGACACCCACGCGGCTCAGTGGGGTTACCTTTTGCCCCAGGATGATCCCATCCTCCCGGGTCATGAACCAGGAGTTCTCCCTTTGCCTTTCATGGAAAGCCCGTATGTTGGCTGCCGACCGCTCTATGGCCTCTCGCAGTTCCCTGTCCAAGCCTGACAGGGCTTTTTGCATCTCTTCTGCGGATACCTCCAAATCCCGGGCAGAGAGCGGCACCCCGTCCAGTTCCAGGGTATATTCGCAAACCGCCTGGTCACCCCGCTCCCTTACGCCGCGCAGGATTTCTGAAACTTTCATCTCAACATCCTTAAGCCCTTCCGGGGTGCGTCTCTGGAGGGATTCCAACAAGGTTTCAATATCATCTTTACCGTATTCAATTATCCTCATGGCCGAGCCTCCTTCGTAACAATTGGGACATATAATATTACTGCATGGATTGGGGTTTGTGGTAACAGTCGGGACAGTTATGTTTCCCTGTGTTGCAAGCGCGCAGCGCTGTGCCATTACGAGGAGCGCAGACATCAGGGACTTATAACTGTCTGCGTATCGCGTCGATCAGCTTCCTGATGCGCTCGTTCTCCATCTTCATGCTTACCCGGTTGACCACCATCCTGGCACTGATATCGGCAATGGTATCCAGCACTACAAGGCCATTCTCCTTGAGGGTCCTGCCCGTCTCAACCAGATCCACGATAACCTCCGAGAGCCCTACCAGCGGAGCCAGTTCAACAGACCCGCTGAGTTTGATGATCTCAACCGATTCCCGCCTCTTATGCCTGAAGTATGTCCGCGCTATCTCGGGATACTTTGTCGCCACACGCGTGATGGTGACGCTGTCCATCTTCCCTTCCAATTCCTTTGGGCCGGCGACGCACATCTTGCACTTGGAAAAGCCCAGGTTAAGCACTTCATAAAGGTCGCGGCCTTCCTCCAACAGCGTGT
Organism: Clostridiaceae bacterium; assembly: GCA_012728015.1. GTDB lineage: Bacteria > Bacillota > Clostridia > DSM-8532 > DSM-8532 > Thermoclostridium_A. Next base: position 4,506 of record JAAYFY010000014.1, on the reverse strand, counting down.
CCTTCCCCACAATCCCGATATCGGCCGCCCCGTACTCCACATAGACAGGAACATCGGCAGGCTTGGCCAGGAAAAACCTCACCTTGTTCTTTTCATCGGTAAGGATCAGTTTCCTCGAGTTCTCCTTCAGTTCGGAACAGTCGAGCCCGGCCTCTTCAAGAAGGCTTATGGACAACTCGGTCAGTCGTCCTTTGGACAGGGCAATTGTTATATATCTCATAGGCCTGTACCCCTTTCAAACTCTTCAGAAGTCCCGTCGGCACGGAACAGTACAACCTTGTCTAGCCCCTTGGAACGGGCATACCTGAGACAGGCATCAAGTCCGCCCATTCCTATATCCAACTCGGCTATAAGGCCTCCTTCAACGGCCTTCTCACAGTAGGAATCGGCAAACTTCCGGGCTCCCTCTTCATAGGTGACCAGGATTCCTCCCGGGTTTCCATTACCCGCCCGGTTCTGCCTTTCCAAAGCCATCATGATCATGTTGATCCCCATGGAAAAACCAGTGGCCGGACAATCCTTCCCATACTTGGACACCAGGCCGTCATAGCGCCCCCCGCTCAATATGGGGAACCCGACACCATAGGTATAGCCCCTGAACACGATTCCCGTGTAATAATTCAGGCTCTGGACCATGCCCAGGTCGATGGAAACATAGTTGGCCAGTCCCCTGTCCTCCAGGATATCCAGCACCTTCTGCAGGTAATCAAGGGCCGCCGATGCCTTCCCGCCGATGTACTCCCTGCTTATACCCGACAGGATATCCTTGTTGCCGAACAGCCTGGGGAGATCCAGTATGAGGGCTTTCAGTTCATCGCTTACCCTGTACTTGTTCATAACCTGCTCAACTGCCACAAAGTCCTTCCTGTCTATCCCTTCCCGCACTTCTTCAACCTCGTCGGCCGAAAGCCCGGTTTTCTCCATAATGCCCTTGAAGAAATCCACCTGCCCGATTTCGATCTGGAACTTATCAAGGCCGCAGGACTTAACGCCTTTCACCGCCATGGCGATAACCTCGGCATCAGCCTCCGGCGAACGTATCCCAAGGATCTCAACACCTGCCTGGGTGAATTCGTTCTGCCTTCCGCCCCCCAGTTCATCGAAGCAGAAGGTATTGCCGATATAACAGCACTTGAGGGGCAGGGACTCATCCTTGACCTTTGTAGCCACAACCCTTGCTATGGGAATGGTCATATCAGGCCTCAGGACAAGAAGCCTTCCTTTTGCGTCACAGAACTTGTACATGCTCTCCTGCCTTATAAGGCCAAGCTCTCCGCCAAAGGCGTCATAAAACTCAATGGTGGGGGTTTCCATCTCCATATACCCATAACTGGTGAACAGTTTTCTCAATCCAGCTTCAAGCCTTCTCTTGATCCGGCACTGGTCGAACAGTATGTCCTGCACCCCTTCAGGTGTATAGATGCTCCACCGTTTCATGGCTTCTACCTCTTTTTCCTGATCACTTTATTACATTATTACTTTAACACGCTAACGTAATAAATTAACACCTACCAATTATATCCCTTTAATATATCGGTGTCAAGTTTTTTGTGATAATTATTTATACAACAGAGCGGGATGTAGGGTTATAATAAATACTGTATGAAAACAACCGCAGGATTCTGCAATAATGCCGCAGGGCGAACCAGGCCCGCGGCCCGGATACGGTGGCTATGCTGAGGATTCATTATTACAGATATGATCAGGATTATACGGGCTGGGACCTATGGATTTGGGAAATGGGCCATGAAGGTTCCCTCCACAGCTTCAAGTACCAGGAAGTGCTGCACCAGGACCCCGGCAGGATAGCGATAGTGGCCGAAGTGGATGTCTCATCCTTTATAAGCGACACCGCCGGCATTATTATCCGCAGGGGAGGATGGCATGAGAGGGACCTCCATGTGGACCGGTATTTCCAAATAGGAGAAGAGGCAAGGACAGGGATAGCAGACATATATATAATTCAGGATACCGTAGACATCATGTATTCAGAAAAAGACCTGTGCCTCACGCCGGGTTTTGAAACAGCGGTATTCCAGAGTTTCAGGGAGATACATGTAAGGCTGCAGGCTCCGGCCACGGCCCCTCTTCACCAGGAACCCTTTAAGGTGCTTGAAAACGGCCTTGAGGTCCCCATACGCCATGTGACCCAGATCAGGGGCGCCCGCGATTTTGTCATTTCCCTTAATAATGACATGGTTATGGGAAGCTCCTACATGGTTGTCAAGCCCGGCTTCCGCATAGGAGCGGTGGCTTACGGCATGTTATATGACACCCAGGAATTTGAGGATGCGTTCACCTATGCAGGAGACGACCTTGGCGCGCGCTGGACACCTGAGGCAACATTCTTCAGGCTGTGGGCCCCCATTGCCAACGCGGTATATGTGAACATCTTTGAAAAGGGATCGGGACCGAGCCTTATAACCGTGGAGCCGATGGTCCGTGACATACAGGGCACCTGGATCGCCAGAATACCGGGAAACCTTTCAGGCAAGTATTATACATACACGGTTGTTGTCATGGGGATGACCCTTGAGGCAGCCGATCCCTATGCCCGTTCGTCGGGAGTCAATGGCCGCAGAAGCATGATCATCGAGCTGGAAAAGACCAATCCCCCGGGCTGGGAGAATACGGGGTATATAAAGCTCGGCAGCCCCACCGACGCGGTCCTGTATGAGGTCCATGTCCGGGACGCGACCATACATGAAAGCTCGGGCGTAAAGCTCAGGGGCAAGTTCCTGGGCCTGGCCGAAACCCAAACCAGGTCCCCCCAGGGCGAACTTACAGGCCTCTCCCACTTCAGGGAGCTTGGAGTTACCCATATCCATCTGATGCCGGTATTCGATTTCTTCACAGTTGATGAAACCAAGCTGGAAATACCGCAATACAACTGGGGATACGACCCGGTCAACTTCAATGTGCCCGACGGTTCCTATTCCACCGATCCCGAGGACGGCCTGGTCAGGGTTAAAGAGCTGAAGCAGATGATCAAGGCCTTTAAGGACGCCGGTATCGGAGTGGTCCTGGACGTGGTCTACAACCATACCTACAAGACCCTTGAGTCGGACTTTAACAAGATCGTGCCGGGCTATTATTACCGCACCGATTCTGACAACCGTTTTTCCAACGGCTCGGGATGCGGAAATGAAACATCGTCCGAAAGATCCATGGTAAGGAAGTTCATCATCGATTCTGTGAAGCACTGGGTGCGTGAATACAAGATAGACGGCTTCCGTTTTGATCTTATGGGGCTCCACGACATTGAAACCATGAACCTTATCAGAAAGGAACTGGATTCCATCAATCCATCCGCCATGGTCTACGGGGAAGGATGGACCGGAGGCGCGTCCCTGCTGAGCAGCGCTGTCGCCGCCACAAAAACCAATGCCCCCAAGCTGGACCGGATCGGTTTTTTCAACGACAATACCCGTGATGCCATAAAGGGAGACAATTTTCACAGCGAGAAGACGGGCTTCATTACAGGAAACTGGCATATGAAGGAAAGCGTTAAGTTTGGGGTCGCGGGGGCCGTCTTCCACCACGGCATCGACTATTCGCGCGTTATTTACAACAGCTTTCCCTGGGCGGGACATGCATGGCACTGCGTCAACTATGCCGCTTCCCATGATAACCTTACACTGTACGACAAGCTTTTGGCCAGCCGGCCCGACCTTAATGACGAGGAATACATGAAACTGGTCAATCTTGCCGGCACCATCGTCCTTACATCCCAGGGGATCCCCTTTCTCATGCTGGGGATTGACATGATGCGCTCTAAAAAAGGAAACCATAATTCCTACAACGCCCCCGATAAGATAAACCAGATAGACTGGAACAACAAGACAAGTTTCCGCAAGGTTTTCGCATACCACCAGGGCCTCATAAACCTTCGCAGAAGCCATCCGGCCTTCAGGATGGCCATGGCCGAGGATATAAGGAGGCATCTTGGCTTTCTGCCGTCAAGGGAGAGCAGTATTGTTTTCACCCTGAACCACCATGCCAACGGCGATCCATGGGAAACCATCATGGTGGCAATTAACGCCGGAACCGAACCTGAAACCATCGCCTTTCCCGGCACCGGCCCGTGGCACGTTGCTGCCGATGGGAACAGGGCAGGAACCGAGATCCTTTATACCATAAATGATACAACCGTTACAGTTCCGCCCAGGTCCGCCATGATCCTGTTCCGGGACGATGAAGCCGGGCTGCAATAAAGCCGGAGGCCTGGCTTATGTTCACATCCTTTGGCTTTATGCCAGCGTACGCCTAAACGCAAAAGGCTCAAATTGATTATGGCATGGCTGCATCCGACATGTTAAGATAGAAACAAATGCAAACAGAACCTGTTGGGAAAGGTATGATAGGAATGAACAAACAGAGCAACCTGATCCTTTATGTCACGTCCTTTTTTTCAGGAATGACTGTCATGGCTGTAGAACTTGCCTGTTCCAGGCTGCTTGCTCCCTATTTCAGTTCCTCGCAAATAGTTTGGACCATAATAATCGG
>JAAYFY010000013.1 GCA_012728015.1 Clostridiaceae bacterium | reverse complement strand
CTTTCCCGGCACCGGCCCGTGGCACGTTGCTGCCGATGGGAACAGGGCAGGAACCGAGATCCTTTATACCATAAATGATACAACCGTTACAGTTCCGCCCAGGTCCGCCATGATCCTGTTCCGTAATTGAGAACAGGCTATATTCTTAACATACTGATATTAAACAGAATGGGCTGCCTTACCTGACAGCCCTTCTATACTGCTCTTATTCCTGCGAATGCTATTGGTACACTGAATTGGTTAAATACAGGTGAAAGCTCCGTCAACGACAAAATCAGACCCTGTTGTAAACGAACTGGCATCCCCTGCCAGGTAAACAGCTATGGCCTGCAGTTCCTCGGGTTTGCCCAGACGATGCAGGGGCGACATCTCGTTCCACTTCTCAATCAGCGGTTTGAGGGTCGGGGAATTCAGGGTAAGATCGGTTCCGATATACCCAGGACTGATGCAGTTCACCCGCACACCCTTCATGGCCCATTCCACCGCGAGGGATTTGGTCAGCTGGATCACACCTGCCTTTGAAGCGTTGTATGCGCACTGGGGCTGAGGGACATTAACGATATGGGCCGACATGGAAGCCGTATTGATAATGGATCCTCCACCCTGTTTAATCATAACCTTTCCTGCGGCCTGGGCCGTCAGGAATACCCCGGTCAGGTTAATATCTATTACCTTTTTCCATTGCTCAAAGGTCATATCTTCCGCTGGAGCGTTGATGCATATGCCCGCGTTGCAGAAGGCCGCATCTATCCTGCCAAACTCTTTCAGAATGGTTTCAATCATCCTGTCAACCTGTTCCTTGTCAGTCACATCAGCCGAAACGGCTATGCACTTACGGCCTGTGTCCCGGGCTATCTGTCCTGCTGTCTTCTCGGATTCGGCAAGATCGATATCCACAATGGCAACATCGGCCCCTGCCTCTGCCAGGGCATAGGCTATGCTCTTGCCTATCCCCCTGGCGCCGCCGGTAACAAAAGCCTTTTTCCCGTCAAGTCTCATTTTTTCTATGATTCCCATATTGATCCTCCTTAGCAGCGCTTCTGAATATAGTGCTATTTAATACCCAGCAATCCGGCGATTGTACCGCCTATTATCTGTTCAAATTCGGCATCTGTCCGCGCGGCACGCTGGATCTTCTCATATTCCCACTGGTAATCTGCAAACGGTCCGTCCGTACCCCACATGACCTTACTTCCTCCGAGTCCTTCTACAACCTTTCGAGTTTCATAAAGCGGAACCCGTGAGGTTTCAAGGTACAGGTTATCGTTTTCCAACGCCACTTCTATGGCCTGCTCCCACATCCAGAAGAAGCCGCAATGGGCCATAATAAGAGGTACCTTCGGAAAACGGGCCGCCCTCCTGGCAAACTCCAGGGGACAATTATAGAGATCTGAAGCCCCGTGGGCAATAACCACACCATTATATGCTTCAACTACCTCAAAAATGGGATCAACCAGAGCCTTGTTGCTGAGGTAAAACCCGCATAGCTGGGGATGAAGCTTAACCCCCTTGAAACCGGCCTTGAAGCATCTTTCAAGCTCATCCACCGCTTCCTGCTTCTGCCAGGGATTGACTGAGCAAAACGGTATGAGCCTGTCAGGAAACTGCTCAACATACCGGGGTATCTCGTCATTATTGAAGTACCCTTCGGTAAAAGGGAAAATGACCGTTTTATCGATCCCGATAGTATCCATACGCTCCACGACCTGCTTGCCGCTCCACTCAGCGGCACCTGAACCCGCATGGGAATGCGCGTCAATTTTTAACATTCCAATCTCCTCCTTTTCCAAGCTTAAGTCTTAAGTCGGCCTTTATTTGCGGTTTTTCTGCAGGGCACCCATTGCCACAGCAGCAATAATGAACACACCGTTAAACAGGGTCTTGTAGGCAGCACCCATACCCCTTAGGGTAAGGAAGTTGCTCAGGAATCCGACAAACAGTGCACCTATTACAGTCCCTACAACTGTAAATTTTCTTTTCTTTGAAACCAATGTACCTATGTAAACTGCTACGAAACAGTCGGTAAGATAGGTTTCAACGCCCCTGGGCACGGCATTCCCGGATCTTGATACCAGCATTATACCGGCAATGGCGGCAAGAACCGAACTGAATACGAATGTTGCGCCAAAAACCTTCCTGATCCTGACGCTGGACAGAAACGCGGCCCGCACGTTGCCTTCGATAGCTTCCATATGCCTTCCCAGCACCGATCTTTCCTTAACAAAGTACATGGCAATAATTATGATCAAACAGATAATTATAAGCATGGGAACGGGTCCCAGCGAACCCTGTCCTATGAAGAAGAACTGTTTTGTACGGCCGGGCGGCAGTGTAAACAGGATCTGGGGCTGGGCTCCCTTGGTAAGTGTCAACTCGAAGCTGCGGACTATGAACATCATACCCAAGGTTCCAATGATAGCTGGAACACCAAGATAAGACATAAGGATACAATTGAAGATCCCTACCCCAAGCCCGAACAGCAACGCGACAATTATAGCAAGCCAGAACGGTTTGCCTGCAATAATCAGCATAGCAGCGATAACACCTGCCGCGTCGGCGACCTGGGCAACAGACAGGTCAATACCGCGAACTGACATAACCATCATCATGGCCAGCGACATTACAATCAGCAGCGTACTGGAGTTCATAACACCTACAATGTTCTGAATGCGCATGAACCTGTTGTCTATCAGTTGGAAAACAGCCAGCACCAGGATAATGCCGATAACCGAACCGTATGATGATAAGAAGTTTATAATTTTTGTGCGGGCTGGAGCCCGACTTATTGCTGTATCATTCATTTTGACTCCCTCCCGTTATCAGAAAATGGTGACCTGTCCGATTTCCCTCTTCTTAATGACATTCAACAGAATTGAAAGAACAAGTATTATACCGAGGATTCCTGAAATCTGTTGGTTTGATATTCCATTAATGATGAGAGCGTTGGACAGCGCGGCAATAAACATGCCTGATACAACCGTTCCTATTACACTGAGTTCATTGGTCTTTGAGAATGTGCTTCCAAGGTAGGCGGCAGATAAGGCCTGGATTAGGAAGTCCATTCCGCTGTTGATGGCAGACGCTCCATAGGAATAGGAGGCCTGAAACACTCCGGTCAATCCCAGGATAGCGCCTGAGATGCAATATGACAGCATAAGGTACTTCTTTGTGTTAACTCCCCGGAGAGCCGTCGCGGCTGAATTCTCACCTGTCGCATACATTCTCAGCCCGGTGCGGGTATGCTTGAAAAAGTAATGCATCAGGGCAGTAATCACAATAACTATGATGAAAATCATTGGAACGATCCCGACGCGTCCCTGCCCCAAAAATGAAAAGAACGGCTGTTGGGTAATGGTTAACGCTTCTCCTTGATTATAGTAAGTGGTCAGCCCCTGAAGGATGAACATGGTACCTAAAGTTGCTACAAATGACGGGATTTTTACCATTATAACCAGAAAAGCGTTTACCAAGCCGGTTAGAAATCCTACAGCCAGTCCCACAGGCAAGGTAATGGCAGGATTTATGCCGGATATGATTAAGCCTGCCGCAAGGTTGCACGTGAGCTGAACAAGCGCGCCCGCGCCCATATCAAACCCACCGCCGATCAATACGGCAGTAAGGCCCAAAGCTATAAGTGTCAGGATACTCCCCTGCTTCAACACATCCATCAGGTTGGAAAGGGCAAAAAACAGGTTGGCCCTAAGTCCCAGCGCAAGCAGGATGACAATCATGCCTATACCTGTTCCCCTGCGTATCAGAAAGTTGCCCAGGCCGGATATGGATATAGATTTTTTCTCTGTCATTGTTTTTCCCCCCCGTTGTTTTCGACGGCGCCTGTTGCCCAATACAACAACTCCTGCTCTGTTGTGCCGGCAGCATTAAACTCCCTGACAACTTTCCCTTTAGACATAACTGCGATCCTGTCACAAATGGCCAGCAACTCCTCAAATTCAGAGGAGATAAAAATAATACCGCAGCCTTTTTTGGCCAGTTTGATCATCTGCTTGTAGATTTCGGTTTTGGCTCCCACATCAACACCGGTTGTGGGCTGATCAAAAATGAACACCTTGGCGTTCCCTGTCATCCACCGGCCAATGACAACCTTTTGATGATTGCCGCCGGATAGCTCCGAAACCCTTTGTTTGATGCCTGTACAGATTATATTGAGCGCCTGTATTATTGAATTGGACTGCTTCTTTTCAAATTTCCTGTCTATGATTCCATGTTTTGCCCAGAGTTCGGTATCTGCCAGCGAAAGGTTTTGGGAAATCGACATATCGCCCACAATTCCCTCATTTCTCCGGTCTTCAGGTATAAAAGCAATACCGGCTTTTCGGGCATCAATCGGAGATTTTGGATTGAATGGCTTTCCGTCCAGCAGAAGAGTTCCTTTTTGCTTTTTATCCGCTCCATAGACGGTCAGCATGGTCTCTGTCCGGCCGGCTCCCACCAACCCTGCAAAACCGAGTATCTCGCCTTTTCTGAGGGTGAAATCTACACCGTTAACCATTTTTCCTCTGTGGAGATCCTTGACTTCCAGAACCACATCCCCTATCTCGGCTTTTTCTTTTGGATAGAACTCCTTCAGTTCGCGGCCTATCATGTAGGATACGATCTGCTGCTGGGTAACATCTTTTGTTTCCAGCGTACACTGATTAACTCCTTCCCGGAGCACCGAAATCCTGTCTGTAATCTCCAGAACCTCATCCAGATGGTGTGATATGTATATAATTGTCACACCACTGTCCCGGAGCAGCCTTATGATTTCAAACAAGCGTTTGATCTCCTTGTTGCTCAGGGATGCAGTTGGCTCATCCAGAATAAGAATGCGAGGATTTTGAAGAAGGGCTGTAACAATAGCCACCTGCTCACGCTGGCCCACAGACAGTGAAGCTATCTGTCTGTCTGCGGTGAAACCAGCGTTTATGTAGGACAACTTTTCTTCAACCATCTTTCGCATCCGCCTGAAATCCAGACCGCCAAATTTGTTGGTCAGTTCCATTCCCAGGAAAGCATTGCGTGTTACTCCATATTTGAGCTGCCTGTCCTGATACTGACTGCCAGGAACGACTCGTCAGAAATTATTACGGGATTCTGGGCCGGCGCCAATGATTACGTCATCAAGCCGGTGGGAAGTATTGAGCTTAGAGCCCGGGTTTTCACGCTGATAACCCTGAAGCACCTGGTAAATCGTGCTATCAAGAATGAAATGAGCTTTTTGCAGGCACAAATCCGCCCCCATTTCCTATATAACGCGTTTAATACCATCAGCGCTATCGCGTTAAGCGATGGCCCCCTGGCCAGCGAACTCATAGATAACCTCAGCACTTACCTCAGGTACTCTTTCCACAGTGGCGGCCAGAATGACCTTGTAACCATAAAAGAAGAAACAGAACTTGTAGAATCATACATCAAAATTGAGGAAGCCCGTTTCGGAGACAGGCTGGAGGTAACCATGGATCTTCAGCCTGACCTGAATTTCAGCCTGCCTCCCCTCACCATCCAGCCACTTGTTGAGAACGCGGTACGCCATGGTTCACTCCATAGCTCCGGAAAAACAAGAATTGCGATAACCATGTACCGGAAAGGCAATGACGCTGTTATTGAAATTACCGATAACGGGCCGGGGATTGATATCGGAAAGGTCCAGACCATCCTGGAAAGCGAGGAAGCATCAGCCGGCATAGGTTTGTATAATGTACACAGAAGGCTGAAGCTCAGGTATAACCGCGGTCTTGAGATCAATAACCTGAAGGAAGGCGGAACACGGGTAACCATTAAAATTCCGCTTTAAAAAATATACTTGCCCATGACGGACTCGCCATGACCATCAGTGGCTGTTGCTAAACCTGACGAAATTGTGTTACCCTGATAATAATAACATGCAGATAGAGGAAACATTTGAGATGATCAAGGTTGTTTTGGTAGACGACGAAATCCCGGCATTAACCAAGATGAAAAGTTTGCTCAAGCCATATGAACATTATGTAGTTTGCGGAGAATTCACTGATTCTGTTAAAGCACTGGAGCAAATATCATCTCTCTCCCCTCAGGTTGCTTTCATTGATATCGCCATGCCTGGTATGACCGGAATTGAACTGGCTGCGGAAATCCACAAAAAAACCAGGGGGAAAACCCTTATGGTATTTGTGACCCCCCATGACCAGTATGCTCTGGATGCCTTCGATGTATGGGCAACCGATTATCTTCTGAAGCCTGTCAGCCGCTCACGTTTTGACCAGACGATCAAACGCCTTGATTCCTTACTGAAAGAATATATCGATACCGATAGTGAGACCACTCCAACCAATGAAGGCCGAACAATGGTCCGGCTCTTCGGAAAACTTGAAATATCCGGAGCTAAGAACAATGGAAACTGGCGGACCGCGAAGGTCCGGGAACTGTTTGCCTTTTTCCTCCATAACAGAAATCGTTCCATATACCGGGACACCCTGCTTGAAGCCCTTTGGGAGGGCATGAGTCCAGCCCATGCTCTTTCGAACCTGAACACGACCAATTACTACCTCAGGAGGCAGCTTGAAAAAAGCGGCTCGGATATTAAGATTCTATATGATTCTGGATACTATAGTATAGATATGGGGGCAGTTATCTGTGACGCAGACGAATTCGAAAAAGCTGAATCTGCCGCCCGCAAGCTAACCCGGGAGAATTTGGATTACGTTCTGGCAGGAGCTTCGCTCTACCGCGGAAGGTATCTGGAAGATGTCAAATGCACCTGGGCCGATCTTGAAAGGGAACTCTACATGGCGCGTTATGTGCGCCTCAGAACCCAGTTAGCAGACTATTATCTTAACGAGGGCAAATTCGATGAAGCCATAGAACAGGTAATGCTGGGTCTTGAGGTAAACCGTCTCGCTGTGGATCCCTGGAAGACTTTCCTGACAGCATGCGCGAGGAAGGGCGATCCAACCCTGTTCCGCCGGACGCGTGATAATATGCGCCGCTCATTCCTGGAGTATACCGGAAGCGAACCGCCTGATGAACTTTTGAAAATAATGTGATAATAATGCAGTCCTTCATCGTATAAGCTGGCGCGAAGGCTTGGCGCAGGATACAGACCCAGCCGCAGGCCGGGCTTATCGTATCGTGTTCAATCTCAGGAAAATACCGGGCGGTCTTTCATAACAAGGCAGGATAATATGGGTCCATATGGATCCAGTACCGAATAAACATAGGAAAGGTATGATACGGATGAATAAACCAGGCAACCTGATCCTTTATGTCACGTCCTTTTTTTCAGGAATGACTGTCATGGCTGTAGAACTTGCCTGTTCCAGGCTGCTTGCTCCCTATTTCAGTTCCTCGCAAATAGTTTGGACCATAATAATCGG
>JAAYFY010000012.1 GCA_012728015.1 Clostridiaceae bacterium | reverse complement strand
CCCCGGTCCAAAAGAAACAAGCTGGCAAAAGAGCTATTGGAGGCTGTAGGCCTGAAGGACCGGATGAAGCACAAGCCCCATGAGATGAGCGGCGGCCAGCAGCAGCGTGTCTCCATTGCCCGGGCTTTTGTGAACAACCCGAAAGTGGTCTTTGCCGATGAGCCTACCGGGAACCTTGATACGGTGACCACCCATGAGATGATGCAGCTCATGACATCACTGGCCTACGAGAGAAAACAGACTATTGTGCTGGTGACCCATAACCCGGAAATATCGCAATACTCGACACGCATTGTCAGGGTGCGTGATGGCAAGATAGAAATAATTGAGAATGGAAGGGAAAATGGTTATGAAACAGGTGCTTAAGAAGATTTCAAAACTTACATTAGCGGTTGTTTTTGTGCTGGCGGGTATGCTTTCGTTTCTGCCGGCTGACGCGGCCATGGCCCGTGATGCGGGATATGAGCCTCCATCCGACGTTTACGAGCCTATAATACTTGCTTCGGTGGCTGATAACACCACGGTGAAGGCGGGACAGTATACGGGTGTGAAGATTACTCTGGAAAACATCAACCAGATAGCCACCGCCTTGGATGTGACGCTCACTTACGATGCAGAGCCCGGCTCCCCGTTCACCCATGTAAAGACCCTGTTCGATATGCCCATTAAAAACCTTAGGGCCGGGAACCCCACCGAGGTCACCCTGTCCATCAACACCGACAAGTTTGCAAAGCCTGGCCTCTATCCGTTCAAGTTTACATTGCATTATTTCAATTCCTGGAAGGATCAATATTCCAGGGATTACATGGTTTTCATATTTATTGAAAATGAATTGCAGGATACCAGCCTGACCGTACGGACTTCCTCGGCCGACAATGTCGGAGCGGTTGCCGGAAAGAGTTTTCCGGTGCCCGTTTATGTCATGAATACAGGCGACTTCTATGCCAGGGATGTCCTTATAACCGTTGAGGGCCTGTCACAGGACACCTTCATGCTCAACTCAGGCTCCAATCGCATAAGTTTTGACCGCATTGACGGCGGAACCCATAAGAGATTCGACCTCGACCTGATAGCGGCCCAGGGCCTTAAAACCGCAAGCTATCCTTTGTCCTTCAGGGTGGAATACACCACCGAAGCAGGAGAAAAGATAAGCGAGAAACAGGAGATCTGGGTTCCTGTAACAGGCAGCGGCGATGCGGTAAACGCCCTTGAGATCCTTGAAGTAAAGACATCCCAGTCTACTGTCAGCCCTTCCGATACATTCGATGTTTCAGTAACCATTAAGAACAGCGGAACGGCCAATGCCGACCAGATCAAGGTGTCGGCCGACGGGACCAGCGCTCTGCTGCCGGTTTCCCAGAACCTTTTCATTGTTTCCAGGCTGGCTCCCGGCGAAACAAAAACCCTGACCTACAAATACCAGCCTTCCCCCGATGCCCAGAGGGGAAGCGTGCCCATCGTTATCAAGGCGGAATCCCTGGGGAACAGCTCCATGATCTCACAGGCTGTTTCGGTCTTTGTGGATGCCGATGCAGGCACTTCTGACCCCAGCAAAAACGTTCCCAAGATCATAGTGGGAAGCTATACATACGAACCCCAGCAGGTCAAGGCCGGGGAAAGGTTTACCCTGTACATGTCCTTCCGGAATACCCATTCATCAAAGACCATCAGGAACATAAAGGGCAGCTTCAATGTGGAGGAGAAGTCCAATGAAACCGGGAATGTCTTCACTCCCGTGGACAGCAGTAATACCTTCTTCATTGATGAAATCAGGCCCAGGGACAGCTACGACTGGACAGTAAACCTTTACACCATACCCGATGCCCAGTCCAAGACCTATACTGTCATCATCAGCTTTGAATATGAGGATGAACACGGCAATCCATATACAGCGCAGGAGATCATAGGTATACCGGTTTATCAGCCGTCCAGGTTTGATGTTTCGGAGATTGCAATGCCCTCCGAAGTGTACCTGGGAGAACCCGTTTATGTCAGTTTCAGCCTGTACAACATGGGCAAGACCGACCTGTATAACGTGAAAATGTCGGTTCAGGGCGATTTCGCCGCAGACCCCATGAGCAACTATTTCGGTAATTTTACCCCCGGGTACATGGAATGGTGCGAAATTAACCTCATACCCATGCAGCCGGGAATGGGCATGGGCAAGATCGTGGTGGAATACGAGACCACCAGCGGCGAACTCATGACCTATGAGAAGGAATTCTCCCTCAATGTGCTTGAAATGCCCGTCTATGATCCCGGGTTCCCCGTGGACGGCCCATTCCCCATGGACCCCGGCATGGAAAATGGTCAGGAAGGGGGAGGCGGCTTCTTCAAAAGCGTCTGGTTCTTCATTATCATTGGTGTCGTGGTAGTTGCAGGCGTAGTTATCACCATCATTGTGGTCAGGAAGCGTAAGAAGGACAAGGAGTTTGAATTCTGATGAAATATCTTGACACGCTCTTTTTAAGCATAAAGAACCTGTGGCGCCGCAAGCTCAGGACATCACTGACCATTGTAGGTGTAATGATAGGAACATGTGCCATTGTGGTCATGATCTCCCTGGGCCTAGCCATGAACAAGAACTTCCTGGAACAGATAAGCCAGATGGGAAACATCATGCAGATCCAGGTCTACAACTGGAATGAAGGCGGCATGACGCCCGACGGTAATAAGATCGAGCCCCTCACCGATGCCAAGATCGCCGAACTCGCCAGGATGAAAGGCGTGGAGGGGGCAACCCCCATCATGGACCTTGGCCTTAAAATGGTAGTCGGAAAGTATGTGGGTTGGGTTAATATCCTGGGCATCGACCCCAATGTGTTTGAAATGCTGGATATTCCCGTGAGCACCGGCCGCGGGCTCACAATTGAGGACACCAACCATGCGGTGATAGGGGACCATGTAAAATATAACCTTTATAACCCCAGGTCCAGCCGGTGGGATCCTGCTCCCGATGACCTCAACCTGATGGAGGAAAAGGTCACCGTCAGCTGGGACATGAACTATGGAGAAAAGCCGTATCCTGGCCAGCCTACGCCAAAAAAGAAGGTGAAACCCGTAACCATAGAGGTTGTGGGCATGGTGTCCGAAAGCGGCAGCCAGTACGACTATTCCGTCGTCATGCCCCTGGATACCGTTAAGAAGTATAAGAAGGAGCAGGATAAGTTCAACCAGGATGGCAGCGGAGGCGGGGGTGTCATAGTAGGCAGCGGGAGCTCCAGAGGCTCGGGTGAAAATGAGGGTTATTACCAGGCCATCGTAAAGGTTAAGGATATCGACAGCGTGATGGAAGTGATGGACCAGATAAAGGCCATGGGATATGAGGCCTACAGCCCCATCCAGATCCTTGAGCAGATGAAGGAGCAGTCGGCAGGCTTAAGGCAGATACTGGGCGGTATCGGCATCACAGCCTTCATCATCGCTGCCATCGGTATTGCCAACACGATGTATATGTCCATCTATGAACGGACCCGTGAGATCGGCATAATAAAGGTAATTGGCGCAAGGCTGGGAGATATTAGGCGCATCTTCCTGATGGAGGCCGGATGGATAGGCGTCTTCGGAGGAGTGCTGGGCGTCGGGCTGAGCCTGTTGGCTTCCATGGCCCTGAACAGGTTCAATATCAATTTGGGCGGGCAGGTCATGTGGATGCCCCAGGGAGAGGGTATGCCATCCTCATATATTCCTGCCTGGCTCATGCTGGCAGGAGCAGGGTTTTCTTTCCTGGCAAGCCTGCTTGCCGGGGTGCTTCCAGCAAGAAGGGCCATGAAGCTTAGCGTTATGAAAGCACTGCGCCAGGAATAAGCGTGATCGCGCATGGAAGCGCAATAACAAGTATGATGGGAGGCGTCTTCAGGATTGCCTCCTTATCTTATATTACAAGAATATTACACCACATATAAATATTCCATTTTTAATTCTCTTATGGTATATTGTACTGGTAGTTTGCTCTGTCCGCTAAAACAGACCAAACACTGACCATGCGCTGAAAGGAGGCCGCAAAATGGCAAGCCGGGGCATTAAAACTGCAGGATTCAGAAACAAAAATGGAGTTGGCTTTGTCGCGGCCGAGCGCCCCATCTGAGCACTTTTCCACGACAATTACAAATCCATTTGGTTGCTGAGTCATATGATGGAATTGCAGTGGCTCTTTTTTGTGTCATTTTAAGCCTGAAAACCAAGAATACCCACAAACTGTCCGATATGTATGATTAACCTCGTATTGCCCGAAAGGAGGCATAACGTGAAAAACCTCAAGCTGTTGCGGGAATATCTGCGGGGAAGCGGCAAGACATATTTGTTATCTCTGGTATCAGTGATTCTGATGACAGTATTCTCTTCAATGGTACCGCTGGTTATCGCTTTCACGGTGGATTCAGTTATAGGCGGCAAACCCATAGATCTGCCTGCTTTTTTAAAGTCCAGGGTCGACGCGGAGAGCGTTCTTGATTATATAAGAAACAATTTGTGGATCATACTGGTTGTACTTGTATGCATCACAGCATTGCATGGCATCTTCCTGTTTATCAGGGGGAAATACTCGGCTGTGTCGGCGCAGGTATCCTCCAAGCGGATGAGGGAGAGATTATATGACCACCTGCAGCATTTGCCCTTTGACTACCATGTAAAGGCTCAGACCGGGGATCTGATCCAGAGGTGCACATCCGACATTGAAACCGTCCAAAATTTTATCGCAAGCCAATCGGTGGATGCCCTCCAGATCATCGTACAGGTTATCGTGGTTTTGGCCATCATGATGTCAATGAGCATGAGGTATACGCTGATCTCGATAGTGATGGTTCCGATCGTGTTTGTTATAACCGTCAGGTTTTTCATAAACATGATGAAGGTATTCATCAGGGCGGACGACGCTGAAGGCCATATGACCACGACCCTTCAGGAGAACCTTACCGGGGTGCGGGTGGTCAAGGCCTTTGGCGCCCAGGCCTTTGAGATGGAGAAGTTTGATGAGAAGAACAGGACCTTCCGTGATCTTACCATGAAGATCGTCAGGCTCATGGCCAACTTCTGGGCAGGCACCGACCTTTTATGCATGCTGCAGCACGCGCTTGTCACCGCTATCGGGGCATACTGGGTGGTTAAAGACCAGGTAACAATAGGGACGGTAGTGGCCTTTTCTTCCTATACCGGAATGCTGGTTTGGCCGCTGAGAAACCTTGGCCAGATGATGGGCTTCATGGGCCAGGCCTTTGTATCGCTGGGAAGGATCCAGGAGATCCTGGACAGTAAGCCCGAAGACTATGACACGGGCAGCCGCCCGCCCATTGAAGGCGAAATCGTGTTTGATGATGTCTGTTTCGAGTATGAAAAAGGGAAGCCCGTCCTGGATGGGATCTCCTTCAGGATAGAGAAAGGGAGCACCATAGCCATACTGGGTGCCACTGGCTCCGGAAAGAGTTCGCTGGTACAATTGCTGCTCCGGCTGTATGATTACAGCAGCGGAAGCATCCGCATTGACGGGATGGAACTTAAGGAAATCAGCCGGGAATGGATCAGGAAAAACATTGGCATAGTGCTCCAGGAGCCCTTCCTTTTTTCCAGGAGCATAAGGGAAAACATTAAGATGGGCGGCGGACAGCCGGAGGAGGACCGGGTACTCGCCGCTGCCAGGGCGGCTTGTGTTGATCATGACATACAGGAATTCGAGAAGGGATACGACACCATTGTGGGAGAACGGGGAGTGACGCTTTCGGGCGGCCAAAGGCAGCGTGTGGCCATAGCCAGGACAATTATACGGAATGTCCCAATCCTCATATTCGATGATTCCTTAAGCGCGGTGGATACCGAAACCGATGCCCAGATCAGGAGAGCGCTGAAAGAGCGGCGGAAGAACACTACCACAATAATCATATCCCATAGGATCACCACCCTTTCGGAAGCCGACCTGATCCTGGTGCTGGACGGGGGCAGGATTGTCCAGTCCGGCACCCATGAGGAACTGGTAAGCAAAGAAGGCCCCTACCGGAGGATATGGGAGATCCAGAGCACACTGGGCGAAGATATGGTCTGAGCCTGGAATGGGAGGTGCGAAGCTTGTATTTCGAAGAGATGGAATACGGCAAAAGGCTTGATCTGAACGTTATTAAAAGGCTTGCCGTATTTGCGGAACCCTATAAGGTGAACATCATTATACTGATGGTGCAGATGTTTTTTCTGGCGCTGGTGGATGCCCTCTTTCCTAAGCTCAGCCAGTACGTCATAGATAACTTTGCCGTTAAGAAATCACTGGACGGGTTCTGGCTGCTGTGCCTGGTTGCTGTCGGCCTGGTGGTGTTTCAGGCGGCCAATATGTGGCTTATGATCAGGAATGCCGGAAGAATTGAACACTATATACCATATGACATGAGGAAAACAGTGTTCAGGAAGCTCCAGGAACTGCCCATTTCCTATTACGACAGGACCCCTGTGGGATGGATCATGTCCAGGGTGACCTCCGACATCCGCCGGATAGGTGTTTCCCTGTCCTGGCATGTTGTGGATTTGTTCTGGTCCACCTTCCTGATAATCATCATGACTATCTTCATGCTGGCCACAAACCCGTCCTATGCCCTGATGGTCCTTTGCGTTGTTCCTGCCCTTGCGATTCTAAGCATGGTTTTCCAGAAGAAGATCCTGTTCAATTACAGGAAGGCCAGGAAGTACAACTCACAGATCACCGCCGCCTTCAATGAAGGGATAACAGGTGCGAAAACTGTCAAATCGCTGGGTATAGAGGAGTATATGCTCAATGAATTTGAGAAGACAACCGGGCAGATGAAGGACTTCTCGGTCCGGGCGGCAACGGTTTCCTCCATCTATATGCCTCTCATAATACTTTTCGGAAGCATTGCCACCGGCTTGGTGCTCTGGAAAGGCGGGATTGAGGTAAGCCGGAACATTGCCAGCTACGGAACGCTGGTGCTGTTCATATCCTATGCCGTCCAGTTTTTCGAGCCCATCAGGCAGCTTGCCAGGGTCTTTACCGAGCTTCAGTACACCCAGGCGGCGGCGGAGCGTGTGGTTACACTGCTTGAAACCGAGAATGACATTGCTGACAGCAGTGAGGTAGTTTCCAGGTACGGCAGCATGCTGGAGTCCGATAAATCGGAATGGCCGAGATTTCATGGGCATATCGTCTTTAAGGATGTGACCTTTCGCTATAAGGAAGGTGGCAATATCCTGGAGAACTTTAACCTGGAGGTGAAGCCGGGCGAGAAGATTGCCCTTGCGGGAGAAACAGGAGCAGGCAAAACCACCATTGTGAGCCTGGTATGCCGCTTTTATGAACCCACTGAGGGAAGTATCCTGATAGACGGCGTGGATTACCGCGAACGTCCGCTGCTTTGGCTGTATTCCAATATTGGCTATGTGCTCCAGGAACCACATCTTTTCAGCGGGACCGTCAGTGAGAACATCGCCTACGGCCGCCACGAAGCGACCATGGAAGATATAGTCCGCGCGGCAAAGACCGTCAATGCCCATGACTTTATCATGAGGCTGGAAAACGGTTACGACACCCAGGTGGGAGAACGGGGAAGCCGTCTTTCCACCGGTCAGAAGCAGCTTATTTCCTTTGCCCGGGCAATACTGTCCGACCCGGGCATGTTCGTGCTGGATGAGGCCACTTCCTCGGTGGATACCGAAACTGAGCACCTGATACAGGATGCGCTCAACAGGGCCCTGGAAGGGAGAACAAGCTTTATAATCGCCCACAGGCTGTCCACCATCCGCTCGGCGGACAGGATCCTGGTTATCGACATGGGAAGGATCGTTGAAGAAGGAACCCACATAGAGCTTATCAGGAAAAAGGGATATTACTACAGGCTGTATACCAACCAGTACATGAAGGAAAAGAAGGATATTTTTGAAAAGGCAGATCAATAAGGAAAAGCGATATGATAAAGGCATACCCGGCCCTGGTGCCAGGGCGCGCCTTTAATACCCTGCCAGGGATCAGGATTTGTCTTTTAAATGTTTCTTCCTGGAAAGATCAGCTTCGGCCTCAAGATAGACCTTCTCAAAGTCCGAATCTATTCCGGCATGGCAGTATCCCCATGAGATCGAAATTGTGTAAGGCTTGCCGTGGGAGGCATTCAGTTTATTAAGGCTATCGAGAAACCGTTCTCCTATATTCCTGATCACATCTCCCTGGATGTTCTTAATGAGCACAACATAGCGCTCGCAGCTTTGATGCGACAGAAAATCGTCGTCCCTGATGCAGCTTGAAAGGATTCTGGAAATCGACCTCATGATGTACTCGCCCTCTTTGAAGCCATATTGGGCGTTAATCTCATGAAAATCATCTATCTCCACCAGGATAAGATAATAATCGCCGCTGCCAATATCCCTGTTTTGAAGCATATTGTTGGCCAGGAAACGTATTTTATTCATCTTGTCCAGATTATCCTTTACTGTCAGCTCGTTCAGTTTGCGGTTAGTGTTAATAAGCCTTTCGAGAGTATCGGAAAGCTTCTTCTCTACAAGCTGCTTTTCATGGGCAAGAAAGGCATTCTCGATATATTGCTGCACGTCAATGCATAGATCGGCCATGAAGTCTGTCATGCTTTCGGGAGCCGACATAACGATATATCCCAGCTGGTTTTTCCCTATAAAGACCAACTTAACCAGGGCTATCCCGTCGAGGGTGTTAAAGATAGCGTCAGGCAGGATCTTTGATACATCGAAGGATTTGGTATACTGGATTCTCCTGCCTTTTGAGTAGCCGTAGAGGAGTGTCCCTTTCAGGCTTTGGCCAGAAGACGCATAATCATCGAACCGGGTAGGAGCCAAAAACCGGACAATGTAGCATGAGTTCATGCCGTATTCTGTCAGACTGTCGGTCAGGGCTGAATAAAATGTTATCTCGTCCAGGGATAGGAAACGCCCGTGAGATCTGAGAGTACCGGATACCGATCCGGAATAGCCAGCCGGCCCGGCAGAGCTCGTTTCCCTGCAGCCGCAGGAATTCCGTATGACCAAACGGGGTTCAATGGTATAAACCTGATCGCAGGCAACATATTTTCTCTTGTCCAGGAGAAGTTCAGCCGCTTTTTGGGACATCTCATCAAAGGGCTGGTAAACAGTGGTAAGGGTATTGGCAATGCCCAGTGAGGCAGCCGCGTCGTCAAAACCTGTTACCGCCACATCTTTGGGCACATTAATACCGTTGTCGCTCAGGCATTTTATTGCGCCTATGGCTGTATCGTCATTGGCACAGACAATGGCTTCTATTTCTTTGTCATTGATATGGGGTATTAGTTTTTTTGTCAGGTTGTATCCCACCACGTCGCTGAAGTTTCCCTCAAGCATAAAGCGCTTGGGGACCTCAAGACCGTTTTGATAGACCACTTTTAAGAACGCGTCGCGGCGTATCAGGGCCTCCGGATTCTTCAGCGGACCGCCAATATGGGCCATTTTCTTGTAGCCATGGGATACCAGGTGGGAAACAATTTGCTCAAATCCCGAGAAATTATTGGTTACAACAGAGGGAATTCCTTCAAGCTCAATGCCAAATGAAACCACTGGAATGCCGGCCTTAACGGCCAAATCCTGCACGAGATCCAGACCCACTCTCGAAGACAATTGGCCGGAGATGATGAGAGCATTAATACGCCCCTGGGAAACAAGACGGTATACAGCGTTGCATTGGTAGTCGGGTGCCGTATTGTTCATAAGGCTGTACCCTTCAAAGATATACAGCGAACAATCACAGAACTCCAATGCCCGCCATAAGGACTTGATAAGAGCTTGCACATAGTTGCTGTATGCAGTGGTAGTCAGCAACCCTATTCTCATAAACACACCAGCTTCCTGGAACAAAAGGCATTCAGCCTGTTTATTAATAAATACCACTTCTCCATTTGTATTAAAACGGTAGTCCATAAAAAAACAAGCATTTAAAGATGGTAATTAAACGCGGCCTGTCCGACAGGTCCGCGAGGGCCGCCGTTCCAATTCTATTGACGCCCTGTTCAATAAACTCTATAATCAAATTGTAAGCTTATAACCTCTGTTAGGTGAGGCTCCTATACGGATACAGGCTGCTGCCCGGAAACGTCGAGAGACGCCAATGGGTGAACAAACATTGCCGGATTAAGGTTTTGTTTAATGCAGTTGGCTTTTTGCCTAAGCCGTATAGTGCCAAAACTCGATGATGGGAGTGTGGTCATTATTTGCAATTATGATCCTGGTCCGCTCTCGCGGACTTTTGTTTTGTGTCGTGGCGGGCGTTTGTTTTCACAGCTCCAAGGCATAATTCTTGTGAGGTGATTATTATAGAAGGAAGGTGATTTCCATGATGGAAATCTTCAAAACATCGGAACATGGCCTTGAACTCCTCTCATTAGACGCTATTGAGAAGGGATGCTGGATTAATCTTACCGAGCCGGATGAAGAAGAGCTCGATCTTCTAACTCAAACCATTGGCGCGGAACCTACATTTCTGCGGGATCCTCTTGATGTCGAGGAAAAGCCGCGTATCGATGTGGAGGATGATCAGATCCTCATAATCGTTGACATTCCATATATATATGAGGACGACAAATCCATAAAGTTTGAAACCCTGCCCATGGGCCTGCTTCAGGTGAGGGACGATTATATTATCACCATATGCAGCAAACAGGTCCCTGTCCTGGAACGCTTCAGGAACGGGCAGATAAAGAACCTGTATACCTTTAAGAAAACCCGCTTTATACTTCAGGTATTGTACCATGTGGCTAAGGACTTCCTGAAATACCTGAAACATATAGACAAAAAGAGCGAGTTCATAGAAAGATCCCTCTATAAGTCCATGAGGAACAAGGAACTGTACAACATGATGGAGCTCAGCAAGAGCCTTGTATACTTCACCACGTCCTTAAAATCCAATGAAACCGTGCTGGAAAGGCTTCTGCCGGGCAAGCTCATCAAGATGTACGAAGAAGACCAGGACCTCCTGGAAGATACCATCATTGAAAACAAGCAGGCCATAGAGATGGCCCATATATACAGCTCAATACTGAGCGGCATGATGGATGCCTTTGCGTCCATCATCTCCAACAACCAAAACATGGTCATGAAATTCCTTGCCGCCATCACCATAGTGCTGGCTGTTCCCAATGTCATCTTCAGCTTTTTCGGCCAGAACTTCGCATGGCCTTACGGCAGCAATCCATTCATGTGGCTCTATGTAACTGTAAGCTCGATTGTTATCACACTGTTGGTAGCCTTTATCCTGTACAAGCGTGATATGTTCTGATTTTTCGGGAACAGCAGCGGACGACAGCGAAAAGGACAGGGGCGAGCAAAAACTGGTCGCTGCATATACCTGGAAAGGGCAATGGAAAATATTGCTGGCAGTTGATTTTTGCCCGGGTTTGTATTATCATAAACTATGCATCTCAATATTGAAGCGGTTACAAGCGCCCATAGCTCAACTGGATAGAGCGTCTGGCTACGGACCAGAAGGTTGCGGGTTCAAGTCCTACTGGGCGCGCCAAGACCCCTGAAAGTGTTAAACTCTCAGGGGTTATTGAATTTTAATGGCCTTGTGCGCTCTTTTAGCCCATGCTTTTTAGGTTGTCCCATGTATTTCTTTTGTTCGACGGTTATCTATAATTTCCTGCAAAAAATCAGATAAAAACCCTTGTTGCTATAACATCACTATGTTATGCTAAGGGTAATAATATACAAAAGATGCGGGGTGGTCTTATGCAATTCGAGATTTCCAAGAAGGATCTTCTAAGAGAAACGGGCATATCTTACGGTCAACTCTATCGCTGGAAGCGTCAGAATCTCATCCCTGAAGAGTGGTTTATAAGAAGGGCTTCGTACACTGGGCAGGAAACATTTTTCCCCAAAGATAAGGTACTTGAGCGCGTCAAAACTATTCAGCATTTGAAGGACAGGTATTCCCTGGATGAACTGGCCAGGATGCTTTCACCTGAAATAGCCGGAATAAACTACCCTGTTGAACGAGTGCTCGGCAAGGAGATTATGGACCAGCCCACGGCCGATTTATTCCGGGACAAGATAGGAAAGGAGTTCTGCACCTTTTGGGAGTTATGTCTCATATACACCCTGGGGCTTTTACGGTCAAAATACCTGCTGCATGAAACTGACCTGAAGCGGATATCGCATAAGCTTCCGGAGTGGAGTGATAACCTGGGGAAAGGATCATATAAAATATATGTAGTCAAATACGACGGCTTCAATTCAGTTATACTCGCCGCCAAGGAACCGCCCCTGCTGCTGGACAGGGCGTTTCAGGTCATGGCCAGCTACGATCTGGAGGAGATAGGAACAACGGTTAAGCAGAAACTTAGTAAAATGGGACTCTGAAAAGATCTTGGCATCGGAACGGGCGGCCGCAGGAAGAAAATGAACCAGCAGGAAATGCTTTCGTCAAAATAATCAGAAAGCGCAAAACCGAAAGGGTGTGTATTTATGAAACGCCAATCAACCAAATTCAAATGGAAAGGTTTTTTAGCCGCCCTGAGTATTCTCGTTGCATTGTTCATCCTTTTCGCAGTATTCGGCAATAATCCGGATGATTATGCATATGATACCAGCCCGGGTGCCGCCCGGGTTAACTCTACCTCGAAGAATTATATGCAGAAACCGGAAGCCCCGGCCGCTGGAGCCGCGCCGACGGGCGAATACTCTGTTTCCCCAGCCGATTCGTATGAAGGTATCGGCTATAGTCAGGACGCGGCGGAGTTTTCCGAAGAGATGGGGGACTTTACCGCTCCTTTGGACCGGAAGATCATCAAGGAAGGCAGCGCGTATATCGAAACCAAGGATTTTGACCAATCCATTGCGGTAATTGATCAAATGATCGCCCAATCCGGCGGGTTTACCGAGAGCAAGAATATCAGGGGCAACAGCTACAGCGCTGATAGCCTCAGATTTGCCGCTATCGTGTTCCGTATCCCTTCCGAGCACTTTGAATCGATAATGGAGAACATGGGGACAGTAGGGGTCGTGACCAGCAGCAGTACCAGCGGTACCGATATCACAGACCAGTACATAGATTACGAAACAAGGGTCAGGAATCTTAAGGCACAGGAAAATACGCTTCTGGACATCCTCTCCAAGGCAGAGAAGCTTGAGGATGTTATCACCCTGGAGGCAAGGCTGTCCGAAATCCGCTACGAGATTGAAACCATTGAGAACAGGCTGAAAAACTATGACCGGCTGGTTCAGTACAGCAGAATCTCTGTTGATATTGCCGAGGTAGTGGAAACAACCCAAATAACCCCTGTCGCCAGGACTTTGGGCCAGAGGGTCAGCACAGCATTCCAGGCTGCCATCGATTCTTTCGTAGACTATCTGAAAAACTTCGTGATATGGCTGGTGTACAATTGGATACTGCTTTCTGTGATCATTGTCGTCACCATTGCAGTTGTCATTGTCTTAAAGTCTCGAAAGAAAAGGAAAAAGGACAAAACTCAAGTCGCGATTGAATTGGATGGGCAGGATAAGGACGGCCTGCAGGATTCCGGAAACGAGCAATAAACAGGGTAAGTAACCGATAACAGCAAACACTTGGGGCACTTCTCCGGAAAAATAACATGTAATACATGTTTCAACCTTCGATAAATGGGTAACTATTCCGTGTTTAGCGGCTTAGTGCCTTTATCAGCAGCTATGGAGGACGGAGAAGTGCGTATTTCCAAGTGGTTGCGCGGTTTAAGGATTTATTTGGACGTCATAATGGTATCCATCCTTATGGGATTTCTAGCCTACCAATTTATCGGGAATTCATTGAAAAAGGCTGTTGACCGTTATTTCAGTGATATCATCGTACGGCAAGAGATAGCCTCGGTTATCACCCAGGACATAAAAAGGGATGTTGGGGGCCTGCTTGTATGGGTGGCGGCGAGTATAGTCGTTCTGGTCACCATTATTTTTATTGCCGTATTTTGTCTTGCCCGTCTTAAGAACAGGGTCAGAAAAAGTCAGAACACATTAAAAAGCGCTATTGACGCGGCGAATATCATAATAATAATCCTGGACCAGGATGGCACTGTTCTGGACTTCAACAAACACGCTAAGGAGTTGTTTGATGATATCAGGTATAAAAAGAAAGGCAGTTTTCTGGAGCTGTTATCCCCCAGAGACGCGAAAAAACTGAAAAGGAGAATGGATAAACGCAACGCGCCCGATACAACAAACCCGCACTTTGAACTGAGGATGAAATCAGGCGCGGTGTGCAGGCATCTGTACTGTTCGGTTCAGCCGGCCATATCCGAAGATGGCAATGAGCATTACGAGCTTCTTGCTGTTGATATCACCGACAGGGCACGAAAGAAAATCGAACTGAAGGAAAGCCATGAGGAACTGACCGCTGTTTACAGGAAGCTTGCGGCATCGGAAGATGCCCTTAAAGCACAGCTGGAAAAAATAAATAAACTGGCCTATACTGATCTGTTGACAGGACTGCCCAACAAGATCAGCCTGGCCGAAAGATTCGCGGAGGAGATGGAGAAAGGCCATGACCGTATTGCTTTGATAATCGTAGATCTGGACGATTTTAAGCTTGTCAATGAAACATACGGACACCTGGCCGGAGACAGGGTTCTTGCCGAGGTGGCCAAAAGGCTTAAGCAGCTTATCAGCGAAAAGATGTTCCTTGCGAGGCTGGGGGCTGATGAATATGCCATCCTCGCCTGGGATTATGAGGATGAAGGATTCCTGTCCCGCCTTGCGCAGGAAATTGAGGACAGGGTTGACGGATATATTCATCTAAAGGAAGCCAATATCAGCATTTCCGCAAGTATAGGAATAACCCTTTACCCCCAGGACGCTAAAAGCTTTGACGAACTTTACAAGAATGCGGAAATGGCCATGTACAAGGCCAAGGACAAAAGATGCAAATACCTTTTCTATAAAAAAGAACTCAATGATGCTGTGGTGGAGCGTCTTAACCTGATCAACTGCCTGAAGGGCGCCCTTGAACGCGATGAGTTTTACTTATATTACCAGCCCCAGTATGATGCCCGAAGCAGCAGGATTGTAGGACTTGAGGCGCTTCTTCGCTGGGAGAACAGGCATCTTGGCATGGTTCCGCCCTCCAGGTTCATCTCTGTTGCCGAAGAAACGAGGCTTATCATACCCATAGGTGAATATGTGCTAAGATCCGCCCTGGCCTTCTTAAGGAAGCTGAGGGGAATGGGTCATGACCAGCTCACCATGTGTATAAATATATCCATAATCCAGCTCATGCAGAAAGATTTTACCGGCATGGTGCTGAACATACTTAAGGAGAACAGTATTCCCAGCGGGCTATTGGAGCTGGAAATTACCGAATCGGTGATGATGGAGTCGGCATCTGTGGTGCTGGAGAATATCGAAGATTTGCGGAAAGCCGGTGTCAGGATCGCCCTTGACGACTTCGGGACAGGCTATTCGTCCCTGAATTACCTTATGGATCTGCCCATCAACACCCTGAAGATTGACAAGTCATTTATAGGCAACATCGGTCACGGCAAAGAGAACCAGCTTCTGGTCAGCACCATTATGAACATTGGGCGCAGGCTGGGCCTTAGCACTGTGGCTGAGGGTGTGGAGCATCGGGAACAGCTGGAGTATCTCATAAGAAGGAAGTGCGAACGGGTGCAAGGCTTCCTGTTAAGCAAACCCCTTCCCCAGGCTGAGATCGAGCTGCTGCTGTAAAAGTCCGGGCAACGGCAGCTTCAGCGGACCAGAACCTACGAATATGTTTGTTGACACAGGCGCGGATGATATGATATATTGTTTAAGCTATATTTTTAATATATGACGGGTAATTATAGATAGAAAAAAGCGTGTATGCCTTAAAGTTAACCGGTACAGTTTTGGAAGGAGGCATTCATTAAAATGGCAGATGCTAAAAAGGAAAGAGGCCCCAGAAAGGGCGGCGACGCGCAGAGAACCAACCGCGGCGGGAGAAGGGCAAGACGCAAGGTTTGCGCCTTTTGTGCCGATAAGGTTGAACTCATAGATTATAAGGATGTTATGAGACTTCGGAAGTATCTTTCAGAAAAGGGTAAGATTCTGCCCAGGAGGATAACCGGCACCTGCGCCAAGCACCAGAGGCAGCTCACAACGGCCATAAAACGGGCCAGGCACATAGCGCTGCTGCCATATACAGCGGATTAAGCACAACAGCCTATAGATAACATCTATAGGCTTTATTTCAATGATCCTGTTTATTATTCAGCCAGCAAAAAAACGTCTTTGCATTGCCGGTGCAGCTCCGGGAAATTGGAACAGCCCTTCCGCAGAGTGTTATAATGTTCACAGGATCATTTACGGAGTGGCATCGGAATGAGTTTTAATAGCATGGATATTACCAGGAACACCAGGATCATTGAGAATCTGAAGAGCGAACTTTTAAACTCGGTTGCCCATCTATACAGCAGGCTGGCTGATGATTATTGTGATAATATAAAAGAAACAGCTCTGGACACACTCTCTAATGTGATCATTATCAGTTATCTGCTGTCCAGGCGGCTGGGACTTGACTATCCCATGCTTGAAAAGGACATATCGGCGAAAATTCGCCTGGGTCTGGTCCAGGAACATGAAACAGAGAAATACTTTGGCGATCTGTCCGCGCTGTCCCATTTCAGAAACAGGAAGGCTTCTTCCGGCAATGCGTGCTGAAGGCTAATTGGGGCAAACGCGGCGGATATTCACAATTAGAACGGGGGTTGCGCTATGAAGGTGATTCTGACGCAGGATGTTAAATCATTAGGGAAGAAGGATGAGATTGTCAATGTCAATGACGGATATGCGAGAAACTTTCTGATCCCGAAGGGACTTGCTGTTGAAGCCACCACCGCTGCCCTTAATGAAGTCAGGATGAGGCAGGCAGCCCAGAAGCGCAGGAAGGAGAACGAGCTGGCCGAGGCTCAGGCATTGCAGAAGAAGCTGTCCGAAATAACGGTAACCATCAAATCCAAGGCGGGGTCCAGCGGTAAGCTGTTCGGCTCGGTGACCAGCATGGATATAGCTGATAGAATTAAGAAAGACTTTAATATCCCGATAGACAAGAAGATGATCAACCTTCCCGAAGCCATTAAAACCCTGGGGACAACCGAAGTGGAGATAAGACTGTACCAGGGTGTTATCGCGAAGGTAAAAGTAAAAGTAGAGAGTAACGATGCGGTTTAGTTCACATTTGTTGGGGGGTAGATCGGCCCATGGATGCCGGGTTTAACAGGATACCGCCTCACCATGTGGAGGCTGAGCAATCCATACTTGGCTCAATACTGATTGACCGCCAGGCCTTGTCGGATGTCAGCGGCAGGCTGAAACCCGAAGCCTTTTACCTGGAGAAACACAGGGAATTGTATGAAGTCATTCTCGAGCTTTACGAAGACAGTCAGCCCGTAGACATAATAACCGTGTCGGACGCATTGGCCAAGCGCGGGACCCTCGAAAAGGTGGGGGATGTGGATTACATAGCCCATCTGGCCAACAGCGTGCCGACCACAGCCAATGTCCTTCACTATGTTTCCATTGTGGAGGACAAGGCACTGCTGAGAAACCTGATCGATGTATCCGGGAAGATTACCGACCTGAGCTACCAGGGGTCCATGGAGGGCACGGATGTTTTGGCCACTGCCGAAAAATCCATATTCGACCTGTCACAAGGGTTAAGCCGGACAGGCCTTGAGCCGCTCAACACCCTGTTGGACACCACATTCTCCAAGCTTGAGGAACTGTGCCGCAGAAAGGGTGAGTTGACCGGCGTTCCAAGCGGCTTTATAGATTTGGACCGCAAGACCACCGGCTTCCAGAAATCAGATCTGATCCTGATTGCGGCAAGGCCATCCATCGGCAAGACTTCCTTTGCGCTGAACATCGCCGCCAACGCCGCGCTGAGGCAGTACACCGTGGCCATATTCAGTCTTGAAATGTCACAGCAGCAGCTTGTCAACCGCCTGCTGTCCAGCGAGTCTACGGTGGAGCTTGAGAAGATGCGCAGCGGCAGGCTGGAGGCGGATGACTGGAAAAAAATCGGGTATACCATTGGCCCTCTTTCCAAAGCCCCCATCTATATAGACGATAACGCCAGCATCAGTGTGACCGAAATGCTGTCAAAGCTCAGGAGGCTGAAACTGGAAAGGGGTCTTGACCTGGTGGTTATCGACTACCTGCAGCTCATGGAGGGCAGAAGGAAGGCCGAAAACAGGCAGCAGGAGATCTCTGAGATTTCCCGCGGGCTGAAGATAATGGCAAAGGAACTGGATGTGCCGGTCATTGCCCTGTCCCAGCTGAGCCGCGCCCCCGAACTGCGTACCGACCACCGCCCCATCCTGAGCGACCTGAGAGAATCCGGGGCCATCGAACAGGATGCGGATATGGTCCTTTTCCTTTACCGGGACGACTACTACCATGAGGATTCTGAGAAAAAGAATATTGTGGAGGTTATAATAGCCAAACACAGGAATGGTTCCACAGGGACCGTGGAGCTTGCCTGGCTTCCGCAATTCACGAAGTTTGGGAATTACATGCCAGGTGGAGGGACGTATCAGAAAGCTCCGGGAGCGGGTAAGGCGCATGCTAGATAATCCGGTTTTGCATCAAGTAAGAAAGGATATACGTGACTATGGCCTTATAGAGCCCGGCTTTCATGTTGTGGCAGGCGTTTCGGGCGGGGCTGATTCGGTATGCCTTCTTAAGGTATTAAAGGAACTCGGCCAGGAGTATAACCTTTCTGTTACAGCTGTTCATGTGAACCATATGCTAAGGGGGGCGGAATCCGACGCCGATGAGGCATTTGTCGCAGATCTGTGCAAAAAATGGGATATACCCATTAAGGTTTTCCGGGTCGACATCGCTGAAATAAGCAGGACCGGCGGCCTCACCGAAGAAGAGGCGGGCCGCGAGGTCAGGTACCGATACCTTTTCCAGGTACTCAGCGAGGCTTTTGCCGATGTAATTGCCACCGGGCACCATTACGAGGACAATGCTGAAACCGTTATGCTGAATATCCTGCGCGGATGCGGTCTGGAAGGCCTTGCCGGGATGGATTACAGGAGCGGTTCAATAATAAGGCCGCTTCTCGGCGTACGGCGGAGCCAGATAGAGGATTATCTGAGGCGCGAAGGTATCTTTTGGAGAACCGACAGCAGCAACCTGTCCAATAAATATGTCCGGAACCGTGTCCGGAATCTTTTGTTTCCCGCTGTAAAAGAACAGTTTCAGATCGATCCGGCCCCCATGATCAACCGCCTTTCGGCCTTGGCCAGGCGTGACAACGCTTATCTTGAAAACCAGGCTCGCAGGGTTTTCCTTGACACAAGCAAGAAGCTGGACCCGGGGATCAGTCTTGATGCTGAGGTACTGTGCCGCCTTGATTATGCCATCTCCAGCCGGGTTGTCCGCATGGCATGGGAGCAAGCGACAGGAAGCCTGAAGGGTCTTGAGAACGTCCATGTGGATGATATAATCAGGCTGTGCCGGAACTCCGGAACAGGGAAACGCCTGTGCCTGCCAAAAGGATGGTCGGCGCTGCTGTCCTATGGATGCCTGGTCCTGGGACCGGCGCGTCCTGCCAAGAAGATATCATGGTCGTATCCTGTAAATCCGCCGGCAACAGTCCGCGTGAAGGAAGCCCGTGGTGCGCTTAAGGCCTCAATACTGTCGAGAAACAGGTTAA
Source organism: Clostridiaceae bacterium (assembly GCA_012728015.1). Lineage (GTDB taxonomy): Bacteria > Bacillota > Clostridia > DSM-8532 > DSM-8532 > Thermoclostridium_A. The sequence goes on along the minus strand of JAAYFY010000012.1, from coordinate 10,440 downwards.
TGGAGCAATTTCCAAACTGGCCGGAGATTAAGGAAACATCAAAAACCCAGGTGTTTGATTATTTAAAAATCAATTGTGGAATAAATATAAGAAACAGAAAGGATGGGGATAGAATCCGGCCTTTCAGGGCGCCGGGTGAAAAAAAGCTGAAGAAATTCTTTATCGACAATAAAGTCCCGGCAGAAAAACGGGATGAGATACCGCTTGTTGCGGCCGGATCAAAGATCCTGTGGATAATCGGCATGAGAACCTCGGATGAATTCAGGCCCGATGAGCGGACCCAATCTTTTTTGGTATTAACCTGGATTGATTTTAACGATGGAGGAGAAAAGGATGAGCAAACTTAAGGTACTGGTCACAAAGGAAGAATTGAACGCAAAGACCAAAGAGCTTGCCGAAAGGATTTCCAGGGATTACGCCGACAAAGAGCTTCTGTTGGTGTGCGTGCTGAAAGGCGGATTCATGTTTCTCGCCGACCTTGTAAGGGAGCTTACAATTGATGTGTCCATAGACTTTATTTCATGTTCAAGCTATGGAAATTCCACGGTTTCGTCGGGCATTGTCCGCATATTAAAGGATATTGATTATGATATAACCGGAAAACATGTGCTTCTGGTGGAGGATTTAATAGATACAGGCCTGACGCTTACATACCTGAAGGACCTGTTCAGGGCAAAGCATTGTGCCAGCGTGAAGGTATGCACGATCCTTGATAAGCCCTCCAGGCGCAAGGTAAATTTTGAAGTGGATTATCAGGGAATAATAATCCCGGATAAGTTCGTTGTCGGTTATGGGCTGGATTATGCTGAAAAATACCGAAACCTGCCTGAGGTCTATGTTTTGGAGGAAATGTAAGGTTGTTTTTTCACATTCATTATGATAAAATATTTTAATGTGTTTTTTTATCCGATAAGGATGCCAGCCGAAACAAAAAAACCTGGATCGGCCGCGCGCCCGTACGCGGATGAATGGCTGCATATATACTAAGATTGAAGACAGGATTTAGGCCTTCATGGGAGGTTGAATTTTTTGAAAAATGTTCGGGGCATAAGTTTTTATATCATCATATTCGTCATAATGACGCTGATCATTATGATGTACAGCAATATAAGCAATCCTACCGACATGAAATACTCTGATTTCAGGAAGGAACTGGATGCGGGGAATGTCAGCAACGTTCTTGTCCGTACCTTGAACGCCGATGTTGTGCTGATCAGACCATCCGGGCTTTATAACGCGGATTTCAGATACACAGTCAATTTTTTATCCCAGGAATCCTTTATAGCCCTGCTTGACAATGCGTATGACCGGGGCGTATTGACAAATTACGACATAGAGAAGAAATCCACACCGCCGTGGTGGCTTGAAATGCTGCCCATGATCGCGATGGTGGTGCTGTTTGTCTTCTTCTGGGTATTCTTTATACAGCAGTCCCAGGGCGGTGGAAACCGTGTCATGTCTTTTGGCAAGAGCCGGGCCCGCATGGCGAGTGAGGACAGCAAAATGCGGGTCAGGTTCAGTGATGTGGCCGGCGCGGACGAGGAAAAGGAAGAGCTGAGGGAGATTGTGGAATTCCTGAAAGAGCCTAAGAAATATGTGGAGCTGGGGGCACGCATCCCTAAAGGCGTTCTCCTGGTAGGCCCTCCTGGCACGGGTAAAACCCTGCTTGCCAAGGCAGTGGCGGGTGAGGCCGGCACACCTTTCTTCAGCATCAGCGGTTCGGACTTCGTAGAGATGTTTGTGGGTGTCGGCGCGTCGCGTGTCCGTGACCTTTTTGAACAGGCAAAGAAGAACGCTCCCTGTATTGTGTTCATAGATGAGATCGATGCTGTGGGGCGCCATCGCGGAGCCGGGCTTGGCGGCGGGCATGATGAGCGTGAACAGACTCTGAACCAGCTCCTTGTTGAGATGGACGGGTTTGGCATTAACGAGGGTGTCATCATACTTGCCGCTACCAACAGGCCGGACATATTAGATCCAGCTTTGATGCGGCCCGGCCGTTTTGACAGAAGAGTGGTTGTAAACTATCCCGACATCAGGGGACGCGAGGAGATACTGAAAGTCCATTCCAGGAATAAACCTCTTGACCCCGATGTGGATTTGAAGGATATTGCCAAGACCACACCCGGGTTTACCGGAGCGGATCTGGAGAACCTGCTGAACGAGGCTGCGCTTCTTGCAGCGAGAAAGAATAAAAAGGCTATTTCCATGGACGAGATCAAGGAAGCCAATTACAAGGTGATAATGGGTCCTGAGAAGAAGAGCCGTGTCATCAGTGACAAGGAAAAGAGGCTCACGGCTTACCATGAGGCAGGCCATGCCATCGCGGTGCGCCTTGTTTCCTCAACTGTGAAGGTGGACAGGGTTACCATTATCCCTTCGGGAAGAGCGGGTGGCTTTACTTCCTATAAGCCTGATGAGGACCGGCATTATACCACAAAGAGCCAGTTGATTGAACAGATCATGGTGGCGCTGGGCGGCCGCGCAGCCGAAGAGCTTGTGCTGGACGAGGTCAGCACGGGCGCGTCCGGCGACCTTCAGAAGGCCAACCAGATTGCCCGGGATATGATCACCAAGTATGGTATGAGCGAAAACCTCAGCAACCTGGTATTCGGCGATGAGAACGACGAGGTATTCCTGGGCAAGAGCTACGCGCATATCAGGAATTACAGCGAAGAGATCTCCGCAAAGATCGACGCCGAGGTCAAGGCCATCATTGATGATGCCTACAATAAAATCAAGGAGCTTCTCACAGAGAACAGGAACAAGCTCGAGGATGTGGCCAGGGCGCTTCTTGAGAAAGAACGCATTGAAGGCGACGAGTTCGAAGAGATCTTCAAAAACGGGTATAACCCGCCCGTGCCTGTATCATAAAACCCGATATTACCGAAGCCCTCGTGGAAAAAGACCGCGAGGGCTTTATTATCATCTTTATTCCCACATCCAACATTCAGCCTCTCGTCTCCGGTATTGTCATTGCGAGACTCACCACCGCCTCCCACCCCTGGCTCCCGTGGTGTACCTCTCGACTCCGGTATTGTCATTGTGAGACCAGCGAAGCTGGGCGCGGCAATCTCAAAAGCTTCGCAGCCATTCTTCAATTCTGACTTCTGACTTCTTACCTCTCATCTCCATATATCATCGCGAGCGAGTGATAACGAGCCCGGAAATCCCGGCAATCAAAACATGGCTTCATGTGATAACATGGATATATAACAACGAAAGAAGCTATAGAGGAGTCCCGCTATGGAACAGACCTATAAAGCCTACTACAAATCACCCATAGGACTCATGGAAATCCAGGCAACCCGGCATGCCATAACCTCTATCAGGTTTTGTGATGGCCGTGGACCCGAAAACTCCTGCCCAATTATCCAGGAGTGCATCGTGCAGCTGGATGAATACTTTACGGGAGATAGAAAGGATTTCCGGCTAAACCTTGCTCCCGAAGGTACCGGATTCAGACAGAAGGTATGGCAAGCCCTGCGGCAGATCCCCTATGGGAAGACCCGTTCCTACCAGGATATAGCGATCGCCATAGGCAACCCCAAAGCATGCAGGGCGGTGGGTGCCGCTAACCGCGACAATCCCATTCCCATCATTATTCCATGCCATCGCGTTATTGGGAAGAACGGCGGGCTTGTTGGATACAACAGCGGGCCCTGGCGCAAGGAATGGCTGCTGCGGCATGAAACCGGTAAACCGGCGCGATGATAAGGCACTGTTTTCAAGTTGGCAATTGCCTCTTTTTAATACCAGCGCCGACGGCAAGAAAAGCCGCGACTGAAACAACGCACAGCAGGGCAAAACAGAGTATGGTATCCAAAAGGCCGATCCACTCTATCAGGAAACCTCCCAGCACCGATCCGAGAATGCGTCCTGCGCCCATACACATGCCGTGGATGGTCTGGCCTGTTGCCCTGAGTTCCGGCCTTACGGTATTGTTTATGTAAACTGCCAGGCTGAAGGTAAAGACGATGAATGTCAGCCCGTTGAGAAGCATGACGGGATACATGAGCGCAGGAACCTTTATAATATATAGCAGCAGGTAACGGATGAAAATGACGCCCATGGATAAAGCCAGGGCTTTTTGTATGCCTGTCCTTTTTATAATCCTGTCGGCATAAATGAGGAATGGCGTTTCACTGATAGCTGAAATAAAGTACAGAACCCCCAGAACGTCATTTGTCCCGCCGATGTATGCAAAATAAACGGGGAAAAAGTTTTGGTAAAATGCAATGCCCATATGTGCTATGGTGGCAAAAATCAGCAGGAGAACAAGCATTTTGTCCCTTAAAATCCCCGTGGCTGGAACCCTGCGGGTTTTGGACTGATGGCCTTCCACCTTCGGCAGCGACCATGATGAGATTATACTGAAGAAGGCTAAAACAGCGGTTATATAGAAAAGGAACCTCATGTCTTTTTCCATGAAGAAGCCAACAATAATTGAGACTAAAGCAAATCCCGCCGTGCCGGCAAGCCTTACCGGGCCGTAAGGCTTTTTAATCCTGTCCAGGCCTTCCAGGGTTATGGCCTCCGATACCGAGATAAGAGCAGCTTGGAATGAGGCAAGCACAAAGCTTACCAGAGTAACATAAAGGAGGCTGCTGTGAAATGGGAAAAGCAGTATGGATACCATGGTTCCCGCATTAAGCAGAATGAGGAAGGTATTTTTATAGCGCGACCGGTCCGCCAGAACCCCTATATAGGGCTGAAGGACGATGGACATTATAGGACCCAGGGCAAGCAGGAAGCCGATCTGGCTCTCCCGAAACCCGGTCTGGTCCAGATAGACAGGCATGAAGCTGTACAGTATGGGAGTGCATGACCACAGTAAAGCGCTTTGTATCAGAAAAACAGCAGCAAAGTTTTCCTTTTTTCCCATCGCCACCCCTTTGACTCTGGCAGTTGTTAAGCTCATTATATTAATTTTGGTACAGTGCCGCAACTCCCGGCGTAAAGCCGCATTGGAGGATATGATGGGGCAGATCTGCGCTGGTAAAAATGGTTTGTAAGAAGATACCTCCTGTGATAAAATGGTATAATCACAGGTTCCCAATTCGAGCAGCCTGGGTTCGGATACCTGGCCACTGACAAACCCTGATAAGCAGGGTTTTTTATAAGAATGCCAGGGTGCGGCCGCATTTTCCACCGCGGGCGATGAGGGGCGGAGAGATGGATAATATAAAGGTATTAAGGGCAATACGTCCTTCATATAATAGAAACTTCATACTTTCACGGCTGGGCTACAAACGCGGAATCACCGGGATTAATGAGGACTTTCAAAAGCTGTTGGACGGTACGGTAAAAAGGGCGGAAAGCCTTTGCTCGCTGGTTCTTGCCTATCGGATGGTGGGCATTGACGAGAACACAGGGGAAAATGTGAGGCTGGAGGACGGGACAGTGCTATCAGGAAAAGCCCTCTCCAGGATGCTGTCGCAATCGCAGCGAGCTGTCCTGATGGCATCAACGGCAGGCCAGCGTATTATGGAAGAGATCCGGACCCTGATGGACAGCGGCCGTGCCAGCGAGGCTGTTATCATGGACGCGGCCGCGTCGGAGATTGCCGACGCCGGGCTTGATTTTTTGATGGAATATATCGGAACCTCTTTAAGAAGGCAGGGCAAGGCACTGACAAAACATCGGTTCAGCCCGGGGTACGGTGACTTTTGCATCGAGCAGCAGGCGCATTTCGCAAGGCTTCTGGAAATTGAAAAGCTTGGTATCAGCATAACCGAAACCTTTATGCTGGTTCCTGAGAAATCAGTGCTGGCTGTTGCCGGAATAGTTGATATAAAAACAGATTGAGAAAGAATGAAAAGCCATGACAAGAAAGGAATTCAGGAAATATTTCGATAAAGGCATCGTGATACTGGACGGGGCGACCGGTACGCAGCTCCACAAGAGAGGCATGCCCGCTGATGCCTGCCCGGAAAAATGGGCCGCGGAGAATCCCGAAGCCCTTATAGCTGTCCAGAGAAGCTATGTGGAAAGCGGTACCCATATCCTGTATACCTTCTCAATGGGCGGTAACGCTATAAAGCTTGCCGAATACGGCCTAAGGTCCCAGACCAGGGAGATTAACAGGAGGCTGGCGCAGCTGTCCAGGGAGGCGGCTTCGGGGAAGGCCCTTGTGGCCGGGGACATCTCATCCTGCGGCATGCTTCTTGAACCCTGCGGCGAGATTACATTCGAACAATCGGTGGAAAGCTACAAGGAGCAGATCCGGGGCCTTCTTGAGGGTGGTGTGGACCTGTTTGTCATTGAAACCATGATGGATATCCAGGAAACCCGCTCGGCCCTCATAGCCATAAGGGAGCTGTGTGATCTGCCCGTTATGGTGACCATGACCTTCGAGGACGGGATGCGAACCCTGATGGGGATCGATCCGGTAACAGCCCTGGTAACGCTCCAATCCCTGGGTGCCGATGCTGTGGGCTGCAATTGTTCCACAGGGCCTGCCGAAATGGTGGAAATCATCAAGGCCATGAAGCCCTATGCCAAGGTACCGCTAATCGTAAAGCCCAATGCGGGAAAACCGCGGCTCGTCGACGGTAAAACCGTTTTCAACATGGATGCGAATACCTTCTGCTCCTATGCCGAGGCACTGGTGGGGGCAGGCGCCAACGCCCTGGGAGGATGCTGCGGGACTACGCCCGAATACATCAGAAAGCTTTCAGCCATAGCCGGTAAACTCACTGCTGAAAAACCCGTTGAAACAACCTTTGCCATGGTGTCATCCAACAGGCAGACCGTGTTCATCCGCCGGGACCAGCCGCTGACTGTTATAGGGGAACGCCTGAATCCTACCGGGAAAAAAATCCTGCGTGAGGCGCTGATTCGGAATGATATGGACAAAGTTGCCCAGCTTGCCCGGGAACAGATGGAAGCTGGAGCAGACTTGCTTGATGTCAATGCCGGTGTTCCCGGACTGGATGAGAAGAAAGCGCTGACAGATATGGTGCGGGCTGTAATGGATGCTGTCCCGCTGCCCCTGTGCCTTGACTCGTCCAGCCCGGAAGCCTTGGAAACAGCCCTTCGTGTTTATCCTGGCCGTGCCGTAATAAATTCTATTTCCGGGGAAAAGGACAAGATGGAAAGGATCCTTCCTATAGCGGCCAAATACGGCGCCATGTTCATCCTTCTTCCCATAGATGATGCGGGTGTTCCTGAAAGGGCCGAGGATCGCATCGCGATAATTCAGAGGGTGTATGAGGCGGCCAGATTCTATGGTTTTAGCAAGGAAGACATCCTTGTGGACGGTGTTGTGATGACAGTTGCGGCAGGAAGTAATGCGGCGGGAGAAACACTTAAGGTCCTTAAATGGTGCAGTAATTCCGGTTTCAGCACGGTGATCGGCCTCTCCAACGTATCCTTCGGCCTTCCCGCGCGGGAAAATGTCAACGCCGCTTTCCTTGCCATGGCTGTCGCCGGCGGCCTTACCTCGGCCATATTGAATCCCAACAGCCGGCAATTGATGGATATTAAACGTGCCAGCGACGTGCTCAAGGCCAGGGATCTGGATGCCCGTGAGTATATCAGGCATTATTCTGCCATGGAATCAAAAAGCGGACAGGTACAGACCGCCAAAAAGAGACCGGCAGTCTTTGACGCCGTTTTGAATGGCATGAGCGGTGAGATTGCGGGTGCGGTTCTCGCCGATCTTGATAAAGGCTTGTCACCGAAAGAGATTATCGATAACAGCCTGATCCCGGCCATCCGGAAAGTGGGGGAACTCTACGAGGAGAAGAAGTATTTCCTGCCCCAGCTCATCAGGGGAGCGGAGGCCATGGAAAGGGCCATGGAGGCGCTGGCCCCATACCTGGATAAGGAGGCTTATGCCGATATCGGCAAGAAAGGCACGGTTGTGATGGCAACAGTCAAGGGAGACATCCATGATATTGGCAAAAACATAGTAGTGCTTCTCCTGCGCAACCATGGCTTTGAAGTGGTCGACCTGGGGAAGGATGTCCCGGCTGACCGCATAATTCAGGCGGCGAAGGATAATAATGCTGATATAATAGGATTGTCGGCCCTTATGACAACCACCATGACCGAGATGCCGAAGGTTGCTGGCATGGCTGCCAAAGCCGGGTTAAAGGCCGGGATCATGGTGGGAGGAGCCGTCCTGGACAGGGAATACGCGGAGAGCTTCGGCGCTTGTTACGCGAAGGATGCCTATTCCACGGTGAAACTGGCAGAGTCCCTGGTTCGGGATATGGGCAGCGGCTGATGGCAACAACCCTTCGGGTGGCGGTTTTCAGCCCGGATCAAAAGCCGGGCGCATTTGACCGATAGAATTTTGTGCACATAATAAAGAATCATTTGGGGGTAATGACATGGAAGGAATACTGAGGCTTGGCTTTTTTACGATGGCAGAGAAAGTTACCGCGGCGCTGAAAGGTCCTTTTCCGTTTATCGTAACGGGAGCGGTAATCGTAGCCATATGGATATATTTCCTTTTTCTGATTCCCAGGAAAACCAGGCGCTATGGCAGCTTTGCCGAATACTTAAATGACGTGCTGAACTTCAAGGTTATGCTGATGGGCGTTGTGGCCAAGATTCTTTATATTGCCTTTGTCATAGTCGTGTTTATTGTGGGGATTGTGGCCATGATTACTGCCAACTTCTTTGTAGGGCTCGTAGGCATGCTGATCCTTCAGCTGATACTCAGGCTATTTTTTGAGCTTATAATGGTACTGTTCTCAATCCAGGAAAACCTGGTGATTTTCAACGACAGGATTGACAACCATCTAGACGATGACGACAAAGACTGACGGGCGCCGGTTTTATCAGGCTTAAAGCCATCGGGAGGTTATTCAGGTTTTGATCAAAGCAATAAAGTGGACACTAACCTGTATGCTTATAATCTTCCTTGGCGCGATATGTTTCCTGATGGTTTTCAGGATGGCGACCGCAATATTTATAGTTTATACAGCTCTTGCCCTGATACTGGTCAAAAGGATCGGTAACAGAGGCTTTATTATTTTCATTATACTTGGGACATTTCTTATCCGCCTGATCTACATCTGCACAGTCAATACGCCCCTCGATTCAGATTTCGAGCTGCTTTACGAGGCGGCCGTACTTTTCTCACAAGGTGACTACAGTTTCGGCCAGCAGGTCTATTTCCAGGAGTGGGCTTACCAAACGGGTTTTGTCATATACCAGGGATTGGTTATCAAAATTTTCGGGCAAGCCGGGAGCATCCTTGCCCTGAAGATCCTTAACTGTATCTGGAATACAGGTATAACGCTGCTCATTTACCTCATCGCCAGGAACTTTTTCGGGGAAAAACCTTCCCGGCTGGCCTCGGTCCTCTATTCGGGGTTTGTGTTCCCTGTCACGTTTGTTTCGGTATTGTCCAACCAGCATATCTCCACGTTCTTCATCATGCTGGCCCTGTATTTCCTGCTGGATAAAAGGGTTATAAGACTGAGATCCTTGTTCAGAAGCCTCATTGCGGGGTTCCTCCTGGCGCTGGGCTATATAATGAGGCCGGATGCCTTGATTGTTATGGCTTCCCTTGCGGTTTACTTTTTTGTACTTTTATTGCGTGCCGAAAACATGCGTCAGAAATTGGAGAAGGCCATGCAATTCCTTGCCGTTTCTCTGACCTTCCTTGCTCTTACCCGGCTGGCCTCGTATGCCATAAGAGAAAGCGGCATCAATGGACAGGGTCTTAAGAATAACAACTTTTACTGGAAGTTTATGGTTGGGCTTAATTATGACAGCGGGGGCAGGTACAATGAACAAGATTATCAGCTGGTGTATGGGGGCAATAAGTCTATTGAGGAGAAGAAGGAACTGGAGAAGGCCCTGATCAGGGAAAGGCTTGGAATAAACCCTTTAAAACTGGCAAACCTGTTTTTGCAAAAAATCCAGAACATGTGGTGCGAAAACGCGCTGGACTGGAGCTATAAGCATCTGCTGGAATCAGACAGGACGGTCAATCTACTTTTTAGCCATGTAAGATTCAGTGATGTTGACGCGGTACTGAAGGATCTTAATGAGTTATTCATCTACGCGTCCATGATCCTCAGCCTCCTGGGAACGCTGGCCTGGCGGAAGGCACGGATGCATGACGGGCTGCTAATCCCCGTGGCGATTCTGGCAGCATCCTTTGTGCTCTATTTGTTTATCGAGGTGCAGCCCAGATACGCCTATATGCAGCAGCCTTTCCTGTTTATCCTGAGCGGGTCCGGATTGGAAATCATTTACCGAGCATTTAATGGATTCAGCCTGGGGCAGGTTTGGGCAAGGCTGCGAGATCCTATGAAATACCGACCTGGACAGCAGTAAAGTACGAGAATGGGGTCAATTGAAAAAGTAAATTCCACTTTGCAAAAGAAAATTCCACAGATTTTGTGAGACGAGAAAGAACCTGCATTTGGTGATATTGTGACTGATAAGTTATGGACCAAAATATAGCGATGATGT
>JAAYFY010000082.1 GCA_012728015.1 Clostridiaceae bacterium | reverse complement strand
TGGAAATCATTCTTTACTTTGCCAGAAAATGAAACTATTAATGATTAATAAAAATAAAGCACCGACAAATATTAATCTAAAACCTTTTTCCCGCCGGCGAATTTTTTTTAATAAAAAATATGTTAAACAAAAAGTCATAACCATGGTAAAAATCTGATAAAAAGGATTTAAAAGGGTATAAGTGCGTGCCGGTGTAAGGATAACCAGTGCAGCAAAGACTGATCCCACAATGACAGTGATTTTGCAAATGGTAGCGTTTATATCATGGGGAAAAAGAGTTTTAAAAAACATCATCACTAAAGGCACGGCAAGATAAAAGGCATTGGTTTGTATCTTATGCGCTAACTCCCAGTTAAAACTAGGCAAAAGGCTAATTAAAAATCCTTCCCCTACCAAGATAGTCCTTACTGCAATTAATAAACAGAAAAGGCCAAAATAAAGCGGAGGATAATATTTTCGCCGAAAAAAAAATAATAGCAGATGGTATAAACTCATCAGCAGTAAACTACCAAACAAAAAAAATTCCAGGGCAATATTTTTATAACGTAAATGAAGGATATTTTCCTCACTGCCCAGTAGAATACTTTCCAATACTCCTCCGCTACGATGATAATAATTTGAAACTTGCAAAACCAGCTCGTTTGTTCCCTCCATCACCTCAAAAAAAACAACCTGCGGCAAATACTGCGGTACCATGCTTTCCCTGTTCTGCCCTACACTGCCGGCAAACGCTATCAAGTCATTGTTAATCCACAACTTATATGCAGTAAGTATTCTCGGCAATTTTAACGCCAACCTACCACTTTGCTCTGCCTTAAGCTGTAAACGATAAGTAGCATAACCGCTGCCGGAAAAATTATAACCACACCAAGAATTGGGCAAATCAACATAAACAAAACTGTACGTATTTTCAAGGAAATCGTTTGGTTCAAGCAGTTTCTGCCAGTAAAATTCCCATTCGCCATCCAGTTTAAGAATATTTTCCTCCAGCTCGCCTTGCGGCAGCATAAAAACACCTTTAATTGCCTTTTTCCGTATAAAAGCTAAGCCCTTGCTGCAGCTGCCTATAAATGTGAAGAAAAAAACAAGTATAAATACCAAATTGGCAATTTTTTTGCGGTTGGGCATCTTATCTCACTCGATTCTTTTCAATGACTCATGTATAGCTGAGAATATAAGCCATTTGTTATTTTGACACAAGTAAGCCTTTTCCTGCTAATTTACTGCTATACCTAAAAAATAACCTGCCAAATCAAAACTGTTACCATGCCTATACTTACCGTTAGCATCATATTTTTGGTACGATAAGCAACTAAAAAGGCCAAAATACTAGCCGGCAAATAGGGATGAGAAAAGCTAACGGCAAATTGCTTGTCAACAGTAAAAATGCCGGGCATAATAAGAGCCGACAAAACTGCCACGGGAACATAGCGCAGCCAAGCTACCACTATTTCAGGAATTTTTATTTTTGTCAGCAGGTACAACGGTAAAAACCGGGGCAAATAAGTAACTATCGCCATCCCTAAAATCAAAAGCATCATGTTTGGCATTTTTCCATCAACACCCCCAATGTGGCCGTACAAACGGTAGCAAGAATCACATACCAACTACCCGGAATAATTAAATAAAAAACAAGGGACAGCAAACCGGCAATAACGGCAGCCAAAAGTAATTTTCTATCCGTTAACTGAATAACTAAAAGGAAAATAAACATGGCGTACAAAGCATATTCCAATGTAAGAGTAGCCTGTGTACCGCTAAAGATGCTCCCTAACAGTCCGCCAAGCGTTCCCCCGATAACCCAACCGGCATAAGCTGTGCCAAATAAACCAAGGATATAATAATGAGACCTTTTGTGTACGCGCAGCTCTCCACAGGCCATTGCATAACTTTCATCTGTCAGCCAAAATGCTATCAAAGGCAGTGCGCTGCGGGGTATATCCGGTAAAAGTGTTGAAAGTGAAGCACTCATCAATAAATGACGTAAATTAACCAGAAAAGTAGTTAGAATAATAGAAAGGGCACTGCTGCCGGCAGCAATCATACTTACAGCAATAAACTGACCGCTGCCGGCAAAAACCAGCAGTGACATCATGGTAATATAGGGCAACGGAATGCCTGCCAGGCGCCCCAAGGTACCATAGGCAAATCCTAGCGGTAAATAGCCTAAAACAATAGGCACGGCTTTTTTTGCACCGGCAAATACCTCGTCCAAAGGCATTTAAGCTTGCACCTCCGAAACTATAGAAAATCACCAGTTCTGCATATAACAGCAACTGGTGGTGTCAAGTTACACTTAAGTTTGTTTGTTTAGATTCTGTTATACAGCATTTATTTTTGGCAGCCAGGCATTGCTCTCCCCAATAATATTGGCATTATATCAGATACACCTTCGCATTTCAACACCTCATGAACTATACCATACGAGTTTTTATCAATAAGACGTTAAAGGGAAATATTATAATAAACCTTTGTACCCATTAAGAAGCTTAGGTATGTTAACCATTGAACTTTTATAATTTTTATTACATTTACTTAATTATACAGATTTTTATTTTGCTTATCTTTATTTTTGAACACAAAAAAACCGCCAAAGGGAATTCTCCCCCCTGACGGTTGGCGCTTGCCATAAGCAAACTTTGTAAGTTTGAACAAACTCGAGTGTAAAGAAACAAACAATTATCTCTTTGAGAACTGGGGAGCGCGACGGGCCTTTTTCAGACCGTACTTCTTCCTTTCCTTCATTCTCGGGTCACGTGTCAGGTAGCCGGCTCTCTTAAGCGGTGACCTGTACGCCTCATCAGCCTGCAGCAATGCCCTGGAAATACCATGGCGGATAGCGCCGGCCTGTCCGGTGAATCCACCACCCTTAACCGATACAAGGACATTAAACTTACCAACCGTATCGGTCAGAACCAGCGGCTGCATGCAGATCACTTTAAGGGTTTCCAGCCCGAAATAATCATCAAGGGATCTATCATTTATTGTGAAATTGCCGTTCCCGGGAACAAGCCTTACTCTGGCAACCGACTTCTTTCTTCTTCCTGTGCCGTAATACTGTACTTTAGCCATTTAAGAATCCTCCCCTCACTAATTATATGTTGAGCTCAAGCACTTCGGGTTTCTGGGCCTGGTGATTGTGCTTGTCTCCCGCATATACCTTCAGTTTTTTGAACATTGCCCGTCCCAGGCTGTTGCTGGGAAGCATTCTCTTGACGGCCAATTCAAATACGCGTTCTGGCCTGGTTTCCATCAAGCGTCTGTACTTGACCTCCTTCAAATGCCCGATCCAGCCGGTATGGCGCCTGTAGACCTTCTGGTCAAGTTTCTTTCCTGTCAGTACAACCTTGTCGGCATTGATTACGATCACATAATCGCCCGTGTCGACATGGGGCGTATATTGCGGCTTATGCTTTCCGCGGAGGATCTTGGCAACCTCGCTGGCGGCACGGCCGAGAACCTTGCCCTCAACATCCACAACGTACCATTTCTTTTCCACATCAGCCGCTTTTGCCATATATGTCTTCATTAGTTACCCTCCCTGTATAAAATGATGCTATCTATATATCCCGTTTTTCGTCATGACAATCCGGGGACAGGCCCGGTTTGCCCGTCAAAAAAACCGCCGCGGCATGCGGCGTTTTCTATTTTATACAGGGAGCATCCTAAATGTCAAGATCAATAAGGCTTAAATTTCATATATCTCTCTCTTGCTCATTAAATATCTCTTTTTTTCTGTTATTCTCTCTTAATTTCATTCGCCGTCCTATTTTATATCCCGGACCCTTCCCCGCTCCCTATCTGAAGAACCCCCGCAGTATGAGATAAGCGATGAGAAGGCAGACCCCCAGGACAACAACCTGGATAACAGCCTGCCTTGATGCCTTTTCCTTATTCTTTCTGCCCTTCTCCGCTTCCATGGCTTCCCTCGCGGCTGCCCTGGCGTATTCGCGATCCATTTCCCTGTCATATTCCTCCTGGTATTTCGGCTTGTACAATTCCATCACCCCAGTCATATTCTATGGCATTACCTGACGGGCAACCATTAAATAATGGAATGCCGGGACGAAAATACGGTTCCTGCCGTAAATAAGCCGGCAGAAACCGTATCCTTCGGTCAAACGTCTATGGGTAAAAATTGCAGGTTCGCGTGCGGTCTATTTGACTGTATCAAAGACCAATCGGCCGTCTTCCAGATCCACTTTCACCGTATCGCCTTCCTTTATGCGCCCGTCAAGTATCTCCTCGGCCAGCCGGTCTTCCACCATCTCCTGTATGGCCCTCTTGAGCGGCCTGGCACCGTAGGTCTTATCGAATCCCTTCTCCGCAATATACTCTTTCGCCTCATCAGTATAGCTGACAGTGATATTCCTGGCCTTCAGGCGCGCGGAGACCTCTTTAAGCATCAGCTGGGCAATCTGGCCGATCTCGTTACGGGTAAGCGGGTGGAATACTATAATCTCATCCACACGGTTCAGGAATTCGGGGCGGAAGGTCTTCTTTAATTCGCTCAACACGTTTTTCTTCATGTTCTCGTAATCCCTGGCCGCGCTTTCCTCGCTGGAGCCGAATCCCAGCTTCTTGGGGTCCACTATTTCCCGGGCTCCCACGTTGGATGTCATGATAATAACCGTGTTCTTGAAATCAACGGTCCTGCCGGTCGAATCGGTCAGCCTTCCGTCATCAAGGATCTGGAGCAGCATGTTGAAAACGTCGGGGTGGGCCTTCTCTATCTCGTCGAACAGGACTACGGTGTATGGCTTTCTTCTCACCTTCTCGGTGAGCTGTCCGCCTTCATCATAGCCAATATAACCCGGCGGTGAACCCACCAGCCGTGAAACGCTGTGCTTTTCCATGTATTCCGACATGTCAAGCCGTATCATCTGGTTTTCATCCCCAAACAGGGCTTCGGCCAGTGCTTTTGACAATTCTGTCTTGCCCACGCCGGTAGGTCCGGAGAAGATAAAGGAACCAACTGGCCTCTTGGGATCTTTAAGGCCCACACGACCCCTCCTGATGGCCCTTGCTACTGCCTCTACCGCCTCATTCTGTCCGATTACCCGCTTATGGAGAATGCTTTCCAGGTTCTTCAGCCGTTCGCTCTCTTCCTGGGCAAGTCTGGACACGGGGATACCGGTCCAGGAACCAATGATACTGGCAATCTCTTCCTCGGTAACCACCTGGGTATCCCGCTGGTTTTTCATTTTCCATTCTTCCATTCGAGAATTGAGCTCTTCCTTGAGTTTTTTCTCCTCATCCCTCAGGGCTGCCGCCTTCTCGAATTCCTGGCTGACAATGGCGTCCTCCTTCATTTGGTGCAGTTCCTCAAGCCGTCTTTCCAGTTCCTTCAGCTCGGGAGGCGCCGTAAAGCTTTGAAGCCTTACCCTGGATGATGCCTCATCAATCAGATCTATAGCCTTATCCGGCAGGAAGCGGTCATTGATGTACCTCGCCGACAGCCTTACTGCCGCCTCTATGGCCTTATCGGTTATCTTCACCGAATGGTGGGCCTCATACTTGTCCCTGATGCCCTTCAGTATCTCGATGGATTCCTCCTCGGTGGGCTCCCCTACAGTGATGGGCTGGAACCTTCTTTCCAGGGCGGCATCCTTTTCGATATGCTTCCGGTATTCATCCAGCGTGGTGGCGCCGATTACCTGTATTTCACCCCTTGCCAGGAGCGGCTTTAAAATGTTGGCGGCGTCAATGGCTCCTTCAGCCGCGCCTGCTCCGACAATGGTATGCATTTCGTCAATGAACAGGATTACATTTCCCGCATTGCGGATTTCCTCGATGGACTTCTTCAGGCGGTCCTCAAATTCGCCCCTGTACTTGGCGCCGGCAACCATGGAGGAAAGATCCAGGGTCACAACCCGCTTGTCTTTCAATGTTTCGGGCACATTGCCCTCAACGATCTTCTGGGCAAGGCCCTCGCAAATGGCTGTCTTGCCCACGCCGGGCTCACCGATGAGGCAGGGATTGTTCTTGGTCCTGCGGCTCAGGATCTGGATAACCCTCTCTATCTCCTTGTCCCTGCCTATGATCGGGTCAACCTTTCCTTCCCTTGCCATGGCGGTCAGGTCACGGCCAAACTGGTCCAGGGTCGGCGTCTCCACATCAATGGCCTTGGGCTTGTTGGCGG
This sequence comes from Clostridiaceae bacterium, assembly GCA_012728015.1. Lineage (GTDB taxonomy): Bacteria > Bacillota > Clostridia > DSM-8532 > DSM-8532 > Thermoclostridium_A. The sequence continues at coordinate 21,864 of JAAYFY010000082.1, read as the reverse complement.
CAACCGCCGCCGGGGTATCCTCGGCCAGCATGGAAATAATGCTCTCGTAGAGCTTCCTGATATCCACGCCCAGTTCATTGAGAATCCTTACAGCCACGCTCTCACCTTCGCGCATGATGCCTATCAGGATATGCTCGGTGCCGATAAAATTCTGGCTCATCCGCCTGGCTTCGGCGTAGCTTAGTTCCAGTACCCTTTTCGTCCTGGGCGTATATGTCACGGGACCGCCTCCCTCGCCCCTGCCGATAAGTTCCAAAATCTTCTGCCCGATGCCCTCAGGGGTCACATTGTTGAGGGCAAGCACGCTGGCGGCTATGCCAGTCCCCTCTTTAGCCAGGCCCCAAAGGACATGCTCGGTGCCGATATAGGAATGACCCAGCGACTGGGCGCATTCCTTTGCCAGCATAAGTGCTCTTTCTGCTTTTTTGGTGTATTTCCCGAAAATCATGGTTTCACCTCTCAGTACAAATCGATCATATCTTTATTCTTTTGCCGCTATGTGGTTTCTGACATAGCTTGCCCTTACAGCTTCCATTTCATCGGCTCCCAGGATCCTTCCCGAGTATTTCTGGAGGCTGCCCGGCTGGATCTGGAGCATCATCTCGTTGATATCGGTTTCATCAAGCCCGGTAATCAAACCTGCAAAAATACCGAGCCGGACATCCGAAAGCCTTTCCATGGCTTCATCGGAACTCAGCGCGCGGGCATACTTCAGGATCCCATAGGACCGCATGATCTTGTCTTCAAGCTGCGGGCCGTTTTTCTTCATTATATCCTTCCTGAGGAGCCGCTCCTGCTCTGTAACCTGGAACGCTATAGTCTTTATGCTCATCACGATGTCATGTTCACTTTTCCCCAGGGTAACCTGGTTGGATAGCTGGTACATGCATCCGCTAGCTTCGGTGTTCTCCCCGTAAAGCCCCCTCACCGAAAGACCCAGCTTCCCGCAGGTTTCAAGCAGGGCCTGGATATGCCCTGTCATTGTAAGGGCAGGCAGGTGCAGCATCAGTGATGCCCGGATGGCCGTGCCTATATTGGTGGGACAGCTGGTTAAATACCCGAAGGTGTCGTCAAACGCGAAGTTGATCTTCTGTGACAGCAGGTTATCAATATAGTTGCATATTTCATAGGCTCTTTCCAGCTGCATGCCCGAAGCCAGGCACTGTATCCTCAAATGGTCTTCTTCATTGACCATGATGCTGATATGCTCATCGTTGCTTAAAAGCAGTCCGGACTCCTGGCTGGATTTCGCAAGCTCCTTGCTCACAAGGCGCTTTTCCACATAGACCAGCCTCTCATTGAGGTCCAGGTTTTTGAAATCAATGACCGTAAAGCCCTTTCTCAGTTCCATATCGTCACTTAAAAGGGCATCCACGGTTTTTTGGATGATTTCCCGCTGTTGCTGCCTGCCGCATCTTGAAGGGAAAGGGTATTCTTCAAAATTGCGGGCCAGCCGGACCCTGGTGCTTACCACAACATCAGAATCAGGCCCCTTATCTATATACCACCGCTTCATCTGCCGCCACCCCTTCCGGCTTCCAGCTGGCGGATCCTGTCCCTTATCTCCGCCGCGCGCTCATAGTTTTCCATCCTTACGCATTCCCTGAGTTCCTGCTGAAGCCTCTCCACTTCCATTTCGGCAGCATGGGCAGCGGCGAATCTCTCAGGAACCTTCCCCTGGTGCCGGGTATTTCCCTGGATACGTTTTAACAGAACCTTCATAGGCTCGCGGAAAACATCGTAGCAACGGCTGCACCCAATTTTTCCCGTCCTGTTGAACTCATCCGCGGTCATCCCGCAGCGGTCGCAGGCGATTTCCACCGCCGGGCCTATCCCTTCATTCTCCCAGCCGATACCCAAAAGGCCTGATATCAGCGTGTTCAGATCTATCTTGTAGCCTTCTCCGGCACACTGGCGGCACATCATCAAATCGGTTTTTTTGCCGTTGATGATCTGTGTCAGGAAAACGGTTGCTTCCCTTTTCTTGCAAACCTGACAAATCGGCATAACCACCATTCCCTTCCAAGCCTGCCGCGACAGTGATACAGGTCCTATATCACCGTCAGACTTGTGAGCATATTTTTCAGAATCGCGGCCCGCACATCGTCCCTTTTGTCCGGCGCCACATCCACCAGCGCCTTGTCAGACGTAGCCGCCTTCATCAGCATAGCCTCCCTGTTGTCAATGACATCGTAGTCCACAAAATTATTAATGAACACCTCACAACTATGCTGTGTAATTTTATCTCCTATCGATGTAATGATATGCATGATATAATCGCCGGCAGAATCGGTGTTCAGCCTGCGGATAGTGATATAGCCGCCGCCACCGCGTCTGCTTTCAACATAATAACCCTTCTCATTGGTAAAACGCGTAGATATGACATAGTTTATCTGGGAAGGGACGCAATTGAACCGGCTGGCAAGCTCATTCCGCTGTATCTCAATACAGCCGTCCATATCGTTTATCATAGACTTCAGAAATCCTTCGATTATATCACTGAGTCTTGCCACACTATCACCCTTTCTATACAATTTGACTATCCCTGACTATTATATAGCATACAGCTGGAATTTTCAAGTGCGCCAAATGCCGGGACGGCAGGCAGGCAGGATTACAGGCTGTTTTCACTCCGGACAGCAAAAACCCCGCCTGCACGGCGGGGTATCATTATTGGTTCCTTTATTATTCTTCGCCGGATTCTTCCCTGGCGGCCTCGGCAATAACCTTCTCCGCAACATGGGGCGGCGCCTCCTCATACCTTTCGAATTTCATGGAGTAGCTTCCCCTGCCCTGGGTAATGGACCTCAGGTCTGTTGCGTAGCGGGACATTTCCGCCATGGGCACCTCGGCAACCACCTGCTGGATTCCATGGCCATGGGGGTTCATACCCAATACGCGGCCGCGGCGTTTGTTCAGGTCACCGATGATATCACCCATGTAGCTGTCCGGTACCAAAACCTCAACCCGGCAAATAGGTTCAAGGAGCACCGGGCCGGCCTGCTTCATGCCCTCCTTGTAGGCAAGGCTAGCCGCGATCTTGAAGGACATTTCGGATGAGTCCACTTCATGGTACTTGCCATCCAGGAGAGTTGCCTTCAGATTGACTACGGGATAGCCCGCCAATACGCCCTTCTGCATGCTCTCGCGAAGGCCTTTCTCAATAGCCGGGAAATACTGTTTGGGAACAGCCCCGCCAAAGATTTTTTCTTCAAAGGTCAGGTCCTCGGTTTCACCGGGCTCAAACTCTATCACAACAACGCCGAACTGTCCGTGTCCGCCGCTCTGTTTCTTGTGTTTGCCCTCAACCTTGACCTTCTTGCGGATAGTCTCCCGGTAGGGTACCTTCGGGTTGATGAGATCAACATCAACCTTGAACTTGTTCTTAAGCTTGCTGGTAACAACGTCAAGGTGCTGGTCGCCCAGACCATAGATCAGGGTCTGTTTGGTCTCTGTGTTAAGCTCCATCTTGAAAGTCGGATCCTCTTCCAGCAGACGCTGCAGACCGGTGCTGATCTTCTCCTCATCACCTTTAGCCCTCGGCACAACAGCCATGCCCAGCATTGGCTCGGGGAATTCGATCTCGTCAAGAATAACCGGCTTCTCCTTTGTGCAAAGGGTGTCGTTGGTTTCTGTAACCGTAAGCTTCGCCACCGCCCCGATATCGCCGCAGGACAATTTGTTCGCGCTGATCTGCTGCTTACCTTTCATGATGAACAGGTTACCGATCTTCTCCATCTTGTCCTTCTTGGGATTATACACTGTGGTATCCGAACTGAGAGTGCCGGAGATAACCTTAATAAATGAGATTTTTCCTACAAACGGGTCAACGATGGTTTTGAAAACCCGGACGGCCAGGGTTTCCGCGTCATTGGTCTTAAGCTCGACAGGCTCGCCGTTTGCGGCATTTTTGGCCTTTACCGTTTCTTTTTCACAATGGGCAGGAACGAGATTCACAACAGCATCCAGTAAGAGTTGGACACCCTGCTTCTGAACGGCGGAAGCGCACAGGACAGGCGCGATATCGCCGGAACTGACACCAATTTTGATGCCCTTAGCCACTTCTTCAGCGGTAAAAGGTTCGCCCGAGAAATATTTATCCATTAGTTCCTCGCTGGTTTCGGCTACCGCCTCGAATATGCCTTCCCGGTAAGATTCGGCTTCATCCTTAAGGCTGTCGGGAACATCCTTCTCCTGGACTTCCTTTCCGCTGAAGGTTACCGCCTTCATCCTGGGGATATCGATTATCCCCGTTATTTTCCCATTCTCAACAAGGGGTATCTGGGTAGCAATAACGCTATTTCCGAATTTATCTTTAAGCTCATTAAAGACCTTGAAAAAGTCTGAGTTTTCTTCATCAAGCTTGTTGATGACAAACATTCTGGGTATTTTTTTCTGCTCCACTGCATCCCATACCTTCTCGGTACCGACCTGCACACCGTCTTTCGCACCGACAAGGATGGCCGCGCCATCGGCAACAGAAAGCCCTTCAAGCATCTCCCCGGCAAAGTCGAAATATCCGGGAGTGTCGATAATATTGATCTTCATGCCCTTCCATTCAACAGGCGCCAATGAGGTGGAAATTGAGATTTTCCTTTTGATCTCCTCGGAATCAAAGTCCATAACAGTATTCCCATCGACAACGCTGCCGAACCTGTCGGTGGCCCCGGTAATAAAAAGCATTGCCTCGGCCAGCGTTGTCTTACCCGCGTCGCCATGGCCCAACAGACATACATTGCGCACTTTTTCCGCACTGTAGTCTTTCATATTAATTCCCCCTTCTGGTTGCTGACTTGACATCTCCTGTCCAGCTTACGATTTTATTGCCCTAAACAGGATGACTCGCTTCAAACTGCCTGAAAATAAAAGGTCGCCATGCCCTGAGTTTAAAGCAAGTTATATTATATCAGATTTTCGGCGAAGTAAACAATTTTTTGTGCAGGTCCCTGAAACAAATCCTACAGCCCCGCAAATCGCGCTATCATGGGGCTTTGGGAACCTGCCGGAGCGCGCCGCCGCCGGCATGGACCAGGCCTGTTTTATTTATCCTGCCATGAAGTATTAAGGTCCGAATTCTTAAGCATAGCCTCAGCCCACAGCAGGTCATCTTTAGAAGTAATCTTGATATTCCTGCTGCCGCCTTCAACCATTTTAACCCTAACCCCAATCTGTTCGGCAAGCATGGCGTCATCGGTCCCCATGATACCATTTATTACGGCATGCTCATGTGCCCTTATGATGAGTTCCTTCCTGAATGCCTGGGGAGTCTGGGCGCTCCAGACAAAAGACCTGTCTGGGGTTTGGAGGATATAGCCTTCCGGATCGGTATACTTTATGGTGTCCTTTACAGGCATACCCGCGCAGGCGGCCCCGTACCGCCTTGCGCCTTCTATGCACCTTCCGATGATGTCCGCATCCACAAAAGGCCTGGCCGCGTCGTGGATCAATACTATATCGGTACCCGAAGACAGCTTTTTAAGGCCGTTATATACCGACTCCTGCCGCCGGCTGCCACCGTAGGCAAGTACCATATCACAAGGCAGCTTACCGATGATCTTCCCGACCATCTCTTCATCGTCCGGGCTGATTACCAGTATGATTTCCCGGACCAGCCCGCTGTCAATGAATGCGCGGATTGTTCTTTCCAGTATGGGCACACCATTCAGGACAGCAAGGACCTTGTTAAACCCGAGCCCGGCCCGGCTGCCTTTTCCGGCGGCAACAATAATGGCGCTAACAGCGCCTTCCTTGTTCAATCTCAAATCCATGTCCTTATTCATATCCATCTTCTCGTCAGTTGGTTTTGGCTATGGGGTATTGCATGGTTTTACAGCGGGCAAAGATCATTCTTCCCGCCGATGTCTGAAGGACGCTGGTAACCACCACGTCTACCAGCTGATTCTTGAATTTTATGCCTCCTTCGACCACCACCATGGTGCCGTCTTCCAGGTATCCGATCCCCTGCCCGTTTTCCTTGCCTTCCCTGATCACCCGGACAGTCATTTCTTCACCCGAAACGGCCACAGGCTTCATAGCGTTGGCCAGATCATTGATATTCAGCACCGGAATATTCTTAAGCTTCGCAACCTTGCCCAGGTTGAAATCATTGGTGATAACCTTGGCTTTAAGCTCCTTCGCGCGGTTAAGAAGCTGCTCATCTACCTCGATATGGGGATCCCTGGTTTCTTTTCCGATCCTGACAGGGAACTTCAGGTCGGTTTTCATGATGTTCAGCACGTCCAGGCCGCGCCTGCCCTTTGCCCGCACTATGTCATCATGGGAATCGGCCAAATGTCGCAGCTCTTCCAAAACAAATCCGGGAACCAGGATTTCGCCCTCCAAAAACCCGGTGCGGCTTACGTCCAGGATACGGCCGTCTATGATGGCGCTGGTATCAAGTATCTTGATCCTTGCCCTGTCTGCTCCATCACCCTTGCCGAAAGCCCCGGACAAAGTGTTGTCGTTCCTTTTCATCACGGCGAAATAAACACCGCATATCCCCAGGAAAACATTGATAATAATGGACAGCGGAACTCCAATAACCGGTATCTTGACTATGGGTATGGAAATAAGGTTGGCTATGATCAGGCCGGCAATCAGGCCCGCCGCGCTGATCATGAGTTCGTAAAGGGTAATATTCTGGAGGGAACTTTCAAGCCGGTCCACTGTGGAGGTGGTAATGCGGATGATCTTGCCGCCAATTATATAAAGAAAGATACCAAGGGCAAGAGAGGCAAACACAATAATCCCTATGCCTGAAAACGAGGTGAGATATTCAGTCATACCATTCTGTATGAAAAGGAATCGGACGAGTGTCATACCCGTCAGTGCGCCTGTCAGTCCAAACGCGTATTTTATTACCTTGTCCAACATTTAAACTCCCCGGAAAAGAATTATTTACGGAGTTTTATTGGAAAGCTGTCCGTGCAGCGATTTTATTGGATCAGGTAGAGCAGGAAGATATTCTGGCGTTGATAAGGTCTTCCACATCCATCGGATTCATGTTTTTGGCCAGCACCAGCTCGCTGATGAGTATCTGCTTGGCGCTGTTGAGCATCTTTCTCTCCCCGGTCGAAAGACCCTTTGTTCTTTCCCTCAAAATCAGGCTCTTGACAACTTCGGCTACATCAAAGACATTTCCACTTTTTATTTTATTCATATTTTCACGGTAACGTTTGTTCCAGTTTGAGCTTTGTTCGCATAACCCACCTTCTAAAGCATCGAAAACCGCGTCGGCGTCTTTCTTGTTTATGATCTCCCGGATTCCGATATAGCTTGCATTGTTGATGGGTATCATGACTTTCATGTCTCCGATTGGCATTTTCATGACATAATACTGCTTACGCTCTCCGAGGATTTCCTTTTCCTCAATGGATTCAATGATACCCGCTCCGTGCATAGGGTACACAATCTTATCCCCTATTGCAAACATAGATTAACAGCTCCTTTTTCATACACCATCCTTCACTTCGTGTTGCCGGAACAGAAGCAAACATATGTATGAAAGCGCTCATGCATATATAATTATGCTATTCATGAATAGGCTTTATAGATAATAGTATACTATAATGGTTGTTAAAAGTCAAAAACAGCCAGCGCTCAAGGAGCCGGACCCATGGCCGGACGCGGCGCGTCCCGGACTTCACGGGTTTCGCATAGGCCCGATGTATACTCCTATTTTACCCTTTTTTTCTGAAAAAGATACCTGCCGTTCAAGCAACAGGCATATCACTCTCCCAACAGGAGGCTACCGGCCCAGCAGTTTGGCGCAGGTATCCATGATGCTGCGGTAACGTTTGTCTATCTCAGCTTTTGCGGTCTGGACGCGCCCTTCAATGTCGTCGATATAGTCCTGCATGGTTTCGGCCAAGGGAAGATATCCGCTTTCCGACCTTACCAGGCCGGTCAGTTCATATACGGCTTCAATGCAATTTAGTGCCGGCCTGTTCGGACGATCCTCCAGAAGACTTGCGAAGATATCGGATATATTAAGGATTCTCGACCCTACAACGATATCCTTGCCAATGATCACATGGCTTTCGGATGACACCTCTTCCCCGCCGCTGGCCGCGTTCATCAGGTTCATTATGTCGTCCAGCCCGGCCTTCTTCAGGATCCGTGCTATGGTTTTCAGCCTGCCTCGGATGATAAGATTCTCTTCATAAGCATTATCAGCCGCTTCCGGCTCCGGGCCGGGTATGGGCAGCCTGCTCAGATTATATATCAGCGACGCCTGGCCGATGCTGTCAACAAGCTTCCAGTTCTGCTTTGCGAGCCTTGCCAGGAAACGCGCGATGACCTCCATGACCCTCGCATGGGAATAGGCATGGGGCAGCCGGAAGATGGCAGAGTAAGTATAGGTCCTGATAACGCCTTCTATCTCGGATTTGCCTGCCTGGAGCCTTTTCGATACGTTCAACAGGTTCTCAATGTAATCGCCCGAGGCTATCTCCCTGAGGATGCCTGCTTTACACAGTTCTCCGAACAGGGCAACATTGTTGGGGTCATGGTCCAGTCCCCTCAGTCTATCCAGCAATAATTCCTCATTGGCACACAATCCTGGGTCCCCAAGAACCAGGCCGGCTACACTGTCAGCCAGCGAAATGAGGTCAGCCTCGTCGGGAATGGTGGTATTGTCGACGGCTGTACCCCCCTCGGACCACCGATGGTGGTGGTATAGGACAGCTCCAGGGCAGCACTCGTAGGGGAAATACTCCTTCATGATAAGATAAGCAAACAGGCTGTGGCCGGGCAGCTCCTCCCTGCCCAGGTTCCTCCAGTCGCTGTATTCGCCGGACAAGGCTCCCATATCATGAAGCGCGACGGAAGCAATGAGTCCTGCCAGTTTTTCACCTTTTATCTTGAGCTTCAGCGCCATTTTCATGATAAGGTAGGAGGTGATAAGGGCGTTTTCCCCCATCTCCCTGTCTACCAGGGCCATGGATTCCTTCACAATGGTAATAAAATTGTCAACGCCGATGACTCTGCTCTTTGCCACGGCCCGGATAACCTCCAGGGCCTGCTCGGTCGGTCCGGAAAGCTCACTTTTGGGTTTACCGATAAAGTAGCCCTGGGCATAATCAACGCCCACCCTGCATATGGTCTCCAATTCCTCTTTCGTTTCGACGCCTTCGGCCAATACCCGCGTCCCCCTGTAGCGGGCATAACTGATGATATCCTCAAGCATATGTTGTTTGCGAAGATCGGTGCCCACCCCGCTGATGAGCTCCCTGTCGATCTTAATGATATCCGGCTCAAGGGCGAGCAGGGCAAGGTGGTTGGAATAGCCCGACCCGAAGTCATCCAGAGCGAATTTTGCCCCCGCCTTTACCACGATGGACTTTCTCAGGTTGATCTCTTCCGGGTCCATGCGGTTTCTCTCAACCACTTCGAAGACAACATTCATATGCCCGAAATAGCGGTCCCGGATGTCATTATAATCCTGCTCTTCCAGGGTCGCGAAGGGCGCGGTATTGATAAAAAGATACTGATCGCGGAACCGATCATCACGCATCATATACGCGTCCAGGGCATTATAAACCATCCTTTTTTCAAGTATGGTGTAATGCCCCGTCGCTTCCGCGTCATGGATAAGCTCCTCTATATTCTTGTATATGGGGTTGGTAGGCCTGGAGAGGGCCTCAAATCCATACAGATCACCGGTTTTCAGGGATATGATGGGCTGGAAGACGATGCTTAACTGGTTCCTGTCGATAATGTCTTTGATGAAGGTTCTGCGCAGCGATGCCCGCTTAGCCTCATCATAGCGCTCCCGGTTGAAGGGGTTGGGGCTTTCCCTTTCTCCCCTGAGAACCTCGTGTTCAGCAAAAGAAGCATATTCCAGGAGGTCTGCCGGTACATCCCCGTCGATGCCCGAAATGGAATAGCCCACGGCAACCGGAAAGCTCACCGGTATACCTTCCACCTCGCCCACATACTTCTGAACCCTTTCGATTACCCGTATAACCTCTCTTCTGAACAGTTTCGGGTTTTTGATCCCGGTGGCCAGCATAAGGAAATCCGCGCCCAGCCATCTGAACGGGATAAGACAAGGTGTCAGGATTTTCCGGAGCACCTCGGAACAAGCCCGTATGTAGGAATTGCCGGCTACCATGCCGAACCTTTCCTGGAACTCCTGGTACCCCGTAAGTCCGATATAGACGAAGCCGACCATCTCCCCTTCCCTGCATTCGGCCAAAGCCTTCCCAGCCACCTCGGAGAGGGCGTTCCGGTTGTAGAAACCCGTCATGTTATCGCGTATGGCCCTCTCTTTTTCCATGTTGCGCTGCACCACCTCGCGGGTGATGTCGGTGAGGGCGCCGGTGATGCGGGTCCGGTCGGTGCTGAGCCTGCCCCAGAACCTCATCCATCTGGTTTCTTCATCCTCGAAAGTAACACTGAACTCGAAATCCAGCGGGATATTGTCGCTGATGCACCTGTCAACAAGCTGATCGAACTCCTCAATCGAAATGCTGAATTTAAACATGGCAAACAGGTCATCGGTGAGTATTTCAAGGATGTCCTCGTTAGTATCAAGCAGGGTCAACAGCCCGGTTATAAATATAAAGATCCGGTTGTTGTAGTCATACTCAAAAAAGTCAACCCTAAAACCGGTATCCTTGAGGGTCCTTATCTGGCGGTAAAAATCTAAGATATTTTCTGATAACCGCTGATTGCGCTGAAGCTCAGATTCGAGTTTCAAATTCTTTTCGTCCAGGTTCATCAGCGACTGATTTAGTATGTCCGATATGGCTGTTATGTAGTATGTCCCGTCAACTTGCTCAAGGGATATGCCAGTCTGTTCCTCCATGTCCTTTATGCTTTGGGTAAGGCTATCCAATTCCCTGATAACTCTCCGCAGACTGAAGAATTCATAGAAGAAGCTTGAAATATATATTACGGTGCATATTGAAACCACAATCCTATAAATAAAGGTTTCATGGTGGCTTTCCTCAGCCATCAGTATTATGCTGGCAGTCAGAAGCCCGATAAATGCCAGAAGGCCCATGAAACCATTGAATGATCGCAGTCCCATGATTTTCTTTGTCTTTTGTACAGTCAGTTTCATTGTTTCCTCACCCGCAATTGATCAATAAAGCAGCATTATCCGCACAAAGAAAAGTGAAAACAACTGTTCATTTATATATCGGCCTTTTTGGCATAAGAACATTACAGCTAATCAATTCATTTTGATGCGGCAGGACGCGACGTGTTTTTCAGACCTGGGTCCTCTATTTTCCCACGCCTGTCTTCGGCCAGGATGCCCGTATTGGAAGAATCCATCTTTATTTGATATGAATAATATGATTTAATAGAAGCAAAGTTGGAAAATATGGTTTAGCACAAGAAAAACCTGTTTATGTCTTAATGGGGGGAATCTGATGAAAAGCATAGGTCTGCGCATCGTTGTGTCATTTAGCGCGCTCATATTAGTCGTCTGCCTGGGCTTGGGAATAACATCCTACTTTGTGTCATCCGGCGCTTTGACCGATATCCTTAATGAAACCATGCCGAAATTTGCGGCCGAAGCCTCAATAACAATTGAGGACAGCATACAGAACCAACTGGACGTGCTTGGCCTGGTGGCCTCCTCCGAGACCTTCAGGATATCACAGGACGACGGGTATACCCATATTGTCTCAGTTTTGGACGCGGAAACCAAAAGATCGGGGCATCGGCGGATGATGCTGGTTGACAGGAACGGAAGGGCTATATCCAATACCGGTGAAGTTTTGGACATGAAGGACAGCCCCCTGTTCAATATAGCGCTGTCAGGAGAAAAAGGCGTATCTGACCCGGTTTACGACGATAACGGGACCGACATAGTCATGGCCTACGCGGTTCCGGTCACAGCCGGCAATGAGGTTTCAGGCGTGCTGATAGCTGTAAGGGATGGGCTGGAACTCAGTGAATTCACAAGAAGAATTAAGTTCGGAGAAACAGGCGAAGCCTTTATCATAAACAAATATGGACGAACTATCGCCCACGCCGACACCAGTCTGCTGCTTGATATTATTGAAAACCGTGCCACCGATGCCGATACCGGGGCTACCCGTACCATATCATCAGCTTCCTCCGATGACACCGACGCGGTGACCTCTGCCACCGTTGAAGAATCATTAAACGGCAATGACCTGGGGTTTGAGAACTTTACCGAGGTCCAGAGGAAAATGACCGAAGGAGAAACAGGTTTTGAAACATATAAATATAAAGGCATTTCAAAAGTGGCGGGCTTCGCGCCCATCCCGGGCTATGGCTGGTCCATCGCCGTATCTGTTGACCGGGATGAAATCATGTCCTCCCTATCGGGTCTGAAGTGGATCATACTGGCTATATCCGGCGTCTTCCTGTTAGTGGGTTTTGTGGTTTCCTATTTTATAGGCAAAAACATATCCAAGCCTGTTGTGGAGTTGACGAACCAGTGCCTGACCATGTCTGAAGGCGACTTCACAGCCGACTTGAACGAGAAGTATGCCGGAAGGCACGACGAGATAGGCGAACTGACCAGGGGATTCAAAAAAATAAATGACAATGTGGCAGGAATAATCAAAAACGTCATCCGGGAAGCAGAAAGGGTAGACCAGGCTAATTCGGTAACCGGCGAAAACATGACCAAGCTTACAGACCAGATTGGCGTAATGGCATCCATAACCCAGGATCTTTCGGCAAAAATGGAAGAAACATCGGTCATGGCCGAGAAAATGAACGCCACCACCACCGAAATCGAAGCGGCGATTGAATCCATTGCCGTAAAAGCGCAAAAAGGCGCCGAATCCGCCGGCGAGGTGAGCAGCAGGGCTGACGAATTAAGAAGAAACGCGGAGGAATCCCAAAAGAGCGCGCAGGATATACTCCAGAACAATGCGGAAAACTCAGGGAGGCAATAGAGAGATCAAGGGCCGTGGAACGGATAAACGTGCTCTCGGACGCAATCCTGGAGATAGCCTCCCAAACAAATCTTCTGGCGCTGAACGCGGCGATAGAAGCCGCGCAGGCCGGAGACTCGGGCAGCGGCTTTGCTGTTGTGGCTGAAGAGATAAGGAAACTGGCCGAGAACTCAAAGGAAACCGCCACCGAAATACAAAGTGTTACCCAACAGGTCCTGGAATCGGTGCACCACCTGTCTGTAAGCTCGGAACAGGTGCTCAGCTTCCTGGACGAAAAGGTTTCCAAAGACTACGACATGCTTGTTGAAACAGGAAAACAGTATAACGCGGACGCTCGCATGATAGACGAAATGGTGACAGAGTTCAGCGCCACTTCCCAGCAGCTGTATTCCTCGGTCCAAAGCATTATGAGGGCCATAAACCACGTTTCCCAGGCAGCGGTAGAGGGAGCTTCGGATACCATGGAAATGGCCAACGAAACCACCCTTATAGCGCATAGATCCCAGGAGGTGCTGGAGCGGGTAAAGGCCGTGAAAGAAAGCGCGGAAAGACTTCTGGAAACCGTATCGCTGTTCAGGGTATAAGGCGCAGTATCAGGGTATTTGCAAAGCAACCCCGCCGCCTTTGCTGGAAGTGTTCGTACTTTATTGCCTGAAAATAGAAAAGGAACATGTCTTACAAATGTTCGCTTTGGCATGTTCCTTTTTATACTGGAGGCGCCACCCAGATTCGTACTGGGGAATAAAGGTTTTGCAGACCTCTGCGTTACCACTTGGCTATGGCGCCGTGCGGGGCCATGCTTACACCGCAGGCATGACCGGATAAAAATTCCGCAGAAGAATACATCTCCCGCGATATACTCTCTGCGGAATTATCTTTGGAGCGGGATACGAGATTCGAACTCGCGACTTTCACCTTGGCAAGGTGACACTCTACCACTGAGTTAATCCCGCAAAAAGGATTTCTGCCATTAACAAAAATCCGTGGTGCCCAGAGCCGGAATCGAACCAGCGACACGAGGATTTTCAGTCCTCTGCTCTACCAACTGAGCTATCTGGGCAGCTCATCCACAGAAGGCCTCGCCTCATGTGGGATTAGGTGGTGACCCGGAAGGGACTCGAACCCTCGGCCTCTAGCGTGACAGGCTAGCGTTCTAACCAACTGAACTACCGGGCCATACCTTGGTGGGAACAATAGGGCTCGAACCTATGACCCCCTGCTTGTAAGGCAGGTGCTCTCCCAGCTGAGCTATATTCCCACGTCCGCGCCAATCAACGCGCTTTATCAGTATACAAAATCCTGAGCGTCCTGTCAATACGATAAAACAAAAAAAGTACGGCCATTATAAACCTAACCCGGCTTCTTTTCTGTGTTTTCAGGGCCTGCGGCCTTCTGGCCGACAATGTAAAACCCCGGTGAATGCGCCAAGATATAAGACGCGCCACCGGGGGAGTGAGGAACTTCCTGGAACGATTCCATCGACCTCTTACTCCTTTTCAAACATGTCCTTTCCCACACCGCAGTCGGGGCATACCCAGTCATCAGGAAGATCTTCAAATGATGTGCCGGGTTCTATCCCATTATCAGGATCCCCCGCTTCAGGATCATAAACATAACCGCAGACAGTACAAACCCATTTTTTCATACCCATGCTCCTTTCAGAATCAGCAATTTGACAGCAATATCCCATTAAGGAGTTCATCCTGTTAAAGATATTGCCTGGATATTGATTATATACCCTGTCGGAGAAAATAAAAACCACGGATGGATTAATTCTGTTTTGTCAATGTCAGATTGCTGCGTATGGGCAAAGTGATAAACTCATTTACGGCCATATGCACGCCTCGGGCAATAATATCGGCCATACGCATAACCAGTGACAGCCTCGTGCTCTGAAGCACCAGGAAGTCCATAAACCCGCCTGTGTTTACTATACCGGTGATATGCATATCCCCTACGGGCGGGAGATTCTTCTTCAGCCCCGCGCCTGGCTTTATGGGCCCGCGGCCTACAGATATACTGCCCACATGCTCAAGTATCCCCAGCGATGCGTCAATGGCCAGCATATAGGCGCAGGGATGCTGATAAGCCGTTTTAAACATCACTTCTTCCAGGTTTTTCGCATGGACCGGTTCTTCGAGGGTACCCAGCACATGGATACCGGGAAGCTTCCATTTACTGAGCATATCGCCCACCAGGGGTCCCAGCGAATCGCCGGTTGATCGGTCGGTGCCGATACACATCACCACAATGGGCCTTCTGCAATGGGGGTCTTTTTTATGTTTAAGGCCGTCGTCGGCCATCAGCTCAGACACGGCCCGGGCGACCTTGAACGCCGCAAATTTATCGTCAGACCTGAAATAGCCTTTCCCGTCCAAACTCACACGCAACTTTCCATTTTACTCAGTAAATTAGTATTCCCGCAGCTTGTCCCAATATACTAATCCAGATCCACTTTGGATCCTGTGTCGCAGCCGCGTGTATTTGAAGCGGCAGCGCCGGCTTTAGGAATAATTAGTGCCGTGTTTTCCCAAATAATGCGTTAGAGCGGACCAAAAGGCTTATCGATTCCACAATAATCGGCTATAATTCAACTATATTTTCATGGACAGTGATATCCGCTTGCGCTTCAAATCCACGTCAAGGACCCGCACCTTGACGATGTCACCCACCGAAACCACCTCCATGGGGTTGCGGACGAAGCGGTCTGACAATTCCGAGATATGGACCAATCCGTCCTGATGGACACCTATATCCACAAAAGCCCCGAAATCCACCACATTCCTCACCGTCCCGCTGAGTACCATTCCAGGCTTCAGATCCTTCATCTCCATGATATCCTCCGACATGAGCGGAGGCGGAAGTTCATCGCGGGGATCACGGCCAGGCTTCATCAGTTCCTTAATGATATCGGTCAGGGTGGGCACGCCAACCCCTATTCTCTCCGCAACCTTCTCTAAGCCTGTTTCGGACACTTTACTCTGAAGATCCCCAAGGCGTCTTTCAGCCACATCCTGCAGGGTATGTCCGGTGAGTTCAAGGAGCTTTTCGCAGCTCTCATAGGACTCGGGGTGGACCGAGGTATTATCCAGGATGTTCTCCCCGCCCGGTATCCTCAAAAAGCCGGCGCACTGCTCAAAGGTCTTTGCGCCCAGCTTTTTTACCTTCAAAAGCTCCTTCCTGCTTTTGAGGCTGCCGTTTTCCTCCCTCCAGGCGACTATGTTCCGGGCAATGGCGGCGTTTATTCCTGACACATAGGATAAAAGGGCGGCCGACGCGGTATTAAGGTCAACGCCCACGCTGTTGACACAGTCCTCAACAACACCTGCGAGGGCTTCTCCAAGCCTTTTCTGGTTCATATCGTGCTGGTATTGTCCTACCCCTATGGCCTTGGGATCGATCTTTACCAGCTCGGCCAGGGGATCCTGAAGCCGTCTGGCGATGGAGATGGCGCTTCTTACCGATACATCATAGTCCGGGAATTCCTCAGCGCCCAGTTTAGATGCCGAGTATACCGACGCTCCCGCCTCGTTTACCACCATGTATTTGACACCGCGTTCCATTTCCCGGATAACCCCGGCGGTAAATATCTCGGTCTCCCGTGAAGCCGTGCCGTTCCCTATGGCGATAACCTCTATGCCATACTTTTCAATCAGTGCCTTTACCATTTTCCCTGATTCTTCAGTCCGGCTCTGCGGCGGTGTGGGATAAATAACCCCTGTATGGAGTACCTTTCCGGTTTGATCCACCACCGCAAGTTTGACCCCGGTACGGTAAGCCGGGTCCAGACCCAGCACCACCCTGCCCCTCACCGGAGGCTGGAGCAGCAGGTTCCTCAAATTTTTGGCGAACACCTTGATGGCCTGCTCGGATGCCGTTTCTGTAAGGCCTGACCGTATTTCATTCTCAATGGACGGCTTGATCAGGCGCTGATAAGCGTCCTCCACCGCCTTTTCCACATAGGTTTTGAAAATCGAGGGTTCCTTCAATACCGACCGGTTTTTGAGCCAGTCCAGTATCCTTTCCTCCGGAGCCTCCAGTTTCACCGAAAGATACCCTTCCCGTTCGCCCCTGTTGATGGCAAGGACACGGTGAGGGGCTATCCTGGCAACAGGCTCTTTGAAGTCATAATACATCTGGTAGGGGGAATCCTCTTCCTTTTTCGCTGAAGTGACCATCACGCCTTCCCGGAAGGTCATTTCACGGATGGCCTTCCTGTACTCAGCGTTATCCGAGATCATCTCGGCTATGATGTCCAATGCGCCCAAAATGGCTTCTTCTGTGCTGTTTACACCCTTCTTTGCGTCAACATAGGGAGCGGCCACTTCAGATATATCGCCTGTTTTCAGGCTTTGGGCATATATTACCGCCGCCAGCGATTCAAGGCCTTTTTCCCGGGCGATGGACGCACGGGTCCGCCTTTTCGGTTTGAAAGGCCTGTATATGTCTTCTATCTCCTGGAGGGTTTCAGCCCTGTTCAATGCTTCGTTTATCTCCCCGGTCAGGTTGCCCTGCTCCCCGATGAGGCGCCGGACTTCCTCCCGGCGCTGTTCCAGGTTCCTCAGGTATGTGAGCCGGTCAAACAGCTCCCTGAGTAGCTGGTCATCCAGGCCGCCGGTTACCTCCTTCCGGTACCGGGCTATGAATGGAATTGTGTTACCGTCATCAATCAGCCTTACCGCGTTCTCCGCCTGGGATTTCTTAATTTTTAGCTCGTCAGCCAGCCTTGACAGGATATCAGCCATCACCGAACCCCTTTCTCTCTTGGGAAACATGTCTTTCAAACATTCTAAACCTGCGCATCGGGATTGTAAACATATTTTCCCCTTTACAAAGAACATATGTTCGTTTATAATGAAAATGCATCCCCCTGCCATTGCAGGAGGGCTTTTTGCGGACGTCACTGCAGAGGCTTTGCTGAGATTGCCACGCTAAGCGCGGCAATCTCGACAAAGTCATATGTAAAGACACACCCAGGCTGTCATTGCGAGCCCGGCAAAGCCGGGCGTGGCAATCTCTTCGTGAGCGGCTTTACGAGATTGCTTCGTCGGCCCGGCCTCCTCGCAATGACATATAATGCTGTCATTACGATGACAATATTGGTATTTAATCTCAAGACATAAAACCATCCCCTGTTCTACTGCGTTCTCTGTCTTGCCGCGGGAGGGATATTGATGAAGATTTGGATGAAAAGTGTGGATATGATTTGCCTTAGCAGTTGCGAGGGGGAAATCAGGCCCCTGAAGTTTCGCATTCGGGAAGATGCCGGCGAACCGCGCATCGTTAAGATAGACCGTATAATATCCAAAAAAGAGGAAAAGATCGCAGGCAACCGCATGCTGGTCTTTACCGTGCAAAGCGTGATGGACGGCATAGAGCGCGTCTACGAGATGAAGTACGAAATCCAGACTTCCCGCTGGTATCTATATAAACTGTAGGTCAGATAATGTTAAGGGTTATAAGTAAAAATGTAGGGTGTATGCTTTGCAGCAGCCTATTGACACCCGCCCGGAATCATCGTACAATAATACAAAATTATACAGGCAAAAGGCAGCGATTGGGAGGAGTAGGCATAATCCCGAGGCACAGAGAGGAAAGCGCTTGGTGGAAGCTTTCCGTGACGGATATGCTGAAGGTGTCCCATGAGCCGTGAACCCAAATCCGTATGCGGAGAGTAGGCTTCAACGGAGCATCCCACCGTTACAGGGGAGGCAGTATAAGGTTTGTAACCCGTACTGCAATGAGGCGTGTGCTTTTTGCACAAACACAGGTGGTACCGCGGAGCGCGTTTATAGCCTTCGTCCTATGAACAGGACGAAGGCTTTTTTAGTTGCCGCGGTAACCATAATTCCAGCCGAACCCGCCTGTTATCGCCGCGTTGACCAGGCAAGCCTGATCCCGGACAATCCAGGCTGCCATGATGCGAAAGCCTGTGAGGAGGTTGTGATATGCTGGGTAAAAAGTATGATTTTCGCAATGCGGAGAAAAAGCATATTAAAATGTGGATGGACGAAGGAATCTATCGCTTTGACCCCGACTCGCCCAGGGAGATCTATTCCATTGATACGCCACCCCCCACGGTAAGCGGAAATCTCCATATCGGCCACATATTTTCCTACACCCAGGCCGAAATGATCGCGAGGTTCCACAGGATGCAGGACAGGAATGTGTTCTACCCCATGGGTTTTGATGACAACGGCCTTCCCACCGAACGCCTGGTTGAAAAGGAAATCGGAATCCCGGCGAGCCGGCTCCCAAGGGAAGAATTCATCGGTCGGTGTATGGAAATCGTCGAGAAGTACGAGGCAGAATATAAAAATCTCTGGCAGTCGCTGGGGTTCAGCGTCGACTGGGACCTTTCCTACCAGACCATCAGTCCCGAAGTCAGAAGGATATCCCAGAGATCTTTTCTCCAGCTTGCCAGAACGGGCCGCGCTTACCTGGAGGAATCACCCGTGCTGTGGTGCACCACCTGTAAAACATCCATCTCCCAGGCCGAGCTGGATTCGGCAGAGGTTGAGACCCGCTATATTACCATCCCATTCATGGTTGAAGGAAAGGAGATCCCGGTTGCGACCACCCGGCCTGAGCTTCTCTATGGCTGTGCCGCCCTTTTTGTCCACCCGCAGGACAGCCGTTATACGGACATCACGGGCAAAATGGCCCGCGTGCCCATCTATGGCTTTGAGGTCCCCGTTATGGCAGATCCGGGGGCCAGCATGGAAAAGGGAACCGGGGCAGTTATGTGCTGCACCTTCGGGGATGCCGCAGATCTTGAATGGTACCACGAACACGGGCTGCCATACAAACAGGTCATCAGGCAGGATGACACCATCTCAGGTCATGTCCCCCATATAGGAGGAATGGAGGTTGAGGAAGCTCGCAGCCGCATTATAGGCCTGCTTAATGAGAACGGGCTTATAAGGAAAAACGAGGGCATCTCCCATTGTGTGTCGGTTCACGAACGCTGCGGGAAAAGCATAGAGATAATCCCTTCCAGGCAGTGGTTTATCCGCGTTATGGACCAGAAGAAGCGCCTTCTGGAGGCCGCGGACAAAATCCGGTGGTATCCGTCCTCCATGAAGACCCGCTACCAGGTATGGGTTGAAAACCTGAAATGGGACTGGTGCATATCGAGGCAGCGGTATTTTGGCATTCCATTCCCCCTGTGGTACTGCAAGGCATGCGGCTCGGCCATATTCGCGAGGGAGGAAGACCTGCCGGTTAGCCCGCTGGAAACCGCCCCGTCCCATCCCTGCGGCTGCGGATGCCATGAATATATCCCTGAGAGCGCCGTTATGGACACCTGGGCTACCTCGGCCCTGACCCCGCTTATCAATGCCAAATGGGGGGAGGAACAGGAAAACGGCAGGCTCATTCCCATGACCATGCGTACCCAGGCCCATGAAATTATACGGACATGGGCCTTCTACACCATAGCCAAAAGCCTGTTCCATACCGGCCGGATTCCCTGGAGGGATATCATGGTCTGTGGATTTGTCACAATTGGTGGGCAAAAAATCAGTAAATCCAAAAGCAATACGGGTAATTCGCCGGCTGAACTGATCGCGAGATACTCGGCGGACGGGCTCAGGTATTGGGCCACCAGCTGCAGGCTTGGAACCGATACCCAGTTCTCGGAAAACGAGCTCAGGGCTTCACAGAGATTCCTGACAAAGCTCTGGAACGCGGCCAGGTTCTGCTCCATCCACCTTGAGGATTACGTGCCGTCAGAGCCTGAATATCTGTTCCCCCTTGACGCATGGATCCTGGAAAGATGCCGGGAAACCACCATGAAGGCAAGGGCCTTGCTGACCCGCTACGAGGTCGGTGCCGCCAGGTCCGAGGTTGACATCCTTTTCTGGAAAGACTTTTGCGATAATTACCTTGAGCTTGTCAAGGACCGGCTGTACAAGCCCGAGGTCCATGGGGAAAAAGCGAGGTCCTCCGCGCAGTATGCCCTGTATTACGGCCTTTCGGCGATCCTGAAGCTGTACGCCATCTATGTTCCTTTCATCACCGAGGAAATCTGGCAGAGCTGCTTCAGGCGGCATGAGAAGGAGCGTTCCATCCACCAGGCGCTTTGGATGGAGGACAGCCGTCTTAACAGGGATCTGCTGGAATTCGGAGAGGCCGTAAAAGCTATCCTCAACGGGATCAGAAAGCATATATCGGAGCGCGGGCTCTCCCGGAAGACCGGGCTTGAACATCTATCCATCCGGCTGGAAAAGAGATTCATCCCCTGGTTCGACAGCAGTAAAAAGGATTTCATGGCCTGTTCCGGGGCAAAGGAGATCACCCTGCTGGAAGGGCCAGTATCGGTGGAAATCAAAGAATAATTAGAAAAGAAGCTTTCTCAAGACGTAAAAGAGGCTGTCTTAAGACAGCCTCCGTCTCATTTCAACCTATATCACCTGAAGGTCACGCCGCTTATCACGTCTTCAAGCTGCCTCGCTTCTTCCTCGCTGAAGCTTGAAAGGGCAAATAACACCGCAAAACCATCGTGCAAGAAGACACACAGGGTTTGGTTGATGTCAATGCCGGCGAATGTCTGCACTCCATTTACCCTTGCAACCTCTTTCCCATCAATATTGATGACTTCAACATCTTCGAAGGTCATATCCATACCCTGGGCTTTCATGCCTTGAATCTGTATATTAAGAAAACTTCTGGCATCCTTGATCAGGCTGGCATATTTGGAAATATTCTGGGCCATGATGTTTATATTCGGATTGGTTCCCTGGTAGGTAAACGGGTCGTTTACAGCGGCAAACAGCAACGGAATAATTTCTTGTGACTCCAGGATGGCTCTGGCATCCTCGAAGTCACTTTCCAAAAACTCCTCCGTTGTTTCCATGAGTTGAGCAAACTCTTCCCTGGAAGCGATATACCATCCCTCCGGTATGGCCATAGAAAAACCGAAGAATTCATTGGTATATGTGCTTCCTTCCACAGTTCCAAAAACATCGTCGGCATC
>JAAYFY010000011.1 GCA_012728015.1 Clostridiaceae bacterium | reverse complement strand
GTTTTCCTTGCAATGCCATTATAATGGCAAAGCCAAAGGGTATCGGTAGCCGCGGCTACAAAAAATAAACCACGGGGACGGTTCTCCGGGCTCACTTTTTAAATCAAATAAATAATAGTAAGCTATATATACCCTTGATTGCCGGATTTACATGGGTTACACTAAGTAAAGGCATTTACGGGAACTATTCGGGATAGATTAATAATAATCTGATACTGGAGGCAGCGATGAGAAAAGAGATGTCCTATCATGTTATGGACAGGGAGGAAGTGATAAGGCACTTTCAATCCAGCCCGGAAGGTCTGACCGATTCCGAAGCGGAAAAGAGGCTGGAGGAATACGGCCCGAATGAGCTGGAAGAGAGCGGCAAAAGAAGCATTATCATGATGTTTCTGGAACAGTTCAAAAATTTTATGGTCATAGTTCTTATAATCGCGGCATTTGTTTCGGCGGCCATAGCAAGGGAACTGACGGATGCCGCTATCATTCTTTTTGTTGTGATTATGAACGCGGTGCTGGGCGTCGTCCAGGAGAGCAAGGCTGAAAAGGCGCTGGCTGCGCTGAAAAAGATATCCTCCCCGCATGTAAAGGTGAAACGCGCGGGTAATGTGAAACAGATTCAAACCGGGAAGCTCGTCCCCGGTGATATTGTCCTCATTGAGGCAGGGGATATCATCCCGGCGGATATGCGGCTGTTGGAAAGCGCAAGCCTAAAGATAGAGGAAGCCGCGCTGACGGGTGAGTCGGTTCCGGTTGAGAAGATTACAGATCCGCTTCAGGAAGAGGAGCTGGTTATCGGAGACAGAAAAAACATGGCCTATGCGGGCAGCTCGGTGACCTATGGAAGAGGGGCAGGAATCGTCACCCATACCGGCATGGGGACCGAAGTGGGAAAGATAGCCGGTCACCTTGCCGCCTTCGAGGCATCCCAAACCCCGCTTCAGAAAAAGCTTGTCGAAATGAGCAAGATACTGAGCATCGGTGTGCTGCTTATATGCCTGGTTATCTTTGGGGCGGGCATGCTACAGGGCAGGGAGACCCTGGATATTTTCATGACGGCGGTGAGCCTGGCCGTGGCGGCCATACCCGAGGGCCTTGTGGCCGTGGTGACTATCGTGCTGGCAATAGGCGTTCAAAAGATGGCAAAGAGAAACGCCATCATAAGAAAGCTGTCGGCTGTCGAAACCCTGGGGTGCACCCAGATTATCTGCTCTGACAAGACCGGGACCCTTACCCAGAACAAAATGACAGTTAAGAAGATATATATAAACGACGGTCTTATGGATGCCGACAGGGCAAACGCTGATGATGAGGACTTCAGGCTTTTTGCCGGCTCCATCATGATGTGCAACGATTCCAGGCTGGACAAAAAGGAGGATAAAACAAAGGTCATCGGAGACCCCACCGAGACTGCCCTGGTGGAATACGGCGCAAAGATGGGTTTTTCCATGGAGGAAACAGAAAAGAAGAATCCACGTGTTGCCGAACTGCCATTCGATTCGGACAGGAAGCTGATGACCACGATCCACTGGACTGATAACGGTTTTATATCGGTTACAAAGGGTGCCCCAGATGTCCTGATCGGAAGGTGTTCACATGTTCTGGCCGGCGGCGCGGTGAGGCCGCTGACCGACGATGATACAGCCGCCATTGGGAGGGCGAACAAGGAGATGGCGGATAACGCCTTAAGGGTTTTGGCGGTGGCATACAAATACCTGGACAGCGTTCCCGAGATCCTCACACCCGAGTCCATTGAAAGCCAGCTGATCTTTACCGGCCTTGTGGGGATGATAGATCCACCGAGGGACGAGGCGAAGGAGGCCGTTGAGTTGTGTAAACAGGCCGGTATCCGTCCCATTATGATTACCGGGGACCATAAGGATACCGCGGCGGCCATTGCCCGTGAGCTGGGGATCGCGCGGGACAACGGTGAGGTCATTACAGGAAGCCAGCTTAACGCCATGTCTGAAGAGGAGTTCCAAGGGAGCGTGGACCGCTATTCTGTTTACGCCAGGGTTTCACCCGAGCATAAGGTCCGGATCGTCAGGGCGTGGAAGAATAAGGGTAAGATCGTAGCAATGACAGGGGACGGCGTGAACGACGCTCCCGCCCTGAAATCGGCGGATATCGGCGTTGGTATGGGCATCACAGGCACCGAGGTTTCCAAGAATGTGTCCAACATGGTACTGGCCGATGATAACTTTGCCACCATCGTCCATGCGGTTGAGGAGGGGCGGAGGATATACGGCAATATCAGAAAGACTGTACAGTTCCTGCTCTCCTGCAACCTTGGCGAGGTATTCACCCTGTTTATCGCCACCATGCTGCCCGCCGTTTTCAGTGAACATCTGCTGTACCCGATCCATATCCTCTGGATCAACCTGGTCACAGACACGCTTCCTGCGCTGGCACTGGGCATGGAAAGGGCTGAGCCGGGTGTTATGAAAAAGCCGCCGCGTGATCCTAAAAGCAGCTTCTTTGCAGAGGGTGTGGGCTTCAATGTAATCTACCAGGGAATCCTGGAAGGCTGCCTGGTTCTACTTGCCTACATCATTGGCAAACAGTATTCGCCGGAAACCGCCACCACCATGGCTTTTGTATCGCTGGGGCTCATACAGCTTTTTCACTCCGTCAACACAAGGTCCGCCGATGATTCTGTCTTCAGGATCGGGTTCTTCTCAAATCCCTGGATACTGGGCGCTTTTGCGGTTTCAGCAGCCCTCCAGCTTTCTGTCATATTCATGCCGTTCCTGAACAGGGTCTTCCGCGTAGTTCCCTTAACCGCAGGCCAGTGGATGGTTGTGCTGGGACTATCCTTCTCGATGATCCCCATTGTTGAAATAGTAAAGCTGATCAGGAATTCGACCAGGAAATCAAGGCACCGAAATGCTTAAGCCATATCTGCGGTCGGAATGGAGTGCGGCATCCAGTATCTGGAACAATGCTTGTTTATGTGATAGACTGGAAAACAAACTATCATGCTATCATGGAGAAGTATCGGAATGGATGGTATGTGAAGGCACACGGTTCGGGCAGTTTGAACGGCCCTGATTGAGCATGGCAGATGAAAAATGGGCTTGACGGTTAATGAGGACCTGCAAGGATTTCCTTGTACTGGTACAGAAACGGGATAGCAACGGTGACATGAATAATAGTATGGAATATGACAAAACACTGAGAAAGGCCTTTGAACTGGCGGGGTACCGCAAGTGAGTTCAGAGGGATTTTGATATGACAAACCTGATCATCCGCCTATTTATCAGGGATCATGAAAACACTGCCGACCCGGCGGTCAGGCGAAGTTATGGCCGGGTCTCCTCATGGACGGGGATATTCTGTAACATTATTTTGTTCTGCGCAAAACTGGTTATCGGCATCCTGGCACAAAGCATCGCCATAACGGCTGACGCCTTCAACAATATTTCCGACGCGGGATCATCTGTTATCACCCTTATCGGGTTCAAGCTGTCGGCGAAACCGGCGGACAAGGAACACCCGTATGGCCATGCCCGGATAGAGTATATTTCAGGTTTCATAGTTTCCATCATCATATTCCTGCTTGGCCTGGAACTCATCAGATCTTCCATAGACAAGATCATAAATCCGGCTCCCATAAAGTTCAGCTGGGTTGTCACCGCCGTACTCGTCCTGGCCATGGCTGCCAAGCTGTGGCTGGGCCTTTTCTACAGGAAGATGGGAAGAAGAATCAATTCCACGGCCTTAGAAGCCGCATCGGCGGACAGCGTCAATGACGTGGCTTCTACCGGAGCTGTCCTTGCGGCAACAGTATTTGCGGGTCTTACCGGCATCCAGGTGGACGGCTATATGGGCATTGGCGTAGCCTTATTCATCATCATTTCGGGTACAGGCCTTATCCGGAAAACCCTGAATCCCCTTTTGGGGGAAGCACCGGATAAAGAGCTGGTCAAAAAGATAGAGGATAAGCTGAAAAGTTATAAAGGCGTAATAGGGTTCCATGACCTTGTCATACACAACTACGGGCCTGACCGGTGCTTTGCGACGGTGCACGCCGAGGTGCCGGCAGACAGCGATATCCTTGATATCCATCATCTCATTGACCACATCGAAAAGGACTTCAGCACCGGGATGGATATCCACATGGTCATCCATATCGATCCTGTTGTAACCGGCGACGATCGGCTTGACCAGGTTAAAGGGGATGTGGAAAGCATTTTGAAAGATATAGATCCGGACCTTTCCATGCACGATTTTAGGGCTGTTTTCGGAAAGAGCCATACCAAATTGATCTTTGAGGTGACGGTGCCCCCTTCCTGCAGGGCTGAC
This sequence comes from Clostridiaceae bacterium, assembly GCA_012728015.1. Lineage (GTDB taxonomy): Bacteria > Bacillota > Clostridia > DSM-8532 > DSM-8532 > Thermoclostridium_A. The sequence continues at coordinate 7,187 of JAAYFY010000011.1, read as the reverse complement.
AATGAAGAGCTTATCCACCGGATCCGCAAGGCCATCAAGCGCTGCAATCCGCAATACAATTCGGTTATTACCATTGACAGGAATTATATATCAAGCACACATGAAGAGCCTGGCCTCAAGAAGGATTGATCACCCCGGTAGACTTTACGCGTATGTTTTGATAGTATGATAGCTAAATGACAATAAAACCCAATACCGATTGATTGGAGCGAATCTTTTATGAAAAGCTTTTTGTCAGGACTGGCGTTTTTTATTTTAGGTTTGTTTTTAATCTACCAGAACACTATTGTAAGGACAGGATTCAGCCTTGGATGGTTTTTCGCCGGCTACAATCCGCCATTCGGCCTGCTGCTTCTTCCGGTTATTATAGGCGTGATCCTGCTGTTTGCCATGAAAAGGCAGGTACTGGGATGGATACTCATTGGCGCGGGTCTTGTAACAATTCTCGCGGGCCTGCTGATGGGCCTGCAGATTTATTTCAAACCGACTACCCTGTATATTACAATTCTGATGTTTGCCTGCGTCGCTGCGGGCATTGGCCTGATGATCCGGGGGATTGTACAGACAAAGAGCAAGTAGGTACATAACATGGCCTTTGCCATATAAAGAGATAACAGCCCAATAAGCTGCTGCCGGTCTGCAGATGTCCCGGTAATTGGTAATATACCGGGAACGCCAGGCATGTCCAGTTATCTGTTGAAGGTCTGCCGCGGACATATCCTCAGGCCTTGGAAGAAAGTATTAACTATGGCAGGCATAGTATGCTAAAATCATGAATTTACGGTTTGAGGAAATATACACCGGGAGGAAATTTACCATGCTGTTTCCCATAACTATGACATCGGTTCTGCTATCCCTTGGTATCATTATCTTAAGCTGCCTGGTCGTTGCCAGGTACAGGGATATCTACGAGAGGATCAAAATTCCCCTTGCGATAGTAACCTTTTTCAGCGGTCTGGTTCTGTATATCATCGGATATTTGCCCGATCATGTGATACAGGGGACATCGCCCTTACAGGGAGAGGTTTCGGCGGATGCGGCTGCCATTGCCCTCAGGGCCCTTTTTTCGACATGCAGGATTTTTATACTGGAGAATGATTTTGGGGAAATCAGCGAGATACTCAGGAGCAACGCAATTTATGCCATATCGTTCCACCTGGTCCACGCAATGGGCTTGATGATAACGGTTCTCACCCTGCTGTCCCTGTTTGGGCTGCATATCATATCCCGAATACAGCTTCTGTTTTCACGGTCATCCGAGACCTATGTTTTCTGCGGTTTGAACGAATACGCATACCATCTGATCCGAAACCTGAGAGAGAATGGCACCAACCGCTGTATCATTGTCATTGAGGGGCTGAAACAGAGCAGCGAGGAGGAAGAGGTGCTGGTCAAGAAGATCCGCGAGAACCAGTGCATACTGATTGACAGGAATTTCAGGGAGGTGGAGAGCCTTAAACGGCTGAAGTTTCCCGCCCGGTTTTACCAGAAGCCCCTTCATTTCTTCCTGTTGTCGGACCAGGAGAACATCAATATCCAGGCGGCTATCAGGCTGATCCAGAATATCAAAAAGGACAGGACCCCTGCTGAGAACCTGACCATTTACATACACTCCTCCTCTGAGAATACGGGACAAATCATTGACAGAACCAGGAAAGAAAACCGGGTTAAGATAGATTTCCGGGTTTTCAGCATACCGGATCTGGCGGCAAGGCAGCTCATTAATACCTGTCCTGTATATGAGACAATGGAGCTGGATACCCGCGAAGCAAGGGTCCATTCGGACTTCACGCTGTTCCTGGCCGGTTTCGGGCGGATGGGTGTTGAGGTGTTGAGAAAAATCCTTTATAGCGGTCAGTTTTACGGCGGACAGTTCCGGGCCATCGTCACCGACAGCTCCATGAACCGAAGGGAGGGCACGTTTAACAACCGGTACAGCGGTATAAAAAGCAATTATTCTATACAGTTCGTGCAGGCTGACCCCGGAAGCAGCGAATTTTTCGACCTGATACTGCAGAATATTAATGAAATAAACTATATAGCCGTATGTCTTGATGATGACAGGCAGAGCATGGAGACCGCGCTGGAGATACAAAGACTCCTGCGGCGAAACAGCGTCAGAAGGCCTGTCGTCATTGCCGTGCAGATATCGGAGGCGGAAAAGCTCTTCTATTACCAGGAGAATGACTTGCCTCCAGGCATACGCTTTTTCGGGAGAATAAGCGACATATTCACCGAATCCATCATTATCAATGAAAGCATGGATAAAATGGCACGGACCATGAATGCCCTGTTCAACAGGATCTACCATGTGGAACCGGCGGATAACTGGTTTGAGTTGGATGAGTTTACCAGGGAATCCAACCGTTCCGCCGCAATGAATATAAGGACCAAGCTCAGGCTTTTGGGCCTGGATATGGCTGAGGCGGGAAAAAGCGGCAAGCAGCCTGTCAGGCTGGAGGAATACCTTCAGGGCATTCGACTTGAGAACCTTGCCAGGCAGGAGCACCTGCGCTGGAATGCATTTTTTTTCGCAAGCGGCTGGACCACATGGGAACTTTCGGATACAGCGGGTGCCGCAAAGGCGAAAGATCCGGCCAATAAACGCCACGCCTGCCTGGTCCCATGGGAAAGGCTTGCGGAGGTGACGCGCCGGTTCAACCAGGAGCCTTCCTTTGAAGAACTCGACTTCATGCAGGTGCGCAATATACCTCTTATTCTGGAGGCATCGGGTTATATAGTGTATAAAATGGATTAGGACGAGTATTTCGGCGTAAAGGGCGGGCTGGAAGGAGAGATTCATAAGTTCATACTGGTTTGTTGCGGGCGAGCCTTCGTTTAACCGCCAGGCGTATACCGTGGACTTAACCGGTGAAGGTTTTGTTTCTTTACTTGCACATCATAAGCCATATGCTATAATAAGGTGGAATTAAACCGGATGAGGAGGAGTAACGATGAAGCATATTAAAACCATCAATGGAAAAACTCTGAACCGCGATATTAAAAAGGCGGGCTGCGGTGAATGCCAGACATCCTGTCAATCGGCTTGCAAGACGTCTTGTACCGTTGCCAATCAGAAATGTGAAAAGGAATAAAATAGGAAAACCTTAACAAGAAGGGCTTGATGCCCTTCTATTGTTGTGGAAGGCCGGGTCCGCGGGATTGCCAGACCGGATCTGCCTGCCGGTTATTCCGAAGGCAGAGGCGCAGGGGCAAATGCGCGTTCTTACCGGCTGTCCAGGGAAGTTGGTTATCATGATACACGCATACAGCATGTACGGCACAAACCTGGTCCTGGATGTCAGCAGCGGCGCCGTACATGTTTTTGATGACACGGCCTTCAGGGTGCTGAAGTGTTTTGGCCAGGACGGAAGGCTGGAAGAAGAGAAGATTTCAAAACTCAGAGAGGAATTTCCTGAGAGGGAGATCCGGGAAGCGGTTGATGAGATCCGGACCCTTATCAGCGAAGGTCTGCTTTTTTCCGGGGATATATATGAGGAGCACCTTCCCCAGTGGACCAGGAATACCGTTGTAAAAGCCCTTTGCCTCCACATAGCCCATGACTGCAACTTGAGGTGCAAATACTGCTTTGCAGGGACGGGTGAATATTTGGGAGAACGCTCCCTGATGAGCCTTGAGGTAGGCATGAGGGCGATAGATTTTCTTATTGAAAACTCCGGGAACAGGCGGAACCTTGAAGTGGATTTCTTTGGCGGAGAACCCCTCATGAATTTTGATGTGGTAAAGGGGATAGTTCACTATGCCAGGACAAGGGAGCGCGACTGCAAAAAGAATTTCCGCTTTACCATAACCACCAATGTCCTTCTTCTGGATAAGGACAAGCGTGACTTTATAAATGAACACATGGACAATGTGGTACTCAGCATTGACGGCCGTAAAGAGGTCAACGACGCCATGAGGCAAAGACTGGACGGCACGGGCTGCTATGACAGGATACTGCCCCTTGCCAAAACCATGGTTGAGGAACGCGGACATGAAAACTACTATGTGAGAGGCACCTTTACCCGCAACAACCTTGATTTTGGCGAGGATGTCCTGCATCTGGCCGACGAGGGTTTTGAACAGATCTCGGTAGAACCGGTGGTGGCCTCGGCTGATTCAGGTCTTGATATAAGGGAAGAGGACATACCTCGGGCATGCGCTGAGTACAAACGGCTGGCAAAGATTTATGCCGAGAGAAGGGCCAGCGGCAGGTGGTTCAATTTCTTCCACTTCATGCTGGATCTTGAGGGCGGGCCCTGCATAGCCAAAAGGCTGAGGGGATGTGGCTCGGGAACCGAGTACCTGGCTGTCACGCCCGAGGGCGACATCTACCCGTGCCACCAGTTCGTCGGCCAGCCAAGGTTCCTGTTGGGATCGGTATTCAAAGGGTTCTCCGGCAATCCCGAGAGGGAGGAGTTCTGTAATTCAAATGTATATGAAAAGCCGGAATGCCGGGCGTGCTGGGCAAAATACTATTGCAGCGGGGGATGTGCGGCCAACGCGTGGAAATTCAACCGGGACATTAAAAAACCCTACAGGGTCGGATGTGAACTCGAGAAAAAGCGGATCGAGTGCGCCCTCTGGATAAAGGCGAAGGAAGCGCGGTAATACCGGCGGCTTTTTTATAGGAAGATCTGGTGGAAGGGAAAAAGTTGACTGCCAGGAATAATAAGCATTATAATTACCTGGACGGCTTGAAATAACCAAGTATAAAGATTGGGAGGAACCTCCAATGAAAGACAGCAGGGCTTTTAAATTTTTCGCCATGTTGGCCTTCATCGCCCTCCTGTGTTATCTGGCCTTTTTTGGGCTTGGGCCGGAAAACTCAAGGATTATAAAGGGGGCGAATGAGATCAGGACCGGCATTGATATCCGCGGCGGTATCAGCGCCATCATGATCCCCGATTATCCCGAAGGCACACAGGGACGTGATGTGGCAGAGGACCTTGCCAGCGCGCGAAGCATCATGGAGCTTCGCCTTGACGCGCAGGGCATCTTTGATAAGAACATAAACGTGGATGCTACCAATAACCGTATCATAATAGATATTCCCTGGGCCCAGAATGAAACCAGGTTTGACCCGAGGGAAGCCTTGGATGAGCTGGGAAGTACCGGCCGACTTACATTCCGGGAGGTAAGCGATGCGGATGCCATGCTGCCCTTAAACCAGATTCCGGCAACCGGGGCAATAATCCTGGACGGGGAGGACATAAAAACCGCTTCCCAGTCCCAGCATCCCCAAACCGGCTATTATAATGTTGATCTTGAGCTGAAGGATTCCGGCGTCGATAAATTCGCCGAGGCGACAGGCCGCCTGGTCGGCCATCATATAGGGATATTCATAGATGATGAATGCATTTCCGCGCCCTATGTCAGGACAACCATCAATACCAGCAAGTTCTTTATAGAGGGCGACTTCAGCCTGGAGGAAGCGAAGGCGCTGGCCGACAAGATACGTTTCGGCGCCCTGCCGGTGCCGTTGAAACCGGTCAGTGTGGACGCCATAAGCGCCCAGCTCGGACAGGGAGCACTTGATGTGGCTGTTAGGGCGGGTATTGTGGCCTTCGCGCTGGTCTGCCTGTTCATGATTCTTTACTACAGGCTTCCGGGGCTCCTTGCGTCAATCGCGCTCTCGGCGCTGGTAGCCCTGCAGATCCTGTTCCTTGCAAATACCGGTATTTCGGTAACCCTTCCTGGCATCGGGGGCATCATCCTTTCCATGGGCATGGGGGTTGATGCCAACGTGATCATCTTTGAGCGCATCAAGGAGGAACTTCGAGAAGGCAAGACCCTCCGGGCATCCATTGAGACCGGATTCAAGCGTGCCTTTGTGGCCATAATGGACTCCAACATAACCACTATTATCGTTGCTGTAGTGCTGTATATTTTGGGCACCGGGCCTGTAAAGGGCTTTGGCGTGACCCTGGGGCTTGGCGTTATACTGAGCTTTATTACCGCCGTTTCCATCACAAAAGCGCTTACAAGAAATATAACCGCTTTCGGGTTTGCCCGTAAAAAGAAAAACTACGGGGTCAGGGAAGGGGGCGCCGATGCATGACAAGCATGATTAAGTTTGATTTCGTTAAGAACAGAAAGATATTTTTCACCATTAGCATCGCTATCCTGCTGGTCTTCCTGTCGTTGTATATCATAAACGGCGCGGTGCTGGACATCACGTTCCGGGGCGGTACCCGCATGTCCATCGAATGCGGGCAGATGGTTGACGCCAACCTGGCGGCCGTAAAGCTGGAACAGGCCTTGAACAAAAAGGTAAATACCAGCGTGATGGAAACCGTGTCCGGAAGCCAGGGTGCAGCAAAGAAGAGCATCATGCTAAGAATTGACGTGGCCAGCGAAACCCCTCTGACACCTGATGAGGAACAACTTGTGGAGGATACTCTGGTCAATGAGGGGTTCCCGGTAATACTGGGCAGCCCTAACAACGAGGTGGCCAGCATAGAGCCTTCCATAGGCAGGGAAACGCTGAGCAAGGGCCTTTTGGCCGTGCTAATATCTTCGGTTCTGATCCTTATCTATATAGCATGGCGTTTCAGCATAATGAGCGGTCTTTCGGCGGCGGTCAGCGCGGTTATAGCCCTGATCCACGACTGTCTCATGATGCTGGGAGTATACGTGGCATTCAGGATTCCCTTCAACGATGTGTTCATAGCAGCCATCCTTACCATCATAGGCTATTCCATTAATGACACCATCATCATATATGACAGGATACGCGAGAATGCCCGGATCATGCAGAAATCCGACATGGCGACCATAGTCAACGTCAGCTTCTGGCAGACCCTCTCGAGGACTGTCAATACAACCGTGACAACCCTGATTGCCGTTATAACGCTGTATATCTTTGCGACTGTGAATAATATCGCTTCCCTGATGGGGTTCAGTTTATCGCTGGTCATCGGGTGCATAGCGGGAACATACTCCTCGGTGTTCATCGCCGCAAACCTGTGGCACTGGTGGAGATCCATGCGTATGAAGACTAAGACATCAGGCTGAAAAGCCAAGGGGCAGGGAGAGTAAACCCTGCCCCGTAATAATCGGGGTCAATTGAAAAAGTAAATTCCACTTTGCAAAAGAAAATTCCACAGATTTTGTGAGACGAGAAAGAACCTGCATTTGGTGATATTGTGACTGATAAGTTATGGACCAAAATATAGCGATGATGT
>JAAYFY010000081.1 GCA_012728015.1 Clostridiaceae bacterium | reverse complement strand
TTAAAGATGCCGGGATCGGTACATATATACTCTTTCAGGAGACCTACCATAAGGAGAGCTATGAAAAGCTGCATCCCACAGGCCCCAAGCATGATTATGCCTATCACACCGAGGCAATGGACAGAGCTATGCTTGGCGGCATTGATGATGTGGGCTTGGGAGTCTTGTTCGGACTTGAAAACTACCGCTATGAGTTTGCCGCCCTGCTGATGCACGCGGAGCACCTTGAAGCGGTATTCGGTGTCGGCCCGCATACCATAAGCGTGCCGAGGGTTCGTCCGGCTGATGATATCGATCCGTCGGAATTCAAAAACGGTGTGGATGATGATACCTTTGCAAAAATTGTGGCCTGCATCCGCATTGCCGTTCCCTATACGGGAATGATCGTATCGACAAGGGAGAGTAAGGCGACCAGGGAGCGCCTGCTGCGCCTCGGAGTTTCCCAAATCAGCGGCGGGTCCAAAACAAGCGTGGGCGGATACTCAGAGCCCGAGGCTGAAGACGAGAATACCGCCCAGTTTGACGTGTATGACACGAGGACCCTTGACGAAGTGGTCAAATGGCTGATGGAGCTTGGTTATGTCCCCAGCTTCTGCACAGCCTGCTACAGGGAAGGCAGGACCGGGGACAGGTTCATGAGACTTGCCAAAACAGGGCAGATCCAGAACTGCTGCCACCCCAACGCCCTCATGACGCTGAAGGAATACCTGGAGGACTATGCGTCACCCGGAACCAGGGCTGTGGGCGAGAGGCTCATACAGGATGAGATAAAAACGGTTCCCAATGACAAGGTAAGAAGGATACTGGAGGAAAACCTCGTGAAGATCAGCAGCGGAAGCCGCGACTTCAGGTTTTAGGAGGAAGCGTTATGGGATTTAATGCCACACCATCGGCAAACCGTATACATATAGGCTTTTTCGGAAAGAGGAACTCGGGAAAATCAAGCCTGGTAAATGCCGTGACAGGCCAGGAGCTTGCTGTTGTTTCCGACATTAAGGGCACAACCACCGATCCGGTATACAAGGCTATGGAGCTTCTGCCCCTTGGCCCGGTTGTGATAATCGACACACCGGGGATTGATGATGAGGGGGCGCTGGGTGAGCTTCGAATAAGGAAGACCCGCCAGGTGCTAAGCAAGACCGACATAGCCGTACTGGTCATAGACTCCTGTGTAGGCAAAACCGATGAAGATGAAGAACTCATCCAACTGTTTGAAAAAAGAGCGATTCCGTATATCATTGTTTATAACAAGTCGGATCTTAAGGAAGACGAAGGGTCTGAAATCGGTCACGAGATCCATGTCAGCGCGAAAACCGGTTATGGTGTAAACCAACTGAAGGAAAAAATCGCGGCCATAGCCTCTGCCGCAGAACCCGAACGCAGGCTGGTGGGCGACCTTTTAAGCCCCATGGATCTTGTGGTGCTTGTGGTCCCCATCGACAGCAGCGCCCCAAAAGGCAGGCTTATACTGCCCCAGCAGCAGACCATCCGCGATATCCTGGATGCAGGTGCTGTTGCCATAGCGGTTAAGGACACAGAATACCGTGAAACCCTTGAAAAACTGGGCGAAAAGCCAAGGCTGATCATTACCGACAGCCAGGTGTTTGAAAGGGTTTCGGCCATAACCCCTGGGGATGTTTTCCTGACCTCATTTTCCATCCTATTTACAAGGTATAAGGGGAACCTTAAAACAGCAGTGAAAGGGGCAAGAGCGCTGGATAAGCTCCAGGACGGGGATACTGTTCTCATATCGGAGGGCTGTACCCATCACAGGCAGTGCGAGGATATAGGCACGGTCAAGCTGCCGCGCTGGATAAAGGAGTATACCAAAAAGCAACTTGAGTTCAGGTTCACATCGGGTACCGAATTCCCGGAGATCCTTACGGGGTATAAACTGGTAGTCCACTGCGGGGGCTGCATGCTAAACGAAAGGGAGATGAAGCACCGTACAGGGAGCGCTGTGGACCAGCATGTGCCCATAACCAATTATGGAGTCCTGATAGCATACATGAAGGGTATACTGGAAAGGAGCATAGCCGTGTTCCCAGAGGTATGATCATGTCAATCACCCACAGCGGCGGGCCGTTATTCCCAGCCCGTTCACCTTGACTTAATGTCGTCAAGCAATAACCCGATATGTGCCAGGGCCTGTGCCTTCAGGTCGAAGTCGGTATTCCTGATACACCATTCATAGCTCAGGCCCCTTATGGCCGTAACATAATGCCGCGCAAGTTCCCGGGGAGATATAAATGACCTTTGCCATGTTTCGATATTTATTTTCGTATATCCCGTGTCGATTTATTGCGAATGAATACTGGGTATATAGTGAATAGCGGAATGATTTCAACATTCCGAAATTTTGACTATATATATATTGTGTGTAAATGTGTATATTATGGGAGGCATAATGATAAGCGTACCTCTTCTGTTTTCGATATGCTTCAGCGCAATTTGCATAGTGAGTTTATTTCTGGGTATATATACGTTCTATACAAATCCTGTAGCCAAAACGAACCGTATATTCTTTGCTCTTACGATTTCTCTGACCATTTGGTCATTCGGATTTGCGATGGCCATATCCGCGCCCGATATATCGATATGCCTCTTCTGGAGAAGATTTGCTGCCATCGGATGGGGAATGTTTTTCAGTATCCTGCTCCATTTTTTGATTGCCCTGAGCGGAAGGAACTCCCTGCTTAACAGGTGGTGGAAATATGTTCTGCTGTATCTTCCGGCAGCAGTCTGCATTCTGGTGTTTACCTATATCCCGTGGCTCAATCCGCAGCAGTTTAACCTGGTATATACGCCAATGGGCTGGGTCAACGTTTCCATAAAAAACTTGTGGGATTGGTTCTTTATCCTGTATTATCTGACATATTGCCTGACGGGCATATATCTTGTATGGAAATGGGGAAAGACCGAGAGCAGCAAAAATAAAAAGAAACAGTCAAGCATTATCATGAGGGTATTCTTTATCACTCTCATCATAGGAGCCTTTACCGAGAGCGTTGTAAATAATGTATTCTCCATAAGGATACCTCAGCTGGCCCCAATCGTAATGCTGATCCCTGTGGCGTCATTTTCTTATGCCATGCAGAGATATGGCCTGCTTTACAACAGGAGAAGTGCGGCTGATTCGCTGCTGTTCGGCGCCCAGATCAGGTCAAGGGTGATACATTATCTGGCAAGCTCCCTTTTTGCCGCCAGTATTTTGAATATCATTACAATGTATTTTATCTCGGAGCATAAGAACATATTATCAACACTCCTGTTCAGCGCTTTCATGGTAATAACCGGCATCGCCCTGGTGATGATTGAGAGGCTTTGCAAGAGCGCCAAGCTCAAGGATTTTATATACGCGGCCGCGTTCTTTATCCTTATACCCATTCTCACGTTGAATTTCATCGAGTTTGCGAGCGTGACCGTCTGGGCCTTGGGGTTTGTTTTCCTTATCATGTCCATTGCCATGGTAAGCAGGATTATACAGATTGCCGCGGCAACTTCGGTCATGCTTACGCAGCTGGCTGTTTTTCTCCTGAAACCCAGTACACTGTTGACTATTGATGCCACGGACCATGTAGGCAGGATAGGCCTTAGCGTGATAGCCATATGGATTGCATTATTCGTTATGAATGTTTTTCGGTTTAAGCTGATTGAAAACGCGTATCAAATCAGCTTCCAGGAGATGGTGGCGGAGATTTCCACTAGATATATCAGCGTTGGAGAGAAGGGCTTTGATGAGGTTACAAATGAAACGCTGCGCAGGATAAGCGAGTTCCTGAAGGCTGAAGGCGTGTTCATTTACCTGTTCAACAACGGGAAGGATACAATGACCTGCTCATATTCATGGACAAATGGGCAGCGGTACATAGAAAGCCCCATGGAAATCTGCCTGAACGGTTACCCGCACCTTCGGCGCATGTTTTCAGAGGACAGTATCCTGGAGATATTCGATACGAATGACCTTCCATCGGATGTGTATAACGAAATAGCGCAGATCCGGGGCGAGCATGTCAAGTCGCTGCTGATACTGCCCATCGAGAATAACAACAATGTATACGGGTGCCTGGTGCTGCAGTCGGTTACTGAGAATAAAGCCTGGAGTACCATCGACAAGAACAGCCTGATGATCATTACAAATATTATAGCCGGAACAATTGAGAGGATACAGCAGGAGAAGCAGATTAACTATATGGCGTTTTATGATATGCTGACCGGGCTTCCTAACCGTACGCTTTTCAAGGACCGTCTGAACCAGGCTGTTATGCTCGCGGAGCGCAAAAGCGAGATTATTGCTGTAGTGTTGCTGGATCTGGACCACTTCAAGAATGTCAATGATACGATCGGTTATGAGGGCGGCGACGAACTTATCGTCCAGGTCGCCGAAAAACTTACCTCATCAATGCGCAAATCTGATACGGTGTCACGCTTCGGCGGTGATGAGTTCCTGATTATGGCCCATCATATCAGGAACATAAATGATGTCCACACAATAGCTGATAAGGTTATCAGCATTTTCAAGACGCCATTTACACTGCGCAACCAGGAGGTCTATGTGTCCGCCAGCGTCGGCATTGCAGTATATCCCTATGATGGTGATGATGCCGACACCCTGATTAAGAACGCCGATATTGCCATGTACGAGGCTAAAGCCAAGGGTAAAGGCCAGTATTGTCTGTGTACTGAGGAAATGAAGAAAGAGGTCGTTATAAAGCATGAGCTTTCCAACAAACTATACCGGGCCATAGACAATAACGAACTGGTTTTGCATTATCAGCCCATGGTATCGGCCATGACCGGCGAGATCCTGTGCATGGAGGCATTGGTGCGTTGGAACCAGCCTGAGCACGGGCTTATAAGCCCGGGAGTATTTATCCCGCTGGCTGAGCAGACAGGATTGATCAACCCGATAGGTGAATGGGTCCTGAGGACGGCTTGCAACCAGGCAAAGGCCTGGCTCGATATGGGACTGCCCCCGGTGCATATATCTGTCAATGTGTCCGTACTCCAACTGCGTAATTCAAGGTTTGTTTCTATAGTAGAGGACATACTCAGGGAAACCGGACTGGAGCCTGAATATCTTGACCTGGAGATTACAGAGACCGTTGCTGTGAAGGAATCTGACAATATCCTGAATATACTGGAAGAATTGAGGAACCTTGGGATAGAAATATCCATAGATGACTTCGGTACTGAATACTCTTCACTGAGCAGGCTGAATCATATGCCCGTAAACCGCATCAAAATAGACAGGAGTTTCATAAGCAACCTGTTCAGGAGCGAAAAAGAACAGACACTGGTTAAGGGTATGATCCACCTTTCGCAAACGCTGGGGCTCAAAGTCGTGGCGGAGGGTGTTGAGTATGAAGACCAGTTTGAATTCCTGAGGCAGCATGGCTGCGATGAGATACAGGGCTATTACATAAGCCGTCCGGTCCATGCCGATGATGTTCTGAAGCTCTTCGATGCAATAGGAGCGCAGGATTAATCTATTGGCAAAATGCACCTGTATTTGGTATAATGACTAAAGCCTTGCTTCGATGATATTGAGCGGGGAGGCAGCAAAGAGGATTGCCATGGTTTTTTTGAGTAATCCGGTTTTTTATTGCTGGCTGTTTCAAATACCAATACAGGAGGAATGTAACCATGAAAAGCCTTAAGAGAGCTCTTGCGGCAATTACCATTTTCGCGGTGATAGCAGCGATCTTTGCATTCCCGTCACTGGCCGCCGGTTTCAGGTATGAAGCCGAAGCAAAAATTCTAAACGACCTTAAGCTTATGGAAGGCATGGGTCTTGGAGACCGGGTCAACAGGATCCAGGGCCTTATTTTCGCGATAAAGGCAGCAGGCCTGAAAGATGAAGTAGATGCCATGTCGGATACCGAGGTTGCCACTATACTTAAAAACGTAACAGACGCGGACCAGATCCCTCCATACGGAAGGAAATGGGCTGCCTATGCTGTTAAGAACAACTTTACCACAGGTGTTGACGCGAGTATCCTCCCCAAGGTAAAGTTCGCACCGTTGCAGGAGGTTTCGGGAACATCATTCCTGGTCTGGGTTTTAAAGATCGGCATGGGTTATTCCGAAGTTGGAACCGGAAACGCTGTTTCAGAAGCTGTTAAATGCGGTGTTATAAATGAAGCTCAAGTCAGGGAACTGGGCGGCAAGACTGCTCTTACCCGTGATGACGCTGCCGGAATCCTCTACGGCGCCTGCAAAAACGGCATAAATGCCGACGGAAGACCATTTATCCAGTACCTCGCCGATGTCGGGTTCCTCACCGAAGAACAGGTTGCCGCCGCTGGCTTTGAAATCCCTGAGATGCCGAAAGAAGTAGGGATAGACAAGGCCGAGGCTGTTGAGCCCGACAGGATCGCCATAACGGTTAAAGGCAATTTTAAGGATTTTAAAGCAGACGATCTCCTTATCACCACGAGCAGCGACATCACCGACAGCCGGGGAAGCCTCCGCACAGACCTGAAACCAATAAAGATCACAAAGGTTGAAGCAAGACTGAACAGCAGCAGGAATACCGTTGTCACTTTAACTCTTGGAGAAAAGCTGTCCAATGACCTGAATCCGCAGGTTTATGTCTATGTTGTGGGAAATGAGTCTGTGAATACCTATGGTCAGACCCTGAATAAGGATTACAGGAAGGCATATCCTGTTGCCGACAGGATCGCGCCGAAACTCAGGGACGATGGGGACAATGGAACACCTACAGATATCGAAAAGCAGAATGGCTGGGTTGCAGATTACCTTTATGCGGATTCCTGGGAGAATTATCTCGTCCTGCACTTTTCAGAGGAGCTTCAGCCCCTTGGCGAGGCTGATCTTGCCCAGGCGGGAAGCGATCTCATGCTGATTGCGGGCGGCAACAATCTTGTGAACGGCAGGGATTATGAGATATCAGCCGTTTTCAGTAACTATGTAACGGTGCGGTTGATATCGGACAACAGCATTGGTTTTGACGGCAATATGAGAATCAAAACCGCAGACAGGGTGAACTATCTGAAGGATTTGAACGGTAACGCTCTGGCACAGTTTACCATTGATTTTGAGGCAGCCTTTTCGGGATGGCTCAAAACCCTGATGCTGCCCGCTTCGGACACCATCCAGATTATAATGACCGACAGGCTCTCGGGCTGGAAAGGGGATATCAATTCATTCATTACAGTAGAAATAGATGGAACAAGGATTGATGATATACGTTTCAGCGTTGAGGATGGAAAGCTGTACATCCATCTGCCCCGCGTGATGAGCCCCGGTGAAACAGCAAAAATTGTATACGAGCCTGTTTACGGTGAAAGTGGCCTGATTGACCAGAAAAACGTTATAGAATACGGGTTTACCGCTACGATAATGCGATGACTCTTTGCGTGCTGAGGCGTCAGGGGGGTGGATTCACAACCCCTGACGCTTTTTTATCTTTGGAAGACTATAATCCCTGCAACCATCAGGGCGGCACCAATCAGTTTGCTCCATTCGAAGCATGTCTTTTCGGTGCCGAAAAGGCCGAGAAATTCGATGAGACATGAAGCCACAAGCTGTGCCAGCAGGATGAGCATTGTCGCGTATGCGGGCCCCAGGCCCGATATGCTTTTTATGACCGTGTACGTGATGAATGCGCCGATAACGCCGCCGAACAGGTATAGCTTGTTGTCAACGCTGAAAACGGCTAACAAGTTCTCCCGGCCAGCAAAGTACCACACTGCGATGCTGGTAATAAAGGCGGCAAAATGTACCCATGTGTTTGTTGTCCACATATTGGACGAATCCATAAGCCGGGTGTTGAATACACCCTGGACGCTCATAAGGACTCCGGCCAAAAGTCCCATTAATATGCCGATCATCAGTCTCCTCCAACAGTAAGCTTATTCTCTCACTCCTGATCCGAGTTTTATTGTTGCCTGCAATCCATGGACATATTCCCGGAACGTTTGTGCCGAGGTGTCAGAATGCGGGAGTATCCCCCTGTCTTTCTATTCCTGATGTTCCAGGCTGAAAATAAGCCAGGGTTATCGGGTTTGGCCAATAACCGGGCATTCAGATATGCGATTTCCACGGTCAGTATGGTCGTTCCCATGTAAAAGGGCACCCCTGTGGAATTATCCATGGACAGCACCAGGGCAAAATATGATATTGTTCTCAGGTGAAAAGATAGAGGACGGTTCGGTACTCTGCTGTGAGAGGATACGAAACCGCCCTATGTTTTACATCAGGCAATACCCCATGCATGACCGGGACTTATGCTTTACCCAATATAAGCCTGGTCTTTTGGATTATGCTTTCACTGTTCAGCCCGTAATAGTCAAGAAGCTGCTGATGGTTTTCAGCCGACTGTCCGAATACGTCGTTTATCGCCACTGCCTCTAATGGTACCGGGGTGTTTCTCAGTGCATAGGAAACCGCGCTGGCAAGCCCGCCTATGTAGCTGTGCTCCTCGGCGGTTACGACCCCTTTCATGTCTTTTGCAAGGTCGATGATGGCGTTTTCATCCAGGGGCTTTAATGTGCTGACGTTAACGACCCTCGCCGATATCCCTTCCTTCTCAAGCTTCGCAGCGGCCTCAAGCGCAGGTCCCACCATGGTTCCCGCTGCGAAAACGGCAATATCGGTTCCATCCTTCAATACAACTGGTTTGCCGATTATAAACTCCTGATCCTCAGGGTATATGTCCTCAAGATCGTTTCTGCTCAGCCTCATGTAAACAGGACCGTTGTATTCGGTAATGGCCCTGACCGCTTTTCTGGTTTCTATTCCATCACAGGGAGCTATCACCGTCATGTTGGGGATGGCACGCATGATGGCAATATCCTCGACAGATTGGTGGGTTGCGCCATCTCCGAAATCAGAGAAGCCGGCACTGGATCCTATAATCTTGACATTCAGACTGCCTATGCAGATACCCTGCCGTATCTGGTCAAAGGTGCGGCCCGACGCGAACACGGCAAAAGAGTTTGCAAAAGCGATCTTGCCTGTGAGTGAAAGGCCAGCGGCAAAGGAAACCATATTTGCTTCCGCGATGCCCATTTCAAAATACCTTTCGGGGAACTCATTCTGGAACAGGCAGGACATTGTGGATTTGCCAAGATCGGCTTCAAGCACGACGATATCCTTATTTTCCCTGCCCAGTCCAACCAGGGTTTCTCCATAAACCCTTCTTTGATTATGTACACCATCTTCTCCAAGCAGGCCGTGTTTGAAGCGGGTGATTTTCAGATCACCCTTCTTGATACCCCTGGGCATGTGGATTTCTCCGCTGAAATGGAGCGGACGCTCCAGGTGCTGGATTATGCCATCCTCGTGGTAAGCGGGGCCGATGGCGTGCAGGGGCATACCAGGACCCTGTGGCGGCTTCTGGCTATGTATGGGATACCGGCCTTCATCTTTATCAACAAGATGGACCTGGAAAGATTCGGTAGGGATCAACTGATGAACATGCTGAAAAACCAGCTGGACGAGGGCTGTGTTGACTTTGGCCAGGCAGGGACGGCAGCCTTTTTCGAGCAGCTGGCCATGTGCGATGAAGGCCTGATGGAAACCTATCTTATGGCAGGGAGAATTGATACCCATCAAATAAAAGAAGCCATAAGGTGGCGCAGGCTGTTCCCGTGTTTTTTTGGCTCTGCGTTGAGGCTGGAAGGCGTTGAAGCCTTTATACGCGGACTGACGGATTATGCCACCGCGCCGGTATATCCGCAGGAATTCCGCGCAAAGGTATTCAAGATCAGCAGGGATGAAAAAGGAAACCGCCTTACCCATATGAAGATAACCGGTGGAAGACTCAAGGTAAGGGATGTTTTATCCAATGGTACCTGGGAAGAGAAGGTCAACCAGATCAGGATCTATTCAGGCCGGAAATACAGGGCGGTAAGCAAAGCGGATGCCGGCACGGTATGCGCGGTTGCCGGGCTTACCCGGTCAAGGCCGGGGGATGGACTGGGAGGGGAAGAGACTTCGGGAAGACCTGTGCTGGAGCCTGTACTTACCTATCAGGTTATTCCTCCTGAGGGTTGTGATCCTAAGGTCATACTTCCAAAACTGCGCCAGGTTGAGGAGGAAGATCCTGAGCTTCGCGTCGTATGGGACGAGAAGCTGGAAGAGATCCGGGTGCAGATCATGGGCGAAGTTCAGCTTGAAATATTGAAAAGTCTCATGCAAAGCCGGTTCGGGTTAGTGATATCCTTTGATTCAGGGCGAATCCTTTATAAAGAGACCATTGCCAGCGTGGTGGAAGGCGTGGGGCATTTTGAGCCATTAAGGCATTATGCCGAGGTGCATCTTCTAATGGAGCCTGGCGAGAGGGGCAGCGGCCTTCGGTACGCGGTGGAGTGCGGCGATGATGTGCTCGCCAGGAACTGGAAGAATCTAATTATGTCCCATCTGAAGGAAAAGGAGCATATAGGCGTCCTTACAGGGTCACCGGTCACAGATATAAAAATCACCCTTGTATCGGGACGGGCCCATGTAAAGCACACACAGGGCGATGACTTCAGGGAGGCTGCCTGGCGCGCGGTTCGCCAGGGCCTGATGGAGGCCGAATCGGTACTGCTTGAGCCCTACTATTCATTCCAACTGGAGCTGCCGGAAAACATGGTGGGGCGCGCCATGTCCGACATTGAAAAGATGCACGGGACAAGCCGAATTACCCGTATCCGGGACGGGATAGCAGTCCTGGAAGGGAGCGCTCCTGTTGCCGCCATGAGAAACTACCAAAAGGATGTGTCGGCCTATACCAAAGGAATCGGGCGGCTCATGTGCCAGATTGTCGGATACGGTCCATGCCATAACGCTGAAGAAGTCATAGAGATGATCGGGTACGATCCCGAACGTGATGCCGAAAATCCGGCCGGTTCTGTTTTCTGTTCCAATGGCGCCGGCTTTCTTGTCAGCTGGGATAAAGTAAAGGAATACATGCATATTGAAAGCTATCTGAAATCCGAAAGAAGATTGCCGGAGAGTACGGGTGGAGCCGTTGCGGAGCAAAAAAGAGAGAAATGGATCGATTCCGAAGAGGTTGACAGGATCTTTCAAAGGACCTTCTTTGCCAACCAGGGGAAAAAGAGCGTATGGCACAGACCCGAAACGGCCTCCGAAGGCTTGGCCGAGCCTCCTTCATATACTGGCGGGCCAAAAGAGCCCAGGGAAGAATACCTTCTTGTGGACGGCTATAATATAATCCATGCGTGGCCTGAACTCAAAAAGCTTGCGGAAGAGGATATGGATGCCGCAAGGACAAAACTGCTGGATGAGCTTAGCAAGTACCGGGGTGTTAAGAATTGCCGGATCATTGCCGTGTTTGACGCTTACCGCGTGGAAAGGCATAAGGAGGATGTTCTGGACTACCATAACATCCATGTGGTGTATACCCGCAAAGCGCAGACAGCGGACCAGTATATTGAAAGGTTTGCCCACGACAATCAGCGCAAATACGATATTACCGTTGCCACCTCGGACCACCTGCAGCAGGTTATCATCCGGGGCGCCGGCTGCGCAATATGGTCGGCCAATGATCTTCTCGAGGAACTTATCAGGACTAATGAAGGGGTTCTTCGGACATTCCGGGAAAACCAGATCCCAAAAAGGGATTCCCTTAAGGACAAGCTCTCGGATGAAACCAGGCAGCGGATGGAATCATTCATCAGGGAAGAGGACAGGAGATAGACAGCCGGAAATCCCTGTCCTGTCATAAATCAGCAAGGTCTTCTATGACTGTCATTGCGAGAGCGCAGCCGAACGGCCAATCTTGCAAAAGCGGTTCAGGAAGAGATTGCCGCGCTCCGCTGACGCTTCGCTCGCAATGACATGATGGGGTCAACGACAGTCCTTACTTTTTCAAATCCGAATTGCACCTTATGGCTTCTGGCAGCAGAACTCCCAGCTCACTGAGGAACTTGTCGGCTTCGCGCCTGATATGATCCAGAAGCAGGGGAGTGGAAATAATGCCCAGCAGCTGGCACATAGTTGCAAGTTCAAATGCCGCCGCCTTGAAGTCGCGAAGCTGCGTTGTGTTTCTTATAACATCCTGTGTAAACCGGATGGCTGTACTGAAGTTCTTTGGGTTGACCTTATTCATGGACATCAGGTCACGCGCTGTTTCAAGCAGGCGCGAGAAGGTTTTTTTGAACTGCACGGCCTGTTGTATCAGTTCCCTTTCGGTCGGATCAAGCAGGTGTATTACAAATTCTATATGCTCTTTCATGATGCGTAGCCAGAACACTTCCTGCTGCAGCAACAAATCCAGAACTTTTCCGGGTATCTTCGTTTCCAGAAGGTCCAGAAAGCGCATGGCTTCCCTCCTGATATGGTCGAGAAGGAGAGGATAGTTGCTGCCGGGTTCTTTCCTGCATTGGATAATCAGCCTAAGCAGCCTGGCTTTAAACTCGATGATCGCTTTTACGGCATCAATCAAATCCCTCAACAGATCACCTTCCAGCCTGCTGACCTTGTTAAGCCTCTTGTTCAGGTCGCTGAAAAGCTCTGTGAAAAACTGTGCCTCTTCCCTTAGTTTTTGCTGGTCCGCCGGCAAGCCCAGCTTGATGAACAGCGCATGCTCCGCCATTATTCTGGACCAGAAGCGCGCTTCCTCCAGTCGGTTATACTGGCATATGCATTCCTGGCATTTCGGGCTGCCGCCGGTTATTCTGTTTTTCATATCGTACATCGCTTCAGGCCAGGAAACTTCGGGTTGGAAATGGTCATACTCCTCGCATGCCCGGCAGTTGGGCCTGAACTCCGGATTGATGATATAATCTTCCATCTGAATCCCCCTTAATAGTTAATAGCTTCGGACAATCCTTTACTAATATCATATACATGCCTGAGGAGAATGGTTCTTAGATTCCCTGTACAACCATACGCGTGATCCATACGGCCGGAATCCGGCCTGTTTATGAATGATACGACAAAAAAGCGGTATTGATGGATACATTTTGTCATTAATGGGTATATAATAATTGATAATAAGATATTATTCTTTCCAAAAAGCTATATGGGGGGTCATCATGAAAAAGAAATGGGAAAAGTGGCTAACAGGTCTTGCCGGGGTTTTGAGCAAGATCAAGAACTTTTTTCAGTCCTTGTTCCGCAAGGTTTTCTCAAGAAAGCCATCCCGCCGTACAGATGCAAATAATGCGTCTCGTCCTGCTAAAGCCAAAAAGGCATCCGGACCTGCATCGGCTGCCAAAAGCGGGGGTCGCCTTTTAGGTAAGTTGAACAGTATCAAATACAGGCTTACCATTGGCCTGGTTGTTCCCATAGTTTTGCTGGCCGTTTACGGAGTAGTGTCATATAAACGTACTGAAAGTGCCATAATCAGTAATCATGAGGCAAGCACCCATAACACCATCGACGCTATAGCCCGGTTTATGAATTTCGGCCTGACCATGATAGATAAAACCGCTATGGAGATAACAAACGATACTAATTTCAAGAGTTTTTTCGATTTGAGTTTTGACGAGGCCATAGCCAACAGCAAGTCCTACGATGATGTCTATGACAGGATATCCATGAACGTCATCGCCAACAGTTTTATATCCAATATTCACCTGATTGGTATTAACGGAGTTTGTATGTCTACATCGGGAGCTATAAACCATCACCTGTATGATGCTATAGCCAAATCCGACATCAACCAGGAATTCAAGGAAAAGAAGGTCCACTTCCTATGGAGGGGAGACCATACCGTGCTGGATGAGATCATGCCAAAATCAGGTGTTTACAGCAAGGACAAGTATGCCACTTCCCTTATCCGGAAGATAGGTATAGGCCGGGGCTTTTTCATAACCGATGTTTCCAGGGACCAGATAAAGAAAATGTTCTCGGAGTATGACTTGGGTGAAGGAAGTATCCTGGGATTCATCACAGGGGATGGAAGGGAAACATTGTCCATTGAAGGGACTGAAACAATATTTACCGAATTGCCGTATTACCAGAGCGCAATGGAGGCAGAGGAACTCAGCGGTTATTCTTATGAGAAATTCGATGGTGAGGATTATATGTTCCTGTTCAGCAAGTTTAGTAGTGTTGACGGGGCTGTCTGCGCTCTGATTCCAAAAAGCACCATCCTGGCCAAGGTAAGCGGCATCCGGGCGCTGAGCATTGCATTCGTGACGGTCTCATGTGTCCTGGCAGTATTGATCGTATTCCTCATTACAGGTGATATCACCAGAAGGATCAAATCCATGAATCAATCCATAGCCCAGGCTGCCAGGGGCGACCTGACCACCGAACTGGATATGGGCAGGAACGATGAATTCTATACCTTGTGCAGTGGAATAACCGATATGATGGAATACATGCGTACCCTTATCGGTGAAGTACAGCAGGTAAGCGGTACAGTGAGCAGTTCAGCTGAAGGACTTGCCGGTACCGCCAGCGAACTGCTGGATGCCACCAAGGGTATATCCGGCGCTATTGATGAAATCGGGCAGGGAATCATCCAGCAGTCTGAAGATGCTGAAAAGTGCCTGGTCCAGATGTCCAACCTGTCTGACCAGATCAACCAGGTTTACAGCAATACAAACGAAATCGGACAGATCGCCGGCGATACTCAGAATGTCGCGAATGAAGGGCTGTACATTATCGGGGAACTGAGCAATAAATCGAAAGCGACCTCCGAGATAACCCAGGATGTCATCAGGAAGATCCACGAATTCAAGGTGCAGTCCAAGACCATCGAAGGCTTTGTAAACGTGATTGACAGCATAGCTTCCCAGACCAACCTGCTTTCCCTTAATGCTTCAATAGAGGCTGCAAGGGCAGGCGAAGCAGGACGAGGATTCGCGGTGGTTGCCGAAGAAATCAGGAAGCTGGCCGAACAAAGCCTGAATGCCGCAAAGCATATCAGGGATACTGTGAAGGTCATCGAGCGGCTTAACCAGGAAACCGTGAATACGGCGGAGAAAGCAGAGAGCATAGTGGCTTCCCAGGTTGAGGCCTTGACAAAGACAGTAAGCGTCTTTAACAATATAAGCGATCATATTAATGACTTGGCAAGCAATCTCAACGACATCCTGGAACGGCTTAAGGATATTGAAACGGCCAAGGAGGATACGCTGAACGCGGTTCAGAATATCTCTGCCGTAATACAGGAAACATCGGCGTCAACACAGGAAGTAAACGCCACGGCGCAAAACCAGATAGATTCGGTTGAGAGGCTGCGCCAGGCTGCGATGGTTCTGGAGGAGGATGCCAGGAAACTGGAGGATGCCATCAGGATATTCAAGATTAACTGATATACAGGTAAGATAAGTGGTGACCGAAAAATAACTTGTATACCAGCGGGCTGTTCCATCCGGGACAGCCCGCTGGTCACCTTCTTCTGTACCTGCGGATGTAGCTTTCAAAGTCCCAGGAGCCGATAAACTCTTTTGCCTTATTATATCCACTTTCATAAAGTTTCCGGCTTTCTTCCCGGGAGAGATCGAACCTGGTGGCCTTAATTCCAAAGGCCGGTATAGAGATGGTCCTGACCGCATCCTTGTCGTTCAGGTACATTTCATCGTTCCTGTCGATAATCGTTTCAGCTATATCCAACGTATATGAGAGGACGCCTTTTCTGCATTGCCCCTTCTGCCCCGGCTTGCCGCCGACGAGCCTGAACCCTATGGTCGGCCAGCGAGGTATCCCTTTGACATCAAACAGCCAGATAGGGAAATTACTCAGGATACCCCCGTCAACTATCAGACTTTTTCCGCGCCGGTATGACAGGGGCACGGGATTAAAGTAAAAGGGGATGCTGGCACTCATCCTGACAGCCCTGGAAATCTCAAAGTCCATCGGGTCGATGCCATACCTGGCAAGACCGTCCGGGAGGATCAGGATTTCTTTCTGTGTAACGTCAGCGGCTATTATTTTAAGCCTTGACTGCCTTTTTTCACTTATATCCCTGAATCTCGTCCTGCCCTTTGCCTGAAGCAGGCTTCCTATCCACTGTTCCAGGCAATTCCCGCAATGGATGCCTTTATGTACGATAAGGCCCAAAAGGCCTCCCACCAATGGCACCGACTGGACCCTGTCCTTGTCCATAAACTTCCGGTAATCAACGTCTTCAATGATCTCCTTAAGTTCCCTGCCTGTATAGCCAACAGCCAGCAATGCCGCCACAATGGAACCCGCTGAGGTTCCCGCGATCCTTTGCCACTTGTAGCCATGGTCCTCAAAGCAGCATACGGCACCCGCAAATGCTATGGCCCTGACGCCGCCGCCCTCGAAAACAGCGTCTGTTTTCATCATTCTCATTTGAAGCCGACCCCGGATATGTTTATTTCCAGCTAATATAGCATATTGCCTGACTGGCCGAATATGCGGCATGGTTTTTTGAGGGCTTCAAACCGGGTATTCAGACAATTATGCGTCGGAGAAGGTATTACGGATGGGTACATTTCTTCTATCGGGAATTATACTAAATATTATATAGAGAATAATACAACGGGGCAGTCAGGAGAGTCAAGTCCAAATTAGTGTGTAAATTACCTCGGTCATCAAACGGTAGCTAATGAGACAATAGCCTAAGCGTTTATGCCGCGAAAGCTGTTGACGATGAGTACATGGCATGTTAGGCTGTTGGC
>JAAYFY010000080.1 GCA_012728015.1 Clostridiaceae bacterium | reverse complement strand
TTTTCTTCTTTAACCTCTGGAGGGCGTTATCAATGGATTTCACAGGCCTTTTGAGCTGGCGGGCAATATCCTGGTAGGCCGTACCGCTCAGATACATGCTTAGAACCTGCTTTTCAAACGGGCTTAATAATCCCAGCATTTTTTGCTCTATGTCGCTGTAGCCTTCCTTTGAGATGAACAGTTCCTCCGGATCGGTGATGGATACCCCATGGAGCATTTCAACCAGCGTTTTATCCGAATCCCCGTCATACATCCGTTTGTTCAGGGAAATATAAGAATTAAGGGGAATATGCTTCTGCCTTGTGGCGGTTTTTACAGCGGTTATGATCTGGCGGGTAATGCACATCTCGGCAAACATCTTAAAGGGTATGCTCCTGTCGTCCTTGTAATCGCGGATGGCCTTAAACAAGCCGATCATGCCCTCCTGCACTATGTCTTCCCGGTCGGCGCCCACAAGGAAATAAGACCTGGATTTAGCCCGGACAAGGGGCTTGTACTTCTCAATCAGGTACTCCATGCATCTTTTGCAGCCGTTGCGTATACGGTGTATGATTTCTTCGTCCTCAAGGTCTGCCAGATCCACTTTGTGGTTTTCTCCGGTCTTCAGCACGGTTATTCCTCCATTAACCAGGAATTAATGATATGACTTGGAGATGACAAGGGTCTTCACATTGATGGCGAGCCTGTTCAGGTTAATCCCCGCGAAACGGTCAAGCTCCCTGCTGATGGCATCCTGTGCCTTCTTTAGGGCATCCACTAAATTATAACCAAAAACCATTACAACGTCCATATCAACAAACAGGCCGTCTGGGGTGTTGTTGCACCGGAACCTCGTTATCTTCTCCATTTCAGCCATTGACACGATAATATGGTTTATAAGCTGGTAAATGGCATAGTCCGATATGCTGTATTTCCCATAATAACTGAAGGTAGGGCGAACCACGGATTTCTCCCCGATCTTCTGGAACTCGGCCTTCCCCTTCCTCTTGAATAGCTGCAGCGGGTCCAGGAAATACCCTGAGAATTGCTTTTTTATCTCCATGGCAGGAACGGGGATCACATGCTTTCCCTGCCTGACCCTGGTATTCACTGCCTGCTCAATCTCAAGGGGAGTAGCCACATCTTCTATGGTTATCCATTCCTGGATCTCGCCCAGCTCCAGCACTTCCGCGATCTTGCTGATCATTTTGCCCGATGTGCCAAGAATCAGGATTCCTTGAGGCTTCCGCTCCCTTATGGCCTTTTTTACTTCCTCCCTGTGGTCCTCATCCTGGAAAAGGGCAACCCTGATGGAGCCGATCTTCGAAGGGGCTTTCTTCGCCGATTTCCCGGCAACCACAACATTCCCGAAGATCAGAAGACCATCGTCTATAATATAATCCAATCCGTTCTCCCGGGACACCCATAAAGCCCGGTGGCTCTTGCCTGTCCCGCTGGGGCCTGTAAAGCCCACAACACGCAAACTCTATCCCTCCTGCAACTTTAAGGCAACCTGGAAAACATATTATGGTTCCCAAAAAAAGCCGCCTCATATAGTTATTCCCCCATACATGCGCCTCCAAACGGTTTTCGGTCAGTTTTCGGCATGCTGGAACCCGGCAAAAAAGGCCGCTCCCAAAGGAAGCGGCCCTTTTACGCTTTGCTGGTTTAGTGAACGATTGCTTTTTCTGTTTCCTTGTCGAAAACGTGAAGGCGGGCCGTATCGAATAAAAGGTTGATTTTTTCTTCGGGCTGTGCCTTTGATTTCGGGCTGACACGAGCGGTAAAGCTGGTATCGTTGATGACCACATAGAGAAGGGTCTCTGAACCAAGCCGCTCAGTAACCTCAACATTCGCCGTGAGAGGCACGCTGGCAAGGTTACCCAGAATACCTGCTTCATCTTCTTCATGGATATTCTCGGGACGGATGCCGAACACGACTTCCTTGCCAATATAGCCCTGCTTTTCAAGCTCGGCGGACTTCTTAGGGGTAAGAGCCAGCTTGTATTCGCCGAATACGAGGCTGAGCTTGTTGTCGTCGTCCTTTTGCACAACGGCATTGCCAAAGTTCATCTGCGGACTTCCGATAAATCCTGCGACGAACAGGTTGGCGGGCTCGTCATAAAGCTTCTGGGGACTATCTATCTGCTGGATGAAACCATCCTTCATAACAACGATACGTGTACCCATGGTCATAGCCTCGGTCTGGTCATGGGTAACGTAGATGAAGGTGGTATTGAGTTTCAGATGTAGTTTGCTGATCTCGGTTCTCATCTGGACTCTGAGCTTGGCGTCCAGGTTGGAAAGCGGCTCGTCCATGAGGAACACCTTCGGCTCACGAACGATCGCGCGGCCCAGGGCAACACGCTGTCTCTGACCGCCGGAAAGAGCCTTGGGCTTTCTGTCGAGGAGATGCTCAATGTTCAGAATTCTGGCTGCCTCGTGCACCCTTCTCTTGATTTCATCCTTCGGTGTCTTTCTCAGTTTAAGACCGAAGGCCATATTGTCGAATACCGACATGTGGGGATACAGGGCATAGTTCTGGAACACCATTGCGATGTCCCTGTCCTTGGGGGCAACATCATTACAAAGCTTGTCCCCTATGTATAATTCACCCTCGGTAACCTCCTCCAGGCCGGCAATCATTCTGAGGGTTGTAGTCTTCCCGCAGCCTGATGGTCCAACAAGAATGATAAATTCCTTATCTTCTATTTCGATGTTGAAGTCGCTAACAGCTTTCACACCGCCGGGGAATATCTTGCTGACGTTTACAAGCTTTACACTTGCCATTAAAAAAACCTCCTATTATGTATTGTGCCTTTCTGACACATACAAACAATGTAACACGACTGTAATAATTAAACTACATATCTTTTTTACAAAAATAAAAATTCGCATTTGGCTACTTTGCATAAGGAAAAACAACCAAAAAGGCCAGGAAGGTCTAAAATACAAAACATGAAAAATGGTATTGAATTTTTATGCATTGATATTGTATAATTATAAGTTGTCGGGGACCCTGCCAGGTCCGCCCCGAAGCATGAGAAGACATCATTTTTATTATACATGTTATCTTCTTCTGACCTTTTTAGTACATTAACCGGGGAGGAATGTCCTGTGATAAAAGTAGGTATTATTGGCGCCACCGGCTATGTGGGCGCCGAACTGGTCCGGCTGCTTCACCGGAGAAAGGATATAAAATTGGCCACCGTGGTTTCAAACAGCTTTTCAGGGCGGCTGTTTTCGGATATATACCCCGCCTTCAGGGGCACCTTTGACCAGGTATGCGACAAGCTTGACATCGATGCCCTTTGCGAGAAGGCCGATTTCTTTATAACCGCGCTTCCCCACGGAGTTTCAACCGATATTACCCGAAAACTTGTTGAAAACGGGAAGAGGGTTATTGACCATAGCGCAGATTTCCGGTTCAGGGACCGGAGTACCTATGAAAAGGCATACAAGCTGGTCCATGGCGCGCCAGAACTCCTTGAAAAGTCGGTCTACGGGCTTCCCGAGCTTTACCGGGATAAAATAAGGAACGCCTCCCTTATAGGAGATCCGGGATGCTACCCTACCTGCTCCATCCTGGCCATTGCCCCTGCCCTGAAAAACGGGCTGGTTGACACCGATAGTATCATAATCGACGCTGTGTCGGGCGTATCGGGAGCGGGGCGCAGGAGCGAACTTCCCTACTCCTATTGCGAAACCGATGAGAATTTCAAGGCCTACAGCATCATAAACCACAGGCATACCCCTGAGATCGAGCAGGAGCTGTCCCTCCTGGCCGGCAAAGAGGTTGAGGTTTCTTTTACGCCCCACCTGGCACCCATGAAAAGGGGCATGCTGGCCACGATTTACATGAACCTGATAAAACCTGTCCCCTATGACCATATTTTGGACGCGTACCGGGAATTCTATAAAGGCGAGCCCTTCGTGCGGATACTTCCCCCGGGAACCCTGCCGGAAACGAAGTTTGTAACCGGATCCAACCGCATAGACATCAGCGTGAACCTGGATGAACGCTTAAACCGGCTCACAGTGCTGTCGGCCCTGGATAATATGGGCAAGGGGTCTGCCGGCCAGGCTGTCCAGGCGTTGAATATCATGGCGGGTTTTGATGAAACCGAGGGGCTTTCGGCCGTCGGGATCTACTTATAAATCCATCCGGGATGGAGTATTTTGGAGGATAACTATGTTTGACTACACTGAAATCATTAAGAAGGCCGGGATACTGGTTGAGGCCCTTCCATATATCCAGGCTCTTGCCGGTAAAACGGTGGTGATCAAGTACGGCGGAAACGCCATGATCAACGAAAACCTGAAAAACTCGGTTATGGAGGATATCACCCTTTTGAAGTACATTGGGCTCAATCCCGTTGTTGTCCACGGCGGAGGCCCCGATATAACCAAAGCCCTTAAGAAATTCGGGGTAAAGTCCGAGTTTGTAAACGGCCTTCGAAAAACAGACAGTGAAACCATGGAAGTTGCCCGGATGGTCCTGGTGGGTAAAACCAACAAGGAAATCGTTTCCCTGATCAACCAGAAAGGCGGCAAGGCAATCGGTCTGTGCGGAATCGACGGAATGCTCCTTGAATGCAAGAAGCATAACGAGATAGTGGACGGGAAACAGGTGGACCTGGGCTTTGTGGGCAAGATCACGAAGATCAACACCCGGGTGCTGGAAATCCTTGCCCATGACGAATACATCCCGGTAGTAGCGCCTGTCGGTATCGACAAAAACGGCCAGTGCTATAATGTTAACGCGGATACCGTGGCGGCAGAGCTGGCCGCCGCTCTGAAGGCCGAGAAGCTGATCCTGCTTACCGATGTGGAAGGCGTCAAGTCATCTGAGGATAAGGTCATCCATGTCATCACCAGCGATGAAGTGCTCCGGATGATTGAGGAGAAGGCAATTGTGGGAGGAATGATCCCCAAGGTACTGGGATGTATACACGCCCTGGAGGCAGGAGTCGGCCGGACCCACATCATCGACGGAAGGATACCCCACTGTATCCTGCTTGAGATATTCACCAACAAGGGTATCGGAACCATGATAACACGGCAGCTTATACCCTATTATGAGAACGAGAAGCTTTGACTCATGTTTACTTTATCCATACATTGGCTTATAATACCCATTGAGGCAGAAGGCCTGGCGGCAGGCCCTTTATCAAACTCTGAAGGACAGGGATAAATGTATGGAAGACAGGGATATAAGACCGAAGAATTTTATTGAGGAAATCATTGAAAATGATCTTGAAGCCGGAAGGGTAAAAGAAGTGATCACCCGTTTCCCTCCCGAGCCCAACGGCTATCTCCATATAGGCCATACCAAGGCAATGTGCGTGGATTTTGGTATGGCAGAAAAGTATGGAGGCAAGTGCAACCTGCGCTTTGACGACACCAACCCCTCAAAAGAAGACGTGGAGTATGTGGACGCCATTATTGAGGACATCCGCTGGATGGGCTTTGATTTTGGGGACAGGATCTATTTTGGCTCGGACTACAGCGAACAGATCTATCAATACGCTGTCCAGCTTATTAAAAAAGGACTGGCCTATGTTGACGACCTTTCTCACGAGGAGATGCGCGAATACCGGGGAACCCTCACCGAACCGGGCAGGGAAAGCCCTTATCGCAACAGGAGCATTGAGGAGAACCTCGATCTCTTTGAGCGCATGAGAAACGGCGAGTTTGAAAGCGGTGAAAAGACCCTGAGGGCCAAGATCGATATGGCCTCTCCAAACCTGAACATGCGGGATCCCGTGATATACAGGATAAAAAAAGAACCGCACCACCGTACGGGAACCCAGTGGTGCATCTACCCCATGTACGATTTTGCGCATCCTCTCCAGGACGCCATAGAGGGCATCACCCACTCCCTGTGCTCCATGGAATACGCGGACCATCGTCCGCTGTACGACTGGTTCCTGGAGAAGCTGGAGATCCCCAACCCGCCTCACCAGTACGAGTTTTCGAGGCTCAACATCAACTATACCGTTATGAGCAAGAGGAAGCTCAGGGAACTGGTTGAATCGGGCATTGTGGATGGATGGGACGATCCAAGGATGCCCACCCTGTGCGGCCTGAGAAGGCGCGGTTTTACTCCTGAATCCATCCGCAGATTTATTGATCTTATAGGCATTTCCAAGACCTTGAGCGTCGTGGACTGGGGCCTTTTGGAATACTGCGTCCGGGAGGACCTGAACAAGCGCGCCGACCGGGTCATGGCGGTTTTGGACCCGGTTAAGGTTATGATCGAGAATTACCCCGAGGACCAGGTTGAGGAATTCGATGCCGAAAACAACCCTGAACAGCCCGAAAAAGGAACCCGCAAGGTCCCCTTCTCAAGGGAAATCTACATTGAGCGCAGTGATTTTGAGATAAACCCTCCTCCCAAGTACTTAAGGCTTAAGCCCGGCGGGGAGGTCAGGCTGAAAAACGCATATTTCATTAAGTGCACAGGGTACGAAACCGATGAGAACGGCCGGGTAACGCTGATCCGGGCAGTCTATGACCCCGCCTCCCGCGGAGGGGAGTCCCCCGATGGCCGTAAGGTGAGAGGAACCATCCACTGGGTATCGGCAAGGCATGCCATTGATGCCGAGGTAAGGCTCTATGACAAGCTGTTCACCATAGAGAACCCGGATGATATCCCGGATGACAAGGACTACAAGGATTTTATCAATCCTGAATCCCTGGTGGTCATAAAGGGCGCGAAGCTGGAGACGTCCCTCAGGGACGCAAAACCCGGCGACCGTTTCCAGTTCCTGAGGATGGGCTACTTCTGCATGGACAGCAAGGACAGCCGCCCCGGACATCCGGTCTTCAACAGGACGGTAACCCTTAAGGACACCTGGGCCAAAATCGTTTCCAGGCAGGGCGGATAATATGGTAAAGCGCCCTTGTCCGGAGGGCAGGGCAAACCATACGGTATAAAGGTATTAAAAAAGATTCCATTTGGCTTGTTACAGATGGAATCTTTTATTTATATGCTATTTATCTGTTACTGGTTGATATCCACAAAGATCCTTTCCCCGTCCTTGACCATGCCCAGCTTCTCTCGGGCTATCTTTTCTATGCTCTCATCGCTGTTCAGTTCATCCTTCTGTTCAAGGAGTTCCTGTCTGAGGGCTTTTTCCCGGTCAATGCGCTTTTGGACCTCCTTCATTTCAATACGGATGGCATACATCTCCCTGGATTGGGAATACAACATAAAGGCTGTATAGACAACCGCCACAGCCAGAAGAGGAAATATCCACCATCCGCTTTTTCTTTTGCGCTTTGCAACCACGTTCTTCACCTGGCTTTGTCCTTGGTAACCAGCATGCGGTGCCTGATAACCGGACCCGCCAATAAAATTATACCACACTGCCGCCAAATTGTAACGTCGCTTATCATTTCTTAGTCATAGCATTTCTAAAACGCCTGATATCGACCCCCACGCGGTAGACCCCGATGGCAGCCCTGTCGCGGATCTTTTCCAGCAGCTTTCCTGCTTTCACCAGCAATGCCCTGACAACAGGGGCGAGCAGACCAAGAATCTTTCCGATGGGCCACAGAACCGCCCGGACAAGCCCTGTCAAAGCCCATGTCACGATCCTGCTCAGAAGGATGAAATAGAGAAGCCCGCCTGATAATATCCCCAGGAAGAAATAGAGCCTCGTTTCGCCGCCGCTTATGATATAGGAAGCCAGAAAAACAATGATGGCCGCAATCAGCCAAAACAGGATGTCTTCTATATGTATAAAAACAGTCGACGTTCTGACGAATTTCCTTTTTATGCGGAAGAGGTCATACAGGAATGCCAGCGATACCCCGCATGCCATGGCGCCCGCAACCGCAGCCAGCTCATATCCCGCGCTTGTGACCATTCATCGCGCCGCCTTTCTATCTGAAAAGCCCCGAAAAGAAGCCTCCTTTTCTTTGCGGTACTCCCCCGTCCAGGTATTCCATGGCACAGATATCGCCCTCCACATCCAGTTCGGACGTTTCCACGCTCAGTTTGTTGATGTGCAGCCCGGCTCCCCTTATGATCAATAACCCGTTTTCGGTATCAAGGACTATGCATTCCTCGTTAAAACTTTCCACGTGCCGTACCCCTGAAACCATGAGCCGTCTTCTGTCCTTGAGGACAATGTTTTGCTCAAAGGCTTTCCGGTCTTCAACCATAACAGCACCTCCCATAAACACGAAAGACAAAGGCTCCGCTATGCCGTCGTTTGATATTATGCGAAGGCTCACAGGGTTATGCTACCGGCATCGGGGTCGGCACGGGCTTACGGCTGTATTAAAAAAGCTCCTGTGATAATTACAGAAGCTCATACATTTCACCGCTCTCTTCTTTTCTCACATGTTCGGCTGTCTTTAGCACCCTGAGTTTCGTGATGTTCTCGCCGAACCTGATTTCAACGATATCTCCTGCCCCGACCTCGGTCCCCGGCTTTGCCGTCCTGCCGTTAATCTGTACTCTTTCCCTGTTGCAGGCCTCCTGGGCAAGGGTCCTTCTTTTGATGATCCTGCTTACCTTTAAAAACTTATCTATACGCATCCATGCCGCTCCTTTCAAGAATTAATGGTAATCCTCAGCTTCCCGTTCCTTCCTTTTGCAGTCGTCCCACAGGGCATCCATCTCCTCAAGGGTCATATCCTCCAGCTTTTTGCCCTGCTTCGCGCTTGTGGTCTCTATATATTCAAACCTTTTGATGAACTTATTGATGGTGGCGTTAAGGGCAAGCTCAGGCTGCACCCCGTAAAACCGGGAAACGTTGACCACAGCGAAGAGCAGATCACCCAGTTCCTCTTCGATTTCAGCCTGGTTCCCGCTCTCGCAAGCCTTCTTCAGTTCCTGGACCTCTTCCTCCAGCTTTTTGAAAGCATCCTCCGCTTTGTCCCA
This sequence comes from Clostridiaceae bacterium, assembly GCA_012728015.1. Classification (GTDB taxonomy): domain Bacteria; phylum Bacillota; class Clostridia; order DSM-8532; family DSM-8532; genus Thermoclostridium_A. Next base: position 1,760 of record JAAYFY010000080.1, on the reverse strand, counting down.
GTCAAACCCGACCCGGGCGGCTTTTTCCTGGACCTTGTAGCTTCTCATCAGCGCCGGGAGGTTACCCGGCACGCCCTTAAGAACCTTTGTCTGGGTTTCCTGCCCCTTCTCCTCCTTCTTTATATCCTCCCAAATCCTTATAACGTCCTCGGGCGTTTCGGCCTCTTCCTCCCCGAATACATGGCGGTGGCGATGGACCATCTTGCTGCTGACACCATGGACTACATCATCCATGCTAAACTGGCCGCTTTCCTTAGCGATCTGGGCATGGAACACTACCTGCAGCAGGAGGTCTCCCAATTCATCGCAGAGCATGGCCGGGTTTTCCTTGTCTATGGCTTCAAGGACCTCATAGGTCTCTTCTATCAGATACCGCTTCAGGGTCTTATGGTCCTGTTCCCTGTCCCAGGGACATCCTCCGGGGCTTCTGAGCCTGGCCATGATGTCCAGAAGATCATTGTAGGTATATTTCTTCATCCTTTATCCAACTCCCGTGTATACATGTATCACTTCTGCAGGTCACAGGGACCGCAGATCTTCTCAATGCTCCTGGGCACTGCATCCCTGGAGTTCTTCCAGTCCCCGTCCTGATTTTTGTAGTCGAACATTTCGGTAAAATGGGTGACCTCTTCCTGTATCCGTTTCAAGTGCCTGATCTGAAGCGGGAGCAGGGTTCTTATAAACTCGGCCTGTTTTCCCTGCCCCAGTTGGTTCTTGCTTCCCCGGATCAAGGCTTTCATGTGCTTCAGGCAAAAACCCTTTGAAGACTCAAACTTCTGCCTGAAATCCCTTTCCTTGAAAAACAGGTGGAGGATTGTCCCAATGAACCTGTCCATATTGTTCCCAACCCGGCTGCATATGGCGCAGGATTTCTCCAGGGCATCCAGGTGGCTGAGCATTTCTTCCGAAAACCGGGCTGTGCCGGCCGCCTTTCCCGACAGCCGACCCGCCGCCCTTTCCAAAAAATTCTTCTGGCTTTCCTGTTGGATCAGGTCCGAGTATTTTCGGTACATCTTCTCTATAACGGCTTTCTGCTCGGCCAGGTGGGTTTCGATTACAAGCCCCAGCCCCAGGCGGGTTTGCTGCATATTGTACAGTTTAGTAAAATGAAGCGCGCAAAAGCCCATCCTGTTGGTTTCAATCCTGCTGTCGGGTTCCATCATGGATGGGCCGAGGGTGTATTCCAGGGCGTCACTCTCCAGCTTCTTTTCACATATGCACAGGGGGCATTCAGAATCCTGGTCAAACGCCTCGGTTATGGGAATGGTGTAGATCCTTTCCTTCATCGCCTTACCTATTATCCGGCAGCGTCATCTGCTGCCTTAGTATGTAACGACTTTAGCATAACATACACGGTTTTCCGGCGCAACGATGAGGCCCCGAACTGAAGTGACAAAGCAATTTCATGACACCCCCAGAATGTCATTGCGAGGAACAAAGTGACGAAGCAATCTCATCTGTACCAACTGACGGTCTTGACAGGCCGACCGGCGTATAACGGCAATCTCGGCTAAGAAAGCCATAATGCCGTATGGTGTACGCATTGACCTAAAAGAGACGTGCTGTTTCTGTCTCGAATGACTCCGCAGGAGCAGATGAAGTTGTATGCGAAATGCGAAGAATCGAGCGGGGGAAAACAACCGGATGTTGTTTTTAGCCGGCAGTCGCACGGACGCGGCGTTGCCGGCGGCCCTGCGAGATCAAGCATGAGCATGTACAACTTCCTGCGACGAGGACTGAAGGAGAGACTGAACAGCACG
>JAAYFY010000010.1 GCA_012728015.1 Clostridiaceae bacterium | reverse complement strand
TCGTCGTTTCACTCCTCGCAATGACAGGGAAGGAGCCTCCTTGCAATGGCATACAGTATTGTCATTGCAAGCGGAACGACGTGAAGCGCGGCAATCTCATCATGAGCGGCTTTTGCGAGATTGCTTCGTCGTTTCACTCCTCGCAATGACAGGAATGAACTCATTATAAATCTATTACTTCTCCGGTTGAAAAGAGATAGATATACCGCTCCTTTACCCTCTTCCCGGTCAGGGTTTCAAGGGCTTTGGAGTAATATGCGAGCTGCGACGCGTAGCGTTTCCTGATCACGTCCTCCTTTCCCGGAGGTACCTGGTCGGTCTTGTAATCGATGAGGACAAGACCGTCAGGTTCTTCAAAGAACAGGTCGATCACGCCCTGGAGCAAGATGGCTTCATCTCCTGCGTCTTCCCCTATATCCGGATAAAGTTCACGGCAGGGTATTTCAATATAAAAGGGAACCTCCCTGCTGACGCTTTCACAGGACAAAACACGCCTTCCGAGGCCCGAGTCAAGGAACCTTCTGATCTTGTCGGTATCGATACTGCCGGCCTGGATTTCGGTGAGAAAATCCTTTGACACCATTTCTTCGATCTGCCGATCCAGGTCGGGGTTTTTAAAGTCCAGATGCTGCATGACAAAATGCATAACCGTGCCCTTTTCAGCGGCGCCAAGGCCCTTCACGCCTTCCAGGAACATGGGTTTTTTAACCATTATGGGCAGATACCCGGGCAGATCGCTCCTCTCCTCGGAGACCTGCGGATCGAAGCGCCGTTTGAGTTCGGTGACCGAGAACTTCGCCTGCACTTGTGCGAGATCAGCGTAAGGATACTCCCACCCGAGCCTTCTGTCAATCTCGCGGTCATATTCGCACAGGTCGTTTTCGCTGTCCTCTTCTTCAAGCCATTGCATAAGCCCGGTCTGATCAGCCTCGTCTTCGGCAGGGCCTTCGGGTATCTGGTCCCTGCTGCGGAACACAAACCGCCAGACCGACGGGTCATCCAGCAAATGGCCTTCTAAATCATAATCGGCCGGCAGGCTCTCCCGAAGCTTTCGGCAGTTTCTGTGCCTCATCAGGGCAGGCACCATCCAGTCGAGGTATGTTCCGGCCTTTATCATCTTGTATGCCGGAAGCCTTTGACCATCGGAATCCGCTGTTTCCGCCCAGCCTTCCATAGCCTTTGCCATATCCCTGGCCGATCCGGTAATGATGAGCTTCTCTCTTGCCCTTGTGAGGGCTACATAGAGGATTCGCATCTCTTCCGACATGGTTTCATTCCTTATCTTTTCCCGGATGGCAAGTTTTGCGGCGGAGGGCCATGAAGCCCGCAGCTTAGTGTCCACCACATCAGGCCCGAACCCCAGCTCCTGGTGGAGCAGGATGCTCCTGGTCGTATCCTGGAAGTTAAACCTCTTGCCGCAGCCCGAAAGGATCACCACGGGAAACTCCAGGCCCTTGCTCTTATGTATGCTCATGATCCGCACCACATTGTCATTCTCGCTGAGGATCCTGGCGCTTCCCATGTCGCCCCTGCTGCTCTTCAGCTTTTCAATGAAGCTGATAAAATTGAAGAGCCCTTTATAACTGGTCTTCTCAAACTGCCTGGCCCGGTCGTATAGAATCCTCAGGTTTGCCTGGCGCTGCTCCCCGGCAGGCATGGCTCCCACCATACCGTAGTATCCGGTTTCCTGGTACAGTTGCCAGAGCAGTTGGTCGGTGGATATATAGAGGGACATTTCACGCCATTTGCCCAGCTTATCCAAAAAATCGGCCGCCTTTGCGGCAGTTTTGCCATTATTGGACCCGGCCAGCTTGCGAAGGGCATGGTAGAACAGGCTTTTCCTGTCTGCCAGGCGTATTTCGGCCAGCTCATCGGTGGTGAATGAAAAGATTGGGGACCGCAGCACCGACAGAAGCGGGATATCCTGAAGGGGATTATCTATGATCTGGAGGAGCGACAGGACCACCTGCACTTCTATGGTCATGAAAAACCCGCTTCCTGTTTCGGCAAAAACCGGGATGCCCATTAATCTCAGTTCCTCGGTAAACACATCGCTCCAGTTTTTCGTGGTGCGAAGAAGGATTACAATATCCCTGTATGTAACAGGGCGGTATTCGCCCCTGGTCTTATCCCAGACCGAAAAGACCCTGCCCTCATCATCAGGGGACATCAGCTCTTTTATTCGGCGGGCTGCAATCCTTGCCTCGCACTGGATATTGTCCAGTATCTCTTCATCCCCATTCTCATCCCCGCCGCCGCTTCCGGTTTCCTCATCAGCCTCTGAACGCGTATCCCCATCTCCGGCTCCGGTCTGTATCAGGTGCAATTCAACCTCCCCGCCCGCTTTAAACTTTTGGTCGGGTTCAATGAAGACAGCTCCGGGATTCAGGGCCTCATCGCTGGTGTAATCCAGTTCACCTACGCGCGACGACATGAACTGCCCGAACAGGAAATTTACAGCGTCAAGAACTTCCCTTCGGCTTCTGAAGTTCCTGTAAAGCAGGATCTTCCTGTTAGGGCTTCCCTTTTCCATCGAATAGGTATTGTACTTTTCCATGAAAAGCTCAGGGCGCGCCTGCCTGAACCGGTAGATGCTCTGCTTGACATCTCCCACCATGAATACGTTGGGCTTTCCCACATGGTCCCTGGATATCATTTGTATGATGGTTTCCTGCACCTGGTTGCTGTCCTGGTATTCGTCCACCATGATCTCCACAAAGCGCTCCCTGTATGAATCGGCTGTCCCGGAGGGTATCAGGCTGCCATCCTCGTTCCTTTCGGCCAGGATCTCAAGACACAGATGTTCCAGGTCGTTGAAATCCAATATGGATTTTTTAGCTTTCTTTTCATTGTATTTCTTTGCCAGATCGGTTGCCAGGCCGGCAAGGCACTTCATTTTCGGATAGATTAAGTTAAGGTCTTTTATGATCTGCCCCGAGTCTTCGGTAAAGACCCTCTCTTTCAGCTTTCTAATGCCCGCCTTTACCTTGTCGCGGAGCTTTTTCACCTTCTCCTGGGCTGCCTTGTCCGCATCCTTGCCCAGTACGGGCATCCGGCCGAATTCAATATCCTGGATGAGCCGGAAGACCTTGTCCCATACCGGTTTTTCGGGAATACCGGGGGCATCGGAGGATTCCGGTTCAGGAACCAGGTGAAGCATGGAGACAATCTGATCAAGATCCTTCTGCAGAACTGGAATGTATTTGTCAAGGCCATCGGCTTCACGGCATATGGACAGGGCTTTTACAGCCATTTCCCTTAGCCCTGCAAGTTCCATCCGGGCAATATTAAGAAGGACCTTGCCCCATGGCGTGCTTCCAAAATCGGTCCCCTCTTCCAGGGACAGATCCCGGGTCTTTTCTTTGAGCCATGATTCGGGCCAGGGGCTGCTCTGGACAAAATTATACAGGTTGAACACCATATCCATCAGGATCTGGTCATCACGGTTTCCGCCGTAGCTTTCAAGAAGCTCCAGGAAGTCCTGGTTGTCCTCCTTTTCATACTGATCCTCAAAAACCTCGTTGAGGGCTTCCAGTTTCATCAGTATGCTTTCTGTTTCATCGGCTATGCGGAAGTTAGGGTCAATGTCAAGATGCTGGAAATTGCTGCGAATAACATCGAGGCAAAAAGAATGGATGGTGGTGATGCAGGCCTTGCCCAAAAGCGTCATCTGGCGCTGGACCTGGCGGTTTTCGGGATCATTTTCGAGGGCCTTTGAGATGGCATCGCCAATCCTTTCCCGCATCTCGGTGGCCGCCGCGTTGGTAAATGTGACCACCAGCAGCCTGTCTATATCCACGGGATCATCGGGATCGGTTATCTTCCTTATTATCCTTTCCACAAGGACAGCAGTTTTTCCCGCTCCTGCCGCGGCTGCCACCAAAAGGTTGCCATTGTTGTCGGTAATGGCTTCCCATTGTTCATCTGTCCATCTTGTGTTTCCCATAACCCAGTACCTCCGCCCGTCAGTCCTGGCCCATCAGGTTCCAGATCTCGTCGTCGTTCCTGTCCTGCAAAATCCTGTAGCGGTTATCCTTCATGGCCGCGTCGAACTGGCATATCGGCCTGAAGCCGCAGTAGGCGCACGGGGTGCTCTTGTTCTTCTTATAGGGGCTTATGGCCGTATTCCCCCTCATTATCTCCTCGCAGATGCCCGTCATGAGCCTCTTTATGTATTTTCTGAGCTGAGTGAGCTGTTCCATTGTAGCGGCCGACGTGTTCCTGCCTAAAGTGCCGCTCTTGTTGATGGTAGCTGGGATTATCATGGAAGTGCCGTCAATGCTGTGATCCATCTCCCTGATAAGCCTCACATCAGCCAGGAGCAGGCCTTTCATCTTAAGCTGTTTTTTTATGGCCTTCTCTATCTCTTCTTCCGAAAGCCTTGAACTGCTCCTGATGATGGGATCGTCTATCTTGAAATAAAGCATTCCGGCAGGATGGCACAAACCTTTGCCGTTCTCCTCCTGTCCGCGCCCATCACCATCTTCCCACAGGGCATTGAGGTAAGTGATAAGCTGTATCTGTAGGCCGTAGTAAACATCGGAAAGCTTGAAGTCCTTGTACCCCGATTTATAGTCTATTATCCGCAGGTACCTTCCATCGGGGGTTTCCAGCGCGTCCACCCTGTCTATCCTTCCCTGAAGGTATATCTTTTCGCCCGAGTTAAGTTCAATGACAATGGGCGGATATTTCTCTCCCTCGCCGAAACCCACTTCATATTCCACCGGATCAAAACTGCCCAGGCGTATGTGCTCTGCAATGACCCAGACAGCATGTCCGACGACACGCTTCAGCCTTGCGGCAAGTATTCTATACCTCTTGGACGCGGCAATTCCTGAACCCTTCATCCTGCCAAGCATATCATCCACAATGCTTGAAACCATCTCCCGGCACTGGTCACGGCTTATCTCCCTCCATGAAATATGCTGCCTTTCCAGAAGCCTTGAAAACCGCTCGATGACAGCATGCATGAAGGTGCCGATATCGGGCGGGCTTAATCGATAGACCTTTCTTTCCCTTGCCCCAAGGCCATACTGTACATAAAAGGAGAAGGGACAGGCAGTGTATTTTTCCAGCCTCGATACGCTGGACAGCGCCGGATGGCCGTATAAGGCGCGTACTGTTTCGGGATGCATATTCTGAGCCACATTTCTATAGTTCAGGGATTTAAGGGCTGATTCGCATTTTTGCCTCCATTCATCCTTTGAGACATACCAGCCATAGACCCTCTTCCAGACCGGCTGGACGCTTTCGCCGTCCATACGCCTTCGGAGGGCGGATACCATTTGCCTGAAGGTTGGGGTTCCTGCGGTTATAAGATTCAGCTCTTCCTCTAAAGTGTTTGCGGATATGATATCGCTTGCCTGGCTGATCTCAGGGAAAAGCTTCTTAAGCCTTGAAATCAGAGTGGAAGGCCTTAGGGTTCTGCCCTCCTGGTCGGCTATGGCCCAACTGATCCTTAAGTATTCCCCGGCGGTGGTAAGGGCACGGTAGACCAGGAACTGCTCATCGAAGGCCTGGGTCCTTGTATCGCTGGCAAGCTCGAGGCCGATGTTGTTCAGGGCAGCCCTGTCCTGATCCGAAAGGACGCCCTCCTGTATGGCTGCCGACGGGAAAACGCCGTCATTTGCCCCCAGCAGGATCATGGCCTTTATTTCAGGGCTCCTGAAGCGTTCAGCGCTTCCTACTATAACCTGGTCAAGGGAAGGGGGAACCTGCCCTATCCTGTATTCGCCCAGCCCGATTCTCAGTATTTTGCTGAACCGCTCAAGGCCGAAGGTCTCATCACCCATAACCTCCACAGTCTGGTCGAAAACCTCCATGAGTATGTTCCAAACCTGCGAATACTGGTCTGCCCTGTACAGATCGCCCTTCTTCCTGAAGTCTTGAATGCTCTTTTCAATTTTTCCTGGCACATTCAGCTCACAGAGGAAATCATACAGGGCGGCGCAATAATCCGATGCCTTTCTGCGCCCGATGGTCTTTTCCCTGAAAGCTATAAGGGGATCTGCAACTCTCCTGCGTATCTGATTGATGTTTTTAAGGTATTCGCCGTATGGCTCCAGCGATTTTTCGTCGGGCACCATGTCAGGGATCATCTGCCAGTCTTCGTCATCGGTCCAGCGGCTGCCCCTGATGCCGCAGGCAAGCACATAGTTTTCAAGGGTATCGGTCATGTATTGCGGAATGCCTGTAAGCCCTGTCTTAAGATAGCGGAATACCGCTTCATAGGACCAGTTCTCAATAAAGATGTCCATCATGGCAAGGACGAGCCGTACCAGTGGATGGTTGGAAATCTCCGCCTTGCGGTCTATAAAACACGGGATTTCATATTCCCTGAACACAACCTCCACGATGTCCGCATACCTCTCAAGGTCCCTGGTAACCACGGCGATATCCCTGTACCTTAAGTCTTCATCGCGGCAAAGGCGGAGAATATCCCTTGCCGCCGCTTCTGCCTCTGTGAAAAGATTTGATGATGAAAAGAGAAGGATATCCCTGGTCCTTTGCCCATATACCTGGTAAGGCCAGGAGTACAGGTTCTTTTCCAGGTGGGCAAGTTCAGGGCTCAGCTTAAAGCGCGGAAGAGCCTCGCTGTTAAGGTTGACGGCCTCCTCCACGGCAATATTATTGGCTTTTGCAATACTGTAAAGCTTTTGGCAGGCGTATTTGACCTTTCGGAAAACATCCAGTTCGTCTTCAGAGGCATCCGGCCTGATGCTGTCGGCACAGAGGGTGATGTTTACCCTTCTGGCCTTTTTCAGAAGGCATTCGATCAGCATGTATTCCTGGGATGTAAAGCTGGCAAATCCATCTATCCATATTTCGGCTCCGCTGTATAGAGAGGAATCCTTAAGCTTACGCGCGGCAAGGGTAAGATCGTCGTCCGGGTCCCTGTAACGAAGGGACAGCACTCTTTCGAATTCTTCATAAATGAGGTGAAGTTCATACAGCTTTCCGGCCAGGGGATGATCTGTCCCCAACTGTTCACCGGCTTTCCTTAAGTGCTCCGGAGTTACGTTGTAGCGCTTGAACTCAGTTATCAAGGCTGATACAGTATTGACAAAACCTTCCCGCTCGCAGGCCTTCGAGAAGATTTGAAAGCTTTCCTTCATCCTGTCAAGGATGCGGTAGATCAGCATGCATTTCCCCGCGGGGTGAATATGGGGATAGGTTATGCCTCCCAATTGGTTGAAAATCCTGAAGGCCAGGCGGCGAAAGCTAAGGACTTCGGTTTTTATGATTCCTCCGGTTTCAAGGATGGAAATAAGGTCCCTTTCTGCCTGGAAGCTGAACTGTTCCGGCACCAGGTATACCAGTTGGTTTCCTGTATCTTCATTTATTCTGGCCTTAACCTCTTCAAGGCAGAAACGGGTTTTCCCGCTTCCGGCCCGGCCATAAATCAGTCTAAGGCTCATAAAACACCTCTATCCGCAGACTGTTTCGAGGAGCTGCCCGGCTCTTAATCCATTATTTCATACTATAAAAATGAAGGCAAGGCAGGATGCCTGGTACAGGAAAAACATGGCATAACCACCAGTAAGACCGCATAAATTCATTCGGGTTGTATAGGCGGCTGGCAATAACTTATAATAATTCCAGGCATGTCATTGAGAAGAGATGTTTTTCGATTAGGCAGAGCCTTCCCTGTCATTGCGGGGAAGCGATCTCGCATATAGAGGCAGTCAGGGGTTGCGCCTGGAATAATGGAAAGGTTACGAAGCTGGAAATAAGGATTATGTTATTGCAAACGGAGGTTTTTGAATGAAAAGGCATTTGGTCTGTATCCTGGCGGTATTGCTCCTTTTGGCGGGCTGCGGAGGCAAAGGTCCTGAGAAAGATGGAACACCCGCGCCGCCATCGACGACGTCTTCACACATTCCAGGAGGAATGAGCATAGAAGATATTGCGGTGAGCCTGGTTTCCGATATGGCCGCCGGAAAATTCGACCAGGCGGTTTCGGATTATCCATACACACAGGAAATGAAGGATGTGATCACAGTCGGGCAGTTTTTAAAGGACAAGATATGGGACCCGCTCATAAATGCCTATGGAGAATTTATCGAGATCACGGGAACATTGGCTTCCCAGTACCAGGAGCACGACATAATCTCTGTTAGAACATCATTTGAGAAAGCAAGGCTGTGTATCAACGTGGTTTTCAATGGAGACGGGCTGATAGCCGGAATCAATCTCGCCCCCGACCCGGAAGGCGGCACGCCGGCTAAAGCTCCGGAAAGCGTTACAGAAGCCGAGGTAACTTTCGGTAAAAGCGGCTGGGAGCTTCCCGGCACCATTACTAAACCCGCAGGCGGAGGCCCGTTCCCGGCTGTCATACTGGTGCATGGTTCCGGACCGAACGACAGGGATGAAACCGTAGGGGCAAACAAGCCATTCAGGGATATAGCCTTAGGCCTTGCCCAGCGGGGAATTGCCACCCTCCGCTATGACAAGAGAACCCTGGTACACAATCAGAAATTCTCAGGACTTGCCGATATCACCGTATACGAAGAAATGGTAGAAGACGCGGTTTTGGCTTACGAGTTCTTAAAGGAAGACAGCAGCATCGATATGGATAATATATATGTTTTAGGTCACAGCCTTGGCGGCATGATGATCCCCCGGATAGCTAAACTTACGCCCGATGCGGCCGGATACATCATTATGGCCGGTGCTGTCACACCCCTGGAAGATTTGATGGTGTATCAGACCAGTTATCTGTTCAGCCTGGACGGAACGGTAACAGACCAGGAGGAGCAGACGCTTGAAACATATAAAGCCATGAGGGACAATGTTAAGGCGCTGACCCCCGGTTCAGACACCCCGCCCGAGCAGCTTTTCGGCATCCCGGCCTCCTACTGGCTGGATCTTAGGGATTATAATCCGGCAAACGAGGCAAAGACCATTAAACGGCCTTTGCTCATCCTGCAGGGCGAAAGGGACTACCAGGTTCCCATGGAAGAGTTTGAACTGTGGAAGGACTCGCTTGGAAATAATAACAACGCCACATTTAAGTCCTATGACGGACTCAACCATCTGATGATTTACGGAACAGGCACACCAAGCCCCCAGGAATACAGCGCTCCGGGAAAGGTAGATGAGAGGGTTATTGAGGACATAGCTTCCTGGGTATTGGAACGCTGAACCATAAGAAAACAGGCGCAAATCCAATAATTATCTGTACTTAATATTATCCGGCAGGGGAAGAATAAGAGCCGGATGATTTTACGGAAGGGATGTGCGACCATGAAAGTTAAGGATATTATGACAAGGAATGTTGCCTATATCAACCCTGCCTCCACTGTGATTGAGGCAGCGCAGCTCATGCAGAAACACAATGTGGGCTCTGTTCCTGTTTGTGATGAAAGCGGCCTGATAGGAATCGTCACCGACAGGGATATCGTTGTCAGAAATATAGCCCATGGGAAGGATCCCCACCAGACGCCGGTCCGTGACGTTATGACCAGTGAAGTGACGACAGTCAGCCCAGATGCTGAGATCAGGGATGTATTCGGCATCATGTCGGATAAGAAGGTCAGACGGATTCCCGTGGTGGAGAACAATCAGCTGATTGGTATTATAGCCCTGGGTGATGTTGCCACCAGCGCAAGGCAGGATGTTGAGATTTCCTCCACCCTGGCCGATATTTCTTCACCTTCCAGGCCTGAAATGATGTAGATCAGCCTATACCCACTTTACGCCTTCGGCTATTATCCGGGCGGCCCTTAAAAGCCTCTGTTTGCCTGTGAGGCTTTCTGTTATCCTGTTTTTTATGGAAGCTGTAATGCCTGAGGCTGCCGGCGCATCTGGCAGCTTCCCGGCCCTTATGGCTTCCAAAAGGTCGTTAAGATTATAGATTTGATACTTGTTAAGCCCCTGTTTCTCGGCCAACCGTTCCAAGAGCCCCACGACGATGTCCTGATAATCGGCTTCCTTCTTTAATCCCAGCTTGTTGCCTATTTCAGGCAGGATCTTTTCTTGCAGCATGCGTCCGGGCTCAGCTTTACTCAGCCCAAAAAGACTGCCAAGATCACTGACCTGCCGTTCTGTCAGCTGGTGTAGGGCACGGAGCAGACGGTCCTCTTCCATGGGCCTGATATAGTACCTGTTGCCCTTAAGCCCCCTTATAATCCTGAGGCCGTCGTAGTACCCCATCTTCAGGTTGCGCCTTATAAGATCGCGGCTGAAATCAAAGATCCTGCCCAGATTTTCAGAAGGCAGTATATGTGTAACCTTGACATCGGGATACTTAACTCCCCTGTGAAACCCCGGCCCCAGCGTTCGGACGGCATAGACCTTCCTGTACCCTTTTCTGGCAAGAAGGTTGACGGGACAGTTGTCATACAGTCCGCCGTCAATGTAATAGCTGTCCTCTATCTCCTTCAGCCTGAACCCTGGAAAGTTGGCGCTGGCAATAAGATAATCGATCAGCCGCCCTTCGGGGATATCTTCCTTATAAAGCTCCAGGGGCTTAAGCCCAGTGAGAGAAATTGTAACCAGGCCAAAGTCCATCGGTGAATTACGGATCCTGTCCTCATCGATAAGCCCCTGAAGGAATTGCTTGAGCCTGCCGGTATCCATGCCTTTGTTCCTTATAATCCTGCCGATGGTGGAAGCAAGCTTGAGGGCTGTTTCCCTGTCAAAATTACGGTGAATCAACCGCTGGTATTCCTCATCATCAATATCGAACACCTCAGATGGGGTCAGGTTCTCCCATGTCCTGTACCCCTCTTCAAAGGAGCCCTGGACAATAATAGCGCCGTTCAGGGCCCCGATGGAAGTCCCCGTAATGCCGCCTATCTCATAGCCTTCCTCAAGAAAGGCCTTTACCACACCCATATGGAAAGCGCCCCTGGCGCCTCCGCCCTCCAGCGCGAGGCCGATCATAACCATCACTCCCATGAAGAATACGCTGCTCGGGAACAACCATCCATAGCCTGTTGATAAAGGCAGGAGGCAGATGCCAACAAAAGCCCTGGCACCTTTCTGTTTTGAATCAATCCTTTGCCGCGTAAAACCTTAAATATTCCCTCGCGCATCTTTTAGCGTTGTCCAGGGAATGTCCTCCTTCATATATGACAAACTCCGACGAAACACCTCTTTCCAGGAGAGCATCGTTCAGGGATTGCAGCACCGATAAAAAAGGATCGTGCACATTCCCTGCCTCAAGATATACCTTGATGTTTACAAGCCCCTTCTCTCCGGCAAACCGGGCAGGATCAGTGATTTCCTCTGGATCGAGGTTCGGATACAGCCATTTCTCCAGTTTTTTTCCGGAAAAATCATTGACGGAAACCGAAGCCGTATATCCGGCCACCTTGCTGAACAGTTCGGGATGGTGAAAGGCTATACGAAGCGCTACGCTGCCGCCCATGGAGAATCCGCCGATAAACCTGCCTTCCGCCTTCGCCACGGTATCATAGCGGGAATCTATATGGGGTATCAGTTCCTTCCACATGAACTGATCCCACCTGCGCTCGTCAATCTTGCCGTCCTCTTCCAGGTCTTCTATGATTTCTTTAGGGAAAACATCCACAGTCTGGGGAAATACCATGATGATGGGCTCTATTTCACCGTTTTCGATCATCTCATCGGCTACCTTGTCAATACCCACCTCACTTATCCACATGGATTCATTATAGGTCTGGCCATGGAGCCCGTACCACACAGGGTATTTCTGTCCGTTTCCATAGCCCTTCGGAAGATAAACCTTACAGCGCATTTCCTTGCCAAGGATTTTGCTCTTCACCGAGAGGTCGATGATCCGGGATTCAGCCAGGGGAACAGCGATACCGGCTCTTTGCAGATCCTCATATTTATTATTGCAGCCGCAGAGCATCAAGCCAGATAATAAAACAATCACTGTCATCACGAAGATGGAATGATGCGCTCCCTTTCTATTTTCGTGAAAGCATTTCATGATCTTCAGGCTATGGGGGCAAGCTTTACCTGGCAGACTGGGATACACCCGCTGCCCATAGCCCGGTTTCACCACCCGTATTAACTATCTTTGCATGAATTATACCAGATGAAGGCAGCCTGTGACAGTACCAGTGGAAAGAGGCTCATTAGGAGTTGTGTTTCATGGTGGAACAATCGTGTATCGGACTTAGTAAAGGCACCGAAATCCATGGTGCCCTCCGGTCAGACAGTATGATTCTTGTCGTTCGATGCTTATAGATTTTCAATATCGGGGTGTTCGGCAAGAAGCCTCTCATTGGCTTTCTCCAATTGTTCATAGTATTTGGCATATGATGGGCTCAGCTCTTTCATGGCGGGAATAATCACATCGTAATATCCGCTTGCCTGGTTGAACTCCTTTATATGGGTCATCAGCCTGTATGTGGGAGAGTTTTTATGCTCATCGGATTGCCTGAAGGCTATATACTGCTCCAGTATCTCCCTGTTTTTGTTTAAGAATTCATCAGGGTTTTCCACGCTTCTCCTGGTATGCTCCAGGGATTCCTCAATCTGTTCGGTACCTGTTTCCTCAGTGGCTTCCATCAACCAGGCCTGCAGATCCTCCGGCAGGTTGAGGGGCGGAACACTGTCAAGGAAGCATGCTCGCCACCTCCGTTTTAAGAATAAGCCAGCCCCCAGGGTACCAGTCAATAGCTATTTGACTTTTTTCGGGCTGTTTTTGAAGGTGTTGCGAGCTTGTTGCATAAGACTGACGCTTCCCGGCATTCAGGCAAAAAACGGCCTATTCCTGACATCTGCCCTCGATGATGTTTTCTCCCTTGGCGCGGGCCCTGTCTACCAGATCAGCAAGGGTAATGCTGTCCAGCACGTTGTTTATCGCATCGTCAAGCTGCTTCCAGACGTCGAGGGTAACACACTTATCGCTGCGGGGGCAACGGTTCGGTTCGTCTTCCATACATGCCACGGGAACAAGGCTTCCTTCTATCTGTCTCAAAATCATCCCCACAGTGTATTCTTCCGGCAGGCGCGCCAGCCTATACCCTCCCTGGGATCCGCGGATACTCTTGACAAGTCCACCCCGGTTTAAACCCGAGATGATCTGTTCCAGGTACTTGTACGATATCTCCTGCCGTTCCGAAATGCTCCTGATGGTCACATATTCATCAGGATCGCTCAAGGCCAGGTCAAGCATCAGGCGCAGGGCATAGCGACCTCTTGTTGAAATCCTCATAAAAATACACCCCCTTAATTGCCTAATATATCATATGAATAATATGGATTCAACAAATGATTACCCATATGGTAAATTTAGGAATCGTAAGGGGGATAATGCACTGCACTTTTTTCTTATCGCCTGCGCCGGAACACCATACCATTATAAATCCGAGAACAGCGGGGTGGACAGATACCGCTCACCGGTATCGGGCAGCACAACAACGATATTCTTTCCGGTGTTTTCAGGGCGCTTCGCGACCTGTGTGGCAGCCCAGAGCGCCGCACCGGAAGATATACCGCAAAGAAGCCCTTCGGTCCTTGCCAGGTCCCTGCCTGCGGCAAAGGCATCCTCATTCTCAACGGTAATGATCTCATCATAGACTTCTGTGTTAAGAATCTCAGGCACGAAGCCGGCGCCTATGCCCTGGATCTTATGGGCGCCGGGTGTCCCTTTCGAGAGCACCGGTGAGCCTGCTGGCTCTACGGCGATAATCCATAAGTTCGGGTTCTTTGATTTCAGGTATTCGCCGGCTCCCGTGATGGTGCCCCCTGTACCGATACCCGATACCAGGATATCAACTTTTCCGTCGGTGTCTTCCCATATTTCAGGTCCTGTGGTTTCCCTGTGTACGTCGGGGTTAGCTGGGTTAACAAACTGGCCCGGAATGAATGAGTTGGGAATCTCTTTTGCAAGCTCCTGCGCCTTTTCAATGGCGCCCCTCATGCCCTTTGAGCCTTCGGTCAGGACCAGTTCCGCCCCGTAAGCTTTTAATAGGTTCCTGCGCTCAACGCTCATGGTTTCCGGCATGGTAAGAATGATACGGTAACCACGCGCCGCAGCCACAGACGCCAGGCCAATGCCGGTATTTCCGCTGGTGGGCTCAATAATGACCGAGTCCGGCTTTAGTATCCCCCTTATCTCGGCTTCCTGGATCATGGATTTGGCGATCCTGTCCTTCACGCTTCCGGCCGGGTTATAGTATTCCAGTTTGGCAATTACCACGGCTTTCAGTCCATGCTTTTGCTCATAGTTGGTAAGTTCCAGAAGCGGGGTATTCCCTATCAGATCGGTCAGGCTCTTATAGATCCTTGGCATAGTATAACCTCCTCATCATCATATCCCATAATACATATATGTTTTATATTATAAAGGGCGGGATGGTTATGGATTTTACTACCCTGTGCATACATGGAAACCACCGGAAATATGACAACACCGGCGCCATAAGCGTGCCCATCTTCCAGTCTGCCACCTTCGCCCATCCTGGCGTGGGTATTAGCACCGGCTATGATTATTCAAGGCTCCAGAACCCTACCCGGGAGCATCTTGAAAGGACGGTGGCAAAGCTGGAAGGCGGCATTGACGCAATGGCCTTTTCCAGCGGGATGGCTGCCATCGCTGCCCTCATGGAGCTTTTTTCGCCCGGTGACCATATCATCGCCTCCGATGACATTTATGGCGGCTCACACAGGCTGTTTTTCAGCATATCGAAAAAGAACGGCCTGGACTTCAGCCTGGTGGATACTTCGGACATTTCCCGGATTGAATCCCACATAAGGCCCAAAACCAAGGGCAGTCTTTGTTGAAACACCCACCAATCCAATGATGCACGTTACCGATATCGCAGAAACGGCACGGCTTACGAAAAGGCATGGCCTGCTTCTGATCGTGGACAACACCTTTCTTACGCCATATTACCTGAAGCCGCTTGAGCTGGGCGCCGATATAGTAATCCACAGCGGGACAAAATACCTGGGCGGCCATAACGATACCCTGGCAGGCTTCCTGGTGGTATCAGACAGCGAGCTTTCCGAACGTCTCCGGTTTATATTCAAGACCACCGGAGCATGCCTTTCCCCCTTTCACAGCTGGCTGCTCATACGCTGCATAAAGACGCTGGCGGTCCGAATGGACAGGCAGCAGGAAAACGCCATGAGAATAGCACAATGGCTCTTAACGCATGAAAGAGTAAGAGCGGTGCACTATATAGGTCTTCCTTCCCATCCTCACTACGAGGTTTCAAAAAGGCAGGGAACCGGTTTTGGCTCCATGATCTCTTTTGAAACCGACTCTGAGGAAACGGCGATACGGGTGCTGTCAAAAGTGTCCCTGATCCAGTACGCCGAGAGCCTGGGCGGTGTCGAAACCCTTATTACATATCCCATGCTCCAGACCCATGCCGATATACCTAAAGAGGAGCGCGAGGCAAAAGGTATCAACGAAAGACTGTTGCGCCTCTCAGTAGGCCTGGAATACGCGGAGGACCTGATATCCTGTGCAGCCCCCACAATCCGGTGGGCAGGGTGTGGACAAAAGAAGAGCTTGTAAGGCTCGGGGACATTTGCCTGAGGCATGGCGTGCTGGTTGTTTCCGATGAAATCCATGGGGATTTTACTTATCCGGTGCACAAACATCTTGTGTTTGCCGACATAAAACCTGAATACCAGGATATTACCATAACCTGCACGGCCCCGACCAAGACCTTCAACCTGGCAGGTCTCCAGATATCGAATATCTTTATATCGAACCAGGATATCAGGCGAAAGTTAAAAAAAGAGATTGCGGCAAGCGGGTACAGCGACCCCAATACCATGGGTATCGTCGCCTGCCGCGCGGCCTACGCTTACGGGGAAGAATGGCTCACCGGGCTTAAAGAGTACCTCTTGGGGAATCTGGATTACTTAAGGGAATACCTTAGGCAGAAACTTCCGCAGATCTGGTTGGTTGAACCTGAAGGCACTTATCTCGCATGGCTTGATTTCAGCGCTCTCGGCCTTGATGATAAAGCACTTGACGAATTCATTACAAACCAGGCTGGGCTGTGGCTCAATCCTGGAACAATATTTGGCGCAGGCGGAGAAGGGTTCCAGCGCATCAACATCGCGTGCCCAAGGGCTATTTTGGAGAAAGCCCTAACGCAGCTTGAACAGGCAGTCAGGCGGCTTTAAATCAAAACAACAGCATTTGGTTATTGACATTGGGAATTGCTCTCTGTATAATATAAAACTGCGGGTGGTGCCCGACGCAATTTAATACACACCATTAGCTCAGCTGGTAGAGCACCTGACTCTTAATCAGGGAGTCCAGGGTTCGAATCCCTGATGGTGTACCAGGTAAAACCTCGGCATCTAAAAGATGTCGGGGTTTTTATATTCATGTGTTTTTATTATCACAAGTTTTAAATACACGCCTGGATTGATTGCCTTAATAAAAAAAGCATACTAAAATTTCAATAACAGTATTCGAATGTATATTTTATGAAGATGATCAGATACCTTCTTTGATCAAAATAGGTATGATTCATGCTCAATTTGAAACTATCCACCCATTCTTGGATGGGAACGGTAGAATAGGCCGTCTATTGATAACATTTTGGCTATGTCAGCAGAATATCCTGAAGTATCCACTGTTATATTTAAGTTGCTATTTTAAGCATAATAGACTTGAGTATTATGATCGCCTCATGGCTGTCAGGACAAAGGGCGATTGGGAAGGTTGGCTTAAGTTTTTCCTTAAGGGGATTGCTCAAGTATCTGATGAAGCTATTGCATCCGCGAAAGAGATTCTCGTATTAAGAAAAGAACTAAATAAGTTGGTTTACGATAATGGTAGCCTTAACCACCAGAGATTGCTGGAAAGACTGTTTGAGCAACCAATTATAACTGTCAATAGAGCAAGTGAGTTTCTTGAAATAAGCTATCCTACTGCCAAGAGGGTTATCGATGATTTTTGCAGTAAAGGCATTTTAAAATCGTAAACCCAAAAATCTCTGCCGCGACATCACTTCTTTGTGATATAATATTTTCGTCTGATTTGAGACATATAATAATATATCGCCGGGCAAAGATAAGGCATTGCTGCCTTATCCGAAAGCCCCGCGCTTTTTTTCGATTCAGATCGATGATCCGGTAGCATCGCAATTAAACAACTGCTATAGACGGCTAAATTTTGCATTACATAGGGGTGATGTTTTGAGTGAGATAACCGCTAAACTAAAAGAGGTATTAGCTTCGGTATTACCTATTACTTTCATTGTCATGATACTCCACTTTACCATAAGCCCTTTGGAGTCCGACATGTTTTATGCCTTTCTTATAGGTTCCGCCCTGGTAATTATCGGCCTGACGGTATTCCTGTTCGGTATTGATCAGGGACTAGAACCCATCGGCCAGGGCATTGGTAATGCTTTGACTCATTCAAACAGTTATGCGGTGTTGATCACAATCAGCCTGGTTCTGGGTTTCTTTATTTCCTATGCGGAACCAGATCTTCACATCCTCGCAAATCAGGTTGACGGCGTGACCTCGGCACAGTTTGACAATATATTGATGGTGGTTGTTGTTTCAGCCGGCCTTGGAATAATGATGACTCTTGGAATGCTTAGAATCCTTAAGGGTGTCCGTCTGAAATATGTGTTTACTGCCGCATATGGTTTGATATTTATACTGTCGCAATTCTCATCGGCTGATTTTCTGGCTATAGCCTTTGATGCTTCGGGGGCCACAACGGGTGCTATAACGGTTCCTTTCATGCTTGCACTGGCCGCAGGCATCTCATCATTGAAAAAAGACAGCAAGATGGGTGAAGCCGACAGTTTTGGCCTGGTAGGCATTTCATCAACAGGAGCCATCCTGGGTGTATTGGTTACGGGTATTATTCTGAATGTTGAAAAACTGGAGGGAACACTGCCGGAAACAGAAATCTCCACCGCCAATATGCTTGATGCCTACGGTACCAAACTGCTCACCATAGCCAGGGATGCATTTTTGTCCCTGCTTCCCATAATTATTGTATATATCCTGTTCCAGATATTTTCCTTTAAGCACAAAAAGAACAAGGTCATAGATATTGTCCGAGGCATTGTCATAACATTTGTTGGGCTCGTTATTTTTTTACTGGGGGTAAACGGCGGTTTCATGGAAGTGGGTGCCCGTCTTGGGATACAACTTGCTTCCATGGAATCCAAGATTCCGGTTTTGCTTGTATCACTTCTACTTGGTCTTACCACCGTACTCGCCGAACCGGCTGTTCTTGTATTGACCCACCAGGTGGAAGATGTCACCGGCGGATCTGTGAACCGCATCCTGGTGCTTATCTTCCTGTCCATAGCGGTTGGGGCTTCCATCCTAATGTCCGCCCTGAGGATCCTGATTCCCGATATCCAGCTATGGATGTATTTATTGCCCGGGTTTGGACTTGCGGTGATACTGGCATACTATGTGCCGGATTTATTTGTAGGTATGGCCTTTGACGCAGGCGGTGTCGCATCGGGACCGATGACCGCCACTTTCTCACTTGCTTTTGTTCAGGGCATCGCCGCCCAAGTTCCAACAGCTGATGTGGTAACAGACGGATTTGGCATGATAGCTATCGTCGCGATGATGCCTGTTGTCGCGATTGAACTGCTTGGCGCGCTCTATCAGGCTAAATCACGGAAGTTGTCCATGGCTGCCAGAATAAAAAAGCGTGCAACTGGAGGTAATCATGGATAAGCAAAAAGAGACTCCACACATTGAGTATCGAATCCTGACACTCATCCTGAGCGACAGCCAACGCCATAAGTGTATCAATATCGCCAAGGAAAAGGGCCTTTGCGGCGGTATTGTAACCATAGGCAAGGGAACGGTAAGCAGCGCGGTCTTAAATGTGCTGGGTATAAAGAGCCAGAAACGGGAAGTTATCAGCTTCCTGCTTGAAAAGGAAATGGCAGATGAGATGCTGGAATGCTTCTCCACAGAGCTTCAGCTCCATAAACCCGGTCACGGGGTCGCCTTTACTTCACCTGTTTTATTGGCCGATTGCAGAATGGAAGAGGTTCGGGACAACGGGAACGATGATAAAGTTATGATGGAGGAAAAGGTTATGTTTAGAAAGCTGACGGTAATTGTCGATCGAGGCATGGGCCAGGATGTTATGGATATAGCCCGCAAGGTAGGAGTTCGGGGCGGCACCATCATGCACGGACGGGGTACCGGCGCGGAATACACTGAAAAATTGTTCGGCGTGGAGATCGAACCCGAAAAGGAACTGGTTCTTATCCTGATACCGGAAGATTTGGTCAGCCAGGTAGTAAACGCGCTGTATGAAGAGCTCCAGTTGGATGAAGCCGGAAAAGGAATCCTGTTTGTTGAGCCGGTTGTGGAAGTCCGGGGCCTGTTTGAGCCGAGCCATCAAGATAAGGATGAATAGCCGCAGAAGGATGCTCGTTTCCTCTATACTCCCATTCCCAGGCTCACTTGACTAATGGGGTAATCGGTTGTATACTTGAAAATGCCTCCCAACGGAGGCATTTGTTCCTTTTATCGGGAACATTACAGCGTTGAAAAGGATGTAGTGCGAAATGCCTGAAGGCATAAAGACCATCGTCAAAAACAGAAAGGCGAGGCATGAATATTTTATAGAGGAAGTATTTGAAGCCGGAATTGCCCTCACCGGAACCGAGGTTAAATCCCTGCGTCAAGGCCGGGCCAACCTTCACGACAGCTATGCTGTTATTAAAGATGGAGAGGTCTTCTTATACGGCTTGCATATCAGTCCATATGACCAGGGCAACAGGTTCAACCATGACCCGGTGAGAGTCCGGAAGCTTTTGCTGAACTGGTTCGAGATCAACAAGCTGATCGGATCGACCCAGAAGAAGGGGTTTACCCTGATCCCCCTGAGCCTGTATTTCAAAAAAGGGCTAGTGAAAGTGGAGCTTGCGGTATGCCGGGGCAAAAAGCTATATGACAAGCGTCAGGATATCGCTAGGCGGGATGCCGCCAGGGAGATCCAAAGAAGGCTGAAGGATACCGCCAGATAATTGCCCTCTATATATTTGTGGCTGGGTATGATATAATATATGTGGCACACTGCCATTCTTAATGGGGGTGTCTTGGTTTCGACGGGGTCGTTGAAACAGGAGAAGCGGGTAGTGGATTCTCGTTGGCCACTTTAAAAAACGAGAGTATATAATAAACGCTGACAATAACAAGTTAGCACTCGCAGCCTAATATAGGCTGCCGTCCTGCCCAGGAGGACCACGGCCCGGGATGGGGCGTCGACAGTGGTGAACGTGACACGGCAAAGCTTTGAGCCGTGCATGACAAATGAAGCTACTGAAGCTGTAAGCCTGTTCATGGGCGTGCGGCGGAGGGAATGTTAAAGCATGAACTGCACCCGGAGAAGCTCTTGTGGAAGCGGTTTCGGACAGGGGTTCAACTCCCCTCACCTCCACCATTAAATCCACAATTGATATATGTGCTTACAGGCACAATGCCCGAAAATAATAGCCCCGGATTTGAACGGGGCTTTTTGCTTTATAAATCCCGGGTGATGCCGGCATTTCAGACATGACCACCCGGCCAATGTATTTTCACTCCTTCCTATTTGATCGCGCTGATCTTGTTCACAAAATTGTCCCATGCTTCCTTCAGTTCGAGGGCCTGCCTATTATCCTTGGATGGCTCCTTCCACTTGCGCAGGACCTCGTCCAGTTTGCTATTGGTGGCATCACCGGCTTTGCCATCGACCACGAGCCCGGTTTCCTTCTGGAACTTAATCACAAAGTCGATTGCTTTATCCTTCCAAGCATCACTTACGTTTATGGTTGCCATAGAAATCCCTCCTACTCGTAAAATAAACTCTGCCCATGGAAAATACTTCCCGGGGCAGTCCTTATTATCTACCCGGGTTGATGAATAATCTGAGTGGCGTTTATATTCCTTTATCGTCCACCGCTTTTGGATGTCCTTGCACAACTCCACAAGGGAATCAAGTTGAACTTGCGGCACATTTTTCTCGGTCAGAACCACACCATTCACCACATAATCCGTATAGCATCCTTCAAGGCAGATTTGAAGCGTATCCTTGTTCTCGCTGCCAAGAAGTCCGCCGCCCTGCCAGGTTTCCTGCCGCCCGCGGTAGATTGAGCCGTCCTTCCTGATGAAATAATGGTAGGCGATACCCGCCCAACCGCGCTCTTCTATATGCCAGCGGTGAATATCCTGGGCTGTGCAGGACCTGCAAACGGCATGGTGTATTACTATGGTGTCAGGTGTCTGCTGGACAAAATTGGTGCGTGCCCAGTTGTAATTCTCTTCGATGATGGTCATGTCCGCTTTTCCCTCTTGTCAAATCCATCTATTATATAATGTGCAGATTTGCAATTCTGCTCCACGGCGGCCAAAGCCAAGTGCGCTTCATTTCTTAAATCGCTTAGTGTTGTTTATAATGCACCGTAAGCTGGCATACATCCGGAAAAATGTCAGGCAGCAAGTAGATCCCAAATAAAAACCCCGATATCATTTGAGATATCGGGGTTTTTTATCCTTATTGCTTTACACCTGCGGCAGGGTTTCCAGTCCTTCGGCCAGTAGTTCATCCGGGTATTCATAATCGCTCAGATTACCAGCCATGTATTCTTCATAGGCTGTCAGGTCGAAGTTACCGTGGCCTGTAAGGTTGAACAGTATGCATTTGGATTCTCCAGTCTCCTTGCATTTCAGCGCTTCATCAATGGCACCCTTGATTGCGTGAGCCGATTCGGGAGCCGGAAGGATGAGTTCCGACCTGGCGAACTGGGTGGCTGCCTTGAAGACCTCGGTCTGATGCACGGCCCGGGCTTTTATCAGCCCGTCCTTGTAGGCCTTGCTCACCAGCACCGAATCCCCATGGTAACGAAGCCCGCCCGCATGGATTCCCGGCGGGACAAAGCCATGACCAAGGGTGTACATTTGCATGATGGGGGTCATCTGGGCCACATCACCGAAATCATAGGCAAACTTGCCCTTGGTAAGGGTAGGGCAGGCTGCCGGTTCTACGGCGATAAACTCTGTTCTCTTTCCCTCCCTTACCTTGTCATGCAGGAACGGGAAGGCTATCCCTCCAAAATTACTGCCTCCGCCGCAGCATGCCACAACGACGTCAGGATACTCATCGATCTTTTCCATCTGTTTCTTCGCCTCAAGCCCGATGATGGTCTGGTGCAGAATGACATGGTTCAGCACGCTGCCCAGGGCATAATTGGTATCATTATGGATTGCCGCGTCCTCAACTGCTTCGCTGATGGCGATGCCCAGGCTTCCCAGTGAATCGGGATCCTTCTCCAGGATCTTCTTCCCGGCCTGTGTCAGGGGACTGGGGCTGGGATGGACCGTTGCGCCGTATGCCTGCATTATGGCCTTTCTGTACGGCTTTTGCAGGTAACTGACCTTAACCATGTAGACAGTGCATTCCATGTCAAACATCTGGGCGGCAACAGAAAGGGCTGTTCCCCACTGTCCTGCCCCGGTTTCGGTAGCCAGGCGCCTGATACCGGCTTTTTTGTTGTAATAAGCCTGGGGTATGGCTGTGTTCAGCTTGTGGCTTCCCGAGGGGTTGTTTCCTTCATACTTGTAGTAGATACGAGCCGGTGTGTCCAAAACCTTCTCCAGCCCATAGGCCCTGCAGAGGGGTGATGGCCGGAATGACCGATAAAGCTCCCTGACTTCTTCGGGGATTGGGATGTAACGCTCGTCTGACATTTCCTGCCGGATAAGGTCCATCGGGAAAATGGCCAGCATGTCATCGGGAGCGACCGGCTTTCGGGTTGCCGGGTTCAGATAGGGACTAAGACCTGGGAGGTCCGCCCTGATATTGTACCAATTCTCGGGCAGTTCCCTCTCCTCAAGATAGACTTTGTAGGGTACGTTCTTATTCATCGCTCTCTTCTCCTCTCATCTAATCTCAGCTAAATTGACATCATTTTAGCATGACATGGCAGGCTATGTCAAACACTTTTATTTTTGCCAGCCGCGGTTTTCCCCCTGCAAATACTGTGCCCCGATAACAAGTCCTTTACTTTTATCATAAACTCATTTATGATTTGACATACAGGCGGTGGAATACATTATGAGCAAGTTTGATAAGTTCCTCAAGCACAGGCAAAGCCTTTTGCTGCAGTATAAGATGGGCGACATGACAAAAAACGAGTTCATCGAAGAAAGTTTTAATTATATAGAACGCCTTGGAATGGGGCCTTTCACAAAAGTTGACAATATCAAAAAGGCTATTTTCAACTATCATTATCACAATGCCAACGCGAAATACTGGCAGCGTATGGCTAAGGACCCCCGCAGCACAAGCAAGGAGCGCCAGGCTTATTATGCCGAGTCATATAGCCACTACAGGGAAAAGGACAAGGCAACGCTGCAACTATTAAGACTCATAGACTACAGCGGTGTGGAAGGCTACTATGTCAGAGTGCGTTCATCCCTCCTCAAGGGAAAGCTCATTGAAATAGTTATCAATAACCCTGATGTGTTAACAGAGATCCATGTGCCGGGCAGCGCATTTGAACAGGAATTATTAATCCTTCATACCAAGAACCCGGGGATCGCGGAAGCCCTCCGGAAAAACGGAGTTCTCAGGGAAGACAAGCGAAAATCCCTTGCCGACAGCTATATCAACCAAAAGTATTAGCAGGCGTTTTAAGAAAGGTCCGGAAAGGTTCCTTTCCTGTAAGAAAACAAAAGGAATGAGGGGCAAAGGCGGTTTTGTCAGGTATGATTTGCGCCTTTGCCCGGACGGCGGATATTAAATACCAGGCCTGCTATAATAAGAGCGATGGAGACTAGTCCTGTTGCTATAGCCACAGTATCGCTTATTTCAATATACCTCTTGATAATTATATAACCGGCATTTATCAAAATACCTGCGTAAAGGGCGAGCTCCTTTAATATCATTGCATGTCTCCTTTCATTCGCGCATGATCCGTTCTTTTTTAAGCCTCCTGTACGCTCTGTACGATTTTACCAACCCAAATCCAATGCATCCCAGGAGCACGATAAACATGGCATAATACGGAATAGCTGACAACCAGAAACCTTTGAGGACAATGGACATGTAAACCAGGTAGCCCATGTATACCAGTATCAACGGGAGCAACACGAGCGACAGCCTGACAGCCCGCCTGAAATGATCAATGCGGGTATCCAGGTCAGAGTACAGGTCAAACACGCCATCCGATCTCTTTTTCCGCAAATAGACCCATTTCTTGAACGACCCTATATGCTCCACGTCGGCTTCCTCCAGGAACTGGATGTAGGAGATGCTCTCAGGATGACTTGGCCTGTTTTTCAGCCATTCAATATGGTACTGGTATTCTCCGGGCGTACCTTCTTCAAAAACGTATTTGCAAAACCCGACACCCTGCAGGTTCATCCCCTTCGAAGCCATCTCGTTAAGCCATTGTTCCTCTTCCTCAAAATCCCATGCGAAAAATAACCTATGAGCCGAAAACCTCATTTGCCCCCACCTCCTGTGACCATCTCTCCGTTCGCGACAAGTTCCTTAAGACGGATGATTTCACGATCTACCGCCTCTCTTCCCTGCTGGGTTATCTGGTACTCTTTCTTTCTGCTGTTTTCTTCACTCGGAAGAGCCTTTATCCAGCCCTTCTCAAGCAAGGTGCTGATGGCCCCGTAGAGAGTACCCGCCGCCAGCTTTACCCTGCCATTGCTCAACTGATCAACATTCTGCATGATGCCATAGCCATGCAGGGGCTTATACAGGGATAACAGGATATAGTATACTGCTTCCGTAAGGGCAATATTTTCCACAGCACTATACCGCCTTTCGTTATATCCTTCAACGATATATCGTCTTACAATATATTATATCGGTACCCGATATAGCTGTCAACAGTTTTATGTAAATAATCCATCCTCTGTCTGAAAAACTGCGATGCAGGAGAAACAGCCGATGAAGCAGGATAGAGCACATAACAGAAAAATGATAAGAGAAAAGGTTCGCATAAAAAAACCATACGGCATTTCCGTATGGCATTTCTGAATGTCTGGTGCCGAAGGCCGGACTCGAACCGGCACGGTATTGCTACCGCTTGATTTTGAGTCAAGTGCGTCTGCCAATTTCGCCACTTCGGCGCATCGCTCTATCATATTAGCATAATCAAAGGCCTAAATCAAGAAGCTAATTGTTCCTCCACAAGACTGTTTACGCTGTTTTCGGGTCTTTCATGCAAGCTTTGTACTGCAGGAACCGAACCAATTATAAAAAACAAACAGAATGCCTGCGGCTAATTAATGGTATTGGCCGGTTATCTTATCAATAATGGTCCTGGTATCATCATTGAAATATATCCGGTATTCCCCGGGCTTTACCGCATCCTGCAGATTTGCCTTCTTTAGCATGATCTCGAATTCGATGGAGCTTTCAATAATCCTGGCGTCATAAAGTCTTTCGGCAACCCGCGACGAGCTTTCGCCTTCACTGATAATAAAGGTGACGCTGCCGTCCTGGTTCCTCCTGATATTCCCGCCGTTCTCAAATCTGTCCACCATCCCCAGCCGCCTGGCCCGGCTTATAATCTCGCCATCCGAAAGCTGGGGCTGGTATCCGAGGAAAAAAATAAAACCAAGGATTGATGTGATAATGATACCTATGCCTATTCCCAGCAAAAAACTCTTACCATCAATCAGCTTCACGTTTTCTCTTCCTTTTCCGGGATTCCTGCTATTACCGGCTTATTCTTTCGATTAACTCGATCTCTCCTCTGCCCATGTTGAGTAGCCTGGCAATATGTACACTGTCCAGCCCGCTCTTTGAAAGCTTGAGGATCTCACGGCGCTTGACATCAAAGGGTATGACCTTGCCCTTTTTGAACAGCTGGGAATTTATAATAGAATCAATGTCCTGCTCATACCTGATATCCTGTCCACCGCTGACATCCTGCTCATTCCTGGTATTCTTATCATTTCCGGATTCCCGGGCAGTATCAGTTTTCACCTGGACCGGGGCGGGCAAAGTGCCGGAGGCAGGCTCAAGCAGGCTGCTTATCGCCTCTATCCTGCGATCGGCCTCATGAATGGTCTGATTAAGCATATCATTCTTCTCTTCAAGTTTGGAAACCGTATAGACCGAGAATTTGTTCATCTCATCGATGAGAAGCTCGGCGTCCTCGATGACCTGGATAAGTTCATCCTTCTTCTCGGCCGCATCCTTCCGGTAATCATGGATACGCCGTTTTTCAGCCAGCATAAGCAGCAGGACAAATAAAACTATACCGGATCCTGCCAGGGTAATGCATGTAAAGAATACAGCCATACTCTTGTCCCTCTTATCTTAAGTATATTCAACGCTTTATCCTTCAACCGTCTCGCCCGGACCCGGACGCGCCGGTTCGCTATAGCAGTTTAAATGTTCACCTTACAGGCGGATGTCGATATGCCTTTCCTGGGGCTTGGCGCTTTGCTCTTTTTTATCCTTTTTCTCTTCTCTGTCTTCCCTATCCTGGTTCTGCCTCTGCCTTCCTCCGCCTCTTTCTTCCTTGTCCTTGATGGTTACCTTGCTGGCTTCATCCTGTGAGTGGACCGATTTGGTGTTCTGTTCAGCCTGCTTTACACTTGTTTCAGCCTGCTGCTGCTCCTGCCCGAGAATCCTTTGCTGCTGCTCGGTCTGTTGCCGGGCGAGATCACTCACCTTCGACATGACAGGTCGAAAGTCAACCGGTCCGATAGACATGGCGAACCCTCCCTGGTTCATTACAGCGGGCCGAACCTGATATCAGCGCCGTCGCTGTACATGGTGCAATATTTATTTTCTTCTTTAATATATAACATCGCGTTGCCAATAACAACCCTGACGCCGGGGTATACGCTTCCCATAACCTTGATCCTGCCACTGACCCCATGCTGGAGCCTCTCCTCAATTGTTGCCATCTCTTTCTTATACTCTGCCAGCTTGTTCTCATAGAAGAACTTAGTCCGGGTGCTCTTGGCCAAAAGCTCGCGTTTTTCCAGCGTCAGTTCACCGGTAGCGTTCTTGAGCCTGTTCAGCAGCGCAATGGCCTGGTTGGCTTTATTATGCCCATCCTCCATCTTTACGATCTCTGCCTTCAGGAACTTCAAACGCTCCCGCATGTGCGGGTCGAACCCAACCTCGACAATAGTTTGCGTAAACATCTGGTTGCCGAGGTATTTTGCTTCAACAAACTTGCCTACACGGGCAATTCCTCCAACCAGAAGGCCTTTTCTCCCGCCGAGAATGATACTGCTTCCGCATTTGATATTACAGTGCATAAGGGCTTCAGCCTTCAGGTCCCCTTCTACCTCCACTTTGCTGTTTTCGATGAATTTGGCGATGATATCGCCCCCGGCTATCAGTTCACCTTTTCCGCCGCCGACCATTCCTCTTCTCAGAATGATGTTTCCAGCCGCCCGGAGCCTCGCCGCCTCCACAACGCCAGATACCTCAATATCCCCGCCAGCCTCAATTTCAAAGCCGGAGAGGACATTCCCCCTCACGGTGACATTGCCGATAAACCTGATATTTCCCGTAGAGTTGTCAACATCGGCAGGGACCTCATAGACCGAATAGACATTGATCTTTCCGTCAACTATTTTAAGCTGTCCGTCAATTTCCGCATACAGTTCGGTTCCCTCGGGATTCATATACACGCCCCTGCCCCGCGGGATGACAGCCGGTTTCCCATCCAATGCCTTCAGTTCAGTTCCTACAACATTCATACCGTTTTTTCCGGGAACGGGAGGTATAACTTCGACCAGCTTCTGGTCCTTAGTGATGTTCGCGATCAGGTTTATATCTTTGTAGTTGACCGTTCCATCTTCCATGATGATGGGTTTACGGTCTTTATGAATATCAACCAGGTAGCGGAGCGAACCATTTTTCCCGTTCTCGGCTGGTATGCCTTCCGCCACAAGCACAGGCACGCCATATATGGGATTATTCTCAAATTCCCTAATCCTTCCTTCATTGATACAGGCAACAATGCCCTTATCGTGGAGCGCGCGGATTATCATTTCAAAAGTCGGGGCGGCACCGCCTCCTTCCGGCTGTGTGGCCGTGATGAAAGCCTGCATCTTATCATCGGAAGCATAGGCCTCTACCGTTGAATCCACTTTTTTCTCGGGCTGAGGCTCGGCAATTTTTACAGCCTTGCCATCACGGCGCTTGACGGCTTCCACTATGAGATTGGCATTATATCTTTCAATTCCCTTCTTGGCTATGTGGTTAAGGACATCATTCTGGTTAACCTTGTTAATAAAGCCAACAGGCGGATAAACAGTGAGATACACACCATCTTCCTTATAGGTGATCTCATAACCTTTGGTTTGCTGGATACCGTTGTCTGACATTTACTGATTCTCCTCTACTCCAGAATTGCGCTTTTCAGGCGCTCAAGTCTGCTCCGCATACGCATGATGGCTTTTGTGTGTAACTGCGATATTCTGGATTCGGACACCTTCATGATGTGGCTGATCTCCTTCAGTGTCAGCTCTTCAAAATAGTAAAGAGTTACAACCATCCTTTCCTTTTCCGGCAGCTTCTCAATAGCCTCCGCCAGTGTTTCCCTGAGTTCAACAATCTCAATTCTTTGTTCGGGCCGTGTGGTATCCCTGTCCATCGTAAGCCCGTCGAGTCCTATTTCGTGATTCTGGTCGAGATAATCTTCCAGTGAGATCATCTGCGACATGTTTACTTCCTGAAGCAGTTTATGGAGTTCGTCGGTCGTGATTCCCAAATGATCCGCTATCTCCTGATCACTTGCAGAATGTCCCAACCGGTTCTCTACTTCAAAATATGCCCGCTCCAATTCCTTGCCCTTTTTGCGCAGGGATCTTGGAGCCCAATCCAGATCGCGTATGCTGTCGATAATAGCACCTCTGATGCGGAGCGACGCATAGGTTTCAAACTTTACCTTCTTTTCTATATCGAATTTCTCGATAGCGTCTATCAGGCCGAAAACGCCATAACCCACCAGATCATCATACTCCACGTTGGATCCGAAATAGATGCTCAGGCGTCCGGCTACATACTTAATTAAATCAGCATATTCCAGTATAAGCTGTTCCTTTATGGCCGGGTCCTTTGTTTCCTTATATTTTCTCCATAGTTCCTGCTGCCTTTGGGGAACAGATGATGACATTGAATACCTCCGTCAATGGCGCGGACTATATATCCGTCAAACCATATATCATTTCATTTCATTCTTTATAAACTCCGCTATGTGCAGATCTTCAAAATCGTTATCCTCAAGCCCTATTTCATCTCCGACTGTCATGTCTATGCTGGGCGCCGCTGGCTCTTCCTTGTTTTCCTCGGCTTCCATCCTGCTCTTTTCCTTCTCCCGTTTCTCCTCTTCTTCTTTTTTCCTGATTATGGCCGTTATGTGCTCTGAAACTGCCCTTATGGTTGATCGGGCCAGGATGCCCACAATGTAAAAAACAACCATTCCCACGCACATATTCAGCATGTTATCCTTATTGGGAACACCAGCCGACAAACCTATCAAACCGATTACCAGGCCTGCGCCTGTTCCCAGGAGCAATGGGATTTTCCGGATATAGTCCATGTTTCGGTTTCACCTACAAATACTTGATTCCAAAACCAATAGTCTTCACCTTCAGTGACCCGTCTTCAGATGAAAGCTCTATGGTCCGGCCATAATTACCTCCCGTGTCCTCAGCAACAATGGGTATCTTATAGTCGGCGAGCGCGGTTTTGGTGGCCTCGGTGTTTCTTTGCCCTATCTTCATGGACTCATTCTGGGTGGCAAAGGCAAACATCTGGGCTCCTCCGGCTATCTTGGCCACTATATTTCTGACATCGGATCCGATCCCTCTCATCTCTTCCAATAAATCATGGATACTGGTGTCGGCAAACTTTGCCCGGTTGGCGCTTGCTGTCGCGATGGATGAACTGGGAAGCATGATATGGGCCATTCCGATGTTCTTGTTTCTGCGGTCATATAATGCGATGCCTATGCAGGAACCCAGGCCAAGCGTCGTTAAAATTGCGGGATGTCGGGCTACCTTCAGTTCGGCCATACCCACCTTGATTATCTCTGGCATTAAACGACTCCTAACGCATTAAGTAATCTCCCGTATGACATGTCATCCGGAACCAGGAAAAGGTCTCCGATAACACTGTCATGACCGTCAGTGAATACGTTCTCTATATATAGCACGGTATCCGAGGTTTTCCCGAATTCAATGGCAGGAACGCTCAGTATGGCTCCGGCCATGTCCATGGCCAACGCCGGAACGCCGGGCATAATTCTGAGGTTTGTCATGTTTGATAATGCCGAAAGGTAGGATCCTGCAAGTATGTTTCCAATTTCGGTGAGAACCGAACTGGTCATTTCATCAAAGTCCAGGTCAGCTTCCAAAGGCTTGCCCATCAGTATATTGACCAGCAGCCTGGCGGAAGGGGTATCCAGAATGAACATCATGTTACCGGTGATATCTCCCTGGATGCGCAGGAGTATCCCTACAACAGGAGTTTCGGCGCCCCCCAGCACATCGCTGACTTCGCTGAATTTCATAATACGTATCTGGGGTACCTCCATCTCAATCCTCTTGTCCAGCAATTTCGCCAGGGCAGTGGCAGCATTGCCCGCCCCTATATTCCCTATCTCCTTTAATACATCAAGGTGAAAGTTGTTCAGTTCGTTGATGGTGTCTGTCATAGGTTTATACCCCTTGCTCCCGTTCGGTTAATTCTGTAATGAGCTTTTCAATATTGAGTACGGTAATCAGGCGATTGTCAACCTTTCCAATGCCTACGACATAGTCCAGAGTCCGGTCGTTTGTAATGCTTGTAACGCTTTCCATCTCTTCCTCGGCAAAGCTGACTACCTCCGCCACAGAATCGACGATCACGCCCAGCGTGATTTCGTTGAACTTCAGCATGATAATCCTGGTATCATCATCAGCCTCCATGAAAGGCAGCTCAAACTTGGTTCTCAGATCCATTACCGGGATGATCTCACCCCTGAGGTTAACCACTCCTTTAATGTAGTCCGGTGTGGAGGGAACCCTCGTGATATTCATGAATTTCTCAATGATCGAAACCTTGTGAATATCCACACCGAATTCCTGGTCGGCTATCTGGAACACCACATACTGCTTGTTCTCCCTGACTGAAACTTGCTTCGACACGAAATCAAGCCCCCTTAATCACTCAGAATATGGCGTGAGGTCTGAACCCCGTTTAGACAGCGGCTCATAGGGCAAGGGAATTGCTGTCTACTATCAGGGCTACATTGCCGTCGCCAAGGATTGTGGCCCCTGCTATATATTTTACGCCTTGCATGATTCTGCCCAAGGATTTGATAACTATCTCCTGCTGCCCGATAAGGCTGTCAACGCTGAAGGCCGTCAGCCTGTCTCCTTTTTTAACGACGACCACTGTCAGATGCTTTTTATCCTCATCAGGAATCGTGTCTTTAACATCAAGCACCTCATTAAGCCTTACCAGCGGGATAACCATATCCCTTAATATGATCACTTCGCGGTTGCGGACCATCTTCACGTCGCTGAACTTGATATTGTCAATCTCCCGGATTGAGCTCAGCGGCAACGCGTACTTCTCCGAACCTATTCTCACCAGCAGCGCCTGGATGATGGCCAGCGTCAACGGCAGCCTGATAACGAACTTGCTTCCGGCACCCAACTTGGTTTCTACCTCAACCGTGCCTCCCAGCGCCTCAATTTTGGTCTTGACAACATCCATTCCCACGCCCCTGCCGGAAAGATCGGTTATCTTGTCTGCAGTGCTGAAGTTGGGTCTGAACAGGTAGTCGATGACCTCTTTTTCGGAGAGGGAATTGACTATATCAGCGGATTCCAGCCCTTTCTCGATAATTTTTTTCCTTATCTTCGAAATGTCAATACCCCTGCCATCGTCCTCCACCTCAATGACGACATTGTTACCGTCCTGGTAAGCCCTTAGATAAATGATCCCCACGGGCGGCTTATTAAGCTGCGCTCTTTCTTCACGGGTCTCTATGCCATGATCGGCGGAGTTTCTGAGAATATGTATGAGGGGATCGCCGATCTCATCTATAACCGTCCTGTCAAGCTCGGTATCAACACCGGACATCTTAAGGCCAATATCCTTGCCCAGTTCTCTCGCGATATCACGGATCATCCTGGGGAACCGGTTGAAAACTGCCTCTACGGGGACCATCCTCACCTTCATCACGGCATCGTGCAGGTTGGTTGTCACCCTCTCAAGGTACTCTATGGATTCGCTCCATGCGTTATGGTCCTTTGCGTTCATCTGGTTCTCGAGACCGTTCTTTATGATGATAAGCTCACTGACCAGGTTCATCAGCACATCCAGCCTGTCGATGTCCACCCTTACGGTCTTTCCGGTCCTGTGTACCTTTTTGGGCTGGTCCTGCGCGGCCTGGGCACCGGCGTCTTCAGCATCGAACACATCCGGGCCGCCAGCTTTTTCGACCTTGGTCTGGAGTTCCTCCGGGCTTATCCCCAGCATATCGGGAGTAACAGGCATGACATGGACGCCAACTACCTCAGCCACCGAGTTTATCTCCTGCTCGAACAGCTCTTTGTCATTGGGCGTTATGACCACTACCGTAAACTCAAAATCAAATTTCTCATCCTCAATATCTTCCACCTTGGGAACCGACTTGATTATATCCGAGTTCTTTTCCAGCACCTGGAAAACAATAAATGCCCTGGCTGACTTCAACAGGCATCCCTTGTCAAACTCCACATGGATCTGGAATACATTCATTTCAGCCTCGAAGGCTTTCTTCATGATGTTGATGTCATACTCGTTAAACTCGACAAGCTCCCGGTCAGAACCCGCGGCCGCCTCCTCTGCCTCTTCGGTACTTTCCTTTACTTTTGCGGGTTTTCCCTTAGGCTTTTTCGCGGTAGCCCTGGCCGCTTTTGCGGGAACGCCGCCCTTCTTCAATATGTCGGCCAGCGCGTTTACAATTTCCTTATATTCGTCGCTGCCTTCACCGCCGGTTGAGATAATGGCATTCACGTAGTTCTCAAGGGCGTCCAGGCATTTAAACAGAATATCCACAATATCCGAATTCACTGACATACGGTCACTGCGCAGCGCATCCAGAACATCCTCCATATGGTGGGTGAGCCTTTGCATCCTGGTAAAGCCCATGGTGCCAGACATGCCTTTTAGCGTATGGGCGACACGGAATATCTCATTAAGAACACCTTTGTCCGATGGGTCCTTTTCGAGTTCCAACAGTGAGGAATTCAGGCTCTGCAGATGTTCCCGGGATTCCTCAACAAATATGTCGAGATATTGGTTCATGTCCATTATTGGCGCACCCCCATGTAATTCATGATTCTGCTGGGTATTTCCTTCAGCGGAGCCACTTCGTTCACAACTCCGGACTCTATAGCGACTTTAGGCATTCCGAAAACAATGCTTGTGCTTTCATCCTGCGCTATGATGTAAGGTTTTTTCTTCTCTTTCAGTTCAATCAGGCCTTTGGTCCCATCACTGCCCATACCCGTCATAATAACAGCGATAATATCGGTTAAGTCCGAGTCGGCGATGGAACGCATCATAACATCCACACTCGGCCTGAAGCCGCCCAGGGGAGGCTGGTCGGAAAGCGCGATTCTGGCCTTTCTCCCGTCTGACTTAATGGTAAGATGATGACTGCCAGGAGCTATATAGACAATACCGGGCCTGAGCACATCGTTGTCGGCAGCTTCTTTAACAGTCAAATAGCTAATCTCGTTAAGCCTGCTCGCAAGGGACCTGGTAAATCCCTTGGGCATATGCTGCACCACCAGGATGGCCGCGGGCAAGTCCGCCGGAAACATGGGCATGATGCTGCTCAACGCCCTAGGGCCTCCAGTTGAGACTCCTATGGCGATAAGATACTGGAGCTCACTTGCCGTTTCCGCGCTCCCCACGGCCAATGGCACAGTTTTGCCAACGGCCTTTTCAATACCGCGGCCCTGCCTTCTGTTCCTGAAGGCAAGCCGTATCTTTTCAGCAAGCTCGGTCCGCATTTCTTCAGACGGCATGCTGAAAACATTGCTGGGTTTTAAAATAAAATCAAAGGCCCCCAGCTCAAGAGCCTTGATGGTTGCGGATTTGCCCTTCTGGGTGTGGCTGCTGACCATGATGACAGCATAATTATCCTGCTGCAGGAGTTTTTTCAGGGCGGTCAGGCCATCCATCACAGGCATCTCGACATCCAGAGTTATGACATCAGGATTCAGTTCCTTTGCTTTCTTCAGCGCGTCAAGGCCATTCTTCGCTGAGCCCGCAACACACATTTCCGGATCCATTTCGATCATGTTCTGAATGACGCGCCTCATAAAAGCCGAGTCATCCACTACCAATACCCTTATCCTGTCGTCAGTCATTTGGTCCAGCCCTCTTTAAGCAATTTTCGCTGTTCTTCAAATATATAGGATATAATTCGTTCCCTGTTCATATTTGTTATCTCAACAAACTCAATACCGACCTCATAATTGTATTTGCCGTGGTCATGCACGTTTATCACCCGGACAACCTGGCCGATGAACGGTATGGCCTGGTGAATCTTGAGCCTGCCTTCCACATACCAGCCTATTTCGGGCTTTATATCGGTGCAAAGGCAGATTCCTCCTCCACTTATGTCCTTTGTTATTCCCTCTTTAAAATCGCCGCGTTCTTCCTCCATGGTTTCACTGTGGGCAAATATCCTGTATTCCACGTCCCTGACGCATTTAAACCGGAAGAAGTAACGCCTTTGTATCTGTTCTTCCTCGGACAGCGGCATTATCCGAAGAAGATGAACATTCCCCTCAAATCTCCGATCAAGCGCCTGTGACGCAAACGTGAACAAATTGCCGTTCTTTTCATATATTACATTAAGATGCGTCCCCCTGCGGATCGGGTAGATCCTTCCTTCCAGGATCGGTGAAAGTATCTCCATGCTGCCGTCAGGCAGTATTGCTTCAAATTGGCTGATGAGGGTTGGTACGATCCTGTCTCGGTTTGCATCATATAATTCCAGTTCCAGCTTGGTGCCCAACGTTAGATTAGTCTTGATCATCGACTTTCCCCATTACCTTTAGTTTAACATAATATACTACCACATTAAACTATTTCTGCTTATATCGACGCTTTCATTCACTTTTCCCGGATCAGTCCCTCCCAGCTTGGCCCATTCCGCAGCCGGCCGCGCGTGTTATGCGCCGAAAAATGACAATACCCTCTGGATGAACCCTCTGGCACCCAGCAGGTCCTCAGAGCCCTGGCTGTTATCTAAAAGCACATCGGCCAGCGCAAACATGTTCCTGGCTGCCTGGCTCTTGGGATTATTCAGGCAATAAGGCTTCTGCAGCTTAACCGACTTGACTATGTTGTCATCATATAATATATACCCAAGTTTATAGAGCTTTAATGACAAAAATTTCTCAGATACGACTATAAGCTTGTTTGCGATTTCCTCAGCTTCCCTGGCAGTTTCAGCCTTGTTGACCAGTACCCTGATGATCTTCTTCCTGTCCCGCCTTGACACCATCTTCACCAGGGCATAAGCATCGGTAATAGCTGTAGGTTCCGGCGTGGTAACCAGTATTATCTCATCGGCCGCCATGATAAAGCTCATTACATTGCGGGACAGTCCTGCCCCCGTATCGATGAGGATAATGTCATATAGCTTGTCAAGCAGGGCTATATTGTTGATAAACATGCGAAGCTTCTTCCTGTCCAGCCTCATCAGTTCCTCAACACCCGATCCCCCTGAAAGAAATTTGATATTGTTCGGACCGTCGGTCAGTACCTCAAATATGGACTTTTCGTCCCGTATGAGATCCAGTATCGTATACTTGGGATTAATTCCAAAGAGCAGGTCAATATTGGCCAGGCCGAAATCCACGTCAAGGATCGCAATTCTCAAGCCAAGCCTGCTTAAGGCAATGGCCAGATTGACTGTTACGCTGGTTTTCCCTACTCCTCCCTTTCCGCTGGTAACAGTAATAACGCGGGCTCTCTTCTCCGGCTTCGGTACATCCGGCGCAGCCAGGCCGTTATTCATATTGCCAACTATTCTGCGAAGCATTTCTGCCTGATCGTTCATGACTACCTCCATGCCCTCAAATGGGGTTCTGGGTTTTCTCACTTGTTTGTCCCGGAGCCCAGAAGGCTTGCGACAATTGCCCGGGGGTTCGCGACATCCAGATCGTCGGGAACACTCTGGCCGGCTGTGGTATATGACAGAGGCCTGCCTGTAAGGTAACGGGCATTTATGATAGCACCGGGAACAGGAGCTTCATCAAGTTTTGTGAAGAGCAGTTTGTAATCCTTGATGAAGGAGTAGTATTCCAGGATCTCTTTCATCGCATGCTTGCTTGTGTTGGCGCTGACCACCAGGTAGGCTTCATCGGCTTCCGCCGATTTTGCCAAGGCCTTCAGCTCATCAAAATGGCTCTTGTTCCGGTGGCTTCTTCCCGCGGTGTCAATCAGGATCAGGTCCTTGTCCGAAAGCTCCCTGATGGCGTCCTGCACCTCGTTGGGGGAATATACGACCAAAATGGGTATATTCAGGATCTCAGAGTAGGTTTTAAGCTGCTCCACCGCGGCGATCCGGTATGTGTCGGCAGTAATGAGCCCGACTTTCTTTTGCCTGTTCAGGGTGAAATCCGCCGCTATCTTCGCAAGGGTCGTGGTCTTGCCCACTCCGGTGGGACCGATGAATATAACAACCTGCGGGCGTCCGTCGGATCTTAGCTTGATGGTATCGGGCTCACCCAGAAGAACCGTCATGACCCTGGCGGCCAGGGACAGCGCCTCTTCGGGTTTTTGAGCGCTTCCGCCCCTTTCCCTGACCTTATCTACAATCCTGTCTACCAATCTGCTGTCCAGTTCCATATCGGTAAGGGCTTTTCTTATGGAGGAGAGATCATCCCGGGCAGGAGAAGCTGATGTTTCAGGTTTCCCGTTTGCGGATTCTGGCCGTGCCGGGGCATCTTTCCCCCTGACAGACTGGTATATCTTCTCCAGCATAGCTTCCATGTTCTTAACCTTGGTTTCCAGTTCAACAAGCTTAGGGTGATCGGCCAGGTCCATGGCATCAGAAGAGGAACCCGCCGATGCTTGTGTCGAGTCGGCTTCCTGCGGTGGCTGCAATGGCTGCTGCGGCTCCTTTCCTGCCTGGAACTGATTAGGTTGAGGCACCTGCTGCGGCTGTGGCGGTGCCGAAGTCTGTTGGGTGTGTGCTCCCCGCTGGTATTCCTGGGCCTGATAGGGTGCCTGACCGTTGGCCGGGGCCTGGGGAAACCCTCCTGCCGGATAAGCCGGCGGCGCGTTTTCATAATACCGGCCTGCATTGGCCCCTGAAGGC
Organism: Clostridiaceae bacterium; assembly: GCA_012728015.1. Classification (GTDB taxonomy): domain Bacteria; phylum Bacillota; class Clostridia; order DSM-8532; family DSM-8532; genus Thermoclostridium_A. The sequence goes on along the minus strand of JAAYFY010000010.1, from coordinate 62,515 downwards.
GGAGCAGCCCGCGCCTGGGTTCTTGATGGCCTGATATAATCATCATCAATGGCCGCCACAACTTCAATCATGGGCTTCGCGAACAGCCCGATGAGCCCCTTTCTTCTCACCTTGCGGCTGTTCATTATCACAGCGTCGCTTCCCAGGTCCATCTTGACCTTCAGCAAGGCTTCCTGCATGTTATTACAGGTATATCTTCGAATCACCATGGCTTCCTCCGGCATCCTTTCAAAAATCTATAACTACCTGTTTATACGCTTACCATACCAACCGAATTCACTTCCAAAGCCGGATCGAGTTCATTGTAGGACAAGACCACCAATCCCGGGATGCTGTTTTCGGTCAGCCGTTTAAAGTAGAGACGGACCACGGGCGACGCCAGGACGATGGGCATCTTCCCGGACTGCGCTACCTTCTCGGTCATAGCTGCCGCCTCTCTCACAATTCTATTGCTCATGGCAGGATCCATGGCAATATAGGATCCCGCCTCGGTTTTCTGGACAGAATCCATGATGAGCTGTTCCAGTTTCGGGTCAAGGGTTATTACATCAGCATTGTCCTCATGTATATAGGTTCTTGAAATAGCCCGCCCAAGGGCTTGCCGCACATACTCGGTGAGCATGTCGATATCCCTCGTGATGGGCGCGTAATCCGCCAGGGTTTCCAGGATAGTCATCATATCCCGGATAGATACCCCTTCTCTCAGGAGGTTGCTCAGAACCTTTTGTATTTCGCCCAGGTTCATGACTTTAGGTATCAGCTCCTCAACCACTGCGGGATATGCGGTCTTGACATTATCCACCAGGGTCTGGACATCCTGGCGACTCAGAAGCTCGTGGATATGCCGTTTTATGACCTCTGTCATATGGGTGGCCACAATGGAGGGGGGATCCACGACCGTATAACCAAGCATCTCAGCGCGGTCTCTCTGGTTTTCATGAATCCACAGGGCAGCAAGTCCGAAGGCCGGCTCATGGGTGGGGATGCCCTCTATCTCCTCTTCCGCGGTTCCCGGGTCCATGGCCATATAATGGTCCAGCATAAGCTCGCCTGAAGCCGCCTTAACTCCCTTGATCTTTATAAGATACTGGTTAGGGCTTAGCTGGATGTTATCACGAAGCCGTATGGTGGGGACAATAACCCCCAGTTCTATTGCCAGCTGACGCCTGATCATCACTACACGGTCCAGGAGATCCCCACCCTGGTTTTTGTCCGCCAGGGGTATGATGGCATAACCGAACTCCAGCTCAATCGGGTCAACCTGGAGCAGCGAAACTACGTTCTCAGGCTTCCTGATCTCTTCTACTTCCTGCTCCTCAATCTTCTGCTCCTCCTGTTTGGATTCCGCAACCCTGCGCTTGTCGATCTGCATGCCCAGGTAGACCAGGAAACCGCCCACAAGCAGCAGGGACCATTGCCAGAGGATGGGCATAAGGACTGCGCACGCGCCCGCCGCGATATACATAACCCTGGAACTATTGAAGATCTGCCTGATCAGATCTCCCCCAAGGTCGCTCTCGGCGGCTGCCCTGGTAACAATGATACCTGTGGCGATTGAGATCAGCAGGGCGGGAATCTGGTTTACAAGGCCGTCGCCGATGGTGAGGACGGTATATGTTTCCAGGACCTCCTCGAAGGTCCTGCCAAGCCTGACCAGGCCCATGATGATGCCGCCGAAAATGTTGATGGCGGTTGCGATTATCCCGAAAATGGCGTCATTTTTGACAAACTTGGTGGCACCGTCCATGGCGCCATAGAAGTCGGCTTCCCGCTGCACTCTCTTTCTTCTCTCCCTGGCTTCGGCTTCATTGATGAGCCCGGAATTCAGATCGGCATCGATGGCCATTTGCTTTCCAGGCATGGCATCCAGGGTGAATCTTGCGGCAACTTCGGAAACCCTCTCCGCGCCCTTGGTAATGACCAGGAACTGGACGATCATGATGATGAGAAAGACGATGAATCCGACAATCAGGTCATTTCCGCCCACAAAGCGCCCGAAGCTTCTGATGACTTCACCTGCTTCCGCCTTCCCCACAATGAGGCGCGTAGAGATAATGTTAAGGGACAGCCTGTATAATGTGGTAAACAGCAGCATGGTGGGGAAAGAGGACATGGACAGCGCGTCCGGGGCATAAATGGCGTTGATCAGGATCAGGATGGAAAGGGCGATGTTGACAACCAGCAGGACGTCCAAAAGAATCGGAGGAATGGGAACAATGATGAAAAGCACTATGATGACAGCAACTATTGCCACCGCCATACTCTTATTCTTCATCCTGCTTTCCCTCCAGTACCTTACAATCTTTTGTAAAATGCCTGTCCGCATGACAGGATGCCGTAATGACCCTGCTGTCGAAATATGCGAGCTTTTATCCTATAATAGTATTTTATATGAATTGGATGTTTAATACAATACTTTGATCCTCCCCCTCAAAGCGCCGCCTGGGGATTTTTGCCCTGCAGGTTGTATACGAATGCCAGTACCTCGGCAACAGCCCTGTACAGTTCGGGCGGTATTACATCTCCTATGTCAACTGATTGGTAGAGCGCCTGGGCAAGGGGTTTGTTTTCCACGATTTCAACCCTGCTCTTCCTTGCGATTTCCTTGATCCGCTCAGCCAGATAGTCAGCTCCCTTGGCTACCACATAGGGCGCCGGCTTCTTCTGAGGCTCGTACCTGATGGCGACGGCAAAATGGGTCGGGTTGGTTATAACCACGTCAGCCTTGGGGACCTCGCTCAGCATTCGCCTCATGGATATCTCACGCTGCTTCTGCCTGATCCTGGACCTTATTTCGGGATTCCCCTCCAGCTGTTTGTACTCCTCCTTGACCTCCTGCTTTGTCATGCGTATATCCTTTTCATACTTGCGCCATTGGAAGAAATAGTCCGCCGCAGAGACAGCCAGCAGGGCAAGACAGATCTTGATTCCGATATCCACAGAGGAGCCGAGAGTGTACAGCACTATCTGGCCCAGATCCAGGGCCATCAGCTTTGTCAGGTTCAGAAACTCGCCCTGTATGGATGACCACGCCACCCATGCCACAATAATAACCTTGGTAATGGATTTGACCAGTTCAAACAGCGACCGGGAGGAAAAAATCCTTTTTAGGCCGTTAATGGGGTTAATGTGGGAGAACTTTGGCCTGATGGGCTCCAGGGTGAAAAGGAAGCCTATCTGAAAATACGAACCGAGTATTCCAAAAACTAAAGCTATGATAAGGAAGGGGGCAACCATCTTGGCAATCTGCAGGGCGGCAAAGGTAGCCAGCCGCATGATCTCGTTGGGATCGGCCAGGTTATAAGCCGCCGTATCGGTCAGAAACAGGTTAAAGAGCGTTTTGAATTCGGCATAGAGATAATTGCCCACCAGCTTAAAGGACAGGAAAATCATCAGGAGGATCAGGTTTGAGGTCACTTCCCTGCTCTGCATGACCTGACCCTTTTTTCTCAGCTCCTCCCGCTTTTTCGGGGTTGCTTTTTCAGTTTTTCCGCTGGTATCGGCGAAAAGCTGGAGGTTAATCCGGGCCAGACCCCTGTATTCTGTATTGTTTTTATGCCTGAGTCCGAGTGTTTTCAAGGTTTACCCTCCCTGTCAGGTCCCGGCCGCGTTTCGCAAAAAATCGTGGATATTCCTGTAAGTACCCTCAAGTATGAAGGTTACAACTCCTCTGAATGCAGCTATTGTAATCAGGATGATGATAAGGCCCACAATGATCTTCATGGGCATTCCCAGTATGAACACGTTCATCTGGGGCATGGCTTTTGAGATTATGCCAAGGGCCACATTGGTTATCAGAATGGCCGCCGTAACGGGTGCAGCTATTTTAAACCCGATGACCATGGTATGGTAAAACAGATCCACCAACTGGCGCACCGCTCCTCCTCCGAAACCAGCGCCTCCCGGAGGGATTATGGAATAGCTGTCAACGATGGCCTTAATAAGCAGATGATGTGTATCGGTCACCAACATGAAAAGGGTGGCCAGTATGACATAAAAATCTGCCGTGATAGGTATCTGGAGGTTGGTAAGCGGATCTATCACATTAACCATGCCAAAACCAATCTGTGTATCTATAAGCTGCCCGGCGATATAAATGGCCGAAAACAGCGCGTATGAGATAAAGCCTATGGTAACCCCCAGAAGAAGCTCTTTTCCTATAAGCGCCATATATGATACCAGGGAAGAATATGAGGAAATATCGGGAACCGTAATTGACTGGGCCGTGATGATAGTCAGGATAAAGCAAAAACCCACCTTGTAATAGTTGGGGATATTCCTCCGTCCAAAGATGGGCGATAAAAAGAACATGCCCGAGATGCGGACAAGCACTATCAGGAAGATGTTCCACAAGTTAAATATCCCGTCAAGAGGTATGGTCATTCCCTATCACACCCATCATAAACTACATGCCTATGAACTTCAGCATGCCATCAAACACGCGCAGGGTAAATTCCTTCATCACGGTCAGCATCCAGGCTCCCAGAACCAGCAGGGCAACAAGCATTGCAATGATCTTAGGCACAAAGTGGAGGGACTGCTCCTGGATCTGAGTGGTAGCCTGGAATATGCTTACCGCAAGCCCTACAATCAGACCGGCGAGCAATACCGGGACCGAGATCTTCAGTATTGTCATCATGGCGTCCCTCGACATATCAAGCAAGAACTGCTCCATAACCGCTCCTTTCGGGGAATTATCCCGGTTTCGCTGATTTAAACGCAGACAATCATCCCGCCTACCGCACGAATGATTTAATAATGGTTTCAGTCAAAAGGTTCCACCCGTCCACAAGCAGGAACAACAGAATCTTAAAAGGCATGGATATCATGGAAGGCGGAAGCATCATCATACCCATGGCCATCAGGGTACTGGCCACCACCATGTCAATAACCAGGAAAGGTATGTACAACATGAAGCCCATCCGGAATGCCGTATTCAGCTCACTTATCATGAAAGCCGGCACCACCACGCTTAAGGGGAGGTCGGTCAGATTCCCTGTCGGCTGTACCCTGGCAATCCCGGCAAAAAGCGCCAGGTCCTTTTCCCGGGTAAAGTCCAGCATGAAATCTTTCATAGTTTCGGAGGACCTGTCCATAGCCTCTTCCAGGGTTATCTCGTTATTGGAGAAAGGCTCAAGGGCATTCTGGTTAAGGTCGGATAAAACCGGCGTCATGATGAAAAAGGTCAAAAACAGGGCAAGACCAATAATAACCTGGTTCGGAGGAATCTGCTGTGTTCCCATGGAATTCCGCAAAAAAGAAAATACGATGACAATCCTGGTGAAGGAAGTCATCATAATGAGTATGGACGGTAATACCGATAATACCGTTAGGAGTAATAGTAACTTTATGCTGTTGGAAATTTCCTGGGTATCATCAGTAGACTGAATGGTTATGCCGTTGTCGGTCAGTGAAATGCCTGGAGCGGCAAAGGCTTCCGTGCCGAGCAGGTTCATGCACAGAATGGCAAGTATGATTATTACCCAAAGCTTTTTCTTTAGCATGGCTTCCACCGCCTGAATTCAGCCTTTGTACTGATCCTCGTTCTGGTCGTGGTTTAGTTTCCGGAGCTTTTGTATGCTCTCTGGAAGGCCGCCGGCCTGGCGCTGTCCATCAGCCTCCTCCTGCCGGTCCGGCTCAATATCCTTTGTAACCTGGCTTTTGCCCTTTCTGGACAGGCCGGAATAAAAGTCAAAGATCCGTCTGAAGTTAAACCCATTGCTGCCCGAGGCTTCATCCCTCGCGGCCAGCGCTTCTTCGTCAATCTTTATCTCTGATACCAGCTCCATTCCCTTACGGGTATTATAAAAAAGAAAAAAGCGATCACCTGTTTTTATAAGATAGAGGTATCGATCCAATCCAACCTGAAGTGTTTCAACAACGCTCATCAATTTATTCTTTGACGCCCCGGCCATCTTCCTTCCCAACAGCCTTGTGGTAAGCCAGGCTATGAACAGTACTGCCGAAAATATTATCAGCAAACCCAGCAATAAGATGATGTCTTCAGTACCCATCGGCATACATTCCTTCCGGTCTTTCAGCCAACGACCTTCCTTACCGCTTCTATAACGCGCTCGGCCTGGAAAGGCTTTACAATAAAATCGCGCGCGCCTGCCTGTATGGATTCAATGACCATGGCCTGCTGACCCATAGCGGAACACATGATGATCTTCGCGGCGGCGTTAAGGGCTTTTATCTGCCGTACCGCCTGGATGCCGTCCATTTCCGGCATAGTGATATCCATAATGACGAGATCGGGATTAAGTTCTTTATATCTTTCCACAGCACGGACACCATTCTCAGCTTCACCTACAACAGTGTATCCATTCTTTGTAAGGATGTCCTTGATCATCATGCGCATAAAAGCAGCATCATCAACGATCAGAATAGTTGCCATAGGTCATATCCTCTCCTTAAAAGTCTATCCACATAAAATCATACCACTATATACCGAAATTTATCAATTATATACGGCTAATACGATTATATATGATATATTGACAAATTTAAAGTCTTTTTGAAGGATGAAGAATATCGGTTATGCGCACACCAAAGCTCTCGTCGATTACAACCACTTCTCCCTTTGCGATGACCTTGCCGTTCACCAGGATGTCCACAGGCTCGCCGGCCAGCTTGTCCAGCTCAATGATGGACCCCTGCCCGAAATCAAGTATTTCCCTTATTTTCTTCCTGGTGCGGCCAAGCTCAACCGAAATCTGGAGAGGAACGTCCATGAGAAGCCCAATATTATTGGAATCGTAAACAAACTCCTCATCTTCAAATGACTGGAACTGTGCCGGTTGCACGTTGACAGGAACAGCAGGCAGCTGAGGGCGCCCCGCGGGCGGCGTCTGCATGCCGTAGCCCGGTGCCGGCTGAACAGGCTGGGAGTACTGTGGCGTCGGGGACGGCATTTGCGGTGGAACCTGTTGCGGCTGCTGAGCCTGGGGCTGCCCAGCCGGAGGTTCCTGCGCCTGTGCGGGCGGCTCCTGCGTTTCTCCGGCTTCTCCGGCGGGTTTTAGTTTGTTCTTGTCCATAAGGTTTACCACCATGCTTTTGGCAAACGGAATGGGCAAAAGCTGCATGATCTCGCTGTCTAAAAGGTCTCCCACCTGGAGCTTGAAACTGACCATGACGATGGAGGAGTCGGTATCTATCTTGATCCTGTCTATGTTGGAAGCCCCATCAACCAGCGTGGATTCGGGGGGAGATATGTCAACCCTTTTGTCAAACATGGATGAAAGGGAGGTGGAAGCAGAACCTATCATCTGGTTCATGGCCTCGGATATGGCGCTCAGATGAAGTTCTGTGAGTTCGCCTGAGACGTTGCTCAAGCCATCACCACCCATCATGAGATCGGTGATGACCTTGACATCTTCTTCCTTAACAATCAACAGGTTAGCCCCTTCAAGTCCGTTGACATACTGCACTTTAACAGCCACAAAAGGCTTGACAAAAAGCTTGGCGATCTCATCCCATGTGGTCACTTCGACCCGCGGCGTGGTAATCCTCACTTTTTGGCCAAGCAGGGCGTACAAGGTAGTTGCCGATGTACCCATGCTTATATTACCGATTTCACCCAGGGCATCGATCTCCTCAGGTGTCAGCAACGTATCCTCAGATCCGGCAGGGGAATCGGTCTTCTCCTCATTTGGACTCTCATCTTCAGAACTTACTCCATGAAGCAGGGCATCAATTTCTTCCTGCGACAACATATCGCCCATTTAATCATCCTCCGATCTGACTATTTCGGTTATCTTAACGGCATTTTTCTTGTTCCTCACGCCAGGTTTTCCATAAAACTTCAGGATGTCCCCGGCATATACCTCCAGCTTGCCGTTGATGCCGGTATTCAGCATTAGTACGTCCCCCTCCTGAAGCATCAGGAATTCCTGTACCGATAGTGTGGTTTTTCCGAGGACCGCAATTACGGGAATGGCGGTTTCCCTTACCTTTATTTCTATGGACTCCCTTGATTCCTCAGTAGATCCCTTCTCAATCAGGGAGAACCACAGCTTAGTGGACAGCTTCGGCATAACAGGCTCTACCACCATATGGGGAATACATACGTTAAAAAAACCTTCAACCTCACCAATCTTCGCGGTGAAGGTAACCAGAGCCACCATCTCATTGGGAGACATCAGCTGCGCAAACTGCGCGTTGGTTTCAATCCTGTCAAGTGAAGGCCTGATCTCAGTGACATTCTCCCAGGGCTCCTTCATAAGCGACAGCATCTGGGTCATTAGCCTCATGAGTATGGCGAGTTCTATATCGGTAAAACCTCTTACCCTGTCAATCCCTATTCCCTTGCCCCCAAGGATCCTGTCGATCAGGGAGTATGCGATGGAAGGGTTGATCTCAAAGATGATGGATCCGGGCAACGGGTCAAAATTTACAATTCCCAGAACTGCCGGGTTGGCTATGGAGTTTGTGAATTCCGAGTATTGGAGCGGCTGCACGGTTTGGACGTCCACCTGGACCAGCGTCCTCAGGTACCCGGACAGGAAGTTTGTAAGCAGCCGGGCATAGTTCTCATTGATGATATTGAGGGTCCGGATGTGGTCCTTGGCAAACTTGCTGGGGCGCCTGAAATCATGGTTGCGTACCTTCTTCTCGGTGGTCTCCTTGGAAAACTCCTTGACATCAAGCTCTCCCGCATTTAGCTGCGCAAGCAGCCTGTCTATTTCGTTTTGGGAAAGAATATCTCCCACAGCCTGCTCGCCTCCCATTACTGTACTATCCAATCTTCAAAGATAACCCGAAGAATTATCCGCTCGTCGGTTCTTTTGGACACTATACCATTAAACTTATTCCTCAGGGCATCCCTCGCCTTTTCCATGGCGGCTTCATCGGTGAGCTGTTCGAAAGTCTGGCTTCTGAAATACTCTATGCACGCCTCCTTGAACTCGCCGACGCAGTTCTTCACCAGCTCGGTGCGGGATTCCAGATGTTTTCTCTTCTCTCCCGCGTCGTAAACAATGGTGATGGAAGCCTTCAGGAAGCTGTTTTCATGGGCGGGAGAGGATTTCAGGTTGAAAATGGCGTCGCCGCCGGTCCCGTCTTCCATGGCATAAAGATTAAGCCTTGCCTCTTCTTCAGGAGGCACTTCCCTGGTCTGCTGAGGCAAGTCTTTGACATTGTTGGCCTCCGGGCTGGTATTTATGCGGTTATAGGTGGCGAACAAAAAGATTACCATCACGGCCAGCGCCAGCGCGAGAACCGCGATAATGGAAATCAATATGGCATACAAAGACTTACCCTGCAAATCGGGACACCCCTTTTTTTACTATTCTATGTCATTTATCGTCATTTTCCTGCAACGGATTAATTGGTCTGTGGATAAACCCCGCTCTCCGCTTATAATCTATTACCATATTAATTATATCATCAACACCCTCATTCACCACGTACTTCTTCCCGTTGACAAGGGTTATGACGGTATCAGGGGTGGATTCCACCGTTTCAATCCACTCACAGTTGATGACAAAGCTGGTGCCGTTGAATCTTGAAACTTTGATCATATATTCGCACCTCCGTTTATCAGGCGAAACCGCCTGCCAAGCAGGGATCCCCGGCTGCTGCCGGACATGCCCGGCAGCAGCCGGGAAGGGCCGGCTTACAACCGGCCCTTAATGCCCTCCATTACCGTTTCAGGTTGGCAAGTTCCTGGAGAATCTCGTCAGAAGTTGTCAGAACCCTGCTGTTGGCCTGGAAGCCTCTCTGGGTGATGATCATATCGGTAAACTGCCCCGCCAGGTCCACGTTGGACATTTCGAGGGTTCCGGGGACCAGGGTTCCCGCGCCGCTGGTGCCCGGCTTATTCGGGAGCTTGAAATCGCCGGAGTTGGTGGTCTGCCTGAACTCGTTGGCTCCCACTTTTTCCAGACCGGCCGGGTTCTCGAAGGTCGCCAGTGCGATCAGGCCCAGCGGCTGTTGCCGGCCGTTGTCGTAAACGCCGGTAATGACTCCATCATCACCTATGCTAAAGGTCACCAGGGTTCCGGGAGGATAGCCGTCCACCCGCATGGGTTTCACCGACGAATCGTCGGCATACTGGGACAGCTGCCTCATGTCCAGCCTGACGGTGAACGGGCCTGCTCCTGTTTCAGGCGCGGGTTTAAGCACGAAATCGGCCGATATGGGGAAATTGGTGTCTGTGGTAACAATCCTGCCCTGGGAGTCAAAGCACAGGTAGCCCGAGGCGATAGTCTCATCACTCGACTCGGCCGTAGCGCCGTTGGCGGGATCCACCAGGTAGTACCACTGGGTCATACGCATATCCGGATCTTCGCTCTCGTTGTAATACACATAGGTCTTCCAGAACTTCAGGTTGATCTTGTACTCGTTGCCAAGGTCGTCGTAGACATTTATGGGGACGATGAAGTGAGGATCTACATTCTGTCCGTCCACATCCGGTATTCCATCCCCATCAGCAGACGCTGTTCCGTCAGCCAAATATTCATCAGTGACAGGTACAGGTTCATTGCTGGTTGTAGTTCCGAATATCGCCGGCCTGGTGGCGTCCAGGTTGCCGGAAAGTATCGCCTCGGTGGTGGCCTTGGCCGCTATGATGCGCTTGTTCATGTTGTAGATGTCCTCATAGAGATTGATCGGCCTTATGGGTTCCTGGGTATCAAACTCATAACCGTTGTCCCCATAGACGTATCGCATCCAGCCGTAGACATTCTTGCCGGTGGATGTAACCAGGTTCCCGGCTTTGTCAATGGTGAAATTCCCTGCCCGGGTAAAGGTGTAAGCCCCTTCATTTCCGCTCCTGACCACAAAGAAGCCCTCGCCCTCTATGGAAAGGTCGGTAGGGCTTTCGGTGCGCTGCACGCTGCCCCGCCCCATATCGGTGGATATGGCATCCACGTTCATGCCAAGACCGATCTGCATGGGGTTGGTTCCGCCCCTGCCGGTCATGAGATCAGGAGCTCCGCCCGATGAAAGAGTCTGTGAGAAGATTTCCTGGAATGTCGCCCTGGCTCCCTTGAAGCCGATGGTGTTCACATTGGCAATATTGTTGCCTATTACGTCCATTTTGATTTGGTGTGATTTCAAGCCTGAAACGCTTGAAAACATGGACATCATCATAAATTATCAACCTCCCGTTTTCGCTTCGTCTGTCATTCAGAAACGATCAGCCTCCCGGAAGGGTCCGGCTGAATAGTTGGTTCCAAATGCTTTAATCTGCGGATTATACTCAAGTAAAAACCGCTCCGTCGATATTGGTAAAGATATTGTCCTTCAGTTCGCTCTGTTTCACAGCCGTAATAACGGTCCTGTTGGGAACGTTCACAACAAGCGCCACATCTTCCATCACCACCAGCGAATCCCTTACTCCCCTGGCCTGGGCCCTGTCAACCGCTGTCCTCAGTTTTTCAAGCCTTTGGGCATCCAGGCTGATATCCCTGGATTCCAGCCTCATAGCCGCGTGTTTCGAAATCTTCACATCCCTGCCCTGGCTGAGCTTCTGGCTCAGGATGCTTGAAAACTCTTCGGCCTGGGTCTTCACTCGTCCGGCCGCCGGTTTCGGGACAGTGTTCAGGTATTGGTTAATGCTTTGAACAGGCTTGTTGATGTTCATCCAACCCCTCCTTCCGAACCGGTCTGGGTTTCGGCTTCAGCCGGATGCGGTTCGGTTACGCCATCAGGCTCACCGTTTTCCTGCTCCGGCTCGGTCACGGCACCTGGCTCACCGGTCTCCTGCTCCGGGTTCGTGTCCTCATTCCCCACACCCAGTTTGTCCCGGAGTATGTAAAGGATCTGCTGGAGAAGCATGTGTTCGCTCGAGTAGAGGTCAACCCTTTCAGTTGAGTATATGGTTTCTACAGGAAGAGCGACACCGTCAAGGATCAAATGCAGCCTTTCGCTGTCATCCAGATAGCCGTCCCGCAGCGTGCCGGTTATCTTCACCACCGTATCAGATTCAGGATCTTTATACCTGACCGTAACCTCCTTGCCCGCATAGGCCAGCACATATTCCTCCGGGCTCTCAAAGCCTGTCATGTCCAGGTTATGAGGCCTGATGTCTACCTCGTCCAGGCGGGCATATATTCCATCCATCCTCTGCTCAAGAGAGGATATAATGCCTTTGATGGCAGCCCTGTCACCGTCCTGGTTAAACAGGTAGGCACTGCCAAGCATACCCACCAGCCCGCCGTAATCCGATATCCTCCTGCCGGCGCTGCCCAGGGCGGTGTCGGCAACCTCGGTGATCTTGTCAATCTCGATCTCCTGTCCGTCTACGATGGCATAGACTATGCCGCCCTTGGTCCGGATCGATTCGACTATGCCTGAAACAAAGCTGGACCTGCCCGTTTCCTCGTCGGAAGTCTGAGCTATTACATACTTGCCGATCATGCCAAAGCCCTTGGTCATGGAAAAGGCATTGTTAAGGTTCTGCATTTGTTCCAGGGTGCTGAACTGGGCCATCTGGGCAATGAAGTCGGTGTCGGATTGGGGATCCAGCGGGTCCTGGTGCTGCACTTGTGTTATGAGAAGCTTTAAGAAATCGTTTTTCCCAAGCTCCCCAGTATTTCTTGTGTTACTGGACTTGCTGGCCTGCTCGGCGATGATTTGTTCGATTGTTTTCTGTGTACTTGTTACCGTACTGACTTCGGACACCTTTTCACCCCTTTCTCATGCTATAAGATCGATCTGCTGCGAAACTCCCGGTATGTCCAACCGGTACAGGCCGCTCGGTGATAACCGCCTTGCGCCGACCGAAGCCTTCTCTGCCACCGGCTCCTCAACACGGTCCCGCCTGCCTTGTTCCCGACGGCGGGTCTGCCTGCTCCCGTTGTCCTGGTTTCCCACCGACACTTCCAGGCTTTGCACCGAGTAGCCGTTCCTCTCAAGGGCGTCCTTCAGAAGCTGCATATTGTTTTCCAGGATCGATCTGACCTGCTCATTCTCGGCCGTAATCCTGGCCAGGACCTGTCCGCGTTCGTGGATGATTTTCAGGTTCAGCCTGCCCAGGCTGTCGGGCTTCAGCTGCATCTCGAGCTCCTGTTTGTCCTCGCCGGCCATCAGCCTTATTTTCATGGTCACCTGGCTGGTGACGGTCTGGCTGATCTGCCTGTCGGAAAGGTAGTAGTTTGTATGCTCGGCCCTTAGGTCCGGCGTGCGGGAAAGTCCCGTGCCGGGAGCCTGCTGTCCATGGGCAGCGGTTTCATACCCTTCCCGGGTTTCGGCGTTTTCAGGTGTTCCGATCCTTTCAGCCGCCGCCCCATGCGTCTTATCAGTCACACTGGCCGTTTCCTTATCAGCCCTGGAATTCCTTCTACTGGCAGGGCTCTCAGGTTTACCGGCCTCCTGGACCTGTCCGGCTGAATCAATAATGGGATCAGTCGCCTTTTCGCTATCTTCCGGAAACTTGACCCGTGTTTCACTGTCCTGCATGGTTCTCAGCCTTTGGGCAATCTCCTGGCATTGGCTTTGGAGCTGGGAAATCAGGCTTTCCAGGTCTTCGCCGCCCTTCATCACGCCTATCGTGCCCATGGCATCCCTGCCTGTCAGGCTGTCCTGTATCTTTGTAATCAGCGTCTCAACTTCATCCAGCAGGGCAAGGAACCCGTCCTGTGCCAAATTATCCTTCGCCATGGAACCAATACGGTCCAGCAGTTCCTGAAGCCTGTCCAGTCTTCGGTCCAGCGCGGCCGGCAATGCCTGTATGAGCTGGTGAAGATCACTGGCTTCTGCTGTTTCCTCGCCTGCTTCCCCAAAAGAATTCTGCCCCAACAGTGCCTCGTAGTTTTCCGCGAATAGCGTTTCCAAAAGCAGGATGATCTCATTGATCAGCTCTTTTTTCTTCGCTTCATCGGTCTTTTCTGCTTCGTGGGCTGACATATCCGCTTCGGACGTGATATTGCGCTTTACTCCAGCATCTCTTCTGCTTTCGGGCGCAGCGGACTTCAGGCTCACGTCGGGGCTTTGGTCACGGTCTGGATCCTTTCGGACCCTGGTCCCAGGTCTGTCCCGGCTTCCGGTCCCGACTGCCTTGTCAGCCTTGTTCGCGCTGTTTGTCCCCGAGTTCCTGCTTCCCTGCATCTTTTCCGCAAGGATGCCCGAAAAGGAATCATCGGCTTCCTGTTTCCTGACCATCCCTTTCCTACCGGGAGCAGCGGTTCCGGATACCATTAAGCTGGCCAAAATACTGCTCTCCATCCCCCTTCACCTCCTTTCGCACATAATTTTTCTATGCCTTCATCCTTTCGGATACAGCATGCCAGTTATTTGATGAGCATCCTGTCGGAGAGGGTTTTGGTGATCTCGGCTGCCAATGATGCTTCCATCTTCTCAAGGATCTGCGCCTTGGCATTGGCGTTCAATCCTTCAAACACGCCAATGGCGGTTTCCTGGTCCTTGCTCCACAGTTCTGCTAAAACCCTGGCAGCGCTGGCAGGGTCCATGGCAGCATAGGGCTTGGCCAGTTCCGCTTTAACCTGCCGGTTGATATCTTCCCTGGCAAGCTCCTTATATATAGCTTCCGCTGTTTCAGGGTCTATCTGCGCAAAGTACTCCAAAAACCCTTCCTTGTTGCCCGAGGCTATCAATTCGGTAACCTCAAGCTTCTGCTGCTCAAGCTTTTCCTGCTCTTTTTCGATGGACGCCAGCAATTTCTCGTTGGCTTCAAGCACCACCCTGTTTTCTTCCAGGACGCTCTGGTCGCTCTCATACTGGCCGATGAGTTCATTGGCCTCATCAAGCCGCGCCGTGAGTTCGGCCACCTTCTGCCTGTATTCAGCGTATTTCTTTCGGATTTCCGCGTCGGTGAGATTCTCGGGCGCGTCCGGATCAAATTCCCCAGGGAGGGGCGGAAGGGCAAGCTTCAGTATTGGATTGTTTTGGAATACCGGCCTGAAGGCTTCTCCCAGACCATAGACATTGTTTTTCAGAATAATATAAAAAACACCGCAGAAGACCATGGCGACAACAACCAATGCCAGCATTACCGCCAGAAATCCCTGCAGAATTTTTCTTGACTTGCCTTCCGGACTCCGCCCAGTCGGTTTGGGATTCTTTGAAATATTCTTTGCCTTATCAGCCATTATTTATCTCCCCTGCGAAGGGGAACAATTCTCGTCCGTGATTTATTGCTCTCCCGGTTCCTCGGAGGCCTTTTTTACGCTCTCCCTGTAACTGACAAGCTCATCCGTAAGCTTCCGCTCGTTCCTTTCCTCCTGCTTTCTGAATTTTTCAAACTCCTTTTCCTTCAGGTTTGCCAGGACCTTCTTCTCCTGCATTGCGGTAACGAGCCTTGCTCTTATTTTATCGACATTTTCACGGCTTCTCTTAACAGCTTCAAGCTGCCGCTCCCTGGCCTCCTTCTGGACCTCGAGCCAGGCCTTTATCTCTTTGATCTTGCCAGGCTGAATCGTTCCTGAGCAGGCCTTTCTGAAATCCTCAGTCAAACGCGAAATGCCCGCGTCAATCAACGCGAGCTTTTCCTTCTCCTGCTCATGGGCTTGTATGGCCAGCCCCAGTTCGTTTTTTATCTTGTCCTCCAACTGCTGCTTCAAATCGAGCAGCTTTTGCAATCTGAACCTGAAAACCGCCATAATCTACTCCACAACACCGGACGGCCGGTCCAAGGGCAGCCGTTCCGTCGCATCCCGGTTCAGGCTGATTCCTTGGGGGTAACCGCCTGCTTCAGTTTTTCGATGGTTTCATGGAAGGTATAACGTTCAAATACGCCCTGGACCAGGAATTCGTTAATGGTGTCGTGCAGGCTGATGGCCCAGTCTATGGCAGGATTGCTGCCTTTTACATAAGCGCCCACATTGATCAGGTCATCCGCGTCGCGGTAGATGGCAAGAGCCCTTCTTAGCTCGTTGGCATATTCCAGGTGATCCTCTTCCACTATATCGGTCATGACACGGCTGACGCTCCCGAGTACATCGATGGCCGGATAATGGTTCCGGTGGGCCAGCTGCCTGGAAAGGGCTATATGGCCGTCCAGTATGCCCCGGGCAGTATCGGTTATGGGTTCGGTCATATCGTCGCCATCCACCAGCACAGAATAGAGGCCAGTTATGGAGCCTTTCTCGGACGTCCCGGCCCGCTCCAGCAGCTTTGGCAGGATCGCGAACACCGAAGGAGTGTATCCCCTTGATACGGGAGGTTCCCCTATTGCCAGCCCGATCTCCCGCTGGGCCATGGAAAAGCGCGTCAGGGAATCCATGAGGAATAGGACATCTTTTCCCTTGTCCCGGAAATACTCTGCGATGGCAGTGGCTACCATGGCGCCCTTTAGGCGGATAAGGGCAGGCTGGTCCGAGGTGGCGATGACCACCACCGACCTTTTCAGGCCCTCTTCCTGCAAATCCCTTTCCAGGAATTCGCGGACCTCTCTTCCCCGCTCTCCGATCAGGGCAATGACGTTGATATCGGCCTTGGTATTCCTGGCTATCATGCCCAGCAGGGTGCTTTTACCAACTCCGCTTCCGGCAAAGATACCAATGCGCTGGCCCTTGCCCACGGTAAGCAGGCCGTCGATGCACTTGACACCCAAAGGGAGCACCTGTCTGATCCTTGGCCTGGCCATGGGATTAGGCGGCCTGTTGGATACCGGGTAATAGCATTCAGGCACAATAGGGCCCTTACCATCCATGGGGTGGCCCAGCCCGTTTAAGACACGGCCCAGCAGGGACTCACCCATACCTACCTCCAGGTCCTTGTGGTAGACTGTCACCGTGCTGCCGGGGCCAATGCCTGACATATCCCCTATCGGCATCAAAAGGACGCTATTGTCCCTGAAACCCACAACCTCCGCCATAATGTGCTTATTCCCGCGGGATCTGATAGTGCACAAAGCCCCGACATGGGTTTCGGGGCCTTCCGATTCGATGGTAAGACCAACTACCTTGGTGACTCTGCCCATGTGGCGGACAAAGCTTCTTTCGTCCAGCAGTTTCTTGTATTTATCCAAAAGGGTATGGTTATTCATTCCTGTTCCTTCACCTATCGCCCATTACTTCACGGAAAGCCTGCTCCACCATTTCCAGCTTGGTCTCCAATCCGCCATCCACCATTCCATAACCGGTATCCACTATGCAGGATCCTTTTGTCAATGTCTGGTCCTTCCGGATCTCAAGCTCTCCGATATCCCCTGCCATGTTTTTGATGCGTTCGCTGTTTTCCATCACAAAGTCGTAATCATCAGCCGAAACCCTAAGCAGGATACTGTCCCGGTTCAGGCATGCCTCGATGGCTGCCCTGGCAATCTTCAGGATGGTTTCACTGCTGGTTTCGAGCTCGGCCTCCAGTACTTTTCGCGCTATGTTCACCGCCAACTCCACGATGTCATGCTCCAGCGATCGGATGGTTTCCTCGTACTCGGTTCTTGTCCTGTTCCTGAGATCCTCAGCCTCAGCGAGGAGTTCCTGGTAGTGCTGCTGCGCCAGGCACTCCCCTTTCTTGTATCCTTCTTCCTTTGCTTTTTGCTCGGTTTCCTCAATATGCTCCTCTATCTGGGTCTTTGCCTGTTCCAGCAGGCGCCTGGCCTCCAGCTCGGCCTCCTGGATTATGAGCTTTGCTTCCTCCCTTGCCCTGGTGATAATATCGGTTGCCTTCTTTTCAGGATCATCGGGTTTTTTTAGATCAGGCTCGTCAAAAGAGGCCTTCTTTGGAATGCTGCTTTTTATCTGCAAAGGCTTGCCCATATTGACCTGGTTTTTTTTATATACCCCGTACCCATATGAATTGCTATACAACGATTTCGTCTCCTCCGCCGCGTGATATTATGATCTCTCCCGCATCTTCCAGCTTCCTTATCACGTTTACGATCTTCTGCTGCGCTTCTTCCACGTCTTTCAGCCGCACAGGGCCCATGTATTCGATATCCTCCCTGATCATTTCGGCCAAACGCTTGGACATATTGCTGTATATAACATTCTGAACCTCCTCGGTAGCGACTTTAAGCGCCAACGCAAGCTGGCTGTTGTCCACCTCACGCAGGAAGCGTTGGATGGCGCGGTTATCAAGCTGCAGAATATCCTCGAATACAAACATCCTCTTGCGGATATCCTCGGCAAGATCTGCATCCTCAATTTCAAGGGTATCCATGATATACTTCTCGGTTCCCCTGTCAACCGAGTTCAGCACATCAACAATGGCCTGGATACCGCCCACCGCTGTGAAATCCTCTGTTACAAGATTGGATAGTTTCTTTTCAAGGACCCTTTCCACTTCCTTGATGATCTCGGGTGATGTCCTGTCCATGGTCGCGATCCTTTTAGCCACGTCCGCCTGCTTGTCCTGGGGCAGCGCGGACAGCACCGCGGCAGCCTGCACAGGTTTCAAATAGGCCAGGATTAGCGCTATGGTCTGGGGATGCTCGCTTTGTATGAAGTTCAGGATCTGTGAAGGATCAGCCTTTCTGACAAAATCGAAAGGCCTTACCTGGAGGGAAACGGTCAGCTTGTTGATGATCTCCATTGTTTTTTCAGTACCGAGGGCCTTTTCCAGGATCTCCTTGGCATAGCTGATACCGCCCTCGGTTATATATTGCTGGGCCAGGCATAAAGAATAGAATTCACTCAGAACCTTTTCACGCTCCGCGGGTGAAACAGTCCTGATATTGGCTATTTCCAGGGTTAGCTGCTCGATTTCCTCTTCCTTGAGGTGCTTGAAGATTTGCGCGGAACGTTCAGGCCCCAGCGTGATCAGCAACATGGCAGCCTTTTCCCTGCCACTCAGACTTCTCAATTGTTCGCTTTTCACGGCCATAATCGTTCAAACCTCCGCATTTACTCCCAATCCTCGGCGATCCAGTTCCTCAAAAGCTGTGCCACCGCATCAGGATTCTGCTGCGCGAACCTGTCAATCTGTTTCTTAAGCTCTGATTGTTCTTCAACACTGATATCGGGTAGGGGTTCCTTCCCATCTTCCGGGAACGCGCCGCCGGCAGCGGCTTCGGCAGCCGCAAACTCCAGAGCGGTTTCGTGTTTCTTCCTGGGCATGGCTGTCACCACCATTACAATAAGAAGGATTAGCATCAGCACGTATAAGCCATACCTGTCGAACAGTTCCATGAGTGTATCGGCCAGTGTTACAACCGGCATGGGCTCGGGAACCAGCTTCTGTATGCTTACGGTGATATTCTGCACGGGTATGCCGGTAGCGTCCGAGGCCAGGTGCCTCACCTCTTCCAGGTATTCAGAGGTCAGGCCATCTGCTGTTTCCACCACTTTGCCATACCAAAGCACGATGGACATGGTTGACTGGCCGCTTATCAGCTTGCCCAACGCTTTCTCGGTTTCGGAATTGGTTTCGTTTAACAGCCTCTCTTCATAAGACTGAACCCTGCTGTAATTTGAGCGTCCGCTATCACCGAACTGATAAGCCGGCATGGTTTCGGGATTGTTATCGGTCCCGGGAATGTCTCCCGCTTCACCGTTGGTCAGGTTCTCCTCCAAATACTCATGGCTGCTTCTGTAACCCTGCCCATCCGGGTCCGGGGCCGAATATTCCTTTGAAACGCTCTTATGCGTATCAAAGTCGAGGGCGGGATTGGCGGAAACGCTCATGGTATCAAAATTCGCGTTCTGGACCACGCCAATCTTGAATGTTTCATAAACCTTGCTCTCCAGCTCCAGCTGACGCTGACGCCTCATCTCATCCTGCGTCGACGCCCGTGTCAGGTCGCTGCTGCCCTGGCGGCTCAGCGGATTAAGATTATGGTCAACAATGGTCACCCTTTCGGAGGGGACACCGATGGATGCCGCCACAACTCGGGCCGCAGCGTCCACCTGGTCAGGCGTAAGAGGGCTTCTTGTCTTCAGCATAACGTATGCGCTGCCCTGGTCTTCGGCACCATCCCTTGCCCAGTAGGTTTTTTCGGGCTTGGTATACTGGACGGTCGCGTTTTCAACATTTTCAAATTTCTTGAGCTTGTATACCAGGTCATTGGTCAGATAATTCTTCCACAGGTTCTGTTTGTCGGCCTCGGTGGCTGTAAGTGAAAGCTTCGACCAGGTATCCGCAAAGGTCACCTCGGGGGATACAATGCCCTGGGCAGTCAGATCAAACTCAATATCCTTCTTCTTCCTGCTGTCAACATAAACCTGGTTGGTGCCTTTTCTGTATTTGATGTTGTTTTCTTCGAGATATTCAACAACGGGCCTTAAGTTGACGGTTTCAGATGAATCAAACAAAGGGGCGTAATCCACCCGCAATGTCATTACCAGGGTTGCGACAACAGCAAGCAGAACGATTCCCGCCATGACGTAAATCCTGACTTTCTGGCTTTTCTCAAGGTCATTCCAGTAAGTCTTTATCTTTTCATACAGTTTTTTTATTCCCTCTGGCATCTCATCATCTTCCTTCCGACAAAGGGTCTTTCATTTGTACATTCCTTCCCGCGCACGCGGGATTTATCCTACACCTGCATCCGCATTATTTCCTGATAGGCATCCATGATCTTGTTCCTGACTTCAATCATGAAATCCAGGGCCAGGCTTGCCTTAGTCCCGGCAATCATAACGTCGTGAATGCTGTCTGTCCGTCCGGCTATGAAATCTTCGGTTATGGCGTCGGATTCACGCTGCAATTGGTTAACGCCGTTTATAGCATCCAAAAGCATGTCTTTAAAACTCACGTCGCCTTGACCGGAACCCGTAGTTTTCACCGGCCTTATACCCTGCGGCGTTCCGCTTATTGAAGTTATGGCATCAAACGCCATATAATCATCCCCTTCCGGCACGATTCATGCCTGCATCCGGCTTATCTTCCGATTTCAAGCGCCTTGGAAGCCATGGATTTTGATGCGTTCAAGGCTGTTACGTTAGCTTCATAGGCCCTTGTCGCCGAAATCATGTTGACCATCTCGGTAATGATATCCACATTTGGCATCTGTACAATGCCGTTCTCATCCGCATCGGGATGGCCTGGATCATAGACCTCCCTGAACGGGGACTGATCCTCGACGACAGCTGTTACCTTGACACCGCCGCCGGCGGCATTGCCGCTTAGAAAGCGCTCCCTGCTCGCCCTGGAAAGGTATTGGGAAAACGGGGTACCCTCGCGCTCCTGGAATACCAGCGTCTTCCTGCGGTACGGTGTTCCATCCTCGGTCCTGGTGGTGTTAGCATTGGCAATGTTCTGCGCGATTATATCCATGCGAAGCCTTTGCGCTGTCAGCGCCGAAGAGCTGATGTTGAACGATTTGAAAAAAGACACTATCAAGCACCTCCCCTGATCACCTTACGAAGGTTCTGGAAATCGCCGTTCATCTTTTGTATTAAAGTATTGTAGCGTAATGAATTGGCGGCCAGTTCGGCCATCTCGTTTTCGATATCCACGTTATTGCCGTCTGAACGGTAGCTTAGTGTGCTGTAATCACGGGAAACAATGATTTGAGGTGACTGGAACCTTTTCCGTCCCTTGCCGATTCTTCCTGTTTTCATTTCGCTGCTGAGAAATTCCTCGAACTTGACGGTTTTACGCTTATACCCCGGCGTATCAACATTGGCGATATTGTTGGAAATGACCTCGTTCCTCAGCCAGGCAGCATCCAGGGCTTTCTGAAGATTGCTCCTGGGAAACAAGATGTTCTGCAGCACAGGAATCATCTCCTTTACGAGAGTGAATCTCGTTTTATCATGTGTTTATTATTTACCCTCTTTTCAGACCTCGTATTAACTGAATATATGTATTCATTGAACAATATATCACAATATATCGAATAAAACAATAAATCTTCTGTCATTATAACCAATATTTTGTCAACCCAGGCACATATTATTAAAAAACGGCCAAAAAACGGCCGCTGCGGTCTCACCATAACTTTCTACTTATAATGCATGGGTGAAAAGAAATAATAAGAACTGAGGAGGTGAAATTCAATGGCACGCAACAGCCGAAGCAGAACTGCTTTTGACAACATGAAGTATGAGATTGCCGGCCAGTTGGGCATCAACCTCAAGCAGGGTTATAACGGCGACATCACCAGCCATGATGCCGGAAGAATCGGCGGAAATATCGTTAAGAAAGTTTTCCAGTCCTACACCGGAAACCAGTATCCTGTGGAAACCAACCAGGCCCAGCAGGGCGCTTCCGGAACAATGAGCAAATAACCAGTAGTTAATAGAGATCAGGGGGCGAAAGCCCCCTTTATTTACTTTTTGTGGGTCGGAATCACGATTCCCGCTTATCGCTATTCTCTTCCTCCTTTGTTTCACCCTCCTTCCCGTTATCCTTTTTTTTGCATGGCTTTCCCTGGTCTTTTCCTGTCATGGTTTTTTTGATATGCTCGATGGCATTTGGTATGGTTTCCATAAGCCTGTCTATGGGATTATTGAAAGAAGCAGGTATCATTTTGATTGTATTGTTGCGTCCCACAACCATAAACGCAACCGGATTGATCGACACTCCCGCTCCGCTTCCGCCCGCAAAGGGGAATTTGGAATCCTGGTTCTTATTATCCCCCTTGGCGTATTCGCCTCCGCCTGCCGCAAAACCAAAGGACACCCTGGATACGGGAATGATCACCGTACCGTCCACTGTCTGCACCGCGTCTCCTACAATAGTATTTACATCAACCATTTCCTTTATGCTTTCCATGGCCGTCTTCATCAGCTCTTCAATGGGATGCGGTTCCATAAGCTGTGCCACCTTCCTTTCAGATTCTTCGCCACATAAAGAATTGCTATCAGATATATAATATGGATTATCCTGATCCTGATTATGCAACTAATGAGAAAGTCAGGCTTTTTCTTCTGGAAATCGGGGTAAAAGTCAACAAGCGTCCTGCTGCGCCTGAGAAAAGGAATAATGGCTGACAGGGCTGCGCAGAGGGAGCCATAAAGCATGGCGGTCCTTGCGGCGTCGTTGGTGGCGATCACTCCCCGGATCTCAAACCTGGCAACAGTCATGCCTTTAATGTTCAGCAGCGAGTCCGGGTTAAAAATGGTCCGGATGATCCTGTTCATCCGTTTTTTCTTTTTTTTCTCCCCCCGCGCGCGTTTTTTGAACAGGAAATTCAATCCCTCCTCACCGGAGTCCCAGCCAAACAGTGTTATAATATGGGCAAGCCTGACACGTATATTCAGGCTGAAACCGCCTTCGTCAAATACTGCCGAGGCCGTAAAGGTCAGCGGCAGCAGTACGGCAGCCGCGATGAGGATAATAATAAAAGCCGCAAGAAGCATATCATCACCCTGACATAGCTTCTCCGGCTTATGACAGAATATTCCTTATAGATCCCGCTCAATCCGAGGGCAGGCTCTCAAATGCCTCGGGTATCTCATTCATCTCCAGGGGCGGAAGCTCCCTGAGGGATGAAAACCCGAACACCCTCAAAAACTCCTCGGTGGTTTCATAGAGCTTGGGTCTGCCGGGCGCGTCTTCCCTTCCCGCCTCCCTTATAAGGTTTCGTTCCATTAAAGTCATGATCACGCTGTCGGAATTTACGCCCCGGATCTGCTCTATGTAAGCTCTTGTAACCGGCTGGTTGTAAGCGACAATTGCAAGGGTTTCGTAGGCCGCCTGGGTAAGGCCCGGCTTTTTTCTCGTGGCGCCCAGCTTCGCTATATACCGATCAAGCTCGGGCTTGGTGCAAAACTGCCATGACCCGTCTAATTCCCGCAGCAGGATGCCCCTTGATGAATGCTCAAACTTGTATTGCATATTTGCCAGGATCCCCCTGGTGGTCTTTTTATCCTTTTCGATGATCTCAGCCAGCTTTTCGAGCGGCACCGGGTCTCCTGATGCGAATAAAACAGCTTCAATGATAGTTTCACAATCCATAACAGCGCTCAAGACAAATCACTTTCCTTCTCAGCTTCACGTTTTTCCCTTTTCTTCCTGGGCTTTTCGGGTGTGACATAGATGTCTCCGAAGGCCACCGGCTGATCCAGGCTCGCCCGTCCCATCTTCACAATCTCAAGAAGGGCGAGGAATCCTGTTGCGATCTCAATCCTGCTCCTGGTTAAAGGCGAAAAAACCTTGGAAAAGCAGAACCGTATGCCCTTGGCAAGAATGCCGAGAATCTCCCGGACCTTGGCTCTCAGCGAAACCCTTTCCTGGTCAAGAATCCGCTTCATCTTTTTGTTATCGTCGCTCATCCTCTCCCGGGAGCGGTTAAGGACTTCCACCATGCATTGCCAGAGGATGACCGGCGATACTTCAAGCTCTTCTTCCTGCTGGATGACAGGAATGACCTCAGGGAGCTTGTAATGCACCCTCGACCAGGCAGCCTCCCGGTCTTTAAGGATCCCCGAGAATTCCTTGTATTTCTTATATGCCACCAGCTTAAGGATCAGTTCCTCCCTCGGGTCAAGCTCTTCGGCAGCTTTTTCGTCATGCTTGGGCAGCAGCATACAGGACTTGATATGAAGTAAGGTAGCCGCCATAACCAGGAACTCGCTGGCTATCTCCAGGTCCAGTTCCTGCATGGCAGCCAGGTACTCCATATACTGCTCGGTTATCTCAAAAATGGGTATGTCATAGATGTCTATTTTGTTCTTCTCGATGAGAAAAAACAGCAGATCAAATGGCCCTTCAAAATTATTCAGCCTAAGTGTGCATGCGTCGGTAAGCGCACTTTTCAATCTCCAAAGTCCCCTTCCCGATATAGGATTATATCCCACCTGTCTTCATGACCTTCCGGACATCGGACAACGCACCATATCATCGAACCAGGAGTGTTTCATAATATTATATATTATAAATGCCCCGAAAGCCAACCGTTTTGAAAACACCAGCGCGGCAAAGCCGGGTGTGGCAATCTCCGCCGCACTTCGTCGGCTCGCGATGACATAAGGGTAAGGGATCGCTTGGTCGGCTGTGCTTCCTCTCTATGCAACAGGGGTTACAGTCCAAGGATTAAGGAGGTTACCGTGAGCATGCTGTTGTAGATAGGATCTGCAAAAAAACGTATAACAGAGCTAAGCGCGTTGGGGGCAAAGATTACCAGCGCCAGAAAGCCCAGCCCTATAAACTGCTCATACCGGGCAAACCGGTAATAGCTCTCTTCAGGAATGAAGGAAGATATGAGCCTGGAGCCGTCCAGGGGCGGCACAGGAATCATGTTGAAGACCGCAAGGCTGATATTGACCAGGATCGACACCTGGAAAAATACCTGGAGCCAGGTGATGACAGTCACCATGGTTTCACTTCTTATGGGGATTACCTCAATCACCAGCAGTTTGACCATGATACCCCATACCAGCATGAAAGCAAAAGCCAATAGCAGGTTGGACATGGGTCCGGCCAGGGATACGAGGATTATTCCTTTCCGCCTGTCCTTGAAATATCCTGAGTTGACAGGGACGGGCCTGGCCCATCCCACCCTGGCAACAAACATCATCAGTGTCCCGAAGAGATCAAGATGCTTCAGAGGGTTCAGGGTCAGACGACCCATGTTTTTCGCCGTGGGATCCCCCAGCTTATATGCCACATAGGCATGGGCATATTCATGGAAAGGGAGCGCTATGAGAAGAATAGGTATCATTATAATTACATCAGCCAGTATATCCAATATCGATTTCAAACTATAATAGACACCTCATTTCATAATAAGCCTGCAAGTTGAAGTATCGGGCGAAGAAAGACCAAAACACCCAGGATAACAGCCACAGCCGCCGCGACAAATACGGCTCCCGCCGCAATATCCTTCACGGTCTTCGCCTTTTCGGAGTACTCGCCGGTAATCATGCCCACAAGGTTCTCAATTGCCGTATTTACCAGCTCGGCAACAAGCACAAGGCCGATGGCAATGAACAGAACCGACCATCTTAGTATGTCAAGGCGAAGGATGATACCCAGTATCACGCTGAGAACCGCCGCCACCAGGTGAAACCGCATATTCCGCTCACGGGCAAAGGCCTGCGAAATACCCATTAAGGCATTCTTAAAGCTGTCCGACAGTTTTTTATTCTTCATCCCTACCGCTACCTTCACCAAAGACAGGCTTCCTTGCAAGTCCCAACTCTTCAAGGACTCTCTCCTGCCTTTGGATCATGTCCTGCTCCTCATCAGGTTCTTCATGGTCATACCCGAGCAGATGGAGCATGCCATGGACAGCCAGAAAAGCGAGTTCCCTCTCCAGGGAATGGCCGTAGCTTACTGCCTGTTCCTGAGCTTTCTCAACCGATATGATAATATCACCCAGCTCGACCCTGTTGGTATACGGGTCCAAATCTCCGGGCTGGATGTCCAGCACGCCATGGTTGTAATCAAGAAGCGGAAAGGAGAGCACATCGGTGGGGACCTGGATGTTCCTGTATTCCCAATTCATTTGCGCGATCCGGTCATTATCCACCAGCGTAACTGAAACATCAAAGGGATGTGCGAAACCATTTTGCCCGGCACAGATCCCAACTCCCCTTTTAAGAAGGTTTATTGTTTTCCTCGGCAGGCTGAGTTTTTTCTGCCGGTTGTAAACTGTTACTGCCATTTGGACCCAATGCACCTTCTTTCTTTAAATTCCTCGGGAGGTTGTATATACGGTTATCCAGTTCCAGAAGGTCCTTCTTCTTCTCGACCTCAGGGTATTCCGGCCTTTCGTGGAAGATGCCGCCAAGTACCTGTATGAAGCTTCCCGCGATGATGGTCAGTTCCTTCAGGGTCAGATCGCAGCGATCCAGCTGGCCGTCATCCAGCTTGTCCTTTATAATTTTCCTTACCAGGCCTTCAATCTTTTCCCTGGTCTTGTCAGGCACGGACCTGACAGCGGCTTCAACCGAGTCGGCCAGCATGACCACCGCCGCCTCCCTGGTATCGGGCAATGGGCCCTGGTATTTGAAGTCGTCTTCGTTCAGTTCCTCTGTATTTCCGCTCTGGGTCGCCGCATGATAGAAATACACCATGAGGGTGGTTCCATGATGCTGCACGATCATATCGCGGATAACCCTGGGCAGCTTGTATTTTAATGCCAGCTCCTCACCGTCCCTGGTATGGGAGGTTATTATCCTGGAGCTCATGCTTGGAGCCAGGCTGTCGTGGGGATTCTCAGCCATCTGGTTTTCTTTGAAATAATGGGGACGCTTAAGCTTCCCGATATCGTGGTAATAGGCGCCCACCCGCGACAGCAGGGAGTTGCCGCCAATTTCCCGTGTAGCCACTTCAGCCAGGTTACCCACCATCAGGCTGTGATGGTAGGTTCCGGGCGCTTCCAGAAGAAGCCTTTTCAGCAGTGGATGGTTAGGGTCGGCCAGTTCAATCAGTTTCATGGGAGTTATTATATTGAAAGTGCTTTCGAGGAATGGCAGTATGCCTATGGCCAGTATGATGGAGAATATACCGTTCAGAAAGGCAATCCCGCCTTCGTACAGAAAGCTCTCCAGGCTCCTTTTTTCAAGTATGCCTGTAAGAACCACCACCAGCAGATTGATCCCGCCCAGCATCAGTCCCGCCAGTGATATTTTTCTCCTCTGGGTGGCGTTGACAGTCAGGTACGGGGCGATGGTGCCGCTGATAAACGACATGAATATGAACTGGGTATTCCCTCCCAGCATCAGCGCGAAACTGAAGGTCAGCAGCAGGTTGACGGCAATGGCCGGTTGTATGCCGAGGAAAATGGCGGTGAGCACAGGGGCTATCAGTGTGGGGATGATGAGGTGGGCATATTGTGGTATGAACTCCCTGAATAGCAGGGCAAACAGGCTCGTAATAATGATCGAAACCCCCACCAGCATAACAGCGTTTTTGTCAAAATACAGCTTTTTATGGAAGTTCCTGAGATACAGCATAGTAAGGAAGAACAACGCGAATATGAGCAGGAATACGGCTATATAAAGCAAATAATCCGGTCTGCCCTCACTGTCTATGTAGTTGAGTTCCTTAAGGATCTGGTACTTATCCTCGGTTATAACGTCATCCTTGCTGATGATGCGCTCATCCTTGTATATGATCACCGGGTTTTCCTTTATGGCGGTTTCAATAAAGGCATTCCTCTGCTCCTCGGTGGCTTTTTCATCGATCCGGCTGTTGGGAGTAACTACCTTGTCCAGCAGGTCCGCGGCTATAAGATGAATGCTTTCATCATCGAATACCATTTTTATCTGCGCCAGAGCGGCTTCCTTTTCAGACTCCAGGTAGTCCTCCATCAGCTGCTTCCTCTTGACCCCCGGAAGAATGCTGTTTATAACCACCGACTTGAGATGCGTTATCTCACTCTCATCGGCAATGAGAGCCATCAGCTTTTCCTGCGGGATTTGAGCAAGTACGGCGTAGTAATTCCTCTTGTCATACTCCCGGATCAAGGCAGCCAGGTCATCCTTCCCCTGCTGGCTGCTCCTCACCTGGCCGAAGAGGGTCGCAAGCCCGTCAAAATATGCGTAGGCACCGCTTGTAATGCTGTCGTTTGCCCCTTCGATCGGCACTATGACCGGCTTGAGCTCTGCTGCCTTTTGCTCTGCGTTTTCACGGG
This sequence comes from Clostridiaceae bacterium, assembly GCA_012728015.1. GTDB lineage: Bacteria > Bacillota > Clostridia > DSM-8532 > DSM-8532 > Thermoclostridium_A. The sequence continues at coordinate 34,140 of JAAYFY010000010.1, read as the reverse complement.
TTTTCAGGGTATTCTCAATATCTCTCGGAGCATTGATATCATACTGACTGATATCGCCCACAGAAAGCTTGTACTTTTTCGGCGCAGCCTCATACGCAACCATTGCCACCAAAGCCACAAAAGTGACCACAAGCGCTATCAGCCGTTGAAAAGATACGTTTTTCAAAAAACCAAACAGACTGTTTTCAGCCTTCTTGTTCTTCTTAACCACCCTTACACCTCCCGGGCGTTATCATCTGTTCCGCCTGTTTCCCTGTGTCTTTTCATAACGCTCATAAGCCCTTATAATTCTCTGGACCAGTTCATGGCGTACCACGTCCTTTTCGGAAAGCATGACAAACGCGAGGCCTTCCACATCCGACAGTATGCGCTGCGCCTCAATCAAACCCGACTTCTTATCGCCTGGCAGATCTACCTGGGTAACATCCCCGGTAATCACCGCCCTTGATCCGGCCCCGATCCTGGTCAGGAACATCTTCATCTGCTCCGGCGTTGTGTTCTGGGCCTCGTCAAGGATAATAAACGAATCATCAAGTGTCCTTCCCCTCATATAAGCAAGGGGCGCGATTTCTATGGCTCCTTTTTCCACATTGTTATGGAAGGTATCGGGTCCCATGATGTGATACATGGCATCGTATAGCGGTCTTAAGTATGGGTCAACCTTGTTCTGAAGGTCTCCCGGAAGAAAGCCAAGCCTCTCTCCGGCTTCCACGGCAGGACGGGTCAGAATAATCCTGCTCACCTTCTTCTCCCGGAAAGACTTGACGGCCTGGGCCACAGCCAGGAATGTCTTGCCTGTTCCGGCCGGGCCGATGCCAAATACGATGGGGTACTTACGCAAGGCCTCAATGTACCTCTTCTGTCCGAAGGTCTTCGACTTCACCGGCTTGCCCCGGTATGTCACACAGACCAGGTCCAGCGGCAGCTCGCCGCTCACCAGTTCCTCATTGCTCAGTTCAAGCAGATAACGAACATTTTGTTCCGAAACAGGATCTCCGCCCCCGGATATGGCAATCAGTTTTTTCAGTATGTCATAGGCCGTATCCGCCTTGCCCTCAAACCCGGATATCCTGATCTCATTGTTGCGGTTGGTTATTTTAACGCCCAGCCTGTCTTCTATAAGCCTGACATTCCGGTCATACTCCCCGAACACGTCGGCTGCTTCCCTGGGGTCATTCAGGATTATGACCTTTTCTACAACTGCTTCCAATCAATCTCCTCCCAAAGGTTCCCGGCCGGCTATGTCCTCCTCGCATTCTACGATGAGCTGCAGCCATGCATCACCGGTTTCACTCCTGAGTATGTTAATCCTTTCGTCCAATACCCTGCAGTCCGGCGACAGTTCCTTACTCAAATCCAGCCTTGCTTTTTCCAACGCGAGGGCCTCAGCCTCCTCAGCTGATAGCCTTACTTTTTTCTCGGTTACCTCATAGAGTTTTTCCACCGTCAGGCCTACGGGAATCTCTGTGTTAAACGGCCCCTTCACCGTTCTGTCATAGGATACGCTGTCATACAGCTCAAAGTCCCTGCGGTTTCCAAACAGTCCGATCTTCATGTTCAGAATCCGGATATAGGTATTCTCACGCGTCCTTCCTGTCCTTATGCGTTTGGTATACTCATACGACAGGGGTACCTTCGTATCGTACCAGGTCCTTGCCGTTATCCTGCCCAGTGCGTGCACATTTTTGGCGCCAAACTCCGGATTCTGCGATTCCAGTATTCCTGAAACCAGCAACTGGCCCTTGGTGACCGTATCGCCTTCCATGACTTTCAAAGTCCCCGCAAGGACTTCTACCTTGGTTATCAGTCCATCCCTCTCTGCTACCAGGTTGCAGCATTGGCTTTCATCCACCACTTCAGGCCTTGGCGTTATGCTCTGGACCGATATGGTCATTTTCACGCCATGGATCTGCACCCCTGCCCAAGCGACATCATCTACGTTCATCAGGATATCGGAGGCAATCCTCCTGGGGTCAAGCCTTGTTTTGAAGCTCCCTTTTCGGATGTCACGGTCCTCCAGCACCTTCATGATCCGCTGTGCCGTATCTCCGCCGCAGCCCCTGATCTCTATTTCCCATATCATGGAGGTAAAAAAGACAATCAATACGGCAAAGAAGAGCAGCCCTGCCTTAAAGCCCCGTCTTTTTCTGAATCGACGCAGAAAAAAGGGCAACCCGCATTTTTTTACGATACCGATCCGGCATCCCGATTTCCGGGCGGCCGGACGCATCAGCATAAATCCTCTCAGGCTGGCCTTCATGACTGCCGAGTCGTTGTCTTTTCTTACTATATCCCACAGAAGGATCTGCCTTCTGGCGCAGATGTTAATAAACCGCTCGACGCCGCCTTTTGCAATAATAATAACATATCCTCTGATATAATTCCACAGATGAACCAGAAACATAAGCGTTGCCGCACCCGCTTCCCGCCGCCGTAACCTTACGCGTCATAATCAATGTTGGATATCTTTCCGCCAATAATGACGGCTTCGCTTGTAATCTCCCTTATGGTTATCCCGTTTCCCGTTATCCTGATAACACCGGTACTGGTGTTTATGCGCACCATGTCCTCCCGGAAATCCATGATCCCTTTGAAGTTCTCAATCAGCACCTCACCCCTGCCCACAGCGGTAACTTTCGGCCTGTTCCCGAACAGGTCAGGGGGAAGCTCGAATAATTCCGCCAGCTTCTCTCCGATGCCCAAGATCCACCGCCTGGGTTTCGCGCCTTTATCAGGTTCCTTTCCGGCCAGTTTCATCAGTTCTCCCTCCGTGCCATATCTTCCAGGTCATAAACATTGCCAAACTCATAGCCCTGTCTGCGGGCTTCCTTGATGATGGCATCCAGCGCCTCCGCGTTGTCGGACGACACGGCGTGCAAAAGCAGGATTGCCCCGTTGTGGAGGTTTTTTATTACTTTATTGTAGGCATATTCCCAACCCCTTTGGTTTGAGGTGTTCCAGTCATCGTAGGCAAAGCTCCAGAATACATTTATATATCCCAGGTCTGACGTAACCTTAAGGGTCCTTTCGCTGTATTCACCCTTCGGTGGCCTGAGAAAAACCATGTTGGTTCCGAACTTACCGTAAAACTTGCGGTCGAGGCCAGTGGTTTCCTTTTCGATCTCCTCATCGCTCAGGGCAGGCAGACTTTTGTGGCTTACGGTGTGGTTTCCCACCGCATGGCCCTCTTCCACCATCCTTCTGACCAATGCTTCCTCCTTCTCAAGATATGGACCCGTAATAAAGAAAATGGCGTTTACCTCATTCTCATACAGTACATCGAGTATCTTTGAGGTATACCCCTTCTCATACCCCTCGTCAAAGGTGAGGTATATAACCCCTTTGCCGGTATCGCCTATGTAAAGACTGTTATACTTTGCAAGGAGCTCGGGGGTTCCCGGATCAGGCCTGGGCTGCCTGCCGGGCCCGCCCCGTACGATTCCCCATTGAAGGAGGCTGTTTCCGCTAACGCCTTCCGCCGCGATATCCAGATAAGTATCCCCGGAACTGTCAGACAGCAGTCTGGGGATCTCTTCCCCTGTATCGGCGGCAGGTCGGCCTATTTCAGCCATAATTATGGTTCGCAGCGTAAGGACCAGCATGACAGCGATAACCACTATGGAGAACACATGGCTGATATTTCTCTTCACAGCATCCCTCAAAGTCATGGAACAGCACCCCGCAAACCGGAACCCTGCAGTGCGGTTCCGGCCAGAAAAAAGGAGTCATTTATCATAAATGACTCCTATACTTCCGTAACTATTATATTAACCATGGACAGGCCAAAATGCCCGGACCCGAAACAGGTTTGCCACAGGCCTGAGCCTACGGAACCACCGGCGTCAGCTTGTCGGTCCGGATTACAGTCCCGTCATCCCTTACGCCCGGGATCACCACGTTTTCATTCTTTTCCAGGCCTACATTGAATTCGTACACCTGGTATTTTGCCAGAACGCCGCCCATCAGGTTCAGCGATCTTTCCATCTTATCGGGGTCGCCGATGGCCTTTATAGTATACGGCGGCACCAATTGGCGGCCGTTTATCATGATATAATCGCCGGCCTCGCGTACTTCGCTGGTTGCCACAATCCTCTCGTCATTTACGCTGATTGCCTGGACATCGGAGGCTTTAAGCTCATTGAGCAGTTCCTGGATATGGCTGGCCCTGACCCTGATCTGCCCGCCGCTTTCCACCGTGATAACCAGCCCGGTGCCCTTTACGGTTTCCAGCCCGGCCATGACCCTGGCCATCAGGACCGACTTCTTAAGGTCCTCCACGTATTTCATATCCATGTTTTCATCGTCTTTTAAAGCCGCTACCTCCTGCTGGAGCTCTTCTATCCTGGTCTTGAGCTTTTCATTGTTTTCCCTTTCCAGCAGAAGCTCTTCCACCAGTTGGCTGAGATTCTTCTTTTCGTACTGTGCCAGCACCAGGTTCGCGTTGACACTGTTATACTGCCAGGCTACCACGATGCCAAGCAGCAGGCAGACAAGGGTTAATGCCATGGTCTTGAACAGCTTCACTCCGATACCACCTCCAGATTTCTCAACCATTCATCAACCGATTCGTAAAGACGGTACTTCTCGATAACCATGTCATACTCCTTCCCGATGTCAATCCTGATGCCATAGAGCCTCATGACCGCGACATTGGGAAGCCGGTCGATGGCATTGTATAGAATGTCGGGATCGCCGATGGCCTTGATGACATACGGAGGCGGATACCGGCTTTTATTAAGGAAGATGGTGGGTCCGGCGCAAACAAGCTTGGAAGTTCCCAAGATCCGTTCGCCGTTTATGGATATGGCCTCTGCCCCGTTGCCTCGAAGTTCGTTCAGTATACCGGTGATATCGGCATCATGAATGATATAGTCCTCAATAATGTCGCCGGCCGTCTGGGCATCCTGCATGGTGATCACGATACCGTCTCCCCTGACATTGGTCAGACCGGCCCTGAAACACTCATAATCCCTTTGCCTGATCAGTTCCCTTATTTCGGGATCACGCTGGCGGCTCCCGATATTGTTCAGCAGCTGGCTCCATTCGGCTTCAAGATTGTTCAGCTCTTCCAGAAGCTTTCTGCCTTCGGCTTCCTCGGCTTTGAGCCTTGAGGCCATCCCTCTTACAGATATATTGTTATCCTGGTTATTGATAATACCCCTGAACTGGAGGGAAATAAGCATCCCCAACAGGAGGAATACCATGAACATAAGTATTCTGTGTGTCTTTACCATATAAATATGCCTGCTCCTTAAGGACGATCTACAGGAACTCCACGATGGAAACCGACTTTGTTACAGCCAGATCAATGAAGCGGTCGCCCACCATGACCACCGGCCTTGAAAAATCCAGCCTGTTCATGAAAACCACCTCGGCGGTTTCACCGGTGCTGAGCCTGACCTTGGACCCGATATAGTAGTGGGTCATGTTACTCAAAAACGCGTTGAGCACCAAAGGGTCAAGCACGCCGAAACTGTTATGCTGCATGAGCTCGAAAACCTTGAAGGGCGTGTCCTTGTACTTGTATACCCTGTTGGCTGTCATGGCGTCAAAGATGTCAGCCACGGCCACAATCCTGGCAATCTGGTTGATCTTGTCGCCTGTAAGGCCCAGGGGATAGCCGCTTCCATCCATCTTCTCATGGTGGGTCAAAATGGCTACAGCGACGTTGTGGTCGATCCTGCGGTCCTGTGTAACAATCATATAACCATATTCCGAGTGGCGTTTCATCTCCTCAAACTCACTGTCGGTCAGTTTGCCCGGTTTATTGATGATCTCCACCGGTATCCTGGCCTTGCCCACATCGTGGAGAAGACCCGCCTCGGTACACCTTCTCACCATGGCATCATCAAAGTTCATCCACCTTGCTATGGTCATGGACAGCATGGCCACATTCATGCAGTGGTAGTAGGTATATTCGTCGATTCTTCTTACCTGCATGACGGCATCAACCATGTGCCTGTTTTGCTGCGGCCTGCCGACCATTGTGTGCACAATCTGATCGGTGATTTCCCTGTTCAGGCGCTTGCCGGATGATATGTCGGTGAGGGTCTTTTTTATGGTATGTACATCCTGTTCATATTTTACATTAAAACCAAATCCATCGTCGGTTATTGCCCAGTCTTTATCCATGCCCGATACCGAGAGCATACTCTCCTCATAGACAGGGATATACTGGATACCCATGTTTCTGAGATGATCGATGGCATGTTCGTCAAGGATGGTGTTTTCAAACAGGATTACCGCGCCATATTGATTGAAAATGGCCTCAGCGGTGCGCATGCCCGGCCTGCACGAATCCACTGAGATAACAAATCTCCTGCTGCTCATCGTGACTCCCCTGCCTTGTCTTTAGTTTATACTCTATAATATTTATCGAGTATAAACCGTCGAAAGTTTTGCCGTCCGCCCATTAAATGCCGCACATACGTCTGAATTCCTGTTCGTCAATGATTATGATCCCCAAATCTTTTGCCTTCTGCAGTTTACTTCCCGCCTCATCGCCGGCCAGCACGAAATCGGTTTTCCGGGATACGCTGCCTGATACCTTACCTCCCAGTTTCTCGATGATCCCGGTAGCCTGGGCCCTGGTTAATCCGGGTAGTGTTCCTGTAAGTACAAAGGTCTTCCCTTTGAAAACGCCATCCTGGCTTACGGGTTGGTCCAAAACCATGGACACCCCGGCTTCTTTCAGCAATGACAGGGTATGCCTTGTCTGTTCCTGCTGCAGAAACCCGTACAGGCTTTCGGCCATTTTCTCCCCGAACTCCTCGATGGACCGGATCTCCTCAACCCTTGCCTCCATAAGCCTGTCCATGCTGCCAAAATGGCGTGCGGCCAGCTGGGCTGCGCGAAGCCCTATGTGCCTTATGCCCAGTCCAAAGATCAGCCTGCTCAGGTCATTTGATTTGGATCTTTCTATGGACTCCAGCAGGTTATCCACCGACTTCTCTCCCATGCGTTCCAGGGCAATGAGCTCGTCCCGCCTCTCTTTCAGCTTGTACAGATCAGGAATTCCTTTGATGAAGCCCTTTTCCAGGAGCATTTCAATCAGTGCCGGACCGAGCCCTTCTATGTTCATGGCGTCCCTGGACGCGTAATGGACCAGGCTCCTGAACAGGCGCGCCGGGCATTCTATACCTGTACAGCGCCTGATGGCCTCGTTCTCCTCCCTCAGCGCCGGCGCCCCGCATACCGGGCATTTGTCAGGCATGGCAAAAGGCCTGCTGTTTTCCGGCCTGAGGGAAAAATCCACCTCCACCACCTCGGGTATGATCTCGCCGGCCTTCCTGATCCATACAGTGTCTCCCTCCCGGATATCCTTCTCCCTTATGAAATCCTCATTATGGAGGGTCGCACGGGAAACGGTTGACCCCGCGATCCTGACCGGCTCCAGCACGGCATTGGGCGTAAGAGCCCCGGTCCTTCCCACCTGGATGACGATCTTATTGAGTCTGGTCTTTTTCATCTCGGGGGGATATTTATACGCCACAGCCCACCTGGGCGCTTTGTTGGTGGAGCCCAATGCTTCCCGCTGCTCAAGATCGTCCACTTTAACCACAGCGCCGTCTATTTCAAAGGGGAAACTGTCCCTGGACTCGCCTATGGCCCTGATTTCCTCGATAACCTCCTGGATATTGCCGCATACGGCATAACCGGGAGTTACCTTGAAGCCCAGGCTCCTTAAAAATTCAAGGGATTCGGAATGGGTTTTGAAACTTCTTCCGGTAATCCGCTGTACATTGAACACGAATATGTCCAACTTCCTCTGGGCGGTGATGGCTGGATCAAGCTGCCTCAGCGATCCCGCCGCGGCATTGCGGGGGTTCGCGAAAAGCCTCTGCCCCGATTCCTCCAGTTGCCGGTTCATTTCTGAAAAATACTTCCGTGGCATAAAGACCTCGCCGCGGACCTCAAGATAAGGTATGTCCGGCTCGCCGGGCGGCCGGCTCAGCCTCAGGGGTAAGGACCGGATGGTCCTGAGGTTCTGGGTTACATCCTCTCCTACCAGCCCGTCGCCCCGGGTTGATCCGCGGATCAGCAGACCGTTTTCATATTCAAGGGAAACAGACAGGCCGTCAATCTTCTTCTCAACAACATAGGCCACATCCTGGCCAAGGACTTCCCGTACCCTTCTGTCGAAATCCATGAGCTCTCCCATATCAAACGCGTCATTGAGGCTCTCCATCTTCACCTGGTGCAAAACTTTCTCAAAAGCGTTGTCTGCCTGCCCGCCGACCCGCTGTGTCGGGGAATCGGGCGTGACAAGCTCCGGATACGCCTGTTCAAGCTCCACCAGCTCATGGTAAAGCATGTCGTATTCGTAATCGCTGATCTCAGGATCATCTAAAACATAATAGCGGTGGTTATGGTAATTTATAAGCTCCTTTAGCTGCCTGACTCGCTCCTCGGCATTGAGCCCGCCGCTATTGGGAGTCGACTTGTTTGAAGACATATAGATCCCCCTCATATTCGAAGGCTTGTATAGCTTCAAGGGCCCGCTTTATCCCTTCGGCGATTCCCATTGCCGTATTGGTTCTGAACTCATCGGACTTTAAACGCTTGTAATCTTCCTGGTTGGTTATGAAAGCTGTTTCCACCAGAACCGCGGGCATTCTCGTATTCCTCAGCACAGAAAAGTCGTTATTTATAAGCCCCCTGAAATTGATCCCATTATGTTCCTGTATCGCCTTTGCCATGATCTCGGCAAATCCCTTGCTGTCAAAGCCGTCATACATGGACTGCTTGCCCGAATGGTATATTACTTCCATTCCGTTAACCTGCCTGGCACCCTTGAGTTTCAGGTCATGGGCATTCACATGTACGCTGACAAACAGGGTGGCATTGCTGACATTGGCCAGCTGGGCCCTCAGCCAGAGATCATGCTTCTGGTCGCTGTCATCAAGGCGTTTGTCGTTGTCGCGGGTCAGGATGGTATTTATTCCGGCCTCGGTGAGAATATCCCTGACCTTCAGACCTATATCAAGGGTTATATCCTTTTCATATAAATCCTCTTCGGGGGATACAGTACCCGGATCCGATTCGCCGTGGCCGGGGTCAATAACGATGAGGACCTTTTCCATGGTTTTCCCTTCAGGAATATCAATGGGCAGCGGAGTGGGAGTGGGCACGGGTGTTGGCGGAGGTACAAAGGGAGTAACAACAACCGCGGCCTCCGCGTCCGAATCTTCCCCGGCATTCTTATTCATACTCAGGGCCATTGTCACAGCCGTGACTATGAGCAGGAAAACCAACAGCGCAGCCAACAAAATAACGCGATTTTTCGGATTGCTCCGTGGCCCGGGCCCGGGAAACTTCGAAAGGCTCATTATTATGTATCACTCCTGTAACGTAGCTGTATAACCATAATACTATAAAATATGCGTAAAATATAGTACAACTTGAGTGCCATATTCAGCCTGTTAAGGCAAAAAGACCAATGCCGGGCGCGGGCCGGCCGAAGTGAAGGGTAGAGCAGCGCCAGGGAAGGGATCCCGTAAAACAAGGTCGCCTTGCGATAAGGCGCCGAAACTTCCTGCGAGAATGAGATAAAGGCGGCTGCTGTCCTCTTGTCCTGCAGGTCCGCGGCGGGGAACAGGCATTTGCCGCGCCGGCATCCTATTGGATGAAACGGTCCACATCCTTGGCGTCAATGTTCTTGTGGAGTGCCATGTTGATGCCGTTTGCCACCATCTTGGAAAGAAACTCCACTATCTCATCGGTGTCCTTGGGTGTGACCACCAGGTTTCCGGAATAGGGTTCCAGGATGTTAATGATGGTCTGGTATTTCTCATTAAGGTCGATACTGGAGAGCATCCTGTACAGGCCGCTGTCGGGCGGGCTCTGCTGCTTCATGCCCTCCATCAGAAGATCAATGGTGTCGCTGACGATCGTGGCCGCATCCACAACGGTGGGAATACCTATGGCGATGACCGGCACTCCAAGGGTTTCCTGGGCGATAGCCATACGCTTGTTTCCTATGCCCGAACCCGGTGCGATGCCGGTATTGGCCAACTGGACAGAGGCGTTTACCCTGTTCATGTTCCTGGATGCCAGGGCATCCACTGCGATGACCAGCGCCGGTTTGATCTGTTCCACCACACCCTTGATAATATGTCCGGTCTCAATCCCTGTCAGTCCCAGGACCCCCGGGGCCAAGGCGCAGACCGGCCTTACGCCGTCATCCACTTCTTCGGGCAGGAATTCGTGCAGGTGTCGTGTTACCATGAGATGGGAGCATACTCTGGGTCCCAGGGAATCCGCTGTGACATTCCAGTTGCCAAGCCCTACCACCAGCACGGTATCCCTGTCATTGATCTTAATCATGTTTTCAAGCTCTTTGGCCAGCAGCCTGCATGCTTTCTCATAGAGATCCCTGCTCCGTTCGCGGATTGCCTGCATATCCATGGTCACATAGGTACCCATGGGTTTTCCGGTATTCTGCTCGCCCAGCGGAGATATCACGTGAACCCGGGTTATGCTGACCTGCTCGTCTCCACCCTGCTCCACACGGATACCGTCCTGCACACCCTGCTGCTGTATCATCCTTGGTCCCGGTCCCGCGGCGCGGGATTCGTCGGCCATATCGGTACGAATGCTTCTCACTGGTTTGGTCATAGCAACACATGCCTTTCATTTAATTCTGGTTAATGCCCCGTGCTTATTATGAACCATTTCTGTTTTTTCATCCCGGTCGTGCCGCGCCTGAATACCAGAGGCGACACGCCGGAAAAACCGCTCCCGGCGTATGGACAGGAATGCGAAAGGGGCATAAAGAGAACGGGAGGCCACCAGGATATCACTAAAAAGATGTTGCATTGTGACATGGTTCGTGTTAATATATTGGATGTTGACTTAACGCTCAGGAGGTGAATCAGATGCCCAATATCAAGTCTGCGATGAAAAGGGTCAAGGTTTCCCAGGCCAAACGCTTGCGGAACAAGATGAAGAAATCCGAGCTCAGAACGGCCATCCGCCGTTATCGCGAAGCCCTGGATTCCAAGGCAGACAATTCTGAAGCGCTGCTCAAGGCCGCCATAAAAAAGCTGGACCAGGCAGCCGCAAAGAAGGTTATACACAGGAATACCGCCTCCAGAAAGAAGTCACAACTCATGAAGGCCTATAAGGCTTCAGTCTGATACTTCCGGGGCATATTCACATAACAAAGAATAAACGTACTTAATGTACGTTTTTTTGTTTCGCATATTCTTTTTATACCCGGCCACACTTCAGTTGACATTCTTTACCGTGATATTTTCCATGGGCACCTGCGCATGCCGGACCACTATGTCGCTTATGACGGCTACCTGCTGGGATGACAGGCTGCTGGCATTGACGATGACATCAATATAGTCGGTATCGCTTATATAAACCAGCGCATCCGCAAACCCCCTTTGCTTTATCAGTGTTTCCATAGTGGTTTCCAGTTCGCACCGGTTTATTACGTCCACAAGTTTCTCCTGGGCCAGCAGGGTGGCGGCGTTGGCCGTATCGCCGCTTTCCGCCAGGGATCTGAGTTCTTCTTTCTGCCTGCTCCTGGCCCTGTCGCGTTCCAGCCTGGCCTCGGCGAAATAGCCCGAATAGATGGCGTCCTTTGATGCTTCCAGCGCCTGATCCAGGTCATCCTCGCCTTTTACATATACAGCCGCTCCCGGAATGTCCTCCGGTTCTTCATCACCATCGGCAAAATAATAGTTTCCGGTCATGGCCAGGTCGCCCGAATCCCCCGAGCCTCCCGAATGATACTGCAATATGCCGACAGCGGTAATGACCAGAACAAGCCCAAGGACAATAATCTGTTTTCTTTTCATACCTTCCCCTCCAAACCAAGCATACCGATTATTTGTGCTTAAGAATCCGGACCCGGTGTTCGGGAACGCCCAGGAGCGTGCAGACAGCGCTGTTAAGCTCCTGTTTGACGAGGAAATCATCAGCTCCCTCAGCCACCACCACAACTCCTTTAATCTCAGGAATCTCCACCCTGAGGATAACTGGTTTGTCATCGCCCGACAATGCCAGTTCACGCCTTTCGCTGCTTTCAAGGGATATCCTGCCGGTTTCTTCATCGCTCCTACTGTTTAACTGGTCATTATATGCCGGCACCATCTCGCTGCTTGAATCGGCATAGATCATGACCTCAACCGCGCCAGCCCCCTCTACCTGTGAAAGCAGGCCGGCCAGGCGCTTCTCAAGGTTCATGATTATATCCTCGCCTATAAGGCTGGACGCCTGGGACAACGGATCCCGGTCAGTATCCGGCGCTGAAGCGGCTGCCCTCGATGCATCCCCCGAACCTCCCGGTCTTGAGAAAAGACCACCCGCTAAGATGATTATTACTCCAACCACCACAATTATGACCAGATTTTCAAATGCGGTCAGTTTCTTTTTCTCCCCCTCTTTTTTTTGCCTTACAAAAAAGGATGCCAGCCTTTTCATCGCCCTCACCTTCCTTTAAAGTTGCTGCTGTCCACAATAATCCTGTCTTTATCAATCCCCAGCGCCTGGGACAATTCAGCCCTGATCCTGTCCTCATCAAGACGGCCAAAGGCCGCTTTCTCATTTCCCGTAGGCGGACTAACCCTTATATACAGTTCTCTTATTGCCCCATAATCGCTGCTTCTGTTATCTTCCTGGAGAACCAGGTCCACTCCCGCGACCACGAAATCCTTTTCTCCCTGGTAGCGGTATTTCACGTCTGAGATTATAGACTGTCGGTATATTTCCAGAAGCTCCCCGGCATCTTTCTCTTCCAGACGCCGTATCCTTTTTTCCATTTCCCCCTTAGACATAGTCATATAATCGTTCCATGCCACCTCTTGTATTTTGAAATCACCGCCGAGAAATCTTACGGCAGGGCCAATTATAACAATGGCTGCAACCAAGCCGCAGACAAGCTTCACATATTTGTTAACCCCTCCCTCCGGCGCTAACTTTTCTGCCAGGGAGCATATTACCGATATGGTTATCAAGCTGATGACCCATACTCTTAGCGCGTCCAGGGAATCCACGCCTCCTTCCCAATCTTACGCGAATCCTGTGCCGCTCATCAGTGTCCCTGTTAAAAGGACCAGGACAAACAATGAAGCGCCCATTATTCCTATCATGACAGACATGCATCCGGCAGTTTCCTCAAGGGCGCCGCAGATATTGTCATTTCCCAGCGGGGCTCCAAAAGCAGCCGCAAGCCGGTAGACCAACATGACCACCAGCACCTTTATAAACGGTAAGGCAAATATGATGCCTAATCCTATAACCGTCACCACTCCGGCCGCTTTTCTCACAGCGTATGTGCATGCCAGGATGGTTTCAGCGGCATCGGACATATTCTTTCCCGCTACGGGCACCAGCGTCCCGATGGCGAATTTGGCGGTTTTTACGGCTGCCGCGTCCACGGCGCTTCCCGATACCTTCTGCAGGTTTACCGCGATAGCAAACACCAGGGTTATGGCTCCGGTTATCCATACGGTTATCGTCTTTAGCAGCTTCGCCAGGTTCTTCAGCCTGAACCGATCCGAAATGCTGTCCACCAGGAACAAAACCCCCGCCATCACTGCCAGTGGGAGCAGGACGGTTTTAAAAAGATGACAGGCCGCATTGACCCCGATGAGCGCCAGCGGCTGGAGGGCTGTGGCCGAAACAACCTGCCCGGATGCCGCCATCATGGCGTACAACGCCGGCATTGCGACAGATGCCAGGATCTGCATGGACTCTATGGTTTCCTGGACCATATGCACCAGGCCTCCGAAACTGGCCGCAGCTATAACAGCCAGCGCGCCGTTTACGGCCAGTTTCGCCGCTTCGCCGGAAATCCCTCCATCAATGGGCTGCAGCCCTTTAAACAAGGCAGCCAGCAGCATGACGGCAAACAGTTCCATAACTAAAATGACGTTATTCTTAAGTTCCTTCCCCAAAAGGCCAAGCAGGGCTGAAAGAAGCCCGTCCAGGCGGTCCATTGGCCTGCCCATTGCCGCGTTTTCCAGTATTTCATCCACGCTTAAATCGCAGTCAAAATCCCCGGCATCGTCCAATGCCCGGTCCACCGCCTTCCTGATGGCATTGACCTCGTCATTGTTCAACTGGCCATCCAGGATCCGCTGCCTGATCCCAACGTCAGTGCCGTCCTCAGCAAGAACAGACTGCGGCATGACCAGCCATATCGATACAAGGAATGCCAGGCACGTCTTTCCGATCCGTTTTAAGCACATCTTCGCGTATTTCGCCATCTTCAGTGCCCTCACCAATAAGCTCATATGATGGTGGTAATCATCCTGATAAGCGCCGTGGCAATCGGCGCTGCCACAGCAAGCATCATGATCTTTCCGGCTATTTCTATCTTGGACGCTATGCTGTTCTGTCCCGCGTCCCTGCAAGCATCCACAGCGAACTGGGTTACATACGCCATCCCCGTAACCTTCAGTACCGGCACGATGAGTTTGGCGTCTATTCCCGACTTGTCAACGCTGTCATTGATAAGCTTAATTACCGCGCTGGCTTTGCCGGCCACCAGCACCAAGGCCAGGGCTCCAAACGCCAGCCCGATCAGCATGCCCATTTCAGGCTTCTTTTCCGAAATCAAAACCGCGAGGACAGCGCCCACAATACCGATCCCCGCAATTCTGACCAATTCGGTTTCCATAGCAGCATCACCCTTCCAAATGCCGGCTCAGGCGCCGTTCCCGGTTAAAACCCGAACAACGCTTTCACGGTGTCAAACAGGTTTGCAATCTCCCTGACTACCAGCATCAACACGACAACAAGACCAGCAAGGGTGGTCATCATGGCCTGCTCTTCCCTGCCGGACTTGTTTAGCACAATATTCAGTATAGACACCAGAATGCCTATGGCTGCAATTTTGAAGATCAAATCCACATCCATTGCCTTGCTCCTATATCAGCAGAATAACCATGGCAGCACCTAATAGCGCCCCAAGATTGCGGTACAGCCTGCCGGTTGTTTCTGCGGCTTCTTTTGCTTTTTGCTCCATGGCCGACAGTTTTTCCTTTTCCATATTCAAGACCGCCTGTTGCATCTCACGGTCCGACTTTCCAAGCAATTCCCCGAAATCCTTAAGGAGGTCCAAGTCTTCACAGGCCAGGGGCAGGGCCGCCGCGGCCTCCTCCAGGGCTATCCTCCATGCGCTTCCCGCATCCAGGCTTTGCTCTTTCAATATGCTGCCCGAACGGTGGAACACCGGGGTCCAGACACCTCCATAATTGCCTTTTGCCAGATCCTCAAAGACCTTGTTGAGAGGTTTCCCCAAGGCGCACATCTCATTTTCCAGAAACAGGAGGATATCCTTAAGCTTCCGGAACGCAAGCTGCCTGGCTTTCAGCCTCGCAGACAGCATCATCCCCATGGCTGAGCATCCGAAGAATACCATAAGGCATCCCAGGAGTCTGATTATTGTGATATAGCTGGTTCCCATAAGCATCAGTCACCTTTATCCATCTTTTACCATCCCGTATCCCAAGGACGACATAGCGTTCAAAACCTCCTTTACCGATCAGCATGCCAAAGCCCAACCGCTCCCTGAGATCTGAGATATCATAGGCGTGGGCTGTGGCAATAATCCTGGCGCCGGCATTCCATGCCATTCTTACGCTCTCCGCATCCTGCCTTGAACCAAGCTCATCCACCACGATGACGGCCGGTGACATACCCCTTAGCGCCATTTCAATGCCTTCGGGCTTTCTGCATCCATCCAGAACGTCGGTCCTCGGCCCGCAATCATTTTGGGCAACACCCCTGTAACAGGCTGCGATCTCTGATCGTTCGTCCACTATGACGGTACGCAGCCCGGCAAAGTCGGCCTTTCTCGATCCGGTGCTTATGATCCGGCAGAGATCCCTCAGTATGGTGGTTTTCCCGCATCTGGGCGGCGAGATGACCATGGTATTGCAGATATCATGTCTGCCTGACCTTATGAAGGGGAAGACCTCCTCCGCGCAGCCCTTCAATTCCCTTGAAACACGTATGCAGACCGATGAGATATCCTTCAGCCCTTTAATGGTTTGTCCCTGGTATACAACCCTGCCGCAGATGCCCGCCCTGCAGCCGCCCTTAAGGGTAAGAAACCCCCGGGCAATATCCTCCTGATAGGCGTATACCGAATGCTCGCAGAGCCTGTAGAAAAGCTCTTCTACTTCTTCGCGGCCAGCATGGAAGGCTGTTTCGGGTTTGTCTGTGAAGGACCCGTCTTCGGCAATGAAGCAGTCAAGGCCGCTGAATACTCCCACGAGAGGGATGCCCGCGTTTATCCTCAACTCTTCGAGACACAAAGCCATCTCAGGGCTGATCCTGTCCACAACCCTCTTTATACGGTCCGGTAAATAATTGCTGATCCGGCTCAGATCACCTGCCTGATACGCCTTGTCCATACTTGTCGACCTTCTTATGCGTATATGGGGACATGCTTAAATCTATGCCGCCGGCCGGACCGATATGTATAGAAAAACCGCCGTTCCAATCAAACAGCGGTTTCCCATTCCTTTCAGTAACAATATATTCTTTTTGGAAATGTGGATTATTTCTTCTTCAGATAGGTTTCGTAGGTAATGGAGTCATAGACGGTATCGTTCTTGATTATGTTGAACCTCGTATCGCTGTTCCACTTCTCCAGCTCGTTATTGTACCATTCAGTTTCCCTGGTGGTTTCCAGGTAGGACTTTACCGAGCCTCTGACATCATCCAGTTCGGTGTGCCTGTCAACCCTTACGATAAATATGACCATATCGGTATCCACTATATCCGAATCCCCGGTCTTTCCCTTGAGGGCATAATCGAAAAGATCTTCAAAATAGGGGTATTGCAGATAGGCGCTGCTGTTCACCGTCAGCTTGCCAGGCGGCAGGTCGGAACCCTCGGTACCCTCTTCAGAGTAGAGCTCTATCAGCTCGTCCATATCTTCGCCGCTGCGGATTTTCTCCAGGATCCTTTCGGCTGTGTCCATCTTCACATCGATTTCTTCCTGGGACAGGGTGGTTCCCATCTCATCATACTTACTGAGCCATATATAGCTTATGTCGGCGCTGTCATACTGTTCCGGATTGCTCTCATACTCAGCCCGTATCTCTTCCTCGGTAATCTCAGCGGGTTTATAGTATTGTTTCAGGTATTCGCTTCTGAACTTGTCGTTGACCTTAGTGTTCTCAAGTATCTTCCTGTATTGGTCCAGCGTCACGCCGGTGGACTGCTGCACCCACATGACAAAATCGCTGTCTGACAAACCAAGCTGCTGCTGGTATAATAAAAGGGTCTGGACAACCTCGTTTCTAACGTTGTTGTCTACCGTTATACCCATCTCCCTGGCCTTGATAAGCTGTATCATATATTTCTTTGACGTGTTGAGGGTTTCATTCTTGGCGGCTTCCCAGGGATTCTGCCCGCCCTCGGTTTTCAGCCAATACTGCTCTTTCTCCTCATCGGATTTGCCCGATATGCCCCAATCCTGCTCGGATTTTAAAATCTGCTGTCGCAGGAAGAATTCATATTCGTATTTTTCGATCCTGTATCCGGCAACACTGGCGACATAACTACGGGAATCGATCATATACCATACCAGAAAAGCAGCCGCGAGAATGACCAGGACTATTACAGCTCTGATGATCATGGTTTCGCGTTTTGTCCGGATCAGCTTTTTCTTCCTGCCGTACCGGTCAGCTTTCATCTTTTTATCCATAAAATTCACCCTTTTATACGAGCTGGCCAGATTATTATTGCCCCGCTGTACAGCCATTATTATAATAAATCAGCCGGTTGACTTCAATTTCACCAGGTCATGTAATAGAATCTTAATATTCCTTATAAGATCGCGTCTTTCCTGGCCATTCAGCCGATATGACAAATAGGGCTGCTTTCCGGCACTGAACAGCAAATGCCCCCTCCATCTCCTGGTTATTTCCATGATGATCCTCGGGTCTATGGCAGCCTGGTCGGAATAGCTGAGAACCACCATATCGTCCTTTTCCTTGATGGAACTGAAGCCCAGCGAGAGGGCCATGTTCTTGATCAGGGCTATGTCGATCAGGTTCCGGGTTTCCTCAGGTATGTCGCCATAGCGGTCTATAAGCTCGTCCATTACGTCCATGGCTTCCTCTTCATCCTTCACCGACGCTATGGACTTGTACATATCGATCCTTTGGTCCTCATCCGGGATATACCTGGCATCGATATGGGCAGGGACCCGGAATTCAACGCTGGTTTCGAGGCTGGCCCGCTTCGGCGGCTCGCCCTTCATCTCGGCAATGGCCTCATCAAGAAGCCTCAGGTACATATCATAGCCCACGCTTTCCATGTGGCCGTGCTGTTCCGGACCCAGGAGGTTTCCGGCTCCGCGGATCTGCAGGTCCCTCATGGCTATCTTGAAACCTGAACCGAATTCGGTGAATTCTCTTATCGCCTTCAGGCGCTTTTCGGCTGTTTCGCCGAGAACCTTGTCTTTTTTGTAGGTCAGGTAGGCATATGCCAGGCGGCTGGACCGGCCCACCCGCCCCCTGAGCTGATACAGCTGGGCAAGGCCCAGTTTATCGGAGTCCTCCACTATGATGGTATTGACATTGGGCATATCGATCCCCGACTCAATGATGGTGGTACAGACCAGCACGTTAAACTCCTGGTCAAGGAAGGATTGTATAACCTGTTCAAGTTCCCGCTCGCTCATCTGGCCATGGGCAAAACCCACCAGGGCTTCGGGAACCAGCTTCTGTATCTGGGCAGCCTTAGACCGGATACCCCGGACCCTGTTGTAAAGATAGAATACCTGGCCGCTGCGGGCCAGTTCCCTGTGTATGGCGTCCCTGACGATATCCTCCCGGTACTCCACCACATATGTCTGCACGGGATAGCGGTGTTCCGGGGGATCCTCAATGGTGCTGATATCACGGATACCCGTCAGGGACATGTTCAGCGTCCTGGGTATGGGCGTAGCAGAAAGGGTAAGAGTATCCACATGGGGATACCTGTTCTTGATGGTTTCTTTATGGGCTACCCCGAACCGGTGCTCCTCATCAATTATAAGCAAGCCCAAATCCCTGAACTTAACCTCCTCCGAAAAGAGCATGTGGGTTCCGACGATGATATCTATCCGGCCGGTTTTCAAGTCACGGAGGATGGCGCGCTGCTCGGCGTTGGTCCTGAAACGGCTCAGCATCTCAACCCTGACGGGGAATCCTGAAAAACGCTTTTTGAAGTTCTCATAATGCTGAGAGCATAAGACGGTGGTGGGTACCAGGAAAGCCACCTGCCTACCGTCCATTACCGCCTTGAACGCAGCCCTCAGTGCCACTTCGGTTTTCCCGTAACCCACATCCCCGCACAGCAGCCGGTCCATGATCACATCGGATTCCATGTCCCTTTTTATCTCCTCAACACATTTGAGCTGGTCCGGCGTTTCCTCATAGTCGAAGGCTTCCTCAAACTGCCTCTGCCAGACCGTATCGGGTGAAAAGGCGTAACCGCTGATGCTCTTCCTTTCGGCTTGGAGCCTGATCAGCGAGGCTGCCAGTTCCTTTAAGGATTCCTTCACCCGTTTCTTCGTCCTGGCCCACTCGGTCCCGCCCAGCTTGTTCAGCCTGGGTTCACGGCCTTCGGAGCCCACATATTTCTGGATCAGATCCATATTGGTGGTGGGAATGAAAAGGGTACCGCCATCCCTGTAGGAAATCTTCAGGTAGTCCCTCCTGAGCCCTTCCACCGTCAGCTGTTCAATACCCTGGTAGATACCTATGCCATGGACCTGGTGGACCACATAATCCCCGGGTTTTAGATCGGTATAGGTTTCAATCCGCCTTCCTCGCCCGGGGGCTTTCCTCCTCGCCCTTTTCATGCTCCTGGCCGAAATATCGCTCTCGGCTACCACCGCGTACTTCTCATCACGATAGACAAAGCCGCTGTGCAGGCAGCCTACGCCCACAACAACAGCACATCCTTCCGGCCAGGCTGTAAAATGCCCGGCATTTGCCGCAGGCATCCCTCTTTCACGGAATTCATCAATCAGCCGCCCTACCCTGTCCTCCCGGGAAACCAGTATAAGTACCCTGTATCCCTGATCAGCCCATTTCCTGATATCGTCGAAGAGCAGATCCATCTTCCCGATATACGGGCTGACGCTGGCGCCATTGAAATGAAAACTGGCAGCGGGATGCGGTGTTATAGCCCCTGAACCTTCAAGGGGCGCGAGGGTTATGACGGGATGCTTCAATGCAGAAAAAAGAATGGTGTCTGTATCAAAGAGCAGGTCGTAGGTTTCGCCCAGTATCATTCCCTTTTCGGTAAGGACATCGCACAGGCCGCGGAATTCCTCCCGCTGGTTTTCCATCCTTTCATGGGCCCTTGCCGGCTCATCCAAAAATAACAGATGCCCTTCCCCGGTATACTCAAAAAGGTCGGCACTGCTTTCCAGGATAAACGGGATAAACTTGTCAACCCCTGTGAAATAGTGGCTATCCTGAAGTTTTTCCATATACCGATCGATGTTTTTCGCAAAAAGATGTTTTATATCCCGGGAAACCTTCTCAAGGGCCTTACCAAGAGCTTCCTGTATACGACTGGTTATGCCGGGTATCTGGCTGCGGGTATATATGATTTCCCTGGCGGGATAAACCTCCAGGTGTTCAATTGCCTGGACAGAGCGCTGGGTTTCGGGGGAGAAGACACGAATGGAATCTATTTCTATATCAAAGAATTCAATACGGCAGGGCAGATCGGTATTGATGGGGAATACATCCACAATTCCACCCCTTACGGCATACTGGGCCTTGCCCTCAACCTTGTCAACACGCTCATAGCCCATTTCCAGAAGCTTCTCTTCCAGATCCTCAATCCTTGCCTGTCCGCCGGTCCTGAGCTCCAGAAGATGCCGGGCCAGTTCCCGGGGAGACATAAGGCGATGGAGGAGTGATTCGGCTGAGGTTACCACAAAGTCGTAATCACCCTTCAGGATCCTGACCAGGGCAGTTATCCTGTCATAGGTCTGTTCGAAGCTCCTGGCCTCCACATCATAGAGCATGATCTCACGGCCTGGAAGGTATATGGCCCGATCCCCGGTAAGCCAGGAAAGGTCCATAAAAGCTTGCCTGGCCTGCATTTCGTTCCAGGCCGCATAAACGCCCTTCATGCCGGATTGGCGGGCCGCCTGCCAGGCCAGATGCCGCTTTTGCGATTCGGAAACACCGGACGCCACTATTTCGGCGCCGGGTCGGATTTTGCCTGCTAATGATTTCAGACAGGCTGACGCTTCCAGAAAAGAGTTGGGTAAATTCATCTGCTTCATCGGTTATATTTCCCCATAGCCGCCTCTACCGATGCGCAAACCATGGTCGCTACCGCAAGGGCCGCCCGCTCAATGGCATCATTGACCAGGCTCCGCTCCTCCGGTGTGAATCTGCTCAGCACGAAATCGGCCAGGTCCATTTCGGAACCGGGCTTGCCTATCCCTATCCTGACCCTGGGAAAATCCTCTGCCCCAAGATGGCTGATAATGGAACGCATGCCGTTATGGGTTCCCGGACCGCCTTTCTGCCTGATCCGGAGCTTGCCCGGATCAAGATCAGCATCGTCATAGATGACGATGAGCTTCGCCGGATCTGCCTTGTACCAGCTGAGTATCTCAGCCAGCGATTCACCGCTGTTGTTCATATAGGTCTGCGGTTTTACCAGCATAACCTTTTTGCCCTGCATCATGCCCTCGGCTACAAGGGCCTTGTGCCTGGATCTGAAATGGGTCAGCCGGTACTGGACGGCTAAAAAATCAATGGTGTCAAACCCCACATTATGCCTGGTCATGTGATATCTTGCACCTGGGTTTCCAAGACCTGCTACGATATGCATGGCATACTCCCCTATTGCTGTGTGAAAAGCGTGGAAATTGATATGTCGCCGTATATCCTTTCAATGGCTTCGGCGAGAATATCGGCCACCGAAAGAATCGTTATCTTGCTGATCATCTTCTCTTTCGGAAGCTGGATGGTATTTAAGACCACCATTTCCTTGATAACCGATGTCCTGATCCTGTCGACAGCCGGCCCTGAAAGTACCGGGTGGGTGCAGCAGGCATAGATTTCGGCGGCGCCCATATCGGCCAGGGCATTAGCAGCGGTGACAACCGTCCCCGCGGTATCGATGAGGTCATCCATCAGAATTGCGCGCTTTCCCTTTACATCTCCGATGATATTCATGATCTCACAGACATTGGCCTTGGGACGCCTCTTGTCAATAATGGCCATGGGCACATCCAGGCTTTCCGCGAATTTCCTCGATCTTGTCACGCTGCCTACATCAGGGGAAACAACCACAACGTCGTCAACCTTCCCATTAAACTTCTCCCAGAAATGCTTGGCCAGGATGGGGAAACCCAGCAGATGGTCCACTGGGATATCAAAAAAACCTTGCAGCTGCGGGACATGGAGATCCATGGTCAGCACCCTGTCCGCCCCCGCCGTGGTGATCAGATTGGCTACCAGTTTTGCCGATATGGGATCCCTTGCCTTGGCCTTACGGTCCTGCCGCGCATAGCCGAAGTATGGCATGACCGCGGTTATCCTGCCGGCAGAAGCACGTCTCAGCGCGTCGATCAGAATCAGCAGTTCCACAAGATTCTCGTTTACCGGAGTACTGGTGGACTGGATGATGAAAACATCGGAACCCCTGACAGGTTCGTAGATGCTGATTGCGGTTTCGCCGTCGCTGAACCGGCCCACCACTGCTTCACCCAGGGGCAGACCAATCTTTTGGGCAATCTCTTCAGCCAGTTCGAGGTTGGAGTTTCCTGCAAAGATTTTAATATCCTTACCGTGAAGATTCATGTCGAGCAAAACCTCCAAAATCAATCATTATTATTTTTATCAAATCCCTTCCTTTTCACCCAGTCACTGATTATGGTCTGACGGCTGCGTGCTATGGCCAGGGAATACTCGGGCACCTCTTCGGTAATGGTGGATCCCGCGGCAATATATGAATGTGGCTTCACCTCGACAGGTGAAACCAGGTTGACATTGCATCCTACAAAGGCATAGTCGCCCACCACTGTCCGGTGCTTTTTGGAACCGTCATAGTTTACCACCACAACCCCGCATCCCATGTTTACATTTTTCCCCACAAGAGCGTCCCCGATGTAGGCAAGATGGGATACTTTTGTATTGTCCCCGATCTCTGAATTCTTTAACTCAACAAAATCACCGATCTTTACATTATTCCCTATGCTGCTGCCGGGACGCAGATAGGCAAAAGGCCCCACTTTGGAATTTGAGCCGATTTGGGATTCCAGGACAACCGAATTCATGATATATACATCTTCGCAGACCACAGAATCTGAAATACGCGTATAGGGGCCAATGACGCACCGGCCGCCTATTTTCGTGCCGCCTTCCAGAAGGGTTCCCGGATATATAACGGTATCCCTTCCTATCTCCACATTGGGCCCTATTACCGATGTTTCGGGGAGAATAAAGGTAACCCCGTTTTTCATATGCTCATGTATAATCCTGTCCCTCATGGTTCTTTCAGCCTCTGCAAGCTGGAAACGGTCATTGATTCCCAGTATCTCGCTGCTGTCGTGGGTAAGATACGCGCCTGCCGAGCCATGGTCCGAAAGTATAGCCCCAATGGTGTCGGTAAGATAATACTCTCCCTGGCTGTTGGCGTTCCCCAGCCCTTCCAGCGCCTTAAGCAGCGCAGGCGCCTCAAAGAAGTAAATTCCTGAGTTGATCTCATTAATCGCCCTTTGCTCCTCGGTGGCGTCCTTATGTTCCACTATGGAACCAATCCTTCCGTCCCGGCCCCTGATAATCCTTCCGTAGCCAGTGGGATCACTGACACGGGCAGTGATGACAGTAACATGGTTCTTATCTTTCAGGTGGGTTTCATAAGCCTGCTTCAAAGTCCGGGCGGTTATAAGTGGCGTATCGCCGCAAACAACCAGCACCGTTCCAACCTTCCCTTCCAGAAGGTGACGTGCCTGCATTACCGCATGACCTGTTCCCAATTGCTCCTCCTGCAGGACAAAGGTGACATCCTTAACCGATTCCCTCACCAGGTCGGCCTGATGCCCGATTACCGCGATAATCTCGCTTGATCCGGCCTTTCTGGCCGCGTCAACAACATAAGCCAGCAAGGTCTGTCCGCAGATTTTATGCAAGACCTTGGCAGTGCCGGATTTCATCCTGGTACCGGCCCCGGCCGCAAGAATAACTGTAATCAGGGGTTGCATAGAATTGCTCCTTTCAGTGGCTCTCCAACAATTATTGTTTCATATTCGGCGATTGTTTTCAATTGTCCACTCTGATAATAAGCCGTAAAATAAATAAGGCACTTATTACATAAGTGCCAAATAAGTGTGCTGTACTTGTACTATTCGACGCCTGTAAGCGCTCCTGCCGCTTCTTCTTCCGCAAGCATCGACTGATATTTCTCCAGAATGGCATTCTGGACTTTGTTCCTTGCATCCGCGTTAATTGGATGTGCTATGTCCCTGAACTCTCCCGCCGGTGTCTTGCGGCTCGGCATTGCGATAAACAGGCCGTTCTGACTTTCAATAATCTTGATGTCATGGACAACAAACTCGTTATCGAAAGTAACCGATACTACAGCCTTCATTTTTCCTTCCGCTTCTACCTTACGAATCCTGATATCTGTTATTTCCATTTTTTAGCAGCCCACCTTCCGTTAAATACATGTAGATTTGGTATAATAATAATACAATATTTCGGCATAAATTTCAAATATCCTTCTTATTTATAAATTTTAAAAAAATAATTGCATATATTTTCCTTCTTGCTGGAATACTTCCCTAGGGGACCTTGTGTCTATCCTGTCCGCTGATATATAATCTATCTGGCATATTTGCACTGGAGCGTGTATTAATGAAAAATCGCTTTTCATTTGCCCCGGGAAATATTACCATCCACATGGTGGGCATTGGCGGCATCAGCATGAGCGGCCTGGCCGAAATATTGATGCATAAAGGTACAAAAGTCACCGGATCCGATATCGGTGAATCAGGTATAATTAATAGACTCAGGAACATGGGCGCAGTGGTCTTTTCGTCCCATGACGCCTCAAACATTACAAATCAGGATCTTGTGGTCTATTCTGCCGCCATCCCGCAGGATAACCCCGAGCTTGCTGAAGCGCGGAGCAGGGGGATTCCTGTGATGGACAGGGCTGAACTATTGGGCGTAATCATGGACCATTTCCAGCATTGCATAGCCGTTTCCGGAACCCATGGAAAAACCACCACCACCTCCATGATATCACAGGTCATGCTGGAAGGTGGACTTGATCCCACTATCCATGTGGGTGGAATGCTTGATGCCATCGGGGGCAATACAAGAATAGGCAGCAGTTCATGGTTTATAGCCGAAGCATGTGAATACAAGGACAGCTTCCTGAAAATCAGGCCGGCGCTTGCTGTGGTCCTGAATATTGAAGCCGACCATTTGGACTATTTCAGGGATGTCGACCATGTCCGGTCTTCATTCCAATCCTTCCTCTCCAATGTAAGAAACCCTGGAACCATAGTTTTGAACTATGATGATCCCCAGACCCGCCTGCTGTCCAAAACCCTCACAAGGCCTTTTATAAGCTATGGCCTGAACTCCGCGGACGCAGACTGGACCTGTGAGAATATATCCTTTGAAAACGGATGCGCCGACTTTACGGCATGCTATAAGAAATCGTCCTGGGGCAGGGTGAAACTCCAGGTGCCCGGTCTGCACAATGTTTCCAACGCCCTGGCCAGCATAGCCGCCTGCCATGCCATGGGCGTTCCCCGGACTTCGGTCATCAAAGGCCTGGAAAGCTATAAAGGAACCCACAGAAGGTTGGAAGACAAGGGTACGAGAAACGGCATCCGGGTCATGGACGACTATGCCCATCACCCGACAGAGATACAGGCTTCGCTTAGAGCCGCGAGGACCCTTGCGGCAGGCCATTTGATCTGTGTCTTCCAGCCCCATACCTATACCAGGTCTTATGAGCTTCTTGATGATTTCTCACGCGTGTTCGCCCTTGCGGACACAGTAGTAGTAACCGATATCTACGCTGCCAGGGAAAAGGATAGCGGACTTATCAATTCCCGTGCCGTAACCGAAGGTATCAACAAGAATACGGGGAATGCCGTATACATTTCTGATTTCGGCGACATCGTCCGTTTTCTCGAAGAAAACGCCCAGACCGGGGATCTGGTCATAACCATGGGAGCCGGTGATATTTACAGGGTGGGTGAGATGTACCTTTCCTGCGCAGGCTCACCATAGGCGTGTCACCAGTACCGTCATGTCATCCTGGGTTCCCCTGCCCCGCAGCGTTGACTCAGTGAGTATTATGTCTGCCATCTGCTGGGGATTCAACGTTTCGATGGATGCAATAAACTTCTGCAAGGTAGGCTGCCCGTTATTGCAAAACGCATGGGAAACCCCGTCGGATACCATGATCACAAAATCCCCCTCGGTAATTCTGTGTACGGCAGTATCTCCGCTTTCATCCACCTCCCCGTCCGGACCGGCGCCGGCTATCTCGCTGACTCCCGACATATTCCTGACGTACGATGGCGGAGCCCCCAGTTTATAAAATCTCAGGCTGCCATCCAGGAGGTTTATGGAGCACGCATCCAGGGTAGCAAGGGATTCCCTGTCACCCCTGATGCCGAGGTACATCTTTATAAGCTGAATGGCAAAGGCCATGTCCACTCCTTCGTCCATCAGGTACTCCAGCATCTGGATGGTGTTTTTGCTGTACCGCTCAGCCTTGCTGCCACTGCCCGTGCCATCGCTGATGGCGCTGATGTGAAAACCGGACCCGTTTATGAAGAAGGTAAAGCTGTCCCCGGATATGGATGAATTCTCCTTTGAGAGCCTGGCCACTCCTGTTATGGTCCGGTACCTGGGCTTATTCATGTATCTGAGAACTGAATGTCCCATTATATCCCGTCTCAACTCCCCAACCCTTACCATCTGGCTGCCCAGAAAGGCGCTTACCGTACTGTCCAGCAAATCCATGTCAATCCTGTGGATTCCCTCACAGACCAGGTCGGCTGAGATCCTGGAACCGCTGTCCGAGCCAATCCTGATATCTGCGACAGGTATACCAAGGCCTGCCGCGGTCTCAAGAAAGCTCTCTTCTATTTCATAATCCCTGCTCCTGCGTTCCGCAATGGATCTTGCAATACTCATAATATTTCCCGAAATGATGCCGGCCTGCTCGGCAATGCGTTCCCGTGCCTCATTGAGCCTGGCCCGCCAGAGTTTTTCGGCCTTATATATGGTAAATGCTCTGCCCAGGCTTTCAACGAACTTATCATTCCTTGTACAGGCTGTGCGGAACCACGCGGGTATCTCCAAAAGCCCTGTTTCATCGGTTTTCAGGTCGGAGAGAGCCTTTTCCACCAGCTTATACGTCCTGATAAAATTGGTCCCCCA
Organism: Clostridiaceae bacterium; assembly: GCA_012728015.1. Taxonomy (GTDB): domain Bacteria; phylum Bacillota; class Clostridia; order DSM-8532; family DSM-8532; genus Thermoclostridium_A. The sequence continues at coordinate 6,730 of JAAYFY010000010.1, read as the reverse complement.
GCATCTCTCGCACAGGGGACATCGCCTGCAGACCTTGTCGGCAACAGTTTCCATAACTGCTTCTGCCATAGTTCTCTCATTATCGGTTTCATCGTTCAAGAACTCCCGGAGGCTCCTGGAAACCCTTGAAATGGCCTTGCCCAGGATATAGAGCCTGTCGGCGGCTTCCAGGGATGCCCGTTTCCCGGCCTCGTCCTCCAAAACCTTTCGGGTTACCGGGCCAGCCAGGTATTCTGACATGTATTTCAGGGCTTTTTGGGGGATAAAAAGGAACAGGGCGCCCGAAACCATGACGCTGTAGTATCCTGCAATCATATCACCATTCAATATGGAAAGCCCGGTAAAAAGGAGGATAATCGCCATCCAAAGGCCTGTCGAGAATACTCTCCTTTTAAACGGCAGCCCGGCCGCCGCGCCGGCCAGGGCATACAAACCCGGCAGTTCCAGGGAGCCTGGAATCCGGTACATGGTCAGCAAAAACCCTACGCAGGCGCCCAGGCAGGCACCATAAGCGCTTCCTTTACTTTTCGCGAAGACAAGAACCAGCAGGCCAGCCATGATACTGCTCAGATCAAGTTGGCTTATGGACAGGTCTTTCAGGCTGATTACAACCAGGCATACCAATATAGCCTTGGCCGCTGTCAGCCTGCCACTCCGGGCATACTGCCCCGGCCTTATGTCATCCCGTTGCACCAGTGCCGGCTGTAAAAGTACAGAAGCCGAGAATGCGAAAGCAGAGCATAACAGGGAGGCAACAATATCGTACACATGGAACCCCTGCACAGCGCCTTTAACAAGCCCGGTAACAAGAACAGTCATCCCCAGGGTCACCGAACGGTTCAGGGATGAGGGCTTCGTATTGCCGCTTATCCTCTGGAAATGTAATGCCAGTTCAAATATCAAAACGGCGGCCAATTGGCGAATCGCCTCATAGGGACCGGAGTAGACGAGATTCCCCATCAGCAATGCCAAGGCAGCCAGCACCTTCGCGGGTCCGGTAAACCGGGCAGCGCAGTACAGGGACAGGCCGAAAGGCCTTAGCACTTCAAACATGCTGGCTCTCGTAAACAGGAAGCATAGAATGATTTCAGCAAGCTGAAAAAGGGTGATCTTTTCAAACCAGGACAGAAAAGCCCTCAGGCCATGTTTCCCCATCTTTATTTCCGATGTATCCATCCGTATCCTCCGTTTCTCCTCATTTGTAAAAAGCTGATGGGCGGCTTCCCTTTGTTCTTTCCGCGTATATTTTCCTGCTGTGCCCATAATGCCGGGGAGCGCTCAGCAAGCCGCGCACGATTAATTATATGCGCCTGGACGAGGTTTTAGCATTATTGGCGGATACAAGGGAAATAACAGAATGGAGGTTAGGTGAGAGGTGGGAGATTAGAAGTTAGAGGTATAGGTTGGAGATACGATTGTCACAGTGAGAGAAGCGCGGCATTCTGATGAGATTGCCCGTCACTGCGTTCCCCGGAATGACAGGAAAGGGCGGCCTGCTCGCAATGACAGGACAGGAATTCGTTCTGCTCGCAATGACATAATGGGATTTGTTATGATACTGTGGGTAAGATCTACCGCATCATTTCATCCAGGTCGATTTTATCCACATCTTCAGGCATAATGGTCACCAGTTCCTCGTCGGTCACGTTTTCCCTGCCGGCAATCCTGTCGGCGTGTATGGTCAGCAGCTTTTCAAACAGGTTGCGGACCGTCCTGGCGTTGGCGAAGCTGTCGCTTCGTGACTCGTAGAGGGTTTTGAGCATACAGCTCACTTTCTTCCTGGCCTCGTCGGTTGTTTTATACCCGTTCTTCTCGCACATCCGGTCGAATATGGCCATGAGCTCTTCAGGAGAATAATCATCAAAGTTGATATACTTGTTGAAGCGGGATTCCAGCCCCGGATTGGAGTCGAGGAATTCCTCCATCTTGTCGGGGTACCCTGCCACGATGACAATAAGGTCGTCCCTGTGGTCCTCCATGGCCTTGATAAGGGTGTCCACAGCCTCGTACCCGAAATCGTTCTCGCTCCGGCGGGATACCAGGGAATACGCCTCATCGATAAAAAGCACCCCGCCCAGGGCTTCCTTTACAACTTCCATCACCTGGGGAGCCGTCTGCCCGACATACTTGGCCACCAACTGTGAGCGGTCCACCTCCACCAGGTGCCCCTTGGACAGTACGCCGATCTCGCGGTAGATTCCCGCAAGAAGGCGGGCAACCGTCGTTTTGCCGGTCCCGGGGTTCCCCGTAAAGACCAGGTGCAGGGACATATCCACCTCCGGCAGGCCCCTCTCCTTGCGCATCTTCATAATCTTCACCATGTTGGTCAGGGATTTGACATCATCCTTGACCTTCTGCAGACCTACCAACCCGTTTAATTCAGCCATGAGCTCATCAAGGCTTTTTTGGGGCGCGGTATCCTCTATTTCCTCGTCCCTTGGCATCCCTTCCCCGGTACTGTATTGAACAGGAGGCTCCTGATCCCGGCCGGACTGCCCGCTGTCTTCCACAGCCGGCGTTCTGTTCCTGGTATAAATATCGTCATAAACGCTGCCAAGCCTGCCCAGCGGATTGCGCTTTAAGACGCCATCCATCTCCTCAAGAAGCTTATTCAAATCATCATAATCCATTTTTGATTTATTCGGATCGTCCATGGTTCTTCATACCTCTCAGATCAGCATAAAGGGGGTATCATCGGGGATGAATATACCGCGTATATACTTTATGGGTTCAGCTTGTAAAGATCTATATCCCGTATTGATGATACCACAAAATCAGCGCTGCTTGTATCCTGCTTTCCTGAATTCGGATTGAGAAAAGCAATCACCCGCATCCCGGCGCCCCTGGCCGCCTTCATGCCAAGTTCCGCGTCCTCGACGGCAACGCAAAACCTTGGTTCGATACCTAATAGATCCGCCGCTTTCAGATATATCTCCGGATCGGGTTTGCTCCGGGTGATGTCGTCGGCTGTCACCACCACATTAAAATAGGGCATCAGCCCGGTACTGTTCAGTATATGCTCCGCAAGGAATTTTGGAGATGAGGTGGCCAGTGCTATCTTAAGGCCGCTGCCGGCGGCTTTCTTAACCAATTCCTCAATCCCGTCGATGAGCTCAATCCGCTCCTGGAAAAAGTGTCTTTTCTTGTATTCCTGGTGTCTTTCCAGGATCTCTTCCACCGTTGCGTCCAGGTTATGTCTTTCCTTCAGTGTAGACCACATGGCCTGGTTTGTAACGCCGATAAACTCATGGATTTCATATTCTTTCGGTTCCCCTCCGAAGCTTCTCAAAACCTCAACCGCAATCTCGCAGTGGATAGGTTCGCTGTCTATAATCACACCGTCCATGTCGAAAACTACAGCCTTGATCATAGAATCTCCTTTCTTAATCTATCTTTTTAAGCCTGGCGAAGCTTTCCATAAGCCTTTTCAGACCGTAATCGTCAAATTCTATATCCAAACGGTGATCACCGCTTTCCGGCACCTTTTTTACCACCGTGCCGGTTCCAAACTTCTTGTGTATCACTCGGTCTCCCACGTCCACACTTCCGGCGTCTCCCTGGGAAGCCCTGTTGAATGCCCTTATCCTGCTTTTCAGGTCGCTCAGGTCCACCCGTTTGGCCTGGTTTTCGGGCCAGCCGCCCGAAGCCGCTCTTTGCTTCCCGGTATAATGACCGCTGTTTTTTGTAAGGGAAGCCGGTATTTCTTCAACAAACCTGGATACACGGTTGTAGGAGGTGCTTCCAAAAAGCATGCGGCACCTGGCGTTTGTCAGGTATATCTCTTCCCGGGCACGGGTGATTCCCACATAGCAAAGCCGCCTCTCCTCTTCCAGCCTGTCTTCCTCCATGAGAGATTGGTAGCTGGGGAAAACCCCCTCTTCCATGCCCGCGATGAACACAACAGGGAATTCCAGGCCCTTGGCGCTGTGGAGTGTCATGAGGACCACCCTGTCCCCAACCTCCTCGGTATCATCAATATCAGCCACCAGTGAGATATGGGCCAAAAAATCTTCCAGGGTAGGGGTTTCCTCGGTATAGAGCGCAAACTCCCGCGCCACTGATATAAACTCCTTTATATTTTCTTTACGGGTTATCGCCTCATCGGTCTGCTCCTTTTCCAGTTCCCTGATAATTCCGCTCCTGTCCAACATGAGTTCTATGAACTCGACCAGTTCTTCCTCCCGGGATTCAGCCTTCATTTCCTCAACGAACCTGCAGAAGTTAAGCAGGTTTTTGGAAGCCCTCCCAAGCTCCGGATAGTCTTCGGCATGAGATGCTACCCGATACATGCTGAAACCCTGACGGGAAGCCAGAGACTCGACTCTATCCAGTGTGACTTTCCCGATCCCTCGCCTTGGGACATTGATGGCCCGCCTAAAGCTGATATCGTCATCGGAGTTCTGGATCAGGCGAAGCCAGGCTATAACATCCTTGATCTCTTTCCGGGCATAGAACTTCAATCCGCCGTAAATCTTGTATGGTATTCCCAGCCTCATGAAAGCCTCCTCAAACACGCGGGACTGGGCATTGATCCTGTAAAGAAGGGCTATATCATTATAGCTCCTGCCTGACGCCTGAAGGGAACGTATGATATCGGCTATGTAATATGCTTCATCGCGCTCATCGGCAGCTTCGTATCGATTCACCAGGCTGCCCTGCGGATTTTCGGTCCAGAGCCTCTTCTGCTTTCTTCCCATGTTGTTCTGGATCACATGGTTGGCGGCCTCCAGGATGTTTTTAGTGGACCGGTAATTCTGCTCCAGCTTTATGACCCGGCAGGGCCTGAAATCCTTTTCAAAATCCAGGATGTTGCGCAAATTGGCGCCTCTCCAGCCATAGATCATCTGGTCGTCATCGCCCACCACGCAGATGTTGCCATGCGCCGATGCCAGCATCCTGACCAGCATATACTGCGCCGTATTGGTGTCCTGGTATTCATCCACATGGATATAGCGGAATTTCCACGCATAGTGGTCCAGCACCTCGGGAAACTCGGAAAGGATCCGTATTGCAAAAAGGATGATATCGTCAAAGTCCAGCGCGTTGTTGGCTTTGAGCTTTCTCTGGTAGAGATCGTAAACCTGCGCTATCTTGCCAAGGCGATAGTCTGAAGCATACATTTTTTGAAACTGTGAGGGACTGATGAGTTCATCCTTGGCATGGCCGATTGTATGAAGCACCGAGCTGGGGGGGAAATTCTTCTCGTTGAAGCCAAGCTGCTCCAGGCAGCCCTTAACCATGGCCTTCTGGTCATCAACGTCATAGATCACAAAGCTTTTGTCAAAACCCAGCCTCTCTATCTCCCGCCTCAGGATCCTGACGCAGCAGGCATGGAAAGTTCCCACCCACAGGTCGTTGCCCTCGGACCCAATGAGCTTTTCCAGCCTCTCTTTCATCTCACGAGCAGCCTTGTTGGTAAAGGTGATGGCCAGTATGTTCCAGGGCCGCACTCCCATCTCTTCCACAAGATAAGCTATCCTGTGGGTCAGAACGCGGGTTTTCCCCGATCCGGCTCCCGCCAGGACCAATAGCGGTCCTTCGGTGTGCAAAACCGCCTCTCTCTGCTGTTGGTTAAGGTTCTCCAAAATCACTGCAGGTTACCTCCGTATAGATGCGGATGGACAAATACCCCCTAACCGGTATTATATTATAAAACGCCGCTGTAAATCAAACATTTGTTCGAAAAAGCGCTGTTCCCGGTTGCATCTTTGATCATTCCAGTATAGCATCAGACACTTCATTAATAAAGTCTGGTTATTCAGCTATGTCTTTAGAAATAAAACAGATGCCATGCGTATGAACAGGGGAATTGCGGATATGTAAAGGAGCTGTCATACGACAACTCCTTTATCGATTTATTGGATAAAAGGTGGTATTTAATCTGCTTCCTTTATTTGCTCCGATATTTGCTACGATGTATAGATGTCTGCTGCTGTATCATATCCTCCAATCCAACTGATTATTGCTCCAGATGGCGGCCAAGGAAGTTCGCGGCCGACTGGACAAGCTTTGTTTCAACCTCGCCCATTTTTACCTTGGGATCGGCTGACATCATTAAAACCGCGCCTATGGCATCCCCCTCGGAAATAATGGGAGAAATCACATGACAGGTGTACTTGGCGTTTCCTTTTTCGTCTGTGATCACTGGGACCTTCGCGCCGTCGGCGGTATTTGCCACAAAGGTGTCCCTGTTTTCAATAATCTTCTCAATATCCGGACTCAACGGTTTTTCAAGCAGGTCCTTCCTGGAACCTCCCGATACGGCTATGATGGAGTCACGGTCGGCAACTGCGATAATATGGCCGCTTGTATTATGAAGGGATTCCGCATAGGCTTCGGCAAAATCACTCAGTTCACCTATGGGCGAGTACTTTTTCAGTATGACTTCTCCTTCCCGGTCTGTGTAGATTTCCAGAGGGTCTCCTTCTCTGATTCTCAGGGTACGTCTGATCTCTTTTGGTATGACTACCCGGCCCAGATCGTCTATTCTCCTTACAATGCCGGTTGCTTTCAAGTTATTTGCCTCCTTTCGTGCAAGCTGTCAGAATATCATCATTCATAGTATTGGATTAATTCCTTATTTTATGCAGGCATGAAAAAAGAGGTTCTATAATAAATGTTGGGGTGCTGAAGAAAACAACTTCGGTGCTCCAACATTTTTTGCAAATAAAGAGAGCATGGAGTTGAAATCTCGAGTAAAATGAAGTTACCACACAACATTTGAAAGGAG
>JAAYFY010000079.1 GCA_012728015.1 Clostridiaceae bacterium | reverse complement strand
TGCAGAAGTAAGTTCTATTGATTTTTCAATGCGGGTTTGGAAGGGCATTTTTACACAGAGAATTTATGCTTTTTGGGGAGACCATTTTACTCCTGAATACAGAAAAAGCGTACAAAAACAAAAGGTATGAATTATTGCAGATTTCTGCAAGAGTAAATTCAACCCCTGACTATGTAGCCGTTGGTACCCCCTTGATCAGCCATGTGCTCAAAAACTCAATATGATATAATAGTGTTAATCCCGTCAGCCCTTAAACATGGCTGGCGAGAGGAGTACCTCACTTGGTGGTATAGGTGAGATACCTAGTTTACGGAGCGTTTGCTCTCCGTGGAAGAAGCTGAACGTGGTTGTCGGAAACTGGTTGTTCAGCTTCTTTCTTACCAGGGAGTTGATGTGAGAGGCGAGCATGTCAACATCTCTTTGATTAAGGCCATCAAAGGAACTCCCTTTAGGAAAGACCATACGGATAAACTCATGGCTTCGCTCGATGTGAGGCTTCTGATGCGGCGAAGAAGAATCGCAGTAAAACAAGCGAGTTCGTTGAACAGCGGACGAATTATGCTCAATGGCTGCCGGGTTTGAAAATTCCGAGCCATTATCGGTAAGTATGACAGGAAACAACTGTTTGAAGGTTTCAATGCCAAGAACCTCTTCCAGATGATTGAAGATATCAATAACGGATTGGGAAGTGTTTCTTTCCCGAAGATACATCAGCATGAAGTCCGATTGGGTAAAGAAGATAGTCAGTAATACCTTCCCTCCTCTGCATCCCTCAACAGTGTCCATTTGGACAACGGGAGTGTCCGGATGTTCCGCCATGAAGTTCAAGTAGTCCTCATAAGTGCGCCCTCGCCTACAGTTCCTGTCTACGGTGAAAGGTTTGCTGCGTTTTCTGGGGCGATAACGCACTTTACGCGGCAGATCGATGTTTCTGGCTGTCAGGATGCCTTGGTCTATGTACTTGTAGATAGTTCTTTCACTGCAAAGGATGCTGTCGGCCTGGGTAGCGCAAATGCGATGGATGGACTGCTTCCTTTTTATCAACGGGGTAATTACATCATCCAGCCACTGTAGATCGGCTTCAGTAAAGGGAATTCCTTCTCGGCAAGAGGATAAGGTTTCTTTGTATTTCTTGTGGGACGGAGGGTATGACTGTCTGGCCTGCCAGAAGCATGGGTGACCATAGAGCAGTTTGCATAACTAATTTCTACATGTTGAATTGCATGATTAAATTCAACGCTTTACGGCTTCCAATGTTGAATTTACTTATGCAATTCAAGCATAGCTGTGAAATACAGGCAATGGGCAATAGGGGCTTGAAATTACAATCTGAGCATGCTATACTAATAGGGCACCAATTGGGTGCGGATACATGACATCGCGGAGTGGAGCAGTCAGGTAGCTCATCGGGCTCATAACCCGAAGGTCGTGTGGTTCAAATCCCGCCTCCGCAACCAATGAAAACCGCTTGTTCAGCAGAACAGGCGGTTTTGCTTTATCTTGATGTTTCCTCCGAAACCTGCTTTAAAAAAATTATGTCATCGTTAATCCTGGCAGCGTCAGCATTAATAACCAAAGTGGAAAAACATAAAACAACCACCAGCGTTATGGCTAATAATGCACGGCTCTTCTTCATCTTTTAACCCTCTGACTTTGATGTCTCTAATATCTTCGCGTCCATATTATGCAAAAAGTATACCGTACCTGGTTTCACTAATACAATTTTTCATAGTAAAACAACAAATTTCTGCTTCCTGCTGTTTTAAGCGCCAAGTATTTTGATAAATAATGGTAGATACTATAATACCTTTACCACCGTATTACAAAAAAACTCAACTTTGTATCTCGGATTTCAGACCGGTAAGCCGTTGGTCTCTATTGCGGGATTTCCATGCGCTCCCGGGTCGTAATGCCGACAATATCCAGAGGGTCTTCTAAAGTATTCCGGTTGATTTGTAAACCATATTTATCCTGGCGCGTCTAATATAATGGAGTAAACAATAATACTGGAGGTGCATTCTATGAAAAAAAGCATACTTTCGCTCATAATGGCATTTGCCATACTGTTTACCATGTCCTTTGCGGCTTCTGCCGAGATTGTGGACGCCGTGCCCATAAAGGCTGTAATTGAGCGTCATTGGTCCCAGGGCTATGTGGAGTACCTGGCCGGAAAAACCGACATCGATTTTGTTTTTAGAGACAAGGATCTTGATGCGCATATCACCGTTGAAGATTTCGCGAACCTAATCGGGCTGGCCATCGATAAGGACTATGACAGGACGCCGGATTCGGTTGCAAGAGAGGCAATTGTTTATGAATGCGCCCGGATATGGGCTGAAAAAACCGGGCAGGATCTGGACCAGGTGATCATAACCATGATCGAGCCCTACACCGACTCAGACCAGATGGACAGCAGGTATTCCCACGGGGTATATGTGGCCTACCATCTGGAGATCGCCCGCGGCAGGGGTAACGGTATATTTGACCCCAAGACTACAACCACCTATGGCGAGCTCGCTACCCTGGTCAGCCGGACCAACATGGCCATAGAAAAGACGACGGGTTCTGCTCCCCAGCCCATTGCGGCGGGAAGGTTTGAAACCAGGGGGAATTATGAGATCAAAGAAGACAGGGTGGTATTCGACTTCGAGCTGTTCAGCCATTATACCCAGCCGAAGGAGCTGATGTTCTCTTCAGGCCAGCAGTTTGAGATCACCATAACAGACGGGGAAGGAAAAGAAGTCTACCGGTATTCTGACGGTAAGTTCTTCACCCTCGCCCTTGTGACCAGAACAATTAACCCGGGCGGATCCCTGAAATGGCAGGACGAGTGGGATATGACCAACAAGGATGGCCAAAAGGCGGGGCCCGGAAGATATAAGGCCGTAATAACAATCCTGGTCATCCCCGATGCCGAAAATGGCGATTTGACCGATCAAAGCCAGTTTACCACAGAAATTGAATTCTCTTTACAGTAATTAAGATCCGCTTGAAAAGCCGCTACCATAAAAATTTAACCCTAACGCGAAACGCCCGGCCATAAGCCGGGCGCTTTGCTTTACTTTAAGACCTTTGGCTAAAACGCTTTATACAGATCCTTTTTGGCACCGCAAACCGGGCAGAAGTCCGGTGCGTTATCAAGGATTGTATGACCGCATACGGGACAAATCAAGACCTTTTCGAATTCCATATCCTTTCCGGCTTTGGCGGCATCCTGCGCCTGCTTGAAAAGGTCGGCATGGATCTTCTCGGCTTCCAACGCGAAATGGAAGGAACGCTTTGCCCCCGCCTCGCCCTGGAGTTCAGCGGCATTCAGGTAGACCGGGTACATCTGTTCAACCTCATGGAGCTCACCGTTAATGGCGCCTTGCAGGTTATCCACGGTCTTACCGGGACCAAAAACAGCCCCAGCCGTTACTGTCGCGTCAGCGATTTCGCCTCCGATTTCCTTGAAATGGTTGCCGGCATGAACCTGTTCCGCATAGGCAATTGCCTCAAAAAGCCTGCCTATGTTAGGGAATCCCTCTTTTTCGGCCATTTTACCCCAGGTGAGGTAGCGCATATGGGCCATGCTCTCCCCGCCATAGGCTGAACGTAGAAAATCAGCAGTCATAGCGTTTTTTACAGACATCCTATATTACCTCCTTAAAACCTATATCTTTGTCGGCTAAATAAAGAAATTGCCGCGCTCTGTTGCGGTCCGCCCGTAAACGATGCGTTCTTAGCTCGCAGCCGCGCCCTTAGAAATCAGCCTTCCAAAGCCCGTGCAGATTGCAGTATTCATAGGCAGTTCCTGTTTCAACTCCGTCAAACACAGCGATTGGCTCTTCCCCGGGTTTAAGGTACCTGAACTCAAGCCTGTCGCCGGAAACAATCGCAATCCACATGATGTAATGTTCCGGAACCATGGGATGAAGCGTGGAACCGACGGCTACTTTGATCTTGCCATCCTCCCTGGTGACATGGGGAACATGCTTCTCCTTAGAGGCGTCCACAGTATTGGGAACGAGTTGGGTCATTTCCTGATCGCAGCATACCTGTGTACCTCCGCCCTTATTGACTAGCGCTACAAGATTCCCGCATACATCACAGCGATAGAATTCAACCTGAGACATGATTAACCTCCCCTTTTCCTGTTATGTTAACCCCCTTGGGGCATTTTAACAGCCTAATCCGCTCCCTCTCCCATTAAGACACAGCTGCTTTCTCATTTATTATCAGCATTTGGAACAGCCTTTATTAAGCTGACAAGGCTTTATCTCCACAATGACGACGGGAACGGCTTTATATTTCCCTGGTTTCCTGACGGCTGATACCAGCCCAGGCCGCTTTCTAAACCTGCCCAGCATCTGGTACGGCTTTTGAAACCATGCGTTAAACCCAGGTGTCAGTCATCTGTCGGCTGGGTTGCATTCGATACAGCCCTCGGTAAACTCGGGTGAACAGCAGCTTTGATTGCAGTCGGGAAACAAGTCTTCGGCTTCGTTATTATGGTTCTGCTCTGGGACATACAATCTCTTTGATTCCATCATATCACAGACACCTCACTTCGATAAATATTTCAGGTTGTTTATAGTATAAACCAAAATTGAAATGATTACAATACATTTATGAAATAAATATTATTAAATTATTGTACTTTCCTCAAAACAGCATCCTCACGTCACAAGTACCGGTATGGCCGTCCGGCTGGCCGAAATCCTGTTTTTGTTTTCCGGGAAATATGTATCCTTAAGTTGGTATTAGTTTTATACCCGTTATGGTAAAATTAGAAGGCCGGCAATATACCGCGGCCGGCAATCACAGGCTCGGATGAAGAGGTGCGTATGAACATCGGATTCTTTGATTCCGGAATCGGAGGGCTGACAGTCCTGCGTGACGCCCTGGCACTTTTGCCCAATGAGAATTACCTATATTATGCTGACACTGACAACACACCCTATGGCACAAAAACCAGGGAGGAAGTAAAAAGGCTTGCGTTCAGGGCAGTTGAGTTCCTGGTTTCCTATAATGTAAAAGCGCTTGTCATCGCGTGCAATGCGGCCACCAGCGCGTCTGTTGAAAGCTTGCGCAAAGAATACGGTTTCCCCATCATAGGCATGGAACCCGCGGTGAAGCCTGCCGTGGTAAAAAACCAGAACGGCGGTAAGCGCGTTCTTGTCCTGTCCACCGCCCTGACCCTGAGGGAAGTGAAGTTCCAGGACCTGGTAGCCAGGGTGGATACCGGGCATATCGTGGATATGCTCGCGGCTCCGAAACTGGTGGAACTCGCGGAAAGGTTCGTCTTTGACGGGCCTGAGGTGGAAACATATCTCAGGGAACTTCTTCCTTGGGACAGGATAAACTGCTATGGCACAATCGTCCTGGGCTGCACCCATTTCCCGTTTTTCCGCAAAGCCCTGGCACGGATGCTGCCCGAAGGCATCGATATCATAGACGGAAACCGAGGAACCATAAAGCACCTTTATGAAGTTCTGAAGTCGGCCAACCTGTTGAACCCTTCTCCAGATAAAGGCCGGGTCCTTTTCTTCAGGTCCGGTGTGCCGGTGAAAGACCCTGAGGTATTGGAGAAATATAACCGGCTGCTCAGGTCATAATGTTCCCGTTCCACACCCCCAGGGTATGCCTTCAAAGCGCGCTGACGCATTCCTTGAACCGGTTGCCGCGCATCTCAAAACTCTCATACTGATCCCACGAAGCGCATGCTGGGCTTAAGAGCACAACATCACCGGGGCTTGACGATTCATAGGCCAATATAACAGCGTCATCCAGGGAATCCACAACAGTGCAGGGAATGCCCTGCTCCGACGCGAACTTCCCGATCCGCTCCTTTGTTTCTCCAAAGGCTACGATAAGTTTAACCCATTTCAGGTATTCTTTGAGCCCGTCAAAGCTGTGGCCTCTGTCCAGTCCCCCCAGAAGGAGTATGGTAGGCCTGTCAAAGGAAGAAAGGGCTGTCTGGGTCGATTTGACATTGGTGGACTTGGAGTCGTTATAGAAATCCACCTGGTTTATGGTCCTGACATATTCCAGCCGGTGCTCCACACCGCCGAAGCTCTTAAGTACATCCGCAATGGGCTCATTGCCCACACCCAGTTCCTTGACGGCGGTGATGGCCGCCATGACATTTTCATAGTTGTGCCTTCCCTTGATCTTTACATCGCTCAGGGGCATGATTTTTTCGTCATTGTAATAAACAGCCCGGTCGGCGATGCAGCATCCAGGCCCGCTCATGGGGCTTGATGAGAAGTACCTTTTTATTGATTTGGCATCACGGGCAAGATCGAGTACTTCCCCGTCATCCAGGTTGAGCACGGCGATATCCTTTTCGGTATGGTGGTTAAAAATCCTTTTTTTCATGGACTTATACGTTTCATATGAGCCGTGGAAATCTATGTGCGCCTCGGACAGGTTGGTCATAACCGATATATGGGTCTTGAACTCGATCACGTTGCAAAGCTGATGGTCCGACACTTCCATAACGGCAATATCCCCGCCCTTTAGCAGGGGAACAAAAGAGCATACGGGAAAGCCGATGTTGCCCATGAGATGTGCCGGTTTTGAAGCCTTTTTCAGCATCTCAGATATAAGGGTGGCGGTGGTGGTCTTGCCGTTAGTGCCGGTAACCCCTATAATGGTGACGCCACTGGGGAAATAGCGGAATGCAAGTTCCATTTCATTGATGACAGGCACACCGAGCCTTAGCGCTTTATCCACATAGGGATGGTTGTTCGGGATTCCCGGGTTCTTGACCATGATGTCAAAATGCCTGTCCAAAAGGTCTTCAGGGTGTCTTCCGAGTATGACTTCCACACCCAGCCCTTCAAGCTCTCTAATACGATCAGGGTTCTGCTCGGTTTTGGCATCGTTGATGACAACACTCAGGTCCTTTTTTGCCAGAAGCTTCGCGGCTTCATAGCCGCTCCTGGCCATCCCCAGCACCAGGGCCCTCTCTTTATTACCCATAAACTTCCCCACTCCTTCCCTGCTCCTGTATATTATACACCAGACGACATATTTGGTTACATGTCCCGCTGCCATATCTTTCATATAAAAGGTAAAAATAAAGACCTCCGGAATCCGGGGTAATGCATGCTATTCCTGTCCCGGCAATATGGTTACGGCGTGTGTCCCAATTGGTTTGACAACTGGGGCCCTTTGAAATATTCTGATATCAGGACGGGAATCGAACCCGTACCGGTCAGCCGCGGGAACTGTTGAAAATCTGGCTTCCGCGGGTTTAGATTAACTGGTCAATAATCGAAAAGGAAGGGAACCGTATATGAAGTCCTCCTTGGAACTGAGCCTGGAACAAGAACTTTTTTCGCTGCTCGACCGAAAAGCGCTGGAAGTGGCCCGTATTATATCTGATGATGAAGAGATAAACGCCTGGCAGGAATTCGCCAACACGGTGTCCATACGCCGTCTTGGATACAACGACCATGGGCCTGTGCACATGCGCAAGGTGGCCGTCAATTCCATGAAGATGTTCAATATCCTAACCGGGCAAGGTATCGTCCCGAACATTGTAAAGGAGGGCTCAGGCAGCCTGGAAGACAGCCGTATCGCGGTGCTCCTGGCTTCTTTCCTGCATGATATAGGAATGTCTGTGGGAAGGCACAACCATGAGATAAGCTCATTCACTTTAGCAGCAGCCATTATAGACCGCGTGCTCCAGGCTGTTTTTCCTGATGACTTGATGCGCCGCGTTGTGATAAAGTCGGTGGCACTCGAAAGCATACTCGGGCATATGACCGAATATCCCGTCACAACCCTGGAAGCGGGGATTGTCCTCATCGCCGACGGCTGCGACATGGAGAAGGGGCGTTCCCGCATCCCGCTTCTTTTGAGGCAGGAGTCAAGGATGGGAGACATCCACAAGTACTCATCATCGGCCATTGAAACGGTTTCAATTGAAAAGGGCGAGGAAAAGCCGCTGAAGATCACAGTGGAAATGACCGCGTCGGTAGGGTTTTTCCAGGTGGAGGAAATACTCATGGGAAAGATCATGGCAAGCACAGTAAAGCCTTATATTGAGCTTTACGCCTATGTCGCCGGCCGGGATGTGAAACGGTATTTATAACGACTTAAGAAAGCCGCCTGCCGCAGGCGGCTTTCTTAATCATCAACCTGTTCCCCATGGTCTGCCTTGCGGATATACGCCCTTTTAATCTTGCCGCTGATGGTCTTGGGCAGTTCATCCACAAACTCAATAATCCGCGGGTATTTATAGGGCGCGGTAACACTCTTTACATAATCCTGGATTTCCTTCTTAAGCTCATCGGATGGTTCATATCCCCTTGCCAGCACAACGGTGGCCTTTACCACCGTGCCCCGGATGGGGTCCGGAGCGCCTGTCACGGCGCATTCCACCACCGCCGGATGCTCAATGAGGGCACTTTCCACCTCAAACGGGCTTATACGGTAGCCTGATGCCTTTATGACATCATCGTTCCGCCCGACAAACCAGAAAAGCCCATACTCGTCCTTATACACCACATCTCCTGTGTGGTAGATGTTATCATGCCACACCCTTCCGGTGGCTTCCTGATCCCTGTAATACCCGCTGAACAACCCTACTGGCTTGTTGCTGTCAACATCCTTTATAACCAGTTCGCCTTCTACGCCCTCCGGGACCGGGTTCCCCTCTTCGTCGACAATATCAATATTATAGGCGGGGTTGGGCATACCCATGGAACCAGGACTGATATCCAGCCATTCGAAGTTTGCCACCAGCACGGTGGTTTCGGTCTGGCCGAAGCCGTTATATATCTTGAGCCCGGTAATCCGCTCCCATGTGTGGAATACCTGGGGGTTTAAAGGCTCACCCGCTGTGGAGCAATGCACCAGGGATGAGAGGTCGTACTTTTCAAGATCATGATGGATCAGGAAACGGTATACGGTGGGAGGCGCGCAGAAGGTTGACAATTTGTACTCCTGCATGACCTCCAGCAGCCTTTCAGGAACGAACCTGTCCATATCATAAACGAACTGGACGGCACCGCATATCCATTGTCCGTAGATCTTACCCCAGCCGAACTTGGCCCAGCCAGAGTCCGACACGGTAAGGTGGAGCCCGTAATCCACCACCCTCTGCCAGTATTTTGCCGTTACGATATGCCCCAGGGGGTAGGTGAAATCATGGCATGCCATCTTCGGCATGCTTGTGGTGCCCGAGGTAAAGTAGATGATCATAAGGTCATGGTTCTTCGGGGCTTCATCCCCTTCCGGCCTTTGGAACTCTTCAGGAAAGCTTTTGATATCCTCATCATAGCAAAGCCAGCCGCTTCGCTTTCCGCCAACCATTATGAGCTTTTCTACGGTCGGGCTCTTGTCCAGGGCTAGCTCTACGCTCTCTGTCACACCGTCGGAAGGATATGCGACAATCATTTTTGCTCCCGCCGCATTGGCGCGATATATAATATCCTTTTCCTTAAGCTGATTCGTGCAGGGAATGTATGCGGCACCAATCCTGCAAAGCGCGAGAGCAAAAAAATAAAACTCGTACCGGCGTCTTAATATGAGCATTACGCGGTCGCCTTTTTTAACCCCAAGGGATTTTAAGTAATTTGCGGTTTTTGAGGACCACTTTTTCAGGTCGAGAAAAGTAAAGGTTTTCTCCTCTCCATGGTCGTTGCACCATACCAGTGCCTTCCGCTCCGGTTCCAGGCGCGCGTACTCGTCGATGATATCATAAGCTAAATTGAAAGAGTCCGGAACCTTGATTTTAAGCCCGCGGCAAAATTCCTCATAGCTGTCGAAACTCTCTTTCTCCAAGTAGCGATAAGCAAGATTCATGATGTTTCCCCTTCTTTTGATGTGTATAGTTTCTATAGCAGGATGACCGTCAGGTACCTGGCGTTTTTGCCGTCCAGCGATACCATCTTGTGAGGTTTTATCGGGTTAAAGTATAACGAGTCTCCCGGTTCAAGGATGTATTCATCGTTTCCGATGATAACCTTCATCCGTCCCTCAAGGCAGTAGTTGAACTCCTGGCCCTTATGGGAAACCAACTCAGGATTCTGATCCGGCCTGAGGGTTACCAGGAGGGGTTCTATCTTGCGCCCAGAGTATTTGTAGGCCAAGCTCTCAAATTCATACTGGTCGTAACGCTCAACGCTAAGGCCCTCACCCTTCCTCACCAGGCATACATCCCGCAGTTTGGGCGAGACCCCGGTGAGTATCTCGGTCATATCCACCTTGTAGAATTCCGATATCTCGTGGAGCAGGCTGACGGGTATATCGTCCTCGCCGCTCTCGTAGCGTTCATAATCCTCCTGGGATATGTTCACAACCTTTGCGACCTCCTCGGGGGTAAGCCCGGAAAGCAGCCTCAAGCCTTTGATCCTGGCGGCAATATCCCTGATCATTGTATCGTTCATGTCAAAAACCCGTCCTTTGATTATTGTTTTATACACAATTAGAATTATAGCATATTTGAACCCGAAGAACGGGGCCTTATGAAGCCTTGTTCATCCTTTCAAAGCTAAATCCCCTGCCAGAAGCCCCGGCAGGGGATTTAGCCTGCTTTTTTCATTCTTAAGTACACGGTACCCCGGCAGGATATCAGCACAGCAGGCAAGTTTCAGAGCAATGCCTTTTCCTCGCGCCGGGACCTACCTGTTGGCCATGGTATAAATCTTATAGGCGTCATAACGATCCAGAACTCTGAAGTTGCCGATGGTGCGTTCTCCAAAGCGCACACACCTGTCGGAAAGCTCATTTATAACACTTTCCGGCTGCACTCCTATGCCCAGCTCAGAGAAGCATGTGGGAGCCCCCACTGAGGCAAAGAATTCTACCGTCCTGTCGATGGCGGCCATACCGACCTCTTCAGCGTTGTCCCCCGTGATACCCCATACCATACGTCCGAACTGGGCAAACCTCTCAGGGTTCTGGGAAAAACAGTATTTTGCCCACGAACCCCACATGGTTGACAGACTGGCGCCATGGGCCACATCAAACATGGCGCTAAGCTCGTGGCCCAGCTGATGCGTGGCAAAGTCCTGCGCGCCTCCAAGTCCTGTAAGCCCATTGTGAGAAAGGCTTCCGCACCACATGATCTCGCTCATTGCGTGATAATCCCTGGGATTCTCCAGCGCAACAGGGCCGTTTCTGATCATCACCCGAAGGAGGGCCGCAGCGATTTCGTCGGTAAACTCGTTGCCCAGTACACTGGTGAAAAAACGATCTAAAGTATGCATCATGATATCCACGATCCCGCACATGATCTGGTATTTCGGCAGGGTATAGGTCAGTTCCGGATTCATGAGAGCAAACCTGGGACGGTTAAAATCGGTTGACAACCCTCTTTTCGATTTGATCTCCTCGTTGGTTATCACCGCCGAATTGCTCATCTCGCTCCCCGCCGCCGAAAGCGTCAGGACAACCCCCACCGGAAGGCTTTTTTCAAGGGCGGCTTCCCCGGTCCAGAAAGACCATATGTCAATGTCCGGGTTAGCGGTGCCGTGGGCTATGGCCTTAGCGGTGTCAATAACGCTGCCGCCCCCCACAGCCAGTATAAAATCAATCCCGTCTTCTATGGCCTTTTTAGTTCCTTCCCTCGCGAACGACAGCACAGGATTGGGCTTGACACCTCCCAGGGTTATATAGGATATGCCTTCGTCCTCCAACTGCCTGGTAATCCTGTCAAGGAGGCCGCTTTTTACAACACTTCCGCCGCCGTATATGACCATGACTTTCGTTCCGCCGAATTCCCTGATTTCCCTGGCAGCATGCAGCTCCGCGTCCTTACCGAAGATCACTTTGGTTGGTGAATAGAACGTAAATGAATTCATAGCATCACCCTTTCTCTGTTTTTCCTGACCTTATCATACCATTAAAGGCCCTGGTTTAACAGGGTTATGCTTTTTAACATGCCTGCCTGTTATGATCGTTTACTTCCAGTATTGCTTCCACATCTTGCTAATAATGTATTATGGACAATGGTTGCGGCCAGTTATGATATAATGTTCATAGGTATTCCTGCTTCTTTATGTCGATACAGTCGGATTATTCGGGAATGTACACCATTGACCTTCACAGGAGGATATCAGGGTTATGAAAATAAAGTTTCTTGGCGCCACCACGTCGGTAACAGGTTCCTGTCATATGATCACAACCCAGGGGCATAAATTCCTGCTGGACTGCGGAATGTTCCAGGGAAGCGATGAGATGGAACAGCTGAACCGTGAAGAGTTCGATTTCAATCCTGAAGAGATCGAGTTCGTTATTCTGAGCCACGCGCACATAGACCATTCAGGCAGGCTTCCCCTCCTGGTCAGGCGGGGTTTCAAGGGCAGAATCTACTGCACCGATGCCACCGCCGATCTGTTAGGCATCATGCTCAGGGACAGCGCCTTTATCTTGCAGAAGGAGACCGAATGGATAAACAGGAAGAACCAGCGTGCGGGGAGGCCCCTTGTGGAACCGCTTTATACCATGGCAGACGCGGAAGCCGCATTAAGCCTTGTAACCCCTGTCCTTTATGATCAGCTGATTGAACTTAATGGCAATATCAGGGTGGTGTTCAATGACGCGGGGCATATACTGGGCTCGGCTATCATCGAAGTGTTCATAACCGAAGAGGACGGCGTATCCAAACTGGTCTATTCGGGAGATTTGGGCTCCAGGAACCGTCCTATCCTGAGGGATCCGAAAATAATAAAGAAAGCCGACTATGTCATCATGGAAACCACCTATGGCAGCCGGGTACACGAAAAGAGCTCGGACAGTATTGAAAAGCTGGTGAATATCGTCCTTAAGACCATACGCAGGGGCGGTAATGTAATCATACCCTCCTTCGCTGTCGGCAGGACACAGGAACTGATCTACCAGTTCAACCGCTTTTACGAGGAACACTCCGAAATACATAAGGAACTGAATGATGTGATGGTGTACATAGACAGCCCGATGGCCACATCGGCCACCGAGGTGTTCCGGAGAAACGCGCAGGTCTTTGATGATGAAACAAAGGAATACATTTTGAGGGGAGACCATCCTCTGGACTTTAAGAACCTCCGGTTTACCAGGACGGTTGACGAGTCGGTGGCTTTGAATACCGATCCTCAGCCTAAGATCATAATATCGTCCAGCGGAATGTGCGAGGCGGGAAGGATAAAGCACCACCTCAAGCACAACCTTTGGAACCCCAGGTCAAGCATTGTATTTGTGGGCTACCAGGCCGTGGGAACCCTTGGCCGTTCCATTGTTGACGGCGCTGAAACGGTGACCATCTTCGGCGAGAAGATACAGGTTGACGCCGAGATTTACAATCTTGAAGGTTTTTCAGGCCATGCCGACAGGGACGGCCTGCTGGAATGGATCTCAGGGTTTCGGAAGAAGCCGGCAAGAGTATTCCTGGTCCATGGTGAAGAGGATTCCAAGGAGGCTTTCGCCAAAATTG
>JAAYFY010000078.1 GCA_012728015.1 Clostridiaceae bacterium | reverse complement strand
ATGGCTCCTCTGCACCATCATTACGAGTACAAGGGATGGAAAGAAACCAAAGTGGTAACGGTATTCGCGCTGATTACCATAGTGTCCGGCGCCATAGCCGTGCTGCTCCTTTAAGGCTTAATGACCCGGGTATGTTTCCCGGGAAAAGCCACACCGCTGAAATGCTCTCAGCCGGCAGGGCGGCTTGTGTTCACCGGCGAAAAAGGATGATCGCATGATGAGAAAAAGGGAATATGACTTCTGGCTCCTCCTTACCGTCATAATACTCCTGGCCATAGGTGTGGTCATGGTTTTCAGCGCCAGTTCCTATTATGCGGGTTTAAGGCATAACAACAAGTTCCACTACCTTGTCCGGCAGCTGCTTTGGAGCGGTGTGGGCATTGCCTGCATGCTGTTTGTTTCAAACATCGATTACCGCAGGCTGGCGATAATCTCGCCCGTCCTGATGCTGATAAGCATAATCCTTCTGATCCTTGTGGCAATACCCGGCATAGGCACAAAATCCAACGACGCAAGGCGCTGGTTCAACCTGGGCTTTACCACATTCCAGCCATCGGAGCTCATGAAGCTTTCCCTGATCATGTTCCTCAGCTTCAGCCTGTCCAAAAACAACGGCAAACTGCGCTATTTCTTCAAAGGGCTTGTGCCGTATCTTCTGATAGTAGGTTTTGTGGACGCCCTGCTGCTCCTTGAGCCCCATTACAGCTGCGCGGTCCTTATCACGGCGGTTGCAATTGTCGTCCTGTTCTGCGCTGGGGCGAGGATTTTCCACTTCATTGCCATAGGCGTGCCCGCCATCGCCGGGGCTGTATACCTGATTGTCAGCTCGGAATATCGTTTGAGGCGATTTTTGGCATTCCTCGACCCATTTGCAGATCCCCAGGACAGCGGTTACCAGGTGGTGAACTCCCTGTATGCCATCGCTTCGGGTTCCATCTTCGGCCGCGGGCTGGGCAAAAGCCTCCAGAAGTACCTGTACATCCCCGAGCCCCAGAACGACTTTATCTTCTCCATAGTGGCCGAGGAACTGGGCTTTGTCGGGGCATTCACGGTGATAGTCCTGTTCCTTCTGCTCATCTGGCGCGGCATCCGCATTTCCATGAACGCGCCCGATATGATGGGAAGCCTTATGGCCATCGGCATCACGTCGCTGATAGCCATTGAAACCATAGTCAACATCGCTGTTGTAACCGCCACCGTGCCCGTTACGGGCATGCCCCTGCCATTTATAAGCTATGGGGGAACATCTCTTCTGTTCCATCTCATGGGCATGGGAATACTTCTCAACATCTCCAGGAACAGCGCGAACAACCTCACCCCCGTGAGGGGATCCGAACTCATCAGGCGCGCCCGCCAGGGCGAAAGCTAAACACCAGGGCAACCACAGGGATCGCCCCCCCGGTTTTCCCCCAGGTATCCCCTCTTAACTGGACACGCTTCCAGTAACAGGATTTTCCCGGAAGCATATTATGAAATGTATTAAATACTTCGCTTCCGGGGGTGTTTTGCGTGAGCAATCTCATTATAACCGGAGGTTCGCGGCTTTGCGGCATCATCGAGGTGCCCGGGGCCAAAAACTCTGTTCTGCCGGTACTGGCTGCTACCCTCTTGAACAGGGGAACCAGCATCCTTGAGAATTGCCCCGAACTGGACGATGTGACCACCATGTTGGAGATACTCGAAGCCCTGGGCTGCGGTATCCGCAGGAAAGGAAGCAGGATAGAGGTTGATGCCTCTCAGTTGACAGCCAGCAGCATCCCCGAAGAACTGGCTAAAAAAATGAGGTCATCCATCATCATCCTGGGCTCCCTGCTGGCCAGATGCGGCGAAGCGTACCTGAGCTATCCCGGCGGATGTGAGATTGGCATGCGGCCGATCGACATGCATTTGAAAGCCCTTATGCAGATGGGAGCCAAGGTAGACGGCATAAGCGACGGCATGCTGCGCTGCAGGGCGGAAAAGCTTACGGGCTGCGAGATACTGCTGGATTACCCCAGCGTGGGAGCGACAGAAAACATCATGCTCGCGGCAAGCCTTGCCGAAGGTGAGACTATTATCCAAAACGCAGCGAAAGAGCCTGAAATCGACGACTTACAGGCTTTTTTAAGGAAGATGGGCATCAATGTTTCCGGTGCGGGAACGGGTGTCATCCGCATCCAGGGGGCCCGGGAGATAAAGGGCGAACCGGTTCACAGGATAATACCCGACCGTATTGTTACAGGGACCTATCTTGCCGCCGCGGCTGCCACAGGGGGCAGCCTTGTGGTAACAAACGTCATATACGATCACGTGGGTTCGGTGCTGTATTGCCTGAAGCGGTGCGGGTGCAGGATAAAAAACTATTCGGGAAACGTGATCGCGCTGGAGTCCAGCGGAAACCTGGCAGCCCTGGACCTGGTCAGGACCTCTCCCTACCCGGGATTTCCCACCGACATGCAGCCGCAGCTGGTGGCGCTCCTCTCCAAATGCAAAGGCACCAGTGTGGTTGTTGAAACTGTTTTTGAGAACCGGTTCCGCTACACCGAACAGCTAATGAAGCTCGGAGCGGATATCAGCATACAGGGCAGGGCGGCAATTATACGCGGGGTTGATAAGCTCAGGGGCGCCCAGCTTGAAGCCCGGGACCTGAGGGGCGGCGCCGCGCTGGTCATCGGCGCGCTGGCGGCCGAGGGTACCTCCAGCATATCGGGCGTCGGGTACATCGACAGGGGTTACGAGAGGATGGAAAAGGTCCTCGCCGGTGTAGGGGCAAACATTAAACGGGTTGAAGCCTGAAGCTGTTATTTCCCCTGTCTCTCTGGTATAATATGCATAAAGGTGATGGTGCCCATGAGCCGCGGAAAAAAACAAAGGAAAAGGCTGGTCAAAGCACTGCTGATACTGCTGGTAATTCCATTACTTATGGTTATTATGCTTCTCTTTACACCTTTTTTCAATATCACGAACATCCGTGTCGAGGGCGCTGGCTATTACACCCCGGAACAGATCAGGCTTGCATCGGGAATTACCCCGGGTGAAAACGGATTTCGGAAGATCAGGTTTTCTCCTGAGGCACTCCTCGGCTTAAGGCTCCTTGATGCGGAAGAGTCAGTGGAAGCCCTGCCCCGGATAAAGGAGGCAAGGGTGTTCATTATTTTCCCCAATGAGGTAGGCATAAACGTCACCGAACGGTATCCGTCGGTCTATCTTTCCTATCTTGGAAGCTATCTGACCGTGGACGCCGAAGGCTATGTCCTTGAGGTCAGCAGGGACGCGCCTCCCAAAGACCTTAAAGAGCTTCGCGGCATTGACTTTACCAAGTACTCGGTGGGCCAGCAGCTTGAAACCGCAGACGCCGGGCATGTCCGCATAGCCGACAACATTGTGAGGGCATTGAAAAAATCCGACGAGAACTCGGAGTTTCTTTTATGGCCCGTGGTGGACTGGATAGATGTGGTGGATGATAACACGGCCATGATGTCCTACGACAACCGGGTTGTGGTAAGGTTCGACCCGGCGGACAGGCTACAGTATACCATTGATTTTTCCAAGCAGATCTTTTTTACGAAAATAAGCGCGACAGAACGGGGAAGGCTTGAGTTCATCCGCGGCCAGAACCCGAGTTTTATACCGGATTGAGGTGGTTTAGATGATTCCTATACTTGGACTTATTGCTGGGCTGATTATCGGTATCTTTCTTCCATTCCACATCCCGCAGGCTTATTCCAATTACGCGGCGGTGGCTATCCTTGCCGCTCTGGACTCGGTGCTGGGCGGTTTTTCGGCTTCGCTGGACGGCAAGTTCCACATCAAGGTCTTCCTCGCGGGCTTCTTTGGAAACTCCCTTCTTGCGGCGCTGCTTGCCTTCATCGGGGACAGGCTGGGGATCCAGCTGTATCTTGCTGCTGTCTTTGCTTTCGGTAACAGGATATTTATCAATTTTGGCAATATAAGAAGGAAGCTGCTTAAGCTGGACGAGTTGAGATAAATACAATATGTACCGTCCAGACAGGCGAAATTGTTGAAAAAACCCAATATATTGATGCCTGATGGGCAAAAATTTGAAAGAAATCATTGCCTTTGGCAGGGTTTGTTAATATAATGTTATTAGAAAAACAAACAAGCTGCTGTGTCCGGATTTATACAAGCTCAGGATTTTATATGATTTACTTACGATAAATGGAAAAGGGGGACACAAAAGTGTTGGAGTTTGATATCGATATGGACAGCTTTGCTCGTCTTAAGGTCGTAGGTGTCGGTGGCGGCGGGAATAACGCCGTGAACCGCATGATCAGCGCCGGTCTGCGCGGCGTGGAGTTTATAGCCGTAAACACGGACAAACAAGCGCTCTTCCTTTCGCAAGCCAATACGAAGATCCAAATTGGAGATAAACTCACAAAGGGACTGGGAGCAGGAGCCAACCCGGAAATCGGTGAAAAGGCCGCCAATGAAAGCCGCGACGAAATTGCCATGGCTATCAAGGACGCCGATATGGTCTTTGTAACAGCCGGCATGGGCGGCGGCACCGGAACCGGAGCGGCGCCCGTCATCGCGCAGATCTCGAAAGAGCTGGGTATTCTCACTGTGGGTGTGGTAACGAAGCCTTTTACCTTTGAAGGTAAAAAGCGTATGCAGCACGCCGAACAAGGAGTGGAAAATCTCAGGGGTGTGGTGGATACACTGGTTACCATTCCTAATGACAGGCTGCTTCAGGTGGCCGACAAAAAGATGTCCCTTGTAAAAGCCTTCAGCCTTGCGGACGATGTCCTGCGTCAAGGCGTCCAGGGCATATCCGACCTGATTGCGGTTCCCGGGCTCATTAACCTGGACTTTGCGGATGTGAAGACCATTATGGAGGAAACCGGGATGGCCCACATGGGCATAGGCAAGGGAACCGGCGAGAACAAGGCTG
Source organism: Clostridiaceae bacterium (assembly GCA_012728015.1). Classification (GTDB taxonomy): domain Bacteria; phylum Bacillota; class Clostridia; order DSM-8532; family DSM-8532; genus Thermoclostridium_A. Next base: position 2,850 of record JAAYFY010000078.1, on the reverse strand, counting down.
AGGAAGCCGCCCGGCAGGCAATAACCAGTCCGCTCCTGGAAACCTCCATAGAGGGTGCCAAGGGTGTTCTGATGAACATCACCGGCGGCCTTGACCTCGGCCTCCAGGAAGTCAACCAGGCAGCCGAACAGATCCAGGCAGCCGCCGATCCGGATGCGAATATCATCTTCGGCGCCGTCATAGATGAGAACCTTAAGGACGAGATAATCATCACGGTTATAGCCACAGGCTTCAGCCAGGGACCTGGTCTCAAGAAGCCGGAACGCCTGTTTGCCGTGGGTGCCGATGACAAGAAGATGGAAAACCCGGCAAAGAAGCTTGTGCTGGATGAAGACAGCGAAGGCCCTGAAATTCCTACATTTCTCAAGAGAAGGGGATTCAGGTGAGGTTGACAGGAAAGCTGGCTCCGTGTAAAATGTAAAGCGCACTGTCATTGCGAGCCCGGCGAAGCCGGGCGTGGCAACCTTAGATTGCTTCGTCACTGCGTTCCTCGCAATGACAAAAAGGGTTTGCCACCATGGCTCAGCTGGTAGAGCAGCGCATTCGTAATGCGCGGGTCAAGGGTTCGAGTCCCTTTGGTGGCTCCAAAAACATACTCCCATTGCATAAATGCAACGGGAGTTTTTTATATGTTTTTGTTCATCTTCCCAAGATTGCGAAACCACGAAGTTTTGCCTTGCCTTTTTCCCGATTTTGGCTTATGGTAAATACTAATGGCTCTTTATGACCTGCTCATATAATGGAGATGCGGCAGGATAAGCATATCTGTCATACTACATAGTTAAAGAAGGTATGGTCGGCATGGACAAGGTAAGAGAGTTTCTTAGGAAAAAGGACATCACATTCTCACTTAAGCGTTACGGCGTAGATGCGTTTGCCGCCATGGCCCAGGGTTTGTTCTGCTCCCTTCTTATCGGCACTATCATAAACACCGTCGGAACCCAGGCCGGAATGCCGTTTCTTAACACCATCGGAGATTTCGCAATAAAGGTATCGGGACCTGCCATGGCCATTTCAATCGGACATGCGCTGCGCTGTCCCCCCCTTGTGCTGTTCTCCCTGGCAGCCGTTGGATTTTCAGCAAATGACCTTGGTGGAGCCGGCGGCCCGCTTGCCGTTTATGTGATTGCCATCCTGGCGGCGGAGATGGGCAAGCTGGTTTCAAAGGAGACCAAAATAGATATCCTTGTAACTCCCCTGGTGACCATTTTTACAGGCACAGGCCTCTCTGTGCTTATAGCCCCGGGAATCGGCACAGCTGCCAACTGGGTGGGGCAGGTAATCATGTGGTCAACCGAGCAGCAGCCATTTATTATGGGTATCCTGGTATCGGTCATCGTGGGCATGGTGCTTACCCTGCCTATAAGCAGCGCCGCTATCTGTGCCGCCCTTAACCTCACCGGTCTGGCGGGGGGCGCAGCGCTGGCAGGATGCTGCGCCAACATGGTGGGATTCGCGGTTATGTCTTTCCGTGAGAACCGCTGGGGCGGACTCATCTCCCAGGGACTTGGCACGTCCATGCTGCAGATGGGAAATATCGTCCGAAACCCACGGATATGGATTCCCGCCATTGCCACAAGTGCCATCACCGGGCCTATAGCCACATGCGTTTTCAGGCTGGAGATGAACGGCCCCGCTGTGGCTTCCGGAATGGGAACCTGCGGGTTGGTGGGCCCTATAGGTGTCTATACCGGCTGGGTTGATGATATCGCAAAAGGGCTCAAGCAGGCCATCACCGGCTTTGATTGGACAGGACTGATCCTGGTTTCCTTCATTCTCCCGGCTGTCATCTGCTGGGCGCTTGGGCTTTTGTGCCGGCGCGTCGGCTGGATCAGGGAAGGGGACCTGAAGCTGGATTAAACCCCATCAGATTTACTGTTACCATAGCGCGATGAAACATCAATAACCCCTGGAGCCTCAATGGCCCTGGGGGTTTTTATCGCTCATTAAGCCTTTTTTCAGCATCTCACGTCATCCTCACTATGACCGTTTATGCATTTATTGACTGAATCATAGTTATCGTGCAAATGTGTGTCGCACTATTCTTAAAAAATATCGACAGCTTTCTGGCGGGAAATTCTGAGTCCAGGTATATAATTCCACCATAGCAGCATAAGCGCCAGAAACGAACGGGGCAAAGCATTTGTGGGTATTCCTCTCTTGTCCTGACGAAGGGGCTTATGCGCAGTTATATTCTCAGACAGATAGTGAAAGGGATGAGTTGAACATGAGATTCAAGAGGACTGTTTTACTTCTGATGATGATCATGATGTTGTTTGCTTTACTTAGCCTGCCAGTGGCCGCAACCATTGGCACAGACACGATCATGTATTATCTCAGGCTGGATTACAACACCGAGGGAGGAAGCATCTACCTGGACGGTGTTTATAGTGCGCCTGAAACCTATAACTGCTGCTCTGGTACATCCATAGACATAACGATCACTCCCAATGACGGCTATGTCATTAAAAGCATTACTTAAGAAAAGAGATGGCCTATATACGTCACTGACATCATTACTGATTTCATTACCACGCAAAGTTATTGCATGAGCAAGAAGATGTATTGCAACAGGGTTATTACTGTGGAGTTTGCCAAAACCTGTTGTACGGCCGCCGCGCTTGCGAGCCCACCGGAGGGCGGGACCGCCACAGTAAACGGTGAAGCTTCGATAACTGCTGCCGCGGGAACCGAGGTGGTATTCCAGGCCGAACCAAACAGTGACGACGGCTATTATTTTGACGGCTGGTACGACGGGGATTCGTGTGTTTCAACCGACACGGTATATAGCTTTCAAATACTAAGCGATACCACATTGACAGCCGTCTTTGAGAAAGATGATGTGAGCTT
>JAAYFY010000077.1 GCA_012728015.1 Clostridiaceae bacterium | reverse complement strand
GCTCTCCAGTGCAGAAGATACTTGGCTGGAAACGGCCCGGGAAAATATGTCGCTGCCAGATTTTTATCAGGGCCCGGAGTGTATTAGCTCCGGGCTTTGCTTATACTTAAGGTTGTACTTCTTATCCTGTGCTGCTTTGAACCGATTCTGTTCAGCCTCGTCTAATTATATGTGATGCCGTGCTTTGCTTATTTTAAGTAACCATTACACTGATAATATGTTATAATGTCTATAGCGTTACAATTCGGCCGAATACCTTGTTATGAGCCGAATGGAGAGTGTTGAAAAGAAGATATTCGACTTCTCGGACATATCAAAAACAATTACCTATGGGGGTTAAAAATGAGAAGAAAAATTCTTATTGTTGATGACGAGAAGAACATTGTCGACATACTGAAATACAACCTGCAAAAGGAATCATTTGATACTCTGGAAGCATATGACGGAAGGCAGGCAATCGAGATAGCAGAGAGAGAAAAACCCGACCTCATCATATTGGATATAATGCTTCCGGAGATGGATGGGTTCACAGTATGCAGGAAGCTCAGGCAGACCATGCAGACTCCCATTCTCATGCTGACGGCAAGGGAAGAGGAAGTGGACAAGGTCCTGGGCCTTGAACTGGGAGCCGATGATTACATAACAAAGCCTTTCAGCCCGAGGGAACTGATGGCCAGGGTAAAAGCAAACTTAAGAAGGGTAATTGATGAGGCAGCGCCTGGCCGGACCGATGAAGTTATAAGAGTTGCCGACCTGGAGATAAACATCAACAGGTATGAAGTCAAGAGGGGCGAAACGGTTATTGAACTGACCCTCCGTGAGTTTGAACTGGTTAAGTTTCTGGCTATGCAAAAGGGTCAGGTGTTCACCCGTGAAAACCTGTTGGAGAAAGTATGGGGTTATGAATATTTTGGAGATGTGCGCACAGTTGATGTTACTGTAAGAAGGCTAAGAGAAAAGCTGGAGAAGGACCCGGGCAAACCCGAATACATTCTTACGAAGCGAGGTGTGGGCTACTATTTCAATCCTGCCCTGTAACCGTGGCCATGAAGAGGAGATATAGAAGAATCATCTTTTTCCGGAGCATTCAGTGGCGGCTGGTCGCCATACTGATCTCCACAACCCTCATACTCATGAGTGTTATATGGGTTTTTCTCAACTCTCAGCTTGGGAATATTTTTTATGCAGATTTCAAGGAAGGCATCGAACGTAATTTCGAGGAATTGTCCATAGATGAGAACACAAGCTATGAGGATCTGGAATACAAGCTTATAAACGACCCGCGCATATCCGGCCTTATCCGCGGCCTGGACAAGAGCTTTACCATTATACGCAAGAGCGATGAAGAGATCATGTATTCATCCGATCAGTACTATCAGAGGGACAAGGCCGGATTCAGAAACGCGATCTATAAGTCGGAGAATCTTCTTGCCGCGCTGACTAAAAGCGGAACCACGGCCGTCTCCCAGAACCGGAACTATACAAGGTCCAGGCCGGGGGATTTCTACGACTATGTAAGGGTACAGACCCTGAAAGACGGCGATTACATACTGTTCTTCAAATACGATCGCCAAAGGGCTTTGAATGTGATCGGGGAACTCAATGGCGTCATCCTTTGGGGAATGCTTGTTTCCATTCTTGCCGCACTCGGCATAGGATACCTTCTGGCCAGGACAATCACAAGACCCATTGCAAATATCATGAAGAAAGCCGAGAAGATTTCCAGGGGCGACTTCGGGCAGAAGCTGGACATCATATCAAACGATGAGATAGGAAAACTGGCGAAAACCTTCAATTTTATGTCCTCCAAGCTCAGGGAAACCCTGGCGGAGATCACAAGTGAAAAGAAAAAAATTGAAACCATCATGAAGAATATGACCGACGGCGTTGTGGCATTTGACAATAACGGCGCCGTGGTGCATATCAATGACACCGCAAAGAACATGCTCGGCAATATGGTCCTGGACCTTGATTTTAATGCCTTCTTAAAAGCCTTTGGCATTGAACCTCCTCAGACAGACCGGAATGAAGAAGGCAGGCAATGCCTTAACGGAATGCAGCACAGGGTGGAGTTTGGCGGAAGGTATTTAAAACTGCAGTTTGCCGCCATTACAGATGACCAGGAAAACACCGAGGGCCTGGTAATCGTTATCCAGGACATCACCGAGGAGCAGAAGCTGGATATCATGAGGCGGGAATTTGTGGCCAACGTGTCCCACGAATTGAGAACGCCCCTGACCTCTGTTAAGAGCTACACCGAAACCCTGCTGGACGGGGCTCGTGAAGACCCGGCCACCACCGAGCATTTCTTAAAGGTCATCAACGATGAAACCAATCGGATGGCCCGGCTTGTTAAGGACCTGCTCATTCTTTCCCAGCACGACAGCGGCATCAGGCTTAACCTGGAAGACATCTCGATAGGGGATTTGGTTTCTTCGTGCGTGGAGCGGCTGAAAAGGGAAGCTGAGCTAAAGGAACAGGATCTCAAATACAGTATAAGGCAGAGCATACCGATCATCAGGGGGGACAGGCACAGGCTGGACCAGCTCCTTATCAATGTTATAGGAAATGCTATAAAATACACCCCCGACAAGGGCAAGATCTCGGTCAGCTGTTACTGTGAAAAGGATAAGGTTATAATCAGCGTGGAGGATAATGGAATCGGTATACCTGACCAGGACGTGGAGAGGATCTTTGAGCGCTTTTACAGGGTCGACAAGGCCCGCTCCAGGCAGATGGGAGGAACCGGCCTGGGCCTTGCCATCGCCAGGGAGGTCGCTGTCCTCCATGGGGGAAATATTACCGCCAAAAGCAGGATAGGCAGGGGTACGCAGGTATTTATAGAATTGCCTGTAAAAAAGACCAGTGCGGCGGTATAGAGAACACCCTGCCGGTAATGTCAAATTAAAACCGGTGTAATGGATTTGTAATGAGAATTGATGTATACTAAAATTGTATAAATGGGGTATTGTCACCCATAAAATACTGTTTGACCGTTAAAACCCGGACTTGTATGGAGGTTTGAAATGGCCAGGAAAATTGTCTTTCTGTTGGTGCTGCTGCTGGGGCTCCTGTTAGCCTCTGTTTCAGCGTACGCAACAACAGATACCGATGCAGCCGCTCCCGATACAGGTCTTACAAATGATAAAGTTTCGTCGGTTGATAATACCGGTACGATTCAGGCTATAGACACAGAAAACACGCCAACAGACGCTCCGGTTGCGAAAGACGCGCCGGTTGGCGTTCCTTCCCAGGCTCCCGCAGGCACAGAACCCGGCGCTTCTGAGGAAGAGGAGGAGAACATTGGCTACGAGCGGTATATTAGCGAATTTCTGGATCCGGCTTCCGAAATCACCGATAACTTTCTTGTAAACATAAAGTGGAACCAGAAAGACCCCGTCAATAATCCTTTAAACTATGTGCTGACGGGTACCGTAAAGCAGGATTCCGAAAGCGGCAGCCCTCTCATAGTCATGCTGTACATCAATGCCGACGGCGTGTACATCCCTCTGGTTTGCGTGGATGGAACCAATATCATTGAAGTGAGCGGTGTTGCCTTCGTTTCACGCGCCGATCTTCTTTACCTGGGATCGGACAAGGTGAACGAAATCAGAATTATTGCATTCAGAAAAGAAGATGCGGACAATCTTATACCAGGCGTGAATCTGCAGATTACCGACAAGCTGATTACTGCGAAGAAGACGGTAATTATACCCGTACCCATTAATCTTGACAGCGTGCTGGATGCGCTCAAGGTCAAATAAAGCAAGGTACTGGCGATGAAAAGGCAAAGAAAGGAACGCCTGAAGTCCGGCATATTGATCATGCTTATGGTATTAAGCATGGTACAGATAGGAATCCTCTGGAACCAAACTCAGGGGTTTCCTTTTACTTTTTTATTGGAGACAATTTTTTCTGACAACCGAAACGAGCATGTGAACATTGAACGGGTTAAGGATTATTACATCTATCCCGAGAGCATTGTTGTGTTTTCCAATTCTTTCAACCAGTGGATACTGACAGACCGGAACCTGAGTTTTCAGGTCATATGGGATGATATAAGGCATAACTATCTTCCCGCGATATTGAGGACAAAACCCAGGCGCATATACCCTGCAGATATGTGGGCTGGGCTTAAGGACATGTCATCCATAAGAATAGATTTTGCGGTGAAATATCCAAACAGCATGCTGCTTTGGATTGCCGGCCTGAATTCAGGCAGCCCCAGCTTCAATGGAATCAGGAGCATGATCGTCCTTCCCCAGGAGAATGTCAACGTAACTGTCAACACCCTTTACGTCTATGATGAAAGCAACGTCTATATGTATCATATCGAAATCAAGGAAAGTATGAGGCCTAAAGCGTATTACAGCGGGCTGGGGGCTGAGATGCGCAGCCAGACCGAGGTCATGCCCATGAGCGCCATTGGCGAAACCTTTCCCGATTTCGCCGATCCCTCGTATGATGATATACCCATATATGCCATGGATCCCGACTTAAGCAAGTCGATACAGACCGTTGAGGCCGGGATACCCGAAGCCCTGGTGCTTGATCCTGAAAGCGATGATATAAAGAGCATACAGGAAAGCATCCTTTTAGAACAGAGGGACAGTTTTCTTGCCATGCGTGACAAGACAGGCAACACCGTTGTGTTCTCTGACCTTGAAAATGTGTACCAGTTGGACTCCCATGGCGTCCTGGAATACAAGTACCTTCCCGTCGAGCAAAAGACAGATTCTGTCGATGCGAAGTCGGCATTTATCCACGCTATCTCATTCATCGAGCTAAGGAAGGGCCTTGTGGGGGATGCGGACATTGTGCTGAAGGATATTAAGCAGGAGGGACACACATTTGTCTTTACCTTTGGATATCGTTTCGAGGGGCTTGATATCTATATTTCAGACAACAAAAACAATATCTATCTGTCCGCCCCGGCCATCGAAATCAAGGCCTCGGCCGAAAGGGTCCTGGAATGTACCTGGGTTGTGAGGGAATTCCACGGGGATCAAGATTTCCAGGATTACAGCGTGTCTTTCATCGATTTGCTCAACAATATCTACGCCAGTAATCCCACAATCTTAAAACAAGAAAAATTCCAGGACATCAGGATGGGTTATCATATGTTTACTGACGATGAATCGGAAGAACTGTTGCGTCCGTGCTGGCTGGTGACAACAGACCATGCGGCATACCGGATACCTGCCGGAGAAAAGGAGAATTGACATGGAATGGTCCAAGGCAAAATCCATATTGATCTTCCTTTTTGCTATCCTGAATATCTTCCTGCTGTTCAGTATCCTCCGGACCGAATCCCTCAGCAGGCCCGGTGCGGATTACGTAAAGCAAGTAGAGAACCTGCTTGAATCCAGGAATATAAGGATAGAATGCCGGGTCCCATCCTACAGCGCCGATTCCGGGAGCGTAGTATACGGCGACGTGGGCATTGACGAGGGCCGTATTGCAGAGTATTTTCTTGGCCTTGGCGCCGCTGGAACCGGCGATGACGAAAAGGTATGGCACAAGGAAGGGAAAGAGCTGGAAATTGGGAATAATATCATTGTGTTCAAAGACAGCTCGCCGGATACCAGCATTGATATCCGGGACAGGGACGCGGTTTCCCGTGAATTGACGAAGGTATTCCAGGGCCTGGGTATGAATGAAAAGGATTATGTTCCCGATATTTGGCAGGAACAGGACGGACGGCTGTATGTAAGGTATGTCAAAAAATATAAGAGCCACCTGCTGTTTGGCGTATACGCGGATTTCATTGTCGCGCCGAATGGCATCGAGTATGCGGTCATTGTACCCGGAGAGGTTAATCACACCCTGGCGGAAAGCGAGATACTTTCGGCGTGGCATATCCTGGCGCTGTCCAAAATTCCGGAGAATTCGGTGATCACCGATATAAGCTTTGGATACAAGAGAATAAATGAAGGCGAACTGTATGACAGCCCTGTATGGCGGATCCGCCTTTCGGACGGCGCTGAGCTGTTTTATAACGCATATACAGGAGAAGAGATCACAACCGGGTAAACATGGGCATACATATTATGGTTTGATGATCGGCCACCATAGTGTTATAATATGTTTGACAAATCAGGGACGAGGATTGTTTTCGGTTACCTGAAGAAAACAGCGCATGCTGAGCCACAACAGAAGAAAACCAGAAGGCTGGTGTTTATGTGGATAAACTGCTTATCCGCGGGCAAAAACGCTTAAAAGGTGAAGTGGTGATAAGCGGGGCAAAGAATGCTGCACTGGGCATTCTGCCGGCCGCTCTTTTATTGAGCGATGTTTGCACCGTTGAGAATATTCCCAATATACTTGACATAGCGATCCTCAGGAGGATAATGGAGTCGTTGGGAGCAAAGTTTATTGATATTGACGACTATACCCTGAGGGTTGACGCTACCAATGTATCGTCTTATGTAGCCACGGGTGAGGATATGCACCGCTTCCGGGGGTCCTATTATTTGATGGGAGCCCTGCTGGGGAGATTCAAAAAAGCTGTTGTCACCTTCCCGGGAGGCTGCAATTTCGGGTCAAGACCCATCGACCAGCACATCAAGGGTTTCGAGGCCCTCGGAGCAAAGGTCGAGATCCAACACGGGCATATAAAGCTCTCTGCCAATAAGCTTACAGGGGCCAACATCTATCTTGACGTTGTCAGCGTTGGCGCCACAGTCAATATCATGCTCGCGGCGGTTAAGGCCGAAGGCGTGACCACAATTGAAAACGCTGCCAAAGAGCCCCATATTGTAGATATCGCCAACTTCTTAAATGCCATGGGCGCCGATATCAAGGGGGCCGGAACCGATATCATCCGCATCAGGGGTGTTAAGGAACTCAAGGGCAATGTTGTCCACAGTATCATCCCGGACATGATAGAAGCCGGCACCTACATGATCGCGGCGGCGGCTACCAGGGGCGATGTACTTGTGAAAAACGTCATTCCCAAGCATATGGAATCCCTATCGGCCAAGCTTGTGGAGATGAATGTAAAGATCCAGGAATATGATGACAGCATACGGGTATGGGTGAAGGATCGCCTTTCAAGGGCCAATATCAAGACCCTTCCTTATCCCGGCTTCCCTACAGACCTGCAACCTCCCGCGGCGGTGCTGCTCCTCCAGGCCGAAGGAATCAGCACAATCACAGAGAGTATATTTGATAACCGTTTCCAGTATATCGACGAATTGAAGCGGATGGGAGCGAAGGCAAGGGTTGAGGGCAGGATGGCCGTCATCGAGGGCGGCTCAAAGCTTACAGGAGCGCCTGTCAAGGCATTGGATCTGCGGGCGGGCGCTGCCTGCGTGCTGGCCGGATGCGTTGCCGAAGGCGTCACCGAGGTATCCAATGTCAGCTATATAGATAGAGGCTATGAGCGCATGGTGGAAAAGCTAAACAGCCTCGGTGCGGACATCAGGAGAGTATCAGACAGCGACAGTGCATAAGGTGGTTATTTAATGATCAAAACTTGCAGCTTGTTCAGCGGTTCGAGCGGCAATTGTATATTCATATCATCAGGCGAAACGTCGGTCCTTGTGGATGCCGGCGTGAGCGGAAAACGCATCGAGGAAGCCCTGGAACAGATCGGAGAGTCAATAAAGTCCATTTCAGCCATAATTATAACCCATGAGCATAGCGACCATATCGCCGGCGCGGGGATCCTTTCCAGGAGACATAAGATACCTATCTATGCCAACAGCCGGACATGGGACGCCATGAGGCCTTTCCTGGGGAAACTCAAACCGGAGCATATACAAGTTACACAGGTTTGCAAACCGTTTAACGTCGGGGATATTTATATCGTGTCTTTTCCGATACCCCACGACGCGGCATGCCCTGTGGGATACAGCTTTTTTATAGATTGCAGGAAGATTACCGTAGCCACCGACATCGGGCATATAAGCGATGAGCTGATGGGTTGGCTGGAGAATAGCCACGCAATTTTGCTGGAATCCAACCATGACGTGGAAATGCTGATGACCGGAAGGTACCCATGGCCCCTAAAGAAAAGGATCATGGGCGATTTCGGGCACCTGTGCAACGACCTTGCCGGGAAAGTAGTAGCTCATCTGGCCGAAAAAGGCACTAAGCACTTCCTTTTGGGGCATCTCAGCAAAGAGAACAATTATCCTGAATTGGCGTACCAGACTGTGTGCAACGCGCTGCTCGAGAGAAAGATCTATCCTGACAGGGATGTTTTCCTGGAAATAGCATACCGTGACCGGGTAAGCAAAATGATATGTATATAGCTCAAGGCTGTATTTGCGCCGGTGGATCGGAGTACCATGAATATTCGTATAATCGCCGTCGGTAAACTGAAGGAAGACTATTTAAGGGACGCTCAGAAGGAATACTCAAAGCGCCTCTCCCGTTTTTGCAAGCTCAATATAGTTGAAGCTGATGAAGACTTCACCCTGGAAAAAGAGGCGGACAGGATCAGGAAGGCCTTGACCGCCAACAGCCATGTCATTGCCCTGGCCATTGAGGGGAAGAAATACGATTCTGTCGGATTTGCCCGATACCTGGAGAATCTCATGATCAGCGGCAAAAGCCATATATCTTTTATCATCGGCGGATCAGACGGCCTTGACGAATCCATTCTTACCGAAGCCGACAACCTGCTTTCCATGTCGGACATGACATTTCCCCACCAACTGGCCCGTATCATCCTGCTGGAGCAGATCTACCGCGCCTTCAAGATCATAAACAACGAGACATACCACAAGTAAGGGAACAGAGAAAACCCAGAGCATTTCAACATAATGATGTTTTATGGCCGGAATATTCCGGAACCGGCAATAACTCCTGAACAGAATATATGAAAAATCAGACCTGGCAAAAGCCGGGTTTTTTAATAATGCGTTGATGAAACAAGCCGGACTTTTAGAAAAAAAATCGGATATGGAAAATGCTTCTATGATAACATGGAACTATCCTAAGATGTCAGGGAGCGCTCCGGACATGAATTACTATGAACGCATACAAAAATCCATTGATTACATTGAAAGCAACCTTGAAGACAGGATAGACCTTAATCGTGCGGCGCAGGAAGCCTACATGTCCCAGTCAAGCTTCTACAGGCTGTTTTTCGCCCTGGTAGGCTACTCTGTAAAAGAGTACATCAGGCTGAGGAGAATAAGCCTTGCTGCTTCGGACCTGGTCAACACCAGTGCCTGTATAATTAGCATTGCCGTAAAATACGACTTTTCCAGCGGAGATGCTTTTTCAAGGGCTTTCAGGCGAATCACCGGATTTTTGCCGAGCGATTTCAAAAAGCAAAAATTAAAATTTATCTTTGAAAGGGTTGATTTGATGGATAAATATTTTGATATTCAGGACAAAGAGCTTCTTGAAAAATATCCGGACATTAAAGTTCTGAAGAAACTGGAGCCAATGAGGGTGGCATATTACTGCTACTATGGGAAAAACCCCGAAGACGGCGCATACCAGGTTCTGAAGGAATGGCTGAAAAAGAATAATATCAATACCAGCAACATGAGGATATTCGGGTATAATAATCCCTCGCCCTCAAGCGAGGACCAGGAAGAATACGGCTATGAATTCTGCGTTACCATCGATGACAGTGTCGTAGTAAACGATGAAAAGGTTAAGGTGAAAACCCTGGAAGGAGGCCTTTATGCCGTAGCCGGAGTAAAACGGGACCGCAACGGGGATTTGGGTTGTGAGATCATGAAGACCTGGAAGCGGTTCATGGGCTGGCTGAGGGACAGCAGGTACCAGCATGGCAGCCACCAGTGGCTTGAGGAACATATAGGCTTTGACGAAGACCTCAACCATATTGGCGGAATCGATCTGTATCTGCCCATCAAAGAGAAAACGGCAAAATAAGGTCGTCAATTTTAATGTAACTTAGCGAAAAAGCCTGAACACCGATGTGCTCAGGCTTTTTTCTTGACAGAAAGCGCCGTTTACCTCCATCATAGCTGTGAATGCTTGCATAACCGTTATATAATAAATACAGGAGGGATAATCTTATGGGAGAATATATACCAACAAGAGATGAGGCATATGCCCTGTTAACAAGGTACAACAGGAGCGACGGCCATATTAAGCACGCCCTTGCCGTAGAGGGTGTCATGAGGCACTTTGCCGGGCTGTTCGGCGAGGATGCGGAAAAATGGGGCATCATAGGACTTGTCCATGACCTGGACTATGAGATGTACCCCGAGGAACACTGTAGAAAGGTGCGAGCCATGCTCGAGGAAGAAAACTGGCCGGAGAGCTATATCCGGGCAATCGAGAGCCATGGATGGAAGCTTTGCAGCGATGTGGAGCCGGTAGAAAGGATGGAGAATGTCCTTTACACAATAGACGAACTGACCGGCCTTATCACTGCCGCGGTCCTGATGCGCCCAAGCAGGAGTGTTATGGACCTTGAGGTCAAATCAGTTGCAAAAAAGATGAAGAGCAAAGGGTTTGCGGCCGGGGTAAACCGGGACGTCATCATAGAAGGAGCGCAGCGCCTTAATATGGATCTGGACAAGGTTATTGAAGAAACCATAATGGGCATGAGAAAGATCGCGGAGGAGATCGGCTTAAAAGGGTCAGTACCGGAACAAGCCTGAATCAGGCCACTCCGGCATTAAACGGGATGAAAAGGGAAAGAGGAACAGATGGAGATAGGTGGAAACACACAAGGGCTCAAGAAAAGCCAGGTACAGGCACTGGAAGACATATACGGCATTGAATTGCCGCAAAATATGATCTGGACCCGGGAGCTTATTGATAAGCTTTGCGGGCTCACTGGTGCCATTAACCGTGAGATAGCCGTGTACTCTGACAGGAAAGGCCGCATCATTAATGTCATTGTCGGCGATTATGCCACTGTGAGCCTGGATTCGGTCGAGGGAAAGCGCAGCCCTTCAAGGCTTTCGGGCATCCGCCTGATCCACACCCATCCGGGCGGATCGGGCAGGCTATCAGAGGTTGATATAAGTTCCCTGAAACTTCTGAAGCTGGACATGATAGCGTCGGTAGGGGTCCGTGACGGCGGCCCGGCCGAGATATACGCCGGGATTCCATCGGCCCGGGACACAGAGTCGGTGGATGTCTTCGGCCCATTTGGCGTGGATAAAGCGGATTTTGAGGAATTACTGGAGCAGATTTCGGCGGCCGACAGGTTACTGCGCGGCAGGACCGAAACGACCGGTTCCACACGGGAGCGGGCTGTCCTGGTAGGGGTCAGGACCCCGGAAACACCGGTTGTCAGGGGCGTCAGCGAAGCGGAAATTTCCATGGAGGAACTCGCCGAACTTGCCCACACTGCCGGGGCCGAGGTGGCGGCGGAAATTATCCAGGCCAGGGACGGGCGGGATTCCGCCTGGCTGGTAGGAAAGGGCAAGATCTCTGAGCTTTGTTTGCTTGTCCAGGCCGAGGGTGCGGACATGGTGATCTTTGACGAGGAGCTTTCAGCGTCCCAGCAGCGGAATATCGAGGAAATGCTGGGTGTCAAGGTGATAGACAGGACCGGGCTGATCCTGGATATCTTTGCCCAGCGCGCCCGTTCCCGCGAGGGCAAAATACAAGTGGAACTGGCCCAGTTGGAATACTTGCTTCCCAGGCTTACGGGCAAGGGTGTCATCCTGTCAAGGCTGGGGGGCGGCATAGGGACCAGGGGTCCCGGTGAAACCAAGCTTGAAACCGACAGGAGGCATATCAAGAGAAAGATAACCCATCTTAGGGAACAGCTTATGGAGATAAAGAAGCACAGAGGCATACAGAGGGCCGAGCGGTTGAGAAACTGCATCCCCATTGTATCCCTGGTTGGGTATACCAACGCGGGAAAGTCATCGCTGCTGAATGCTCTCTGCGATGCCGACGCCTATACCGAGGACAAGCTGTTTGCCACCCTTGACACCACTACCAGGAGGCTGGACCTGGGAGAGGCCCAGGTGCTGCTGACCGACACTGTGGGATTTATAAGGAGGCTTCCCCACCACCTGATGGATGCCTTCAAGTCCACCCTCGAAGAGACGGTTTACTCCGATGCCATTATCATCGTCGCCGATGCGTCGGACCCACTGGTGGAAGACCATATCCGCATTGTGGACGAGATCCTCGCCCAGCTGGGCGCTTCGGGCAAACCGACCATCATCGCCTATAACAAGATCGACAAGCTTGATGAAAGAAATATTGCTCCTAAAACAGACAAGGCTATTGTAGAGGTTTCGGCCCTCACCGGCGAAGGCTTCGACAACCTCAGGAACTGCCTGAAAAAAATGCTGTTCCGGATAAAAGCCCGATACCGGCTGAGCATACCCTTTCAAAACGGGGGCAGCATTATTTCATGGCTCTATGCCAATGGAAAGGTCTTTAGCGCCGAATACGACGAAAGCGCGGCAATCATGGACGTGGAGCTGTATAAAGACGCGGCGGAGAAAGTGCAGGATTATATCGTGGAAGTAATGCCTGCAGGCGGCTATAAGTCTTAAAAGCTGGTCCTGCCCCTTTCCGGACAGGTAGTCCGGCGGTTTCTTACACTAAAGCTTGTCCGGCCACTCCTTTTTTGGAAAGCTGCCCCGGCCGTTTCTTTCCCGGGGGTAGACCGGATTTCTCGGTTCAGCCCTCCCGAAAAGCCGGCATTATTCCTGCGCCGGCATTGGGGAAGGATGCCCAAGTCCGCTGTGTGCGGCCGTTTTACCAGATTGGTTCTATTGACACCATAAGCGGCGCTGTTGTAGAATAGGAATGCTGACTCAATAATTACTAAACGCTCGTGTGGTGGAATTGGCAGACACAACGGACTTAAAATCCGTCGGACTAACCCTCCGTGCCGGTTCGAGTCCGGCCACGAGCACCAACCGGCCCTCAAGATAAGCTTCGGGGCCTTTTTTTATTTTGATGCGGATTCTATGATGCGTAATATATTAAAAGACACATTGAAAAACTATACCAATACGATATAATTAGATACGCAAGATATAGTTGTTGGTATATCTCATTTATACAATATGTGCCGGGAACTATAATAAACTGGAGATGATGCTTGTGAGGCTGACAGAAAACGCCGTCAAGGTACTTGAGAAAAGATATCTCGCCAAGGACGAGGAAGGGAATCTGTGTGAAACCCCGGAGGATATGTTTCGCAGGGTGGCCGCCACCGTTGCCTCTGCCGATAAGGAACGACTGCCTGAAAAAAAGCTGAAGAAGCTGGAAGAAGAATTCTATGATATGATGGCGGACCTTGAGTTTCTGCCCAATTCCCCCACGCTCATGAACGCGGGAAGGCCCCTGGGGCAGTTGTCCGCATGCTTCGTCCTGCCTGTTGAAGACACGATGGAAGGAATTTTCGACAGCGTGAAAAACGCCGCGTTGATCCATAAAAGCGGCGGTGGGACAGGTTTTTCCTTCTCAAGGTTAAGGCCCAAGGGATCAAGCGTAAGATCCACAGGCGGCGTAGCCTCGGGACCGGTAAGCTTTATGAAGGTGTTCAACGCGGCCACTGAAGCCGTTAAACAGGGCGGCACCCGGAGGGGCGCCAATATGGGAATCCTCAGGGTTGACCACCCGGATATCCTGGACTTTATCACCTGCAAGCAAAACAATGCTGATATCACCAACTTCAATATCAGCGTCGCCATCACCGAATCCTTCATGAGGGCCGTTGAGGAGAACGCTGATTATGATCTAATAGATCCCAGGACAAAGAATAAAACTGGTTCGCTCAATGCCCGGGAAGTGTTTGACCTCATGGTGAACATGGCATGGAAAAACGGTGAGCCGGGCATAATCTTCCTGGATCGAATCAACAGGGACAATGTAATGTCGCAGCTGGGCCAGATCGAGAGCACCAACCCTTGCGGGGAACAACCGCTGCTTCCCTATGAATCCTGCAACCTGGGCTCCATCAACCTGAGCCTCATGGTCAAGGAAGGCCCGGACGGCCTTATGGAAGTAGACTACGAAAAGCTCAGACAGACCGTGCGTAAAGCCGTGCATTTTCTTGACAACGTCATTGACGTCAATAAATATCCGCTTCCTGAAATCGAAAAGATGACCCTGGGCACGAGGAAGATCGGTCTGGGTGTTATGGGCTGGGCTGATATGCTCCTGCTGCTTGGGATCCGCTATGATTCAGAAGAAGCAGAAAGGCTTGCCGACGAAGTGATGGGCTTCATCTCCAGCGAGGCCAGGAAGAAATCGCAGGAACTGGCCGAAGAAAAGGGCGTATTCCCCTATTATGACCAGAGCGCCTACAAGGAGGCCGGAATCAGGGTAAGGAACGCCACCACCACCACAATTGCGCCGACCGGCACGCTCAGCCTGATAGCTGGTACTTCCTCAGGCATCGAGCCCTTGTTTGCCATCTCATATATCAAGTATGTCATGGACGGCACCGAGCTGGTGGAGGTAAACCCAATCTTCAGGGCCGCCTGCGAAGAAGCCGGGCTATACAGCGAAGAACTGATGCGTGAAATAGCCCGGAAAGGATCACTGCATGAGATCGATGGGATACCCCAGCGCATGAAGGACCTGTTTGTAACTGCCCATGACATCTCTCCGGAGTGGCATGTCAGGATGCAGGCAGCCTTCCAGAAACATACCGACAATGCCGTTTCCAAAACTGTCAACCTGAGAAAGGACGCCACACTGCAGGATGTGGCCGATGTCTTCCGCTATGCCTGCAGGACGGGCTGCAAAGGGGTTACCATTTACCGGGATGGCAGCCGTGAGTGCCAGGTACTGAACATCGGCAGCGTAAAAGGCAAGGAAGAGACTGCCCAGGGTACAAATACCAATAAGACCGACGTGGACGGTCAGGCTGCCCCTGAAGCGAACAGGAATATTCAGCCAAGACCCAGACCTGAGATAACCACGGGGTTTACCGAAAAAGTCAGGATCGGATGCGGCAACCTGTATATCACCGTAAACTACGACGAAAAAGGCATCTGCGAGGTGTTTACCAATACCGGGCGGGCAGGGGGCTGCCCCTCCCAGTCCGAAGCCACCAGCCGCCTTGTTTCCATAGCCCTGAGGGCGGGCGTCGATGAGAAGGCCATAGTGGAGCAGCTAAAGGGTATCCGCTGCCCCTCAACCATTCGCCAGAGAGGGCTTAAGGTCTTATCCTGCCCTGATGCCATTGGGCGCCTTATAGAAAGGGTCATGAACCATCGCAACGGAAGCGGAAATGTATATAAAGAGTCGCCGAAAGCCCCGATAGTGATTCCAAAGCCCACTGCCCGTTATATTAAACCGGACAGGCCCGGCTCAGGGAATGATTCCGAAAAGCCCGTCAAAGATCCGGGGAAGTGCCCGGAATGCGGCGGCGTTGTGGAGCATGAGGGCGGTTGTGTGATCTGCCGCCAGTGTGGATATTCGAAATGCGGGTAAAACTTTGAAATCACCGGTATGCCCGCGTTTTTGAAAGCGACGGGATGGCAAGGCATAAAGAACCAGTTATATCTCGCGATAACAGGGCAAACTAATGCTGAAGCCCTTGAAGAAGCATTTCTCGAGCGAGTTTCTTAGGGGTTATGATGAATCCTCCATACAGGAGCAGGGTGGATAACCACCCTGCTTATTTTCATATTCCTGCCTGAAGAATACTATACCATGAACACCTTGATGGCCTCCTGCAAACGCGTAGCCTCTTTTTCCAGCATAAGGGCTTTTTCCTGGAAGGCTTTCAACGTAGCCATCTGCCTGTCTGAAGAAGCGTTAAGCTCCTGTGTGGTCGCCGCTGTTTGCTGGGAAACAGCTGAGATGCTTTGTATGGAATTGAGTACCTGGCTCTTGTGCTGGTCCATTTCAATTGTGCTGGACTTGATAGCCTGGACCTTGTCCATCAGGAGATCCATGGAATCGGAGATATTGTTGAAGGAACCTATGGCCTTTTCAAGGGCTTTATTCTGTTCGTTTATGATGACTTCGGCCGAGTCTGCTTTTTCAGCCGTGGACAGGATATGCGACTGGATCTCATTTACGAGGGCAGCGATATCCAATGCGGAGGTGGCGGTCTGGTCAGCCAGATGCTTCACTTCTTCGGCCACAACTGCAAAACTGCGCCCGAATTCCCCTGCCCGCGCCGCCTCTATGGAAGCGTTGAGCGACAGCAGCCGGGTTTGGTCCGCAACGCTGGTAATGACCTTAACTATGCTCGATATCTTGCTGCTCCTCTGGCTCAATTCGCCGATATCATCCCGGACCTGGTAGATGATATTGTTTGTCTGGCCCGCCTTCTTATCAAGCTCGTTCATAGCCTCAATAGCGTTTTTGGTAAGGCTGAAGGTGGTGTTTGAAACCTGCTCTATCTGATTCGTGCTTTCTGCCACAAGATTAATCCTGGAAGCCAGCTCGTTGGTCCTGATCACTCCCACTTCAGTGTCGGTGGCCTGGGCATTGGCTCCCGCGGCGATTTCACCTATCGCGGCCGTAATATCCTCTGTAATCTTTACAACTTCCTGGGTGGAACTGCTGACCATGGAGGCAGATTCAATAACGCTGTTGGCGATGCTGGCAGCCTCAATGATAAGAGTCCGCATGCTCTCCATCATCTGGCCGATGCTGTTAATAAGGGTTCCGAATTCGTCTTTCTTCCCGCTGGACAGCTTCTGCCTCAGATCGCCTGAAGCGGCGGTTTCGGCGGCCGATACAATTTTTCTTACGGCGACGCTCAGATTGTTGGAGATCATCAGGGCGATAAACATAGATGCCAGCACTGAAACTGCCATAACGACCAAGGTTATGACCAGGATGCGATTTGCGCCGGCATTGAGTGTTTTCATAGGTATGACGGTGCCGATAACAATGGCGCCGTTTTCAGTTTTACCAAGTATAATGATGTCGTCTTTTCGGCTGGTTACCTTGATGGTTTCTTCGCTCTCTATAAACTCTGTGTAAAATTCATTCCCTGAAAAAGCGTACATCGCGTCAGGGTCAGTGGTATCCTCATTTGCGGTAAGGGCATTATCATAACCGTCCTGGCTGATGATATGGCAGTTTCCAGTTCCGGCGCTCATCCTCTCCACCATGCCCGACACCACTTTGGGCTGTATTTCGATGATCAGGACACCCAGCAGTTTTCCGGTATAGACATCAACGTATTTCATGATATACGACAGGGTGGAGCCTTTTATTGCCCTGCCTCCGCCGTAGAGGGAGGATATGGCTGTTTTGTCGCCGATCCAGGCGTTCTTGGCATCCCCGTTTATAAAGGATTCAAATATTTCGATTTTCGTCAGTTCATCCAAAGTTCTGACACTCAGGTGTGAATTGGTATAGATGCAGTGGTTGACGCCGATTATGGAATAGTCTTTGATATAGTCTTTGGAGGTTGCCAGGGAAGATAAAAGGGAATTGATCCTGTTGGTTGTTTCAATCTGCTGCGATCTTTCAAGGTCTCTGAAATCCGGTTTTAAAGCGGTCCTTACATCAGAGTTTGTCATAAGTTGCTTGGCATGGGAGCTTACGATGTTGACAAGCATGTCAAAGTATGCGATTTCTCCGTTTATAACCTCCTGGGAAGAATCTATTGCGATTCTCGTGATTTCGCTTTTAGATGAAGAATATGATGATACCCCTATGATCACAATAGCCAGAATTGGTACAAGGAACGAAATGATAAGCCTGGTCCTGAGCTTAAGCCGCGGCAGCCTGATTCTCTTCAAAATCTTACCGATAGTGCTCAAGGGCCCCGGTTTAGATTTTGCCATCCCTTTCATGAAATTACCCCCCGTAAGGTACTCACCCCAGAATGAAAGACGCCCATACTTAACATATACCACATTTTGTCGAAGAAATATATTAGAATATTATTATATTACTATATTACCATTATATTTGATCCTTAATCGTTCCGGATAGCCGGAAGCCTGAAAATTGTTTATAATAGAAATAATCATGAATGCTGATTTGCGGGAGGTCAATCAAATGAAGGAGCATATATCGCCCCAGGATTTAAACAAACTGACGCCTGCCCAGAAAGAAATGCTCAGGTCCCTTTGGAAGCCCGCCGTAAACGACCGGGCTGTGGCATCCATCTGTATTAACGCGGAAACCGATGAGTATAAGGATATAGAATTTGTAGTGGGGCAGATCCTGATCAACGATACGGGGTACTACCCGAGGTTTGTGCTAAGAAGGCTCAGGCTCATGGATTATCAAACAGATGAAGAGGATATCGCTCCTGAAGCCGATGTTGACACCGATGCGCCCGCAGGCCTTCCGGCCGAAGATGACGACCGATACGAAGACCAGGATGAAGACGATGAGGCGTTTGATGCCCTCTATATCGAGCCCGATGAGTTTTACAACCTTGAGGACTGCCTGCCCCTTCTGAGCGTCGGCCAGATGATGGACTTCATAAGGAAATCCAGGTTTGGCCAGAGAGGCTATAAGTTGATAGTACCCCCGGAAGAAAACAAGCTCTTTGAACAGAAGCTGTTCCGGCTTGAGGACAGTGACGGAGAAGGCTATGAGAACGAGGAGCTTTGCGACCTTCTGTGGGAAGTTTTCAAGACATATGTTTTAGGAGTGCTATGAACGCGAAGTCACCGAGAGAAACCATGACCGAGATGAATGAACTGGTCCTGCCCAACGACACCAATCTGCTGGGTAACCTTCTCGGCGGAACCCTGTTGCATTGGATAGACATTGCCGGTGCCATGGCCGCGCAAAAACATGCTAATAGCGTTGTCGCCACGGTTTGTATCGACAGTGTGGATTTCCGTGAGCCCGTGCATGTGGGGGAGATCGTCACCCTGAAAACCAGGGTGACCTGGGTTGGGCGCACTTCCATGGAAGTCATCGTCGAGGTGTTCGCCGAGGACTGTTTGAGGGGGCTTAAAAGGGCCACCAACAAGGCATACGTAACTTATGTGAGCGTTGACTCGAAGGGAAAGCCGAAGGAAGTGCCAGGCCTCATCCTTGAAACCGACGAGCAAAGGAAAGAATACGCGGAGGCCGAAAGACGCCGCGCCGAGCGGCTTAAGAGAAGGCAGCCCGGCCAGAACTGATGGTTCCCGGAAAAAAGGGCTTATAAAGGCATCCCGGAGACGCTTATCTTCAGGGACCGGGCCTTCTTATAGTGGTGTTTTCGCTAATAAAGCTGGACTGTCCTTATATGCGGGCAAGCCGGCTATTTATTCAGTAAGTATCAGCCCGTAAAGGAAACATGCCGATATCCCATATAGCGGGTTCAGTGCGCTATGGCCATGGCGGCGGCAATTCACATAATTGGGGGAGCTGCTGCCCGGGCAGAGTACATCGCTTCAGGCAGTGTTTTTTCAAGGGCGAAGTTGGGGTATAATTGAAATGAACGCTATTCATGCGGCAGAGTATGGTTATCAATGACAGCAAGACAGCTCCTGGTGGTTTTCTTTCTCATCCTGACCCTGGTTACGGCTTCAGCATGCGGCGAAGGCCAACAGGAGAAACAACCTGATAAAGAAAAAGCCGGAACAGCTACGGTTAGTAATGAGAAGGTTCAGGAACCGCCCGGCGGGGATATGGGGCTTGCCCCTACAGGCGAGCAGGTTTTCGGCCAGCAAGAGGCTGAACTGCCCGATGCCGCTTTTTTGTCGGCCTATCCTGGCGTACTTCGCTGCATGTCCCTCACCCTGCAACAGATTTTTACGGTTCTCGGCACCCATTTCGAGCTTTATGAAAATACCGCCCAAGGCTATGATATCTACAGGTTCCCCGATTACGGCCTCGTCCTGGAATATGACAGCATAAGCGAAAAGCTTTCAACCATATGGGTCAATGACACGCCCTATTATGTCTATTCCGGAACCATAAAAAGCTTTGATATCGACAACGATGGCAGTGAAGAGATAATAGCTGCCTATGAGGATGCCAATCTCAATGGCAGGGTGACTGTTTTCAGCAAGGATGGTCTGGTCATTGCGGATCAGACCACCGATTATTTCAACGGCGAATGCCGCATGTCCCTCATGGTCGGCTACGGACCTGAAAGGGAAAGCCTCATAATCCTGGATACCAACAACCCAAGTGAATGCGAGGTCTTCTCCTATTCCAACAACAAACTTATAAGCATGCTTCCTCCTGCCCCGCCAAAAGCCAGCGATAATGCCATTGTCGGAGCTGATGCGGGCAGTGTGGTCCTTACCCTGCCTGACCAGGGGATCATTTATGGCTGTCCGCTGCCAAAACACCTGGTGGAATCCTACCCCAAAGGGAATACAGATTACAATTACCAGTTCGCCAGGAAGATCAGGCCCGTCATCAGGGATAATGTTCTCTACCTTATGGAGCGGGACAGCCTTCAGATCAAATTCTATGATATGGAGGAAGACATCACCACCAGTTTCGATGTGGCACAGGTTGTCCGGGAGTACCAATACTCGGGTGGGGGAAAATGGCAGCACCTCTCTACCAAGGGCGGGCCCAAGTATGACAGGAGTTCTCTCCCATCGGGCGTGAATTCCAATGACTTCAGAATAGGGAATATTACGCTTTTATCCCCTGTCGGGGAGGTAGCAGCTGAAATCGGCCTTGATCCTGACAAGTATACAGATTATGATTTCCTGGCCGGCGTCCTTTACAGGGCCGGTGGGATTTGCGTCGGCATAACCAATGGGATTGTCAGTTATATTTCCATTGATAAGGACGGCGAGATTGAGACCCCAAGGGGACTTAAGATATTTCATTCAAAACAGCAGGCGCTGGATCTGTATGGTCTTCCCGACAACGGTTATTATGACGACCCGGTCTGGACCTACTACCTCTTAAGGACTGAAGTAACCGATTATGGGGCCTACCGTGTGGCCGACACCTTCAACATTGAATTTGACGGTGATACTGTGAAAAAGGTTTGGATGTCGGAATATATATCTGTATACTGACACGCTCTTTCTGAAAATCCCGGGACATGATTGTGCCAATAGACTTTTTGGCGTATAATAAGATTACGTTTAGTGGGAATGCAAAGCAGCATAAATGTGCAGGGTCATTACATAGCAGGTCGCTTTGGATCGTGACGCGTGCACATTTTTATTTGATTTGCAGGAGGTAGAGTGAATGAAATGGCTCTCACGCCTTGAAATGAAATACGGCCGTTATGCCATAAGGAACCTGACCCATTACCTGATCGGCCTTAACATAGCTGCCTATCTCTTGGTCTTTATAACTAACAATTCAGCATTACTGTTCCTGATACCCGGTGAATTGCTCAAAGGGCAGATATGGCGACTGGCAAGCTTCCTGTTCCTTCCCCAAACCGCCAACCCCATATGGGTATTTTTCCAGCTGTATCTGCTCTATTTTGTCGGTACGGCTATCGAGGGTGTCTGGGGGAGGTTCAGATATAATGTATATTATTTCTGCGGGGCCATCCTGACTGTCATCGCCGCTTTTATAATCCCTCCGGGAGTTACCGGACTCTACCTGAACCTGTCCTTGTTCCTGGCGTTTGCCACCCTGTTTCCGGAACAGGAACTCCTTTTCTTCTTCTTCCTGCCCATAAAGGTCAAGTACCTGGGGCTGCTGCAGGTTGCCTTTTCGATATACCAGCTGGTTATAGCCATCCGCTTTCGCGCATGGTATCTTGTGGCAGCCATCGCGGCGTCCTTTGTCAACTACCTGCTGTTCTTCGGCGGCGATATCATGAAGTGGCTGAGGATGAAGAAGCAGGTATATATGAACCGTAAGAGGTATTATGACCAGGTAAGGCCTTATAACAGGGACAGGAAATACTGGTAGTCTCGCATGATTGGCTATAAACGGCATATAAAGCCGGTTACAGCCATCCGTGCCATAACGCCCGATCGGGCCGCTGACAGATAAAAATCGACACAAAAAACCGCATTATTACTGCGATTTGTGCTTTGGAATGATATAATCTGACAAAATATTATACGTTTATTCGTGATTTTATACAAAGGAATACCTGTGATTACGACACATAATGTCAATAATTGATAAGAAGTTAAGTTGTTATGACGACCTGTGGACAAAACGTAAAACTATCCACAGAAAGGCCGTATGAAAAGCGGCCTTAAGGGCAATAAATGATGTAACCCGCTATATATGCGGGTTTTATCTTTTTTGAGTTATCCACAGCCCTGTGGATAACTGTGGATAACATTGGCTTAAAACGCCGCAGAATAAAAAAGGACGGTCTGGAGAACATAAAAATGTACGGTCCCGCTTTGCTCTTAAGGAGGGATTGAATCATGAGCAGACGCAGAGGCATTATGTCGGAAAGTCTGAAGAATGAGTTTGCCCGAGAACTTGGTGTGTATGACACGGTCAGCAGGGAAGGATGGGGCTCGGTTTCGTCCAGAGACTGCGGCAATTTGGTCAGATTAGCGATTGAGAAGGCAAGCAGGAACTCCGAAAATATACCGGAATAGCCGTCGAAAGCATGGCTGTACCGGTAGGCGGCAGGCGGGCCGTATTTTAATAACAGGGGGCATGGGCAACCATGCCCTCTCGCTATGCGCGGCAATTGGGGAAATCCGGCGCAAAAGCCCTCCCGATCCATATGTTACAAGAGCCTGAATCTGTTGACAACGGCAGATCGGTATTGTAAAATAGAATCCGCCACTCTGCTTGATTAACGCGGAGAGATGGTCGAGTTGGTTTAAGGCACCGGTCTTGAAAACCGGCGTAGGCGCAAGCCTACCGTGAGTTCGAATCTCACTCTCTCCGCCACTCTTTTTTATTTGGAGAAGTACTCAAGTAGGTCGAAGAGGCGCCCCTGCTAAGGGCGTAGGTCGTTAATGCGGCGCGAGGGTTCGAATCCCTCCTTCTCCGCCAGAAACGCCGAGAGTCTGAAAAACCAGGCTTTCGGCGTTTTTTATCAGCATTATTCATTCGATGTTTGTGCTGCTGCCTGGCCTTGCTTGATCCTGTTCAGCCGCTCCACCATGGCGATCATCACGATGGCGATTATCATAAGATACACGGGCAAAAGGCCCATGGATATGTATTGCCCGATCAGGCCGAACAGGGGCGGCATAAGGGTTGTTCCAACGTACGCGCAGGCCATCTGGAGCCCTATCATGGACTGGGACATATCAGAACCGAAGTTTTCAGGGGTGTCGTGAATAAGGGAGGGAAATATGGGAGCACAGCCAAGTCCTATCATGAAAAAGCCGCACATAAGTATGAAATCTATTGAGGGCGTCATGACAAGCAGAATTCCTGTTACGATCAGTACAAGGCCAATCCGGATAAGATTCCTGTTATTGATACCCATGGTCAGAAAGCCCGAAATAAACCGTCCCAGGGTGATACCGAAATAGTACAGGGAAACCCACGAGGCCGCGGTTTCAGGGCAGATCCCTCTTAAGAGCACAAGAAAGCTGCTTCCCCAAAGCCCCGCGGTTGATTCAACGGCACAGTAGCAGAAAAAAGCCGTCAGCGCCTGTCTGGCGCCCTTAACCTTCAGAAGTTCCTTTATAGAAAATACCTTCCCGGAAGTTTCGGCTGCCTTCTGTCCAT
This sequence comes from Clostridiaceae bacterium, assembly GCA_012728015.1. Taxonomy (GTDB): domain Bacteria; phylum Bacillota; class Clostridia; order DSM-8532; family DSM-8532; genus Thermoclostridium_A. The sequence goes on along the minus strand of JAAYFY010000077.1, from coordinate 6,030 downwards.
TTGAGGCGCGCATCCATAAGGGCAGCGAGGCTATCAGGACAACAACGAGGCCGGTCTGAATCCATCCTATTGTTGAATACCCGGACCTCCAGCCGCTTCTGGCAAGATAATAAGACATGATGACAGGTCCCAGGCTGGCGCCGATACCCCAGAAGGAATGCAGCCAGTTCATGTGCCTGGCTTTGTAATGGAGAGCCACGAAATTGTTGAGAGCGGCATCCACACTTCCCGCGCCAAGCCCGAGCGGTATGGCAAACAGGACCATGGTCCAATAGTTCGGCGACAGGGAAAAACCGAACAGCGCCGCCGCTGTCATGGAAACGCTGATGGTTGTTGTCAGGCCTGTTCCCAGCCACCGGATTACCCTGCTGCTCAGCAGGCTTGAAACTATGGTGTTGCATGATATGACGGCCGAGATTATTCCCGCCATGGAAACCGGTACGCCAAGCGCTATGTATGCCGCGGGCCAGGCCGTGCCAAGGAGCGAATCGGGCAGTCCCAGGCTTATGTACGCGATATAGATTATGACAAGAAGCAAAGCAAGCATAATAAACTCCCTTGGGTGCTTAGGTGTTGCTTCGGCATCAGAATTCGCTTTCAGGATATGCGACCATTTTGCCCATGTATTATACCAATAACAGTACCACTTGATTTTACTTCAAAACATTTAAAGGCTTAAAGGCCTGGAAGATGATACGTGGGACGTCCTAATACAGTATGCGCCATACGCTGCTTTTGTGGACCAGCCGTTAAGGGCATTCTATCTTTTTCCAGCCGCTGATGCCTGATCTTTGTATGGCGCCAAAGAGATTGGCCTTAAGGTGCCTGTTCTCTTTAGACAACCCGTGGATCAGCTCTTTCACCTTGTGCCTTTTTGTGCTGCCATCCACCGGGCATCCGCTTTTTATGGGTTCCAGACCCAATGTCTTTGTGCAGGCTCGCACTGTTTTTTCCTCGGTATAGATCATAGGTCTGATCAGCGTAATATCACACCTGTCCAGGTAGGTAACCGGGGAAAAGGTATGTATTCTCCCTTCATAGATAAGCGACATCAGAAGGGTTTCGATGACATCATCCATATGATGCGCGAACGCCGCCTTGTTGCAGCCAAGGGCCTTGGCGGCCTGGTAAAAGGCCCCTCTTTTCATATTGGAGCACAGGGAACACGGGTTTTTCTCCTTCCTTACATTAAAGACCACACAGGATATATTCGTGTCCTCGATATGGTAATCAACATCAAGGCTGTTGTAAAGCTTCAAGAGGCTTCCCACGTCAAAGGATTCAAAACCCAGGCTGACCGTTATGGCGATGATATCGAATTTTACCGGAAGAAACTTCCTGAGCTTATTTAAAGCCACTAAAAGGAGCTGGCTGTCTTTTCCGCCGGAAACGCCCACGGCTATTTTATCGCCGTCGGATATCATATTATAATCGGTTATTGCCTTTCTAACGCGCGAGAGCACCTTTTGCAGCAAATACCATGCCCTCCTTGTTTAAGGTTTGGTTAAGCAGTCACATTATACTCCTGTCGGGGCATAATGGCAATGGCTCATATTGCGCTTTTCGTGGGATTCTGTTATCATGGACATGTTGCGATATTGACATTTTATTAACAAATAAGTGTACAGGATTATATATTTACCCATTACAGGCATGGAGAAACATATAAACGAAAAAATGCTGACGGTTTGTGGAAAATGTTCAAAATAGCTAAATAAAAAGATTGAGCATAATAACAAAATGACCTTGTGCGAATGTACATTTTTTTGTACAATGGATAAGGCATGTTAAAAAAATAACCAGAATCAGGCGCGGGATCTTATGGAACCAGGCGATAGCAATATAAGACTCATAAAGCAAGGGGAGTGAACGATTTGAAAAGAGTAAACATCACCGAAACAGTACTGCGGGACGCGAACCAATCCCTGATTGCAACGAGATTGCCTTTCAGTGACTTTGAGGAGGTTCTCGAAAAGATCGATCAGGCGGGATACTATTCGATAGAGTGCTGGGGCGGAGCAACCTTTGATTCATGCCTCAGGTATCTTTCGGAAGATCCCTGGGAAAGGCTCAGAAGGATTAAGGCGAAAGTTAAAAACACCAAGCTCCAGATGCTTCTAAGAGGCCAGAACCTTTTGGGCTACAAGCATTATCCTGATGATGTGGTCAGGAAATTTGTTGAATACGCTGTTAAAAACGGTATCGACATTATCAGAATCTTTGATGCCCTAAACGACTTCAGAAATATTGAAATAGCTGTGGACGAGGCTTTGAAACACGGTGCCCACGTCCAGGGCGCTATTTGCTACACACTCAGCCCCATTCATAACCTGGAGAGCTATGTCAAGATGGGTAAAGAGCTCGAGGCTATGGGCGTCCACTCCATATGCATAAAGGATATGGCCGGAATCATGAGTCCGAAGGAAGCCTATGACCTCTTCAAGGCGCTGAACGAGGCCGTTAAGCTTCCGCTGGTCCTGCACACCCATTCCACTACAGGTCTCGGCCCCATGACCTATTTGAAGGCGGTTGAGGCCGGCTGCAGCGGCATTGACACCGCCATATCGGTCTTCTCAGGCGGTACGGCCCAGCCTGCTACCGAAACCCTCAGCTACGCACTGAAACAGTTTGGATATGAGACCGGCCTGAATGAGAAGGTTCTCAAAGAGATCAACGACTTCTTCAGGCCCATCAAGGAAAGGTTCCTTGAAGCCGGGGTGTTGAACCCGTTTGTTATGGGGACAGAAACCGATGCCCTCACTTACCAGATTCCCGGGGGCATGCTTTCCAATCTTATTGCGCAGCTGAAACAGCAGAATTCTTTGGACAGGCTGGATGAAGTGCTCGAGGAAACACCCAAAGTAAGAAAGGAACTCGGCTACCCGCCCCTGGTAACGCCCATGAGCCAGATGGTGGGAGTACAGGCTACCTCCAATGTCCTGCAGGGCGAAAGATACAGGAACGTATCCAAGGAAGTCAGGGCTTACCTCAGGGGCGAATATGGCAAGGCTCCCGGGGAGATCGAACCTGAGCTCATTAAGAAGGTCCTTGGCGATGAGAAGCCCATTACCGGCCGCTATGCAGAAAACTTAGAGCCTGAATTTGAAAAGGCGAAGAAAAAGCTTGGAAGCCTGGCGAAAAGCGATGAAGATGTGCTTTCCTATATAGCATTTCCTCAGATCGCAGAAAAGTTCCTCAAGGAGAGGGAAGAGCGAAGAGCTTCTACTGTCAGCTATACTATTAAGAAACTGTAAAGGGTGGTGCGTGTGACTATTTCGGAAAGTCTATTAATAAGTGTCTTTGGACTTGCTATAGTATTTGTGGTACTGATTGCCCTGTGCCTGTTTATCATGCTTCAGTCGAGAATAATCGGGGCATTCAGATTAAAGAAAAAAGAGGCTCCCCAGAAAAAGACAGAACAGAGTGCTTCTGTTGAAAAGAAGGATGCCGCCATCTCAGCAGGCCAGTTGAAGCTCTTTGATGTGGATGAAAAGACGGCAGCCATTATAATGGCAATTGTAAGCCACGTATCGAAAACTCCGCTTTCAGAGCTGCAGTTTAAAAGCATAAAGGCTCTCGATTAGCAGATTGGAATATCTTTTAGGGAGGAACTCGAAATGAAATATATCGTCACATTGAACGGAAAAAGCTATGAAGTCGAAGTTGAAAAGGGACAGGCCAGCGTTGTCAAGGTAGCCAAGGCGCCCGCTGAACCCGTTTTGGAACAGCCTGTTCCTGCAGCTCCTGTGGCTCCGGCCCCGGCAGCTCCCGCGCCGGCCGCTGCCCAACCTGCTCCACAGGCCGGGAATATATCCGGTGAACCCATAAAAGCCCCCATGCCTGGTACCGTGCTGAGTGTAAAAGTATCTCCGGGCTCCTTCGTCAAGAGAGGGGATGTTGTTCTCATTCTGGAAGCCATGAAAATGGAGAATGAAATCTTTGCCCCCCGTGACGGCACTGTTGCGCAAGTCCTTACATCACAGGGAGCAACAGTAAATACAGGTGATATTTTGGTGACGCTCAATTAGGGGGGGGTAGACATATGCAATATTCATTCATAGATACTCTGGTAAAAATATGGGAGATGTCCGGTTTCAGTTATATCTCATGGCAGCAGCTTTTGATGATTGGAATATCCGGCGTGCTTATATACCTTGCCATAGTAAAAGGGTTTGAGCCTTTACTGTTGCTTCCCATAGCCTTCGGCATGCTTTTGACCAACCTGCCCCTTGCGGATCTTATGGTGGAAGAGGTGCCAGGTTCCGGACAGCCCGGAGGACTGCTTTCCTATTTATATCTGGGAGTCAAGAAGGGCATATATCCTTCCCTCATATTTATGGGAATAGGAGCCATGACCGACTTTGGTCCGCTGATCGCGAGACCCACCAGCCTGTTTTTGGGTGCTGCCGCGCAATTCGGTATTTACGTCGCTTTTACCATCGCCAGAGCCCTTAACTTTACCCCGCAGGAAGCCGCTTCTATTGGAATCATCGGCGGTGCTGACGGCCCTACGGCGATTTATCTGACCGCAAAACTGGCCGACCACTTGCTGCCTGCCATAGCGATAGCCGCTTATTCATATATGGCGCTGATCCCCATGATTCAGCCGCCCCTCATGAGGCTTCTTACCACCAAGAAGGAAAGGGAGACCAAGATGGAGCAGCTCAGGGAGGTCTCCAAGTTGGAGAAGATCCTCTTTCCCATCGTTGTTACCATCCTGTGCGTACTGCTCCTGCCCTCGGTGGCGCCCCTTATTGGTATGCTCATGCTGGGCAACCTCTTTAGGGAATCGGGTGTGGTGGAAAGGCTGAGCGACACTGCCCAGAATGCGTTGATCAATATCGTTACTATATTCCTGGGTGTTACCGTAGGTGCCACGGCGAAAGCGGAGACCTTCCTGAGGCTTGAAACACTTATGATCATCGGCCTTGGCCTTTTGGCATTCAGCTTCAGTACCGTGGGCGGATTGTTGTTCGGAAAGCTCATGTACTGGCTTTCAGGCGGCAAGGTCAACCCATTGATCGGTTCCGCAGGTGTCTCTGCTGTTCCAATGGCAGCACGAGTATCCCAGGTTGAAGGGCAGAAGGCCAATCCTTCAAACTTCCTGCTCATGCATGCCATGGGTCCCAACGTGGCAGGTGTTATAGGTTCGGCTGTCGCCGCCGGTTTCCTGCTTGCCGTGTTTGGTCAATAAAGGCTGCCGTATGGAGTTTTAACAGCAGGTAATAGATACATTTGTTTATCCTTTTCATTCTGATGTTTAAGGGGGCTCCTGCCCCCTTATAATTTATTCTGAAATGGCGTGTATCCGGATGCCGATACCCAGTATCAGGCAGGGCGGAATACCCTCCAGGTCTTGAAATTGACAGCGTTTTAGTGTATCATAATGTACGCACTCTTTTTCGAGGTGTAGCGCAGTTGGTAGCGCGCTTGGTTTGGGACCAAGATGCCGGGGGTTCGAGTCCTCTCACCTCGACCAAGGAGACTGATTTTGATACAAAAATCGGTCTTCTTTTTTTATGCCGTATATTAAAAGGTGTTGTAACCAAGCGCTCTTATATAGTCGCAACACCTTCCTGCTTCAATAAAATGCAGGCTGTGGACATGATGATACTTCTGTTTACGCTGTATATCTGGGTTCTGCAAATAGCTGATGAAAGCGGCATGCTCATATTTGATCCATATAGAAAGTGCAACAAACATTGATAATTATTTAACATACTATTTGTATAATTTACTAATAGCAATAACAGGGATTCGGTGTTACAATTAAATTGTGAAATAATTAACGATAGTCTTGGCCCTTCTCTTAAAAGAGGGAAAAGGTTTTTTAAGAAAAGGAAATGTTAAATATTTAACATTCAACTGGGCTCTAATTATTTGTTTCTGTCCGACACCATAAAGGGATTTTGCGAAAGGAGGATGGCTATGAACAGGATGGCTGCGAAGAATAACTGCAGGTACAACACCGTTGACAACGTGGACAGGCTTAAAGAGGCGCTGGAACGAGTAAAGGAAGCACAGAAGATT
>JAAYFY010000095.1 GCA_012728015.1 Clostridiaceae bacterium | reverse complement strand
CTTACCATGGATGCGCTCTGCTGCAGGCAAGATAACAAGAGAAAAGCCCACCCACCGTAGTCTCATAATCCAAAAAGAGACAAAAAAATACGGCGCCCGCTGTTTTGCGGATGCCGTAGTTATATATAACCAAGCGAATCATGCATAATATGAAAATTATTTTCGAATTCACATGTTATTTGTTGTAAACTAGAAGAGAATCTGACAATGAACGATCTCTGTGATCTGGTAAAAAAATGTTGAGAGTCTTGTTGTCCATCAGTTCGAAAGCAAAGCATGTTCCGGATGGCCGCTGTGCAGTTGTGTAGTGCAGGTAAAGATCACATTAATGCTTACAGGTGTTTTTTAGAACTGATATTAAGTTTTGCAATTAAGGGGGATTTTTGATGAAACAGGTTATTTACCTGTTTTGTCAGCCCTTTTTGGAGTAAAATGCATAAGCCGCCGAACAGGGCGGCTTTTTATCAAGCCGTTCATTGAAAAAGAGCTTTTCATTGTGCTACAATGAAAAGGCTAAAAGTGGCTTAATTAAAGCGTTATACCTTTATAATGCCGGACGCGGGAAACAATGCGGAAAAAAGAGGATATGTCCATGGAAAGATGCGGGGACGGCCAAAAGCACCGCTACCCGGTGGACCAGGTGGAGGAAGCAATACTGATGCAAATGTCCGATGAATCCATAAAGGTTATAGTAGGAAATTAAGCAATTCTTAGGGCTGGCCAGGCTATGTAAACGGGTTGACAAAGCGCAGATGCCAGTAATGCGCATAGTCGGTCCTGATAATTTGAGATATTTGAGTGATTAAGGAGATGCTTGGGTGATGAAGGGCGTTTGCATAAATGAATATGGCAAGCTGGAACTTAGGGATTTTCCAATCATGGCCGAGATGAATTACTTGAAGGGTTTGTAAAGCTTCGTGTTATGCGTACTGTCATTTGCGCGACTGGTTTGGGGTACATACGCTTCGGCAGCCCAAAACTGAGGTTACCGATTATCCTTGGCCATGAGGCAAGTGGTGTCATAACAGGTATCGGCAAAGGAGAAAAGGAGTTACACCCTGGTGACCGGGTCGCTGTCACTAATGATTATTATGTATCCGGAACATGCCGCTTTTGCATGGAAGGTGCGACTAATCTTTGTGTAAATCGTAGATCTATAGGCTCAGCCGAGAATGGTTCTTTTGCCGAATACATGGTGGTTCCTCGCAGCATGATTTTGCCGTTGCCGGATAGTGTGAGCTTTGAGGAAGGGGCTTTGCTGGAGGTATTGGCCTGTTGCACTCATGCGCTTCACACGCAGATCAGATTAGAAGGCAATGAAACTGTCCTGATCTTAGGACCTGGGACCATAGGCGCCTGTGCGGCAATGGTTGTCAAGGCAGCGGGTTGCAAGGTAATTGTTGCCGGGTTGGCACAGGATGCTGAACGGCTGAGTATTCTCAAACAGAAGACCTGTTGGGTATCGTGATGCGAGAGACTGACGGATTTGGCGTAGATGTGGCAGTTGAAGCTTCAGGCAGCTATTCTGCCGCCAACTTGTGTGCACAGCTTCTGGCAAAGAGAGGAACGTATGTACAACTTGGGTTACACCATGGCAGCGCCGGATTTGACCTCCAGCCAGTGTGCGCCAAGGAGCTTCGCATTGTAGGCGCGTACGCCAAGATAAACCAGGACTGGCATACAGCCATACAACTGGTGAGGGACAAAAAGGTTGACCTGGCGCCGCTGGTAGATTCCGTATTTCCCCTTGAAGAATACGAAGCTACATTCAGCCGTGCCCAGCGGCCTGTAGGATTCAAGGTTATGTTTAACCCCTGGAAAGCAAGATAAAGTATTATGTGGAGGTTATCAGCCTGCATTCTTTCGGAGGCGGAGCCGTAGATTTCCGAACATAAAGCTGCGGCTGGCATTCCACTTTAAAGCGGTGAGAATTTCGGTGGTAGTCGGTGATGGAAGTAAACGCCTTTAGCTTCTGCATCAGGATTTCAACGGCGCTCTTTGCCAAAAGCTCATTATGCTGTTCCACTGTGGTCAGGGAGATGCCATTGAGCCGGGAGTAGAACAAATTGTCAAATCCAATCACCGATACGTCTTCGGGGATTGATATACCGCGCTCAGACAGGCAGTCCATTACACCATAGGCCAGCATGTCAGAAATACCAACAATAGCGGTAATGCCGTTATTGTAAAGCTTTGAATTCCGGGCAAGAAGATAACCGGCATGATAGTCGTTCAGGCTGTCGGTTACATAGCCTGTCGGAGCGATGTTATCAACGCACAGGACAAGGCAATCATTGTGAAGATGCTGTTTAAAAAAGCTGGTTAAGCTTTTTACCCGTTCCAGGCGGTTAACGCTCCGGTCCAATGAAGTTGTCAGAATGGCAATATTCCTATGGCCTAAATCATACAGATGTTTTGCTGCTAATTGCCCCATAAGGTGATTGTTCAGTTCCACCATATCGGTTTGTATGGCCGCCGTCTTGTCGCAGATGGTAACAATAGGAAGATGAGAGGCGGCTTGTTCAAAAGCGCTCCGGTCCTGCGGAGAAGTGAGGAGAATGCAGGGATAGTTGTCTTTTATAGCCATTTCCAGGTACATTCTTTCATTCTCCTGCTTTCTGTATGTACAGCAATATATGACATTATAGCCGTTGTTGTAACAAGTCTCCTCTATACCGCTGATCATGGAAGTATAATAAGGGTTGCTTCCATTGGAGGTTAAAACCATTATTGTACTTGGCTTAGAATGCGAAGCAGCGGATTTTTTAACTTTATAATTCAGCTGTTTTGCGGCGTTGTAAACACGATTAATGGTTTCCTGCGAAAACTTTGACCTGTTATTATGGTTCAGGATAAGGGATACTGTTGTTTGTGAAACATTAGCCAATTTGGCCACATCCTGCATAGTGACATTAACGCGCTTCATTTCTTAACACCTTCTGTGAAATGGGTAGTATTTTGTTATTCAGTCTTCATAAAAATCCGCAAAACACCCTCTTAATATGCGTGGCAATGTATATTTTAGCATAACAAGATAATAAAGTACATACAATGAAATTTGTATTGTCTTTATCGTATGATACTAGTCATTTGAAAAAGTAAATTCCACTCCAAAAAGGCACAAAGCGGAATTTAGTTTTTCAAAAACAGATAAAAAGATATAGTGGAAATAAGTTATGCAAAAAAGATATGATGTTTTTGGGTGGCGCCT
>JAAYFY010000076.1 GCA_012728015.1 Clostridiaceae bacterium | reverse complement strand
GATATACCGGTACTGTCATTGCGAGTGAAGCGAATCGGAGCGCGGCAATCTCTGCAAAGTCCCCTGTAATGACATAATACAATCTCTTGTAAAGCCCAAAAATTGGCTGTATAATGAGTCTGTAACAAAAAGGAGGATAACATGGAAAGCTTGCTTAAGTCATTCTATTTGAATACGATGATCGCTTCCATGGCCGCTATCGTACATGATACAGCGGCTAATTGGCGTTGTATGCGAATAGAATGTTAATTTAAGTAAGCTATACCAGTAAGTAGCTTATACCCGGGTATGCTTACCCGGGTTTTTTAGTTTTAGATCCGTGTTTGTCGGAATAGAAAAAAGGAACGGACCTGGGGCTTACCCAGGTCTTTTTGTATGTGTTGTTGTGAGTGGATAACGGAGGAATACAGCATGAAATCAGTAATGGATAACATCAGGAAAAACTATATATTCAGGTTTTTGATCGGCACAGGCTTTAGTGATGCCATATGGCTTTTGTACCTGGCATCAAGGGGTATGAACCTTGTCCAGATCGGCATCCTTGAAGCAATATTCCATATCGCCAACATGTTGTGCGAGGTGCCAACCGGTTATATTGCCGACCGGTTTGGAAGAAAGACTTCCAGGCTCCTGGGAAGGGCGGCGGCGTTCATATCAAGCATTGTCATGATCTCAGGCTCAAACTTTTGGCATTTTGCCCTGGGCATCGTGTTTACCTCCCTGTCCTATAATCTTGAATCGGGAGCCGGAGACGCCCTGATCTATGATTCCATGGTTGAATGCGGGCAGGAAGATGGGTACATGAAGGTTCGGGGGAGGCAGGAGATCTGCTACCAGGCCGCAAGACTTGTATCATTAATTGGCGGGGGACTTATCGCAACCTACAGTTATGTCCTTGCTTATATCATTACGGCTGCCATCCACCTGGCCAGCTTCCTTTTCTCCTTTTCCTTCAGGGAGCCTGATGTGGGAAGGACGCAGGGGCGCATAAAATTCTTCGGACATATCGTGGATTCCTTTCGGGTAGTCTGGGAGCATAAGGGGATTATAAAATACATCTTCTATATAGAAGGATTTTCACTGTTCTGGACCACGCTGTTCTTCTATTTCCAGAACTTCCTGAAGTCGAAGGGATATATCGAGTTCCAGATCGGACTGGTCCTTGCGGCATCCGCGGTTGCCGGACTTCTGGCATCAACCGTTGCCTACAGGATAGAAAAAAGGCTGGGAGAAAGAAAGCTTATACTGACTGCCACACCCATTGCCATCCTGCTGTTCAGTATGATCGCCTTCACAAATATGGAATCCCTGGCGCTTATCCTGCTGTCGGGTATGGAAGCAATCCTGTTTGTCGTTTTCTCGGATTATATCAACAGGCAGATCCCATCCCGGCAGCGGGCCACCATCCTGTCCTTTGAGTCCATGGCCTTCAGCGTCATGATGATAGCTTTCTTCCCGGCGGTGGGAGCCATATCCGAGCACCTGGGCTTCAAGACGGCCTTTACTTTCATCACCGGTTTGGCGCTGGTCCTCATGACCATTTCCACCATTTTAATGCTGAAGGATAAAAGGGTTGAAAAAGAGCCCGAGCAAAGTGGATAATAGAAGAAACAAGTCGAAGGGAGATTATGTTGAAATACAACAGAATCATTTCGGGCCGGTTCCTGTCCCGGCCCAACCGTTTTATCGCCAGATGCGAGATAGACGGCAAAGCAGAAACCGTACATGTGAAAAATACCGGAAGGCTTAAGGAGCTGCTCCTTCCGGGTGTGACTGTTTATCTTGAGTTTTCGGACAATCCCGCAAGGAAGACCCGTTATTCACTGGTAACAGTGGCAAAGGGAAAAAAGCTTGTAAACATAGACAGCAACGCTCCGAACAAGGTTGTGGCCGAAGCGCTCAAAGCAGGAATATTGCAGCTTCCGGGCATGCCTTGCGTTGACCTGATCAGGGCAGAGCATGAATACGGCAAGTCGCGGTTTGACCTGTACCTTGAAGGCGGCGGTCAGAAGGCTTTTATGGAGATCAAGGGAGTTACGCTGGAAAAAGACGGGATAGCGATGTTTCCCGATGCCCCAACCCTGCGCGGAGCAAAGCATGTCCATGAACTCATCGCTGCCAGGGAAGAAGGCTATATGGCTTACATCATGTTTCTCATACAGATGAAGGATGTTCGCAGCTTTACACCAAACGATGAAATGCACCAGGCTTTCGGCGACGCATTGCGGCTTGCGGCAAAGAAAGGTGTGAATATTCTTGCCTATGACTGCCATGTGGAACCCGGTGGCCTTATGTTCGCGGACCCTGTGGAAGTGGTGCTGTGATTACCGCAGCCCGCTGCCGTGCTTAAATCATATCTGTTAAGGGGTGGTCCTGATTGAAACTGGACAGGATGCTTAGCATTATTACCATTCTGCTTCAGAAGGACAAGGTAACCGCGCCGGAACTGGCTGAAAAGCTTGAGGTTTCCCGGAGGACCATCCATCGGGACATAGATGCCATCTGCCAGAAATAAGGGAAAAAGCGAAAAAAATGATGGATCGCTACGAACATGACAAGTAGTTGTCATGTTCGCGATGGCAGAATGCCAGTAAGAGGAAAAGTAGGGAGAGTGAGGCTGTATGGTTGAGTCCAGGTGCGGTCTTATCTGCGGCGAGTGCGAATACAGAAAGGAGCCTTATAACTGCGGCGGATGCGTTACTACAAACGGCAACCCCTTCTATGGGGTTTGCAAGGTTGCGACCTGCTGCCAGGAAAAGGGCTTCGGGCATTGCGGACATTGTTCTGTTATGCCCTGCGAAACGCTGCATTTTTATTCATATCTCGACAAGGAGCACCGAGACAAACCGCCGGGGGCAAGGATAGAAGTACTGAAAAAATGGCTGAAGGAAGGGAACTGAAGCATGATCCTGGATACATACGAGGAATTCGTTGAGCGTGTGAACCAACTGGGCTATATGGCCTTTTCGGCCATAATGCCAGGATTCCCGTCCCTTGACAGGGAGACAAGGCCGGGGCAGTGGCATACGGGAGATCACAAAACCGATCCCTGGTGCTGGAAGGACAGAGCGGCAAAGGAAAAGAAGCTGGCCTTCGGTTGCCTTCTTGGCGGCCATAAGGGTTTCATTTCACAGAAGCTGTATCCTTATTTTTACATGGCCTGCCATCCGCGCGAAGATATCGAAGAACGCTGGATGGAAGGCAAGGTTGGCCTGGCTGAATGGCAGGTATGGCAGCTTTTTGGCCGTGGGGATGAACTGAATACCAGCGAGATCAGGAAGGCCATGGGAGTTACCAAAAAGCAGGGAGCGGAGAAGGTTGACAGTGCTTTGAAGGAACTTCAAAGGTGCTTTTATATCACGGTTTCAGGCAACAGGAGAAAGGTCAATAAGCGGGGAGAACCATACGGATGGGCGATTAACACCTACCTGAGGGTGACCGATTGGGCGCCGGAATCATGGCTCAGGGGTGCTGAAAGTAGATCCCGTGAGGAAGCAATTGAGCATATTCTTAACATTGGTGTTTTCATCGGCGAGTCTGTGAGTCTAAACCAGTTGGCGCGGGTCCTGAAGCTGGATCTGTAATGTTTTTTAAAACCCGACAAATAAGTGAAAGAGGTAAAGCGATGAAAATTAGATTTAACTCTGCGGTTCTTATGGTTAAGGACATTGATGTATCCCGGAGGTTCTATGAAACTGTTCTGAGGCAGGAGATTGAAATGGATCTTGGAAAGAACATAGCCTTCAAGGCGGGATTCAGCCTGTGGCAGGCCGATTATGCGTACCCTGTCATATTCGGCAGGCCATTCGATGAGTTGGAACAGAGGGGATACGACCAGTTTGAAATGTGCTTTGAGAGCGAAATCATTGACGAGGTATACTCGGAACTTAAGGCATCAGGTGTAGAATTCGTCCACGAGATGGTTGAACAGCCATGGGCACAGAGGGTTTTCAGGGTATACGATCCTGACCGGAATGTTGTGGAGGTCGGTGAGCCCATGGAGTTTGTGATAAAGCGTCTGCTAAGTTCAGGCATGACCGAACTGGAGGTTGCCCAGAGGACGTATATGCCCATTGAGGCAGTGCGGGAAGTTGCGGCGAGGTTTTAATTGAGGGTCATTGTGAGGCGGCTTTTGCGAGATTGCCGCGCCCAGCTTTACTGGGCTCGCAATGACAGCCTGGGTATTCATTGAGGGAGCTTTTGCAAGATTGCCGCGTCGAACACTTGACATTCAACCGATATTGAATATATAATTAAGTGACAAATAAATACATGCATATGGGAGCCGGCGGACCGGCTGAGAGGGGATTGGTTGATCCCGACCATCGGATACCTGATCTGGGTAATACCAGCGTAGGGAATGCATAACGAAGAATTTGCAACCGCCTATGTTGGGCGGTTTTCTTTTCTATGCGACATGGTATGGTTATGATTACCCATGGCTCATGCGTTAAGCCATGCAGTAGCGTGTTCAGACGGCAGTTTCGATTAATCCCATCAGACCGGGCGACACGGCCGACGGGCCGTGTGGTAGTGGAAGGTTCCCATGCATGAATAAGGGATCCCTGAAAAAGTATAAGGAAAAACTGGAGGAATAAAAGCATGCCAATGGTAAATGTGAGCCTTCAGGTACTGCCCGTGGTTCAGCAGGAGAAAATATACCCTGTGGTGGACAGGGTAATTGAACTAATCCAGAAAAGCGGTGTGAAATACGTCGTAGGTCCCATGGAAACCACCATGGAGGGAGATTTCGACACCCTCATGGAAACCGTCAAAAGGGCCCAGGCCGTATGCTGTGAGGCGGGAGCCGAAAGGGTAGTATCTATTGTAAAAATCGATTACAGGCCGGAAGGTGTAACCATTGAAGAGAAGATCGGAAAATACCAGACCAAAGGCTAAAAAGGGGATAGACTGGCTTCCCATAGGTTTTTCGCTTCTGCTCCTGATCCTCTGGCAGGTGGGCGTTGTCATAAACGACGTGCCGGAGTTCATACTGCCATCCCCGGTAAAGGTCATTGAGGAGCTAATTGGTTCATGGCAGATCCTTATGGAGCATACCCTGATCACTGTGGCTGAAGCGCTTTTGGGACTTTCAGCATCCATATTGCTGGGTGCCGCCCTTGGCCTTGCCATGGGCTATTTCAGGACGTTCAGGAGGATGGTCTACCCGCTGTTTGTGATTACCCAGACCGTTCCGCTGTTTGTCCTGGCCCCATTGTTCATACTCTGGTTCGGCTTTGGAATCCTGCCCAAGATCGTTGTGGTCTTTATGGTCTGCTTTTTTCCCATTGCCGTTACCTTTGCCCAGGGGCTTATCAGGTCGGACAGCGGGATGGACGATCTTTTAAAGGTTATGGGTGCTACCCGGTGGAAGATATTCAGGATAACGCGGATTCCGCAGGCTCTTCCATACTTCTTTTCGGGCCTTAAGATCGCTGCTACATACGGCATTGTGGGTGCCGTCCTGGCCGAATGGGTAGGGGCCCAGAAAGGTCTCGGGGTGTTTATGACACGGGCCATGAAAAGCTTCAGGACAGGAGCGCTTTTTGCTGATGTACTCATAGTTGTGCTGCTCAGCCTTATCCTTTACAAGTCTGTGGAATGGGCTGAACGTATTGTTTGCAAAGACATGTCAAACGGAGGGAATATCACATGAGAAAAACAAGGCTGTTCATAATCATATTAAGTTTACTTATAACCATGATTCTTACGACCGGCTGCGGGGAATCCAAAAAGGTTACGTTTGTGCTGGACTGGACTCCCAACACCAACCATACCGGTGTCTACGTAGCTGTGGAAAAAGGGTATTATGCCGAGGAAGGTCTTGATGTGGAGATCATCCAGCCTTCGGATATGGGCGCCGATGCCATGGTTGCCTCAGGAACAGCCCAGTTCGGCGTAAGCTACCAGGAAAGCGTCACCTTTGCCCGGGCAGAAAATGTTCCCCTGGTATCCATAGCCGCGGTGATCCAGCATAACACATCGGGATTTGGCGCGTTTAAGGAGAAAAACATCAAGAGCCCGGTCGATTTTGAAGGGAAGAAATACGGGGGCTGGGGATCGCCCATTGAGGAGGCCACCATCAAATACCTGATGGAGAAGGCGGGCGCCGATCCTTCAACGGTGGAGATCCTGTCGGTTGGAACCGCCGATTTCTTCCAGGCCAGCAGCAGCGGCCAGATAGACTTTGCCTGGATATTTGAAGGATGGGACGGGGTTGCCGCCGGGGTCAGAGGCATTGAGATCGACTATATAGATCTGGGCAAGACCGATCCGACCTTTGACTACTACACGCCGGTTATAGTGACCAGCGAGGAAATGATAAAGAACAACGTAAAAATGGTTGAAGCATTCATGAGGGCGACAATCAAGGGATACAAGTTTGCAATGGAGAATCCCGAAGAGGCAGCCGGGATCTTCATAAAGGCTGTTCCCGAGGCCGATCCGGAGTTAATCAGGGAAAGCCAGAAATTCCTTGCGGACAGGTACCAGGCCGATGCTCCATACTGGGGCATGCAGAAGGAAGAGGTCTGGCAGCGCTACACCGACTGGCTTTTCGAAAACGGGTTCATAGCCGAGAAAATCGATGTGGAGAAGGCCTTTACCAACAAGTTTATTGAATAAGGGCAAGGAGAGACATGGAACAGATATTGGCCGAGAACGTAATTAAGTATTATACTGTTGCGCCAGAGAACGGCAAAAAGCTGAATGAAAGGCTTTTGGTGCTGTCGGGGGTAAGCTTTAAGGTGGAAAGGAACGAATTTGTTTCCATCCTGGGCCCCAGCGGCTGCGGCAAAAGTACCCTGCTCAGGCTCTTAGCCGGGCTTGACAGGGATTATGAGGGTTCCATCCATGTTGACGGCACCGACCTGAAAGAGAAAAGGGTTCCCGTTTGCTACATGCTCCAGAAGGATTATCTCATGCCCTGGAGAACCCTTATGGAAAATGTTTTGCTGCCTGCCGAGATTGAAGGCGCAGACCTAAAGAAGGAAGCCGAACTGATTCGACCCATGCTGAAGGAGTTCGGCCTGGAGGAGTTTGAGAACTACAGGCCCCATGCCCTTTCGGGCGGCATGCGCCAGCGGGCGGCTTTGCTTAGAACCTACAGGATGCGGGGCGACATCATGCTTCTTGATGAGCCTTTCGGAGCGCTGGATGAGATTACCCGCATCCAGATGCAGGACTGGCTTCTTGATGTATGGGAAAGGTACAGGAAAACAGTGCTGTTTGTTACCCACAATATCGATGAGGCTGTCTTTCTGTCTGACCGGGTTCTGGTGATGAGCCCAAGGCCGGGAAGGATCGTAAAGGATATCAGGATTGACTTTCCGCGGCCAAGGAGCCGGGATATGCTGCTTAGCAGCCAGTTTCTCGGCTACAAGGGGGAAATCCTTTCCTCACTTGAATAAATGGCTGGGCAATGTGACCTTGTTACATTGCCGCGGCCGCTGAATTTTACAAATACAGCGTCTGAGTATATAATATAGCTATAGGTATATAATGTATATGTGAAGGTGGTGAGATGCGTGTATTACGGCGGAAATAACTATGAGTCCCAAACCTATGAAGATCAGTATGACGCTATAAGGGGCATGAATACCTATATTGCCAAGGTCTTTGGCTGGATGTTTGCAGGTCTTTTGCTTACTGCCGCAGTGGGATACCTGGTGGCCGGCAATCTTGAACTGGTTGCTTTTATTGTCACCAATCCCATACTGTTTTTCGGGATTATGATCGCTGAGATCGCTATGGTTGTTGTGTTATCGTCCCGTATCACAAAGTTGTCCTATGGCGCGGCCGTAGGCTTGTTCCTGGCCTATGCGGCGATAAACGGAATTACATTTTCAATCATATTCCTGGCTTATACCTCTGAGTCCATTGCCACAGCATTCAGCACCACGGCCATCACATTTGGCATTATGTGTGTATATGGGTATTTCACCAGGGCCGACCTGACCCGTTTCAGGAGCATTCTTTTCATGGGTCTTATAGGCATCCTGGTTCTGTCTGTTGTAAACATTTTCATGGCAAGCAGTTCCATTGGCTGGATCATCAGCATCGTCAGCCTGTTTGTATTCCTTGGTCTTACGGCCTATGACATGCAGAGGCTGAAAGCGTTTTACTTCGGCACTGAAGGTGATTCGGTACTGAGGAGTAACCTGGGTATTATCGGTGCCTTAAGGCTGTATCTGGATTTCATAAACCTGTTCCTCACCATGCTGAGATTTATGGGAGGAAGGAGAAGGTAATCCGGGAGTTAAGAGACTTAACAAAGAGCGGGAGGTGGCGGAAAGTCACCCCCGTTTTTCGTTATGAACGGGGAATTCCGGGCCAAAGGCCAATGGTAACGCATGATGTGTACTGCGGCCTGTTTTCTTTTATTTTTATCTGATTTTTGGTATGATAAGTATGATTATTTGCCGGGATACCGGTTTGTATATTGCCGCGGCCGCCAAGAATAAAAGCGGTATTCAGTGCATGCCGCGTTTCGCGGCGAATGACGGGGAGAGATAGAACGCATTGGAAAACGTTAGGGATAGAAAAAATGAAAGCGTATCCTGCGGCCAGGATGATGGTATTCTGGCCAGGTCAATGGAATCGGCCGACTGGATGGAACAGGTGAGAAACCTTAACACGGAGCATGTCCTCAAAACTGGCAAGGTGCGGACCTACAGGCTGGATGTGTTTGGCTGCCAGATGAACGAACGGGATGCCGAAACCATTGCGGGCATGCTTACAAATATGGGATATGAGCGGGTTTCGCCGGATCAGCCAGCTGACATTATCGTTTTTGTTACCTGCTGTGTGCGTGAAAACGCCGAGGAGAGGATATACAGCCATATAGGCGCCCTTTCCCATGAATGCTTGAAAAACGGGTCCTTTATTGTGGCGTCTGGCTGCATGATGCAGCAGCCCCATGTGACGGAAAAGATAAAGAAGTCTTTCCGGCATGTGAAGGTTGTCTTTGGGACACACAACATCCACGAGTTTCCAAGGCTGCTTTGCCAGTACCTTACCAGCGGGAAACGGGTGTTGGAGGTCTGGGAGAAAGAAGGCCGGATCATTGAGGATATGCCCATAAAGCGGAGATGCCGCCACAAGGCCTGGGTCAATATCGTTTTTGGTTGCAACAACTTTTGTGCCTACTGTATAGTTCCTTATGTGCGGGGTCGGGAGAGAAGCCGAAAAAAAGAGGATGTCCTGGCGGAGATCCGTGCCCTTGCGGCGGATGGCTGCAGAGAAGTGACCCTCCTTGGCCAGAATGTGAACTCATATGGTAACGATCTTGGCGTAAAAGACCTTTTCGCCAGGCTGCTCTATGATATTGAGGAAATCGACGGTATAGACCGGGTTCGCTTTACCACATCCCATCCCAAGGATCTGTCCGACAGCCTGATCAGGGCCATGAAAGAATGCAAAAAGGTCTGCGAGCATCTGCATCTGCCGTTTCAGGCGGGAAGTAACCGTGTCTTGGAAAGAATGAACAGAAAATACACAAGGGAGCATTATCTGGACCTGGTGGACAGGATCAGGGACGCGGTTCCCGATATTGCCCTTACCACCGATATCATTGTGGGGTTCCCGGGAGAAACCGAGGAGGATTTTGAGGATACCCTGGACCTTGTCCGGCGTGTCAGGTTTGACTCCGCCTTTACCTTTATCTATTCCCCGAGAAAGGGAACGCTGGCTGAGAAATGGGAACAGACCGCGCCCCACGAGGTTATCAGCAGGCGTTTCAAAAGGCTTGTTGAGGTCCAGACAGAAATAGCGACCCAGCTTGCCAGCAAGTACGAGGGAAAGACGGTGGAGGTTCTTGTGGACGGTCCCAGCAAGACCAATCCCGATATGCAGTCGGGACGCACCCGTACCGGGAAGCTGGTCAATTTCAGGGCAGAAGGAGATCTGACAGGTCAGATGCTGGATGTAAAGATTATCCGGGCCGGGGCCTTCTGGCTGGAAGGCAGGGAGGTCAAAAGGCGTGGCTAAGCTGACACCGATGATGCAGCAGTATAAAGAGATCAAGGAGCGCTACAAGGACTGCATCCTCTTTTTCAGGCTGGGTGACTTTTATGAGATGTTCTTCGAGGATGCGGAGATTGCTTCAAAGCAGCTGGAGATAGC
Source organism: Clostridiaceae bacterium (assembly GCA_012728015.1). Classification (GTDB taxonomy): domain Bacteria; phylum Bacillota; class Clostridia; order DSM-8532; family DSM-8532; genus Thermoclostridium_A. The sequence continues at coordinate 5,376 of JAAYFY010000076.1, read as the reverse complement.
CCTCACCGCCAGGGACTGCGGTCTTGAGGAGCGCGCGCCCATGTGCGGCGTACCTTACCATGCCGCCCATTCCTACCTGGCAAAGCTCATCTCAAGGGGATACAAGGTTGCCATTTGCGAACAGATGGAGGACCCGGCGCAAGCAAAGGGGCTTGTAAAAAGGGATGTCGTCAGGGTGGTAACGCCAGGAACGGTAATAGATCCTGATATGCTGGAGGCTAAGAAAAACAACTACCTGATGTGCATATACTGCCGCCAGACATATTTTGGAATCGCCGTTGTGGATATAACCACAGGGGAATTCTTCACCACGCAGATCACCTGGGGAAGCTCCATGCGAAAGCTATTAGACGAAACAGCCCGGTTCATGCCTTCTGAGATAATCGCGAATAAAGAATTTGTCATGAAACCGGAATACAAGAGCTTTTTTGAGGATTACCTGGGGATAAGGACCTCGGTGCTCCCGGACCAGGTATTCGACCCCGCCTTCTGTGAGCAGAAGATATTAAGTCTCTTTGAGGATAACCCGCTCAAGGACCTGGAGTTGGCAAGGTGTGCCACCGGAGCCCTCCTGGATTACATAGAAAGCACCCAAAAAGTTGATCTTAAACACATCGAATCCATCCAGGACTACAAGATCGAACAATACATGATTATTGACAGCGCGTCGAGGCGGAATCTTGAGATCACCGAAACCATGCGCGAAGGCAAGAAAAAAGGGGCCCTCCTGTGGGTCCTGGATAAAACCACCACAGCCATGGGGGGAAGGCTTTTAAGGCGCTGGCTTGAACAGCCTCTGTTGGACGCCGATGAGATCCAAATGCGGCTTGATGCGGTGGAAGAGCTCAAAGATGGCTTTATGGTGCGAAACGAGCTGATGGATCTTTTAAGGGGTGTTTACGATATTGAAAGGCTGGCAGGAAAGCTGGTATTCGGTAACGTAAACGCGCGGGATCTGATCTCGCTTAAACTCTCGCTTTCCAAGCTGCCGTACATAAAGGAGATGGTTTCAGGGCTCAAAAACGGCCTTAACGGCACCATGGCGGAGAGACTGGATCTTCTTGAGGATATAGCCGGGCTGATTGAAAAGGCCATAGCCGATGATCCACCGCTGTCGGTCAAGGAAGGCGGGATCATCAAGGAAGGGTATGATGAAGAGGTGAACCGGCTGCGTAAAGCGGCCACCGAGGGCAAGAACTGGATTGCGGAACTGGAAGCCAGGGAGCGCGCGAGAACGGGTATCAAGAGCCTGAAGATACGGTACAACGACAATTTCGGGTATTACATAGAGGTTACCAAGCCTAATATCCCCCAGGTTCCCGATGATTATGTCCGTAAGCAGACGCTGGTCAACTCCGAACGGTTTACTTTCGATCCCCTGGTTGAACTGGAGAAAACCATCCTTGGCGCCGAGAAAAGGGTGGTCCAGTTGGAATATGAGCTTTTCTGCCAGGTTAGGGATACTGTTTCGGTGCATGTACGGCGCCTTAAGGTGACAGCCCATTGCATTGCAGAGCTGGACGCGCTCTGTTCCCTGGCTGAGGTGGCGGACAGGAACAATTATGTAAAACCCAAGGTTTACGAAGGGGGCATTATAGAGATTAAGGAAGGCCGCCATCCTGTGGTGGAAAAGACGCTTGCCGAAAACCCCTTCGTTCCCAACGATACCTGGCTCGATACCGAGGACAACAGGATCTCCATCATTACCGGGCCGAATATGGCAGGAAAATCTACCTATATGCGCCAAGTAGCACTGATGGTACTTATGGCCCAGGCGGGGAGCTTTGTTCCAGCCGCCTATGCCCGGATCGGCATGGTGGACCGCATTTTCACACGGGTCGGAGCATCGGACGACCTGGCATCAGGCCAGAGTACCTTCATGGTGGAGATGAGCGAGATGGCCAACATCCTGTCCAATGCCACGCCCAGAAGCCTTTTGATCCTGGATGAAATCGGACGCGGAACCAGTACCCACGATGGGCTCAGCATTGCCTGGGCGGTTATCGAGTATATAAACGACAGGGCAAGGCTTGGCACAAGGACCCTGTTTGCCACCCATTACCATGAGCTGACCGAGCTGGAGGACAGGCTTCACGGTATTAAAAACTATTGCGTATCGGTAAGGAAGAGAGGGGACGACATCATCTTCCTGAGGAAGATTACGCGGGGCGGCGCCGACAGGAGTTACGGGGTGGAGGTGGCAAAGCTGGCGGGAATTCCCGACGCTGTGATCCAGCGGGCCAAGATTATCTTAGAGGAACTGGAAGAGGCAGATATCAACAAGAATCCCAGGAGAAAGACAGCTAAGCCCGTTGAAGGGCAGCTTGACCTGTTTGCGTCCAGTTCCCTCACTAAGGCCGAGCATGAGGTGCTGGACGAGCTGAGGTCGCTGGACCCTTCGCTCCTGACCCCGTTAGACGCGCTCAACAAGCTCTACAACCTCCAGCAGAAACTAAAGTAAACCGCAGGGACCTTCCCCGTGGAGGAGGTTTTATGGGAAGCATTATTATCCTTGATGAAAAAACCGCCAACCAGATAGCAGCCGGCGAGGTTATAGAGCGGCCCTCATCGGTTGTGAAGGAGCTTGTGGAAAACTCCATCGACGCTGGAGCCACGGCCATAACCGTTGAGATAAAAAACGGCGGCATATCCTACATAAGGGTGACCGATAACGGCCGCGGCATGGAGAGCGACGATGCGGAGCTGGCCTTTGAAAGGCATGCCACCAGCAAAATCCGGAGGATTGAAGACCTGGATTGCCTTGCCACCATGGGTTTCCGCGGAGAGGCCCTCGCTTCCATCGCTGCCGTATCCCACCTGGAGGTGCGTACCAAGACAGCGTCAGAGCAGACGGGCACCCTTATAAGGCTTGAGGGCGGAAAGGTTGTTTCGGTATCGCAGACCGGCTGCCCCACGGGAACTACCATTGTAGTACGGGACCTATTCTACAACACTCCCGCAAGATATAAATTCCTGAAAAAGGACAGCACCGAGGCCGGATATGTGTCTTCCATGATGGTGCGTCTTGCCCTGGCCCACCCCGGGATCTCCATCAAGTTCGTAAACAACCGACAGGTTCAGCACCATACCCCGGGCAACCATGACCTTAAAAGCGTGATCTACAGCCTTTTTGGAAGCGAGACCGCGAAATCGGTCCTGCCCGTGGATCATGAGGAGTCTGGTATCAAGGTCTCCGGTTTTGCCGGAAAGCCCGAGACAGCCAGGGGGAACAGGAATAACCAGTTTTTCTTCATAAACGGCCGCACCGTCAGAAACAAGGTCCTAACGGCAGCCCTGGAAGATGCGTATAAAACCCTCCTCATGCAGAACAAATTCCCGTTCTGCGTTCTGAATGTTAGTATTTCTCCCGAGCTGTATGATGTGAACGTCCACCCGCAGAAGCTGGAAGTCAGGTTCTCCAATGAAAAAGCCGTGTACCTGGCCGTCTTCCACGGGGTAAAGGGCGCGTTATCCTCTGCTTCACTGATCCGGGAGGTAACAGGCCCGTCCTACGAGGCGCCGATAAGCGCAGCCCCGCAAGCTGCCCCTCCTCAGCAGATGGAAATGGCAGCCCCCAAAAGGCCTGCCTCAAATCTTCCTCCTCCGCAGAGTTTCCCCTATCCGCATAAGACCGCGGCAAAAACCGATAACGGCACACAATGCAGGATTGAGCCCGCAGAACCTTCACGGCCCGCCATGGAACCGGTTTCCCAAAAGCCAGGAAAGGCCGAAATGCCCGCACAGGGTATTACCGGATCCCAGGAGCCGATGGGGCCGATCCAGGATAATGGGCAAGGAGCCGGCATCTTAAGGGAGGCCGAGATCATAGGCCAGGTATTCGACACATACATCATACTCCAGCACGGGCAAACCATGTATCTGATAGACCAGCATGCGGCCCATGAAAGGATACGCTATGAAACGCTGAAAAAGAGGATCTCGGGGGGACAAGTCTTCTCCCAAATGGTCCTGGAACCCTATATTATCAGGCTTTCACCGGAAGAGTACGATTTCCTGTCCTCAAGGATGGCCGACTTTGAGAGGGCGGGTTTTGAGATAGAAGCCTTCGGACCGCAGACAGTCATAATAAGAAGCGTTCCCGATATCCCGGGCGGATTTGTCCTGTACGACTTCAATGAGATACTGGACAGGTGGATGGGAACATCCGGTGAGAAAAGCGGGATCAGCGACCAGGCCATCTACATGATGGCCTGCAAGAGCGCCATCAAGGCTAACCGCAGGATGGAGAAGGATGAGATAAGGGCCCTGGTTGACCAGCTTATCTCCATGGAGAACCCCTACACTTGCGTCCATGGAAGGCCTGTTATAATCAGTATTTCCCAAAAGGAACTGGAGAAGAGGTTCAAGCGGATAGTATAGGCAGGGGAGGGCTTGATTTGAAAAAGGTAATTGTGCTGGGCGGGCCCACTGCCACTGGAAAAACCGAGATGGCCGTTGAACTGGCTCTCCTGGTTGACGGCGAGGTTATCTCAGCCGACTCAGCCCAGGTTTACCGGTATATGAACATAGGGACGGCAAAACCAACCCTTGAAGAGCAAAGAGGGATCCCGCACCATATGATTGATATCGTTTATCCCGACGAGGAATTCAGCGTGGCCCGGTATAAGGCCATGGCGGAAGATACCATAAAAAACATCCTTTCCCGGGGAAAGGTGCCTATAGTGGCGGGAGGAACCGGGCTATATATCAGCTCGCTGGTATACAACATCCAATTTTCAGACACAATAAGCGACTGGGGATTCAGGGAGCGCATGAAAACCCTGGCCGAACAATACGGGCCGGAGTACCTTCATGACAGGCTCAGGGAGATTGATCCTGAAAGCGCCCGCAGGATTCATCCCAATAACGTCAAAAGAGTCATACGGGCTTTAGAAGTCTTTGAAACAACCGGAAGGACCATAACCGAGCATCAGGCGGAAGCCAGGAAAGAGCCGCCAAAGTTCGATTACCTGGTCTTCGGCTTAATAATGGACCGGCAGAAGTTGTATGAAAGGATCGATAAACGCGCCGATCTCATGATGGAGAAAGGTCTTGCGGACGAGGTGGCGGAAATCCTTAATATGGGCTATTCAAGGGACCTGGTATCGCTCCAGGCCCTAGGCTATAAGGAGATAGCCGCGGCTATTTCCGGGGAATGTACAATGGAAGAAGCTGTTGACAGGATAAAACTGGGAACCCGGCACCTTGCCAAGAGGCAAATCACCTGGTTCAGGAGCATGGACAGCCTTAAGTGGCTTGATACGCAGGCTCTCGGCAAGCGGGCAATGTTAAAAATATTGGTTGACTCCTTGAATATCAGTTATTAATTTAGTAAAATGATGGAAGGCGTTTGAGTTGATTTCATATGATTTTTTC